>JBHJIR010000119.1:0-43946 GCA_050043265.1 Kiloniellaceae bacterium
CGGCGGCAGCGCGACCCTGTGCCACCTGTCATCGAGCCGCCGCAAGCCCTCGCCGGTGAAATCGAATTCCGGGCGAACAATGATAACAGTGGTCTTCGCCAGCACGAGATCAAGGTTCTTCTCGCGGGCAATGTCCTGCGAGATCTGCAGCAGGACCTGCTGGATCTGCGACATGCCCTGGCTGAACCGCTGGTCGAGCCGGCGCCGCTCTTCCTGCAACTGGCGCTGCAGGGCGACGCCCTCCCTTTCAAGCGCCTCGCGCTCCTGGGCGTAGGCATCGGCCGTCAACGAGGCGCGGCGCTGCGCCAGGTCCACGTCGGCGGCGCGCAGGGCCTCTTCGCGACCCTCAATAGCGGCCTGGGCGCCGTCGCGTTGCGATTCGATTTCCGCCGACAGATTCTGAACCGCCGTCGAGGCCCGGAGAACGCCCTGAATGTCGATGATCCCGATGACCGGCGGCCGGTCGAGCTGAGCCCGGGCGTCAGGCACCGCGACCGCAATCAGAAGACAGGTTGCGGCAAGGTACAACGACCAGCAGCGAAGTCGTTTCATCGGGTCTAGAACTGCGTTCCGAAGCTGAAGCTGATGAGCTCGGTCTCGTCGAAATCTTCTTTGACCACGGCAATGCCGAGGTCGACCACCACCGGGCCGAAGGGCGAATTCCACGAAATGCCGGTGCCCACGGTCACGCGCGGCGCATTGGAATCCTGCACGGTGACCGGAATGCTGTTGTCGTCGATCGCCCAGGCCGCGCCGACGTCGGTGAACACCCGCACGCGGACATCCAGATCGAACGGCAGGTTCAGGGGGAAGGAGGCTTCGACCGTGCCGGTGTAGAAGTTCTTGCCGCCCAGGGAGTCGTCGGTGTTGGCGTCGCGCGGGCCGATGCCGCCGTAGGCGAAACCGCGCGGCGATCCGCCGCCCTTGAAGAAGCGGTCGGAGATCCGCGTATCTTCGCCGACACCTACCATGGTGCCGCCGGTGCCCCGGACGCTGAGGGTTTAGTCCTCGAAGACCGTGTAGTAGTAGCCCGCGGTTGCCGAGGCCCTGGCCAGGCTGACGTCGCCGCCCAGGCCGATGAATTCGGTGCGCAGGCTGGTGATGAAACCTTCGCGGGGGTCGAAGCGGGAGTCGCGCGTATCGTAGGAGATCTCGTTGCTGACGCCCGAGCGCAGCGTGGCGCCCTCCTCCGAGCGCACCAGCAGCGAGGCATCGTTGTCGACGTCGGTGATGTCGCGGTTTTCCAAGGTGTAGCGCACGACGTTACGAATCTCGTCGGTAATGGAGAAACCGGCACGCAGCGATCCGCCGATGCGTTCTTCTTCGTAGGAGCTCTCGTCGCTGCGGTCGGTGGGCGTGCGGTACAGGTCGATGCCGGCGGCCAGATTGCGATCGAGGAAGTAGGGCTCGGTAAAGCTGAAGTCGAGTTCCGTGGCTTCGCCGGCCAGCGTGAAGCTGAGGCGGAGGTCCTGGCCGCGGCCCAGCAGGTTGCGCTCGCGAAGGCCGATGTTGCCGATCGGGCCGTTGGAGGAGGAGAAGCCGGCGCCGAAGGTCACGTCGCCGGTCGACTGCTCCGCGACCGCGACCTTCACGATGGGGCGGTCGGGCGCGCTGCCCGGTTCGTTGTCGACGGTGACGGTCTTGAAGAACCCGAGATTCTGCACGCGCTGACGCGAGCGGCGCAGCTTCGAGGTGTTGAAGGCATCGCCTTCGACCAGCCGGAACTCGCGGCGGATGACGCTGTCCAGGGTACGGGTATTGCCTTCGATGTCGATGCGCTCCACGAAGACCTTGGGGCCTTCCTGAATGTCGTAGACGATATCGATGGTCAGGTTGTCGCGGTCGCGCTGCACCCGCGGGCGGATGTCGACGAAGGCATAGCCGAGATTGCCCACCGCGTCGGTCAGCACCTCGATGGTCTGATCGACCTCGCTGGCGTCGTACCAGTCGCCCTCCTCGGTCGTCACCTCGCCACGCAAAGCCTCGGGGTCGAGGTTGCGCAGGGTGGTCTGCAGGCCGATCTTACCGAACTTGTAACGCGGGCCCTCCTCCACCGTGAAGGTCACGATGAAGTCCTGCTGGTCCGGCGTCAGCTCGGCCACCACGGAGGCCACGCGGAAGTCCGCATAGCCTGCGTTCAGATAGAAGCGGCGCAGCAGCGCGCGGTCGAAGGTCAGGCGGTCCGGGTCGTAGGTGTCCGAGGTGGTGAAGAAATTCCAGAACGAAGCCTCGACCGTGGTCACTTCGTCGCGCAAGGTCGAATCGGAGAACTCGCGGTTGCCGATGAAGTTGATCGAGCGGATCGAGGTCAGCGGCCCCTCGTTGATCTCGAAGGCCAGGTCGACACGGTTCTGTTCCAGCTGGATGACCTTCGGCTCGACAGTCGCCGCAAAGCGGCCGGAGCGGCGATAGATTTCCAGAATGCGCTGCGTATCGCTCTGCACCTTGGTGCGCGTGAAGACGACGCGCGGCCGCAGTTCGATTTCCTGGGCCAGGGTATCGTCGTCGAGGCGGTCGTTGCCCTCGAAGGCGATGCGGTTGACGATCGGATTTTCGCTGACAACCACGATCAGCGTGTTGCCTTCGCGCTCCAGGCGGACATCGGCAAACAGGCCGGTCGAAAAGAGATTCTTCAGGGAGTCGTCAAGGCGGACCGGATCAAAGGGATCGCCCGGGTTGACGCGCATGTAGGAGCGCACCGTCGCCGCCTCGATACGCTGGGTTCCCTCGACGCGAATGGCCTCGATGCGGCCGCCCGACAGGATCGATTGGGCCTGAGCGCTCTGCGGAAGACTGAGACATGCTGCACAGGACAGCAGATACGCCAATACAACGACGAACAACCGCCCGCGAAACACGTTCCCCTGTCCTTCCCCCGGTGGGCCTGATGCGTTTCTAGGTTACCAGGCCTTTGACAAAACTCATTAAACCGTCGAGACGCAGCAGATCATTCCACGTCACGACGACCATCAAGGTCAATACCAGAGCCAAACCGATCCGGAAACCGTATTCTTGCGCCCTTTCGCCCAGAGGCCGCCCCCGCACTGCCTCGATCGCGTAGAATAACAAATGGCCACCATCCAGCATCGGCACTGGGAAGAGATTGATCAAGCCCAGGTTGATCGACAGCACCGCGGCGAAATAGACAATCGCCGGAATGCCGAGCTCCGCCGCCTGCCCCGACATCTGCGCGATGCGGAGCGGCCCGCCGAGTTCGTCGGTGCCGCGGGAGCCCGCGATGATCTGGCCCAGCGCGGTAAAGGTCTGATCGACGATGCTGACAGTCGCACGAGTCGCCTGCCACACCGCGGTCAGCGGGTCATGGCGGGCATACTGGGGAACGCTGCCCCGCAAGCCCAACTGGCCGATTTCCTGCGTCTCGCCGAGACCGTTGGTCACCTCCACCCGCTTCGGCGTGGCGGCCAGGTCGATCTCCGCGCCGCCACGCAGCACGGAGAAGGTCAGCGGCTCTTCGGGACGCAAGGCGCCGAACTGCTGCAGTTCCTCGAAGCGCTCGATCGACGAGCCATTGACCGCCAGAATTTCATCGCCCGGCGCGAAACCGGCGACGGCCGCCGCCGAGTCCGGCATGACCTCGCCCACCACCGCCGGCGTAAAGCGCTGGCCGACGATGCTGAACAGACCGGCGAGGACGACGATGGCGAAGATGAAGTTGGCGATCGGGCCGGCCGAGACGATGGCTGCGCGTTGCCCCAGGCGCTTGTGCGGGAAGGCCACCGCCCGGTCTTCCGGGCTCATGGTCTCGGCACCGTCGGCGGGCATGCTGGCGGCATTGGCGTCGCCGAACATCTTCACGTAGCCGCCCAAGGGGATCAGGCTGAACTTCCAGCGGGTGCCCGCCTTGTCGTTCCACCCGAAGATCTCGGGTCCAAAGCCGATGGAAAACACCTCGACGCGGACGCCGTTCCAGCGCGCCACGAGGTAGTGGCCCAATTCATGGACAAAGACCAAAGCGGTAAGTACGGCCAGGAACGGGATGCCGAAGCCGTAAAGTCCTCCAGAAAAATCCATGATTTACAGCGATATCCTACTGTTGATTATCAGGAAGAGACGGCAAAGGGCCATCCTTCTGGGAGGGGCGAACGAAGCGGTCCAGGCTCAGGCGACGACCTGTCCGGCTGCTGCGCCTCGCCCCCGGTGGCACCCCCTTACGACCCCTGCTAGATAGCGTAAAACCGTTAGCAAATAAAGGACTGAGGGGTATCACTTGGGGGCGTGGGAGGTCGCCTTCAAGCGTGCCGGGCCAGCAGGCCCAGAGCGGTCCGGCGGGCCAGCGTGTCGGCTTCCGTCACCTCGTCCAGGCTGTTCAGCGCGACGCTGGGGTGCGCTTCCAGGGTGCGCTCGACGATCTCGGGGATCTCGAGGAAGCCGAGCCGTCCGGCGAGGAAGGCCGCCACGGCCTCCTCGTTGGCGGCATTGAGGGTGATCGGCGCGGTGCCGCCGGCGCCGAGGGCGGCGCGCGCCAGACGCAGCGCCGGGAAGAGTTCCGCATCCGGGGCCTGGAACGTCAGCCGGCCGATGGCAGCGAGATCGAGGCGCTCGACCGGCGTCGCCATGCGCTCCGGCCAGGCCAGGGCATAGGCGATCGGGGTGCGCATGTCGGGCTGGCCGAGTTGGGCCAGCACGGAGCCGTCGACGTAGGACACCATCGAATGGATGACCGACTCCGGGTGCACCAGGATGTCGATGCGCGGCTCTGGCATGTCGAACAGGAAGTGGGCCTCGATCAGTTCCAGCCCCTTGTTCATCATGGTCGCCGAATCGACCGAGATCTTGGCGCCCATGCTCCAATTCGGGTGGGCGACCGCCTGGGCCGGCGTCACGGCCGCCATCTGGGCCCGGCTGAAGGTGCGGAACGGGCCGCCGGAGGCGGTCAGGATCAGGCGGTCGACGCTTTGCGGCTGTTCCAGGTCGAGCACCTGGAAGATCGCGTTGTGCTCCGAATCGACCGGCAGCAACTGGGCGCCGCAGCGGCGCACCTCCGCGGTCATCAGGCTGCCGGCGCAGACCAGGGTTTCCTTGTTGGCCAGGCCGACCACGGTGCCCTGGCGGATGGCCGAAAGGGTCGGCTGCAGGCCGGCGGCGCCGACGATGGCGGACATTACCCAGTCGGTCGACCGCGAGGCCGCTTCGGCGACCGCCGCCGCGCCCGCCGCAACCTCAATGCCGCTGCCGCTGAGGGCGTCCTTCAGGTCCGCGTAGGCGCTGTCGTCGGCCACCACCGCCAGGCGGGCGCCGAACTGCTTGGCCTGCATGGCCAGGCGCGCCACCGAGCGGTTGGCGGTCAGTACCTCGACGGTAAAGGCGTCGGGATTGCGCTCAACGAGGTCCAGGGTGCTGCAGCCGATCGACCCGGTGGACCCGAGGATCGAGATCCGCCGCGGCTGGCTGGCACTTTTCGGCGAGGTCGACGCCAATGACATATCAGATCGTATCCTTCACAGCCCAAAAGTACAGGAACGCAACGGGCAGAACCGCCAGCAGGCCGTCTACGCGATCCAGGATACCACCATGTCCGGGAATGAGGTGACTGGAATCCTTCACGCTGAAGCGGCGTTTGCACCAGGATTCCAGGAGATCGCCGGCCTGGGCGACGACGGCCAGGATCATGCCGCCGACCACCAGAAGGGTCGCGTCGCGGCCCAGGAAGCCCGCCGCCAGGACGCCGACCAGCCCGGCCGAGAGCGCGCCGCCGATGAGGCCGGCCCAGGTCTTGTTGGGGCTGATCCGGGGCGCCAGCTTCGGCCCGCCGATGCCGCGCCCGGCGAAATAGGCACCGATGTCGGTCGCCCACACCACGGCGAGCAGCCAGAACACCAGGTTGCGCCCCTCCTCCGGCACGGTGCGCAGCCAGAGGAAGGCCAGGCAGGCGCCGCCGATGTAGAGCGTGCCGAAGAACACGAAGGGATACGCTTGCCGACGCTTGAAGCGGATCACGGCCGCAATGGCACTGAGCAAGGCACCGGTGACGAGGAATGAGGGCAGCGCGATGGTTCGAACCTCGAGCAGGGCGAACCCTGCCGTGGCGAGCACCAGCACCGCGATAAGCAGTACGCCGGGCCAACCGAGTTGGCCGCCATTGACCATCCGCGCCCATTCCCAGCCCATCAGGCCGGCGGTGGCCACCATCAGGATGATAAACCACCACCCGCCGAACCAGATGGGCAGCAGCACCAGCGGTGCCAGGACCACCGCGGACAGGATACGGGTGAGGAGCAAGGGGCTGCGTCCTACAGCGAGTCCGCCGCCGCGCCGTAGCGGCGCTCGCGCCGCCGGAATTCCGCCACGGCGGCTTCCAGATCGCTCTTGTCGAAGTCGGGCCACAGCTTGTCGACGAAGATGAACTCGCTGTAGGCCGCCTGCCAAAGCAGGAAGTTGCTGAGGCGCTGTTCGCCGGAGGTGCGGATCACCAAATCGGGGTCCGGAATGCCGGCGGTCAGCAAACCGGCGGCGAAGGTGTCCTCGTCGATGTCTTCCGGCGTCAACTCACCGGCGGCGACGGCGGCGGCCAGTTGGCGGGCCGCGGCGGCAATCTCCTGGCGTCCGCCGTAGCTGATCGCCATGACCAGGTTCAACGCCTCGTTGTCGCCGGTGCGCTTTTCCGCATCATCGATCAGCCGCACGATGTCCTTGGGTAGCCGGTCGCGCTCGCCGATCACCCGCAGGCGGATGCCGTTCTTGTGGAACTCGGCGATCTCGCTCTGCAGGTAGCGGCGCAGCAGGCCCATCAGGTCCTCGACCTCGCGGTTCGAGCGGCGCCAGTTTTCCGCGGAGAAGCCGAACAGCGTCAGGAAGGGAATGCCCATTTCCATGGCCCCCGTCACGCAGCGGCGCACCGCCTCGGCCCCCTGGCGGTGGCCCAGGGTACGCGGCAGGCCACGCGCGTTCGCCCAGCGGCCGTTGCCATCCATGATGATCGCGACGTGCCGCGGCGAGGCCGTATCCATAGAGAAGCGTGCGTCGTCCATTGCTTTCATCGACCGCTACTGGCGGAACCGAACCTGACAGGCACTAGACCTGAAGGATTTCCGCTTCCTTCTGGACCAGGGCCTCGTCGACCTTCTTGATGTGCTTGTCCGTCAGGCCCTGGATCTGCTCCGACCAGTGGTGGTGCTCATCCTTGGAGATTTCGTTGTCTTTTTCCATCTTCTTCAGCATCTCCATGCCGTCGCGACGGACGTTGCGCACGGCGACGCGGGCCTGCTCGGCATACTTGCCGGCGATCTTGGTCAGCTCGACGCGGCGCTCTTCCGACAGCGCCGGAATCGGCACCCGGACCAGCTGGCCGTCGCTCGCCGGATTGAGGCCCAGGCCCGACTCGCGGATCGCCTTTTCCACCGCGCCGACCAGCCCGCGGTCCCAGACCTGGACGGTGACCATGCGCGGCTCGGGCACGCTGAGCGAACCGACCTGGTTCATCGGCATGCTGGCGCCGTAGGCATCGACATTGATGGGATCGAGCAGGCCGGCCGAGGCGCGGCCGGTGCGCAGGCCGCCGAACTCCTTCTGGAGGGCGTCCAGGGCGCCGTCCATGCGGCGCGTGATATCGCTTAGATCAGGGTTTGCCACGGGTTATCCCTCGTTTCTTACCAGTGTAAAGCAGCCCTTGCCGGCCAGGACGTCGGCGAAGGCTCCCGGTTTGTATATTGAGAAGACAAGGATAGGGATAGCGTTTTCCCGGGCCAGCGAGATGGCGGCGTGATCCATGACGCCGAGATCGTCGGTCAGCACCCGCATGTAGCTCAAGGTGTCATAGCGCTTGGCATCGGGGTTCTTGGCCGGGTCCGAATCGTAGACGCCATCGACCTTGGTGCCCTTCAGCAGCACGTCGCAACCCATCTCGGAGGCGCGCAGCGCCGCCGCCGTATCCGTCGTGAAGAAGGGGTTGCCGGTGCCCGCGGCGAAGATCACCACCCGGCCCTTTTCCATGTGGCGCACCGCCCGGCGGCGGATATAGGGCTCGGCCACCGTGGACATCGGGATGGCCGACTGCACGCGGGTGGCGCAGCCGATGTTGTCCAAGGCGTTCTGCAGGGCCAGGGCGTTAATCACCGTCGCCAGCATACCCATGTAGTCAGCCTGGGCGCGCTCCATGCCCCGTGCGGCGCCGGAGACGCCCCGGAAGATGTTGCCGCCGCCGACCACCAGGCAGACGTCGGCGCCCATCTTGCGCACCGCGGCAACGTCGTTGGCGATCTGCGCCACCATGTCGGCATCCAGTCCGTACTCCCCGTTGCCCATCAGGGCCTCGCCGGAGATTTTCAGCAGGACACGTTTGTACTTGAGGGGGCTGTCGGCCCGCTTTTGGTTCTTGGACATGAGCCCCTTTTGAACTTTGGCACCCGGTTCGACCCCCGGTGCCACCTGGATGCTACCTGGGTGCCACCTGGGTGAAGCCTGGCGGAAACCGGCAGCGCGGCTACCGGCCGATGAAGCGGCGCCATGTTAATGCGCCGGGACGCGTCATGCCAGGGGGGCGACGGTCCCGCCGCGGCACCGCCGCCTTTTGACACGCAATCAAGGCGAAACAGTGGCCGCGGCCGGGAAAGGTCGGAGTTGGCCGGTCCCGGAGGCCGCTTCTCGGAGGGAGGTCCCGGAAGCCGGCCGAGACGGGCGTTGCCGGGACTAACCGCCGAGCGATCAGCCGCCGAGGGTGGCGGCCACTTCGGCGGCGAAGTCCTGCTCCTCGCGCTCGACGCCCTCGCCGAGTTGGAAGCGCACGAAGCCGGCGATGGTGACCGGCGCGCCCACGTCCTTGGCCGCGTTTTCCAGCACTTTGTTGACCTTGGTTTCGCCGTCGATGACGAAGACCTGCTCCAGCAGGACGACTTCCTCGTAGAACTTGCGCAGGCGGCCTTCGACCATCTTGGCGATGATCTCTTCCGGCTTGCCGCTGGCGCGCGCCTGATCGCTGAGCACGTCGCGCTCCCGGTCCAGGGCCGAGGCATCGACGCCATCGCGGTCGACGGCCTGCGGCTGGGCGGCGGCCACGTGCATGGCGAGCTGCCGGCCGAGGGCCTCCAGCTTCGCCTTGTCGCCGGCCGACGCGAGGCCGATCAGCACGCCGATCTTGCCGAGGCCCGGGGCGGTCTGGTTGTGGATGTAGGAGCACACCACGCCTTCGCTGACGGTGATGCCGGCGGCGCGACGCAGCGCCATGTTCTCGCCGATGGTGCCGATCATGGCGGTCAGCTTGTCGGCGACGCTGTTGCCGCTGCCCGGATACGGCGCGGCCTGGATCTTGTCCAGGTCGCCACCCTGCTCCAGGGCGATCTGGGCGACGTTGCGCACGAACTCCTGGAAGTTCTCGTTGCGGGCAACGAAGTCGGTCTCGGAGTTGATTTCGACCACGGCGCCCGTGGTGCCCTCGGCGGCGACGCCGACCAGGCCCTCGGCGGCCACGCGGCCGGCCTTCTTGGCGGCGGCGGCAAGGCCCTTCTTGCGCAGCCAGTCGACGGCCGCTTCCAGGTCGCCGCCACTTTCGGTCAGCGCCTTCTTGCAATCCATCATCCCCGCGCCGGAGGTCTCACGCAGCTCTTTCACCAGCGCCGCTGTAATTTCAGCCATGACGGAATCCTTCTTTCTTGAAGTCTCAAACGCCCCTTGAAGGGGCCAAATTCTATAGAAGTTTCATTGCCGTTTGGGGAAACCGGTCCCGCCTTCGCGGCGGGCCGGTTTCCCTCAAGGCAGATTGGAATTACGCCTGGGGCGCAGCCTCTTCGGCGGCCGGGGCGGCAGCTTCGGCCGGCGCGGCTTCGCCTTCGCTCGCGCCCGCTTCCGGCAGCGTCTCGACCGGCACCTCGACCGACTCGCCGACGTCGGTACCGCTGGCGGTCATCTCGGCCTGGATGCCGTCCAGCACCGCATCGGCGATCAGGTCGCAGTACATGCCGATGGCGCGCAGGGCGTCGTCGTTACCCGGCACCGGGAAGGTCACGCCGTCCGGATCGGAATTGGAATCGAGCACGCCGATCACCGGAATATTGAGGTTCCCGGCTTCCTCGATCGCGATGTGTTCCTTGTTGGTGTCGATGACGAAGATCATGTCGGGCAGGCCGCCCATCTCCTTGATGCCGCCCAGCGCGCGCTCCAGCTTGTCGCGCTCACGGGTGAGCATCAGGATTTCCTTCTTGGTCAGGCCCAGCTGCTCACCGGAGAGCTGCTCGTCGACGGTGCGCAGGCGCTTGATCGAATGGGAGATGGTCTTCCAGTTCGTCAGCATGCCGCCCAGCCAGCGGTGGTTCACGTAGTACTGGCCGCAGCGCTTGGCCGCCTCGGCGATCTTCTCGCTGGCCTGGCGCTTGGTGCCGACGAAGAGCACGCGGCCACCGCCGGCGACGACGTCGCGCACGGTGACCAGGGCCTGGTTCAGCAGCGGAACGGTCTGCTCAAGGTCGATGATGTGGATGCCGTTGCGGACACCGAAAATGTAGGGGGCCATGCGGGGATTCCAGCGGCGGGTGGTGTGTCCAAAGTGGACGCCAGCTTCCAAAAGCTGACGCATCGAGGGGCGCGGAAGCGCCATGATATCTTCTCCGGTTGGTCCACCGTGAGCCTGTCATCTGGCTTCAAGAAAGCCCAACAAAGCGTTGAGAAACCTGAAGTCTCAGACACCGGAGCGACTGTTCGGGATGTCTCCCCGACGGCCGCATTGCCCACGTGTGAGATTGATAATGGGCGGGAAATACCCCCCAGGCGCCCCAAACGCAAGGGAAAAGCGGCTTTGGTGGGGCATACGGCCGGGCCGCCTAGAGCTCGTAACCCTCCGACTTGAGGCGCTGTTCGACGCGGCCGGGCAGGCTCTGCAACATCCCCATGGCCCACTGCTGGCTCAGTTGGACGCTCTGCCCCATCATCTCGGGCATCTTGGCGATCATGCTCTGGCCGACAGGGCTCCTGTAGAAGTCCAGCATCCCATCGAGCTCTTCTTCGGTGAACACCTGCTCGTAGATCACCGCCACCTTCTCGATCAGCAGTGGCAGGGATTCCTTGAGGGCGGTCTTGACCTCCTCCTGGATGATCGTCCGGGCCTCGTTGGGCAGTTCCGGATTGGACTGCCGCGCCAAGGCGTCCATCTGGGTGAAGGCGGCATCGAACATCTGCTCCATGATGCCGTCGGCCTGGAAGATCTGGAACAGTTCGCGGGCCTTTTCCGCCTTGCTCGTCTGGGCGGCGGCAGGGCCGTTCAGCGCCAACGTCGCAGCGCAGACCAGAACAACCGCGGCCAACTGCTTGAAAATCGTCATATCCCGTCCCCCTTTCCCTTTGTGGTTGAAGTCTAGCCGCAGCGGATGACGTTTTCACCATCCCTTTGGTCCGGCATCCTTCGGGCGCGCTGGGGAGACGAGAAAGAAAGAAGCCGCTCAGCGGTCCTGCATGACCACGCCGGGCACCGCCTTGATGGCCTGGCGGATCTCCGGCGACAGGCGATAGGTCTGGCCGAGATCGAATTCGATTTCCTGGCCGTCGTCGAGGGCGACGATGAGGCGGATCTGCCCCCTGCCCCGGCCCTCGCGCTCCAGCAGGGTCTTCAGGCTGCCCAGGGGGCCCGGGCCGTTGAGGTGGAGGTCGAGGCCCTTGGAGGCCCGCGCCGCGGCACTGTCCAGCGGCTCCAGGGACTGGGCGGTGAGCCGCGGTTCGTCGTCCTCGCGCGCCTCGGCGGAGACCTTCAGCAGCAGGGTCTGGCCGCCTTCCAGCAGCTCGCGGCACTGGGCCAGGGTCTCGGTGAACAGCGTTACCTCGTAGACCCCGGTCGCGTCGGAGAACTGCGCAAAGGCCATGCGGTTGCCCTTGCGGTTGTTGATCTCCCGCTTGCTGAGGAAGATGCCGGCCAGGGTGAAGATGCCGCTGCCGGCGGTCTTGAGCTGGGTGTAGGTGATCGCCTTCACCTTCTCCAGGGTGGTGCCGTAGGTGTCCAGCGGGTGGGCCGAGAGGTAGAAACCGATGGCGCCGAATTCATGGCCCAGCCGCTCCATGCTCGGCCAGTCCTCGACCGGCGGCAGCGGCATCGGCGCGGGGCCGTTGTCGTCGGCGCCGCCGAACAGGTTCACCTGGGCGCTGTCGCGCGCGCTGGCGGCGGCACTGGCATGGCGCACGATGGTCTCGGCGGCGTGGAAGACCTGGGCCCGGTTGGCGTTCAGGCCGTCGAAGGCACCGGCGCAGGCGAGGTTCTCGATCTGGCGCTTGTTGATCAGCTTGGCGTCCAGCCGGTTGGCGAAGTCGGCCAGGCTCTTGAAGGGGCCGTTGGCCTCGCGCTCGGCGGTCACCGCGGCCATGGCGTTGGCGCCGACGTTCTTCAGCGCCGCCAGGGCATAGCGGATCGCCGGGGTGCCGTCCTCGGCGATCTCGACCCCGAAGTCCGGCTCGGAGCGGTTGATGTCCGGCGGCAGCAGCGCGATGCCGAGACGCTGCAGTTCCTGGCGGTAGACGTTCAGCTTGTCGGTGTTGCCCATGTCGAAAGTCATCGAGGCGGCAATGAATTCGACCGGGTAGTTGGCCTTCAGATAGGCGGTCTGGTAGGCGACCAGGGCGTAGCCGGCGGAGTGCGCCTTGTTGAAGCCGTAGCCGGCGAACTTGTCGACCAGATCGAAGACATAGGAGGCGCGCTCCTTGGTGACGCCCTTGGCGGTGGCGCCCTTCACGAAGATGTCGCGCTGGGCGTCCATCTCGGCCTTGATCTTCTTGCCCATGGCGCGGCGCAGCAGGTCGGCCTGGCCCAGGGTGTAGTCGGCGAAGACCTGGGCGATCTGCATCACCTGTTCCTGGTAGATGATGACCCCGTAGGTGTCCTTCACCACCGGCTCGATGGTCTCGTGCAGGATCTCCGGCTGCTCCCTGCCGAACTTGCAGGCGACGTACTTCGGGATGTTTTCCATCGGGCCCGGCCGGTAGAGGGCGACCAGGGCGATGATGTCCTCGAAGGTATCGACGCGGGCCTCGCGCAGCAGGCTGCGCATGCCCGAACTTTCAAACTGGAACACGCCGACGGTGTCGCCGCGGCTCATCATCTCGAAGGCCTTCTGGTCGTCGAGGGGGATCAGCGTCAGGTCGATCTCCACCCCGCGCCGGGCCAGCAGGTCGCAGGCCCGCTGCAGCACCGTCAGGGTCTTCAGGCCCAGGAAGTCGAACTTCACCAGGCCGGCCTGCTCGACGAACTTCATGTTGAACTGCGTCACCGGCATGTCGGAGCGCGGGTCGCGGTACAGCGGCACCAGCTCGTCCAGGGGCCGGTCGCCGATCACCACGCCGGCGGCGTGGGTCGAGGCGTGGCGGTACCGGCCCTCGATGCGCAGGGCGCTGGTCAGCAGCTTGTCGACCGACTCGTCCTCGCGGCGCATCTCGCGCAGCACCGGCTCGCCGTCGATGGCCTGCTGCAGGGTGACCGGGTTGGCCGGGTTGTTGGGCACCAGCTTGCAGATGCGGTCGACCTGCGGATAGGGCATCTGCAGCACGCGGCCGACGTCGCGCAGCGCGGCGCGCGCCTGCAGCTTACCGAAGGTGATGATCTGCGCGACGCGGTCTTCGCCGTACTTGTTCTGTACATAGCGGATCACCTCGTCGCGGCGGTCCTGGCAGAAGTCAATGTCGAAGTCAGGCATCGACACGCGCTCGGGATTGAGGAAGCGTTCGAACAGCAGGGCGAAGCGCAGCGGGTCCAGGTCGGTGATGGTCAGCGCCCAGGCGACCACCGAACCGGCGCCCGAACCGCGCCCCGGCCCGACCGGAATGTTCTGCGCCTTGGCCCACTTGATGAAGTCGGCAACGATCAGGAAGTAACCGGCAAAGCCCATTTCCTGGATGACCGCCAGTTCGAATTCCAGGCGCTCGCGGTAGGGCTTCACCGCCGCTTCGCGGGCCGCCGCGTCCATGTCCTCGGTGAGGACCTGCATTTCCATGCGCCGCTGCAGGCCGGCCTCGGACTGCACCTGCAGTTCGTCGCGCTCGCTGCGCCCGCCCTCGGTGGTGAACGGCGGCAGGATCGGGCTGACGAATTCCGGGAAGTAGGCGCAGCGCCGGGCGATCGCCAGGGTGTTGTCGACCGCTTCCGGCAGGTCGGCGAACAGCGCCCGCATCTCCGCGGCGCCCTTGAAGGCGTGGTCCGGCGTCAGGCGGCGGCGGTCGCTCTGGGCGATGTAGGCGCCGCCGGCGATGCACAGCAGGGCGTCGTGCGCCTCGTAATCCGCATCGGTCGGGAAGAAGGCCTCGTTGGTGGCGACCAGCGGCAGGTCGTGGGCATAGGCCAGCGTCAGCAGGCCCGGCTCGATCAGCTCCTCGTCGGGCAGGCCGTGGCGCTGCAGCTCGACATAGAGGCGGCCCGGGAAGACGGTCATCAGCCGCCGCAGCATGGCCTCGGCGGCGTCCTTCTGCTCGCCGGCCAGCAGGCGGCCGACGGCGCCGCCGGTGCCACCGGTCAGCGCCAGCAGGCCCTCGGCATGCTCGGCCAGAAGGTCCAGGCTCACCTGGGCGGCCTCGCTGGGCTCACTCTGCAGGAAGGCGCAGGAGACCAGGTGCATGAGGTTCTTGTAGCCGGCCTCGTTCTGCACCAGCAGGACCAGCTGGTCGGGCGCCGGCGCGGTGCCGTTGCGCGGCTCGGCCGGTTCCCGGGTGACATGGAGCTGGCAGCCGATGATCGGCTGCACGCCCTCCTTCTGGGCGGTCTGGGCGAATTCCAGGGCGCCGAAGAGGTTGCCGGTGTCGGTGACGGCAACCGCCGGCATCGCCTGGGCCTTGCAGAGCTTCACCAGGTTTTTTACCGGGATGGCGCCTTCCGACAGGGAATAGGCGGAATGCACCCGCAGGTGGACGAAATCAGCGTGTGACATGGCAACAGTCTGCCTCTAGAGGGCGAGTCGAGTCACGGTTGATGACCTGTGGGCAGATGCAGTTTCCTGGGGGTAAATCACCCCTCGACGATGCGGCCGTGTTCCAGGCGCAGCACCCGGTCCATGCGTTTGGCGAGATCCATGTTGTGGGTGGCGATGACCGCCGCCATGCCGCCGTCGCGCACCAGGTGCATGAGCTGGCCGAAGACGCCGTCGGCGGTGTCGGGGTCGAGGTTGCCGGTCGGCGCGTCGGCCAGCAGGATAGACGGGTCGTTGGCAAGGCCGCGCACGCTGGCGGTGCGCTGCTGCTCACCGCCGGAGAGGCGCGCCGGGCGGTGATCGGCGCGGGGGCTGAGGCCGACGGTTTCCAGCAGGGCCAGGGCCTTGTCGCGGGCCTTTGATTTTCCGACGCCGGCAATCATCTGCGGCATCATGACGTTCTCGACGGCGGAGAACTCCGGCAGCAGGTGATGGTACTGGTAGACGAAGCCGATGGCCCGGCGCCTGAGCGTGGTGCGCTGGGCATCGGACAGGCGCAGGCAGGCGGCGCCATCGATCAGCACCTCGCCGTCGTCCGGGCGCTCCAGCAGGCCGGCGATCTGCAGCAGGGTCGACTTGCCGGCGCCCGAGGGGCCGACCAGGGCGACGATCTCGCCGCCGGACACCGTGAAGGAGGCATCCTGGAGGACTTCGAGCTGGCTGCCGACCTGGCGGAAGACCCGGCGCACCTGGCGCAGTTCCAGGCCCTTGCCGTTGCGGCTGCCGACCGCGCTCAGGCTGTCCAGCTTACTCATAGCGGAGCGCCTCCACCGGATCGAGGCGGGCGGCCCGCCACGCCGGATAGAGCGGCGCCAGGAAGGACAGCACCAAAGCGATCACGATGACCAGGGTGACCTCAACGGAATCGACCTCGGCCGGCATGCGCGTGAGAAAATAGATCTCCTCCGGAAACAGCTTCATTTGCAGCAGGGTCTGCAGCCACTGCCGGATGGTCTCGATGTTCAGCGAGAAGCTGAGGCCGAGGATGAAGCCGAGCGCCGTGCCGAAGACGCCGATGGTGGCGCCGGTGGCAAAGAAGATGCGCAGGATCATGCCGCGGGTCGCGCCCATGGTGCGCAGGATGGCGATGTCCCTGCCCTTGTTCTTCACCAGCATGACCTGGCCGGACAGCACGTTGAAGGAAGCGACCAGGATGATCAGCGAGAGGATGATGAACATCACGTTGCGTTCGACCTGGATGGCGCCGAAGAAGCTGGCGTTGGTGCGCTGCCAGTCGACGATGCGGTAGCCGACGCCCAGCTCGCGCTGGATGCGGGCGCCGACGGCGAAGGCGTCGTCGGGCGTGTCGGCATAGACCTCGACGGCGTTCACCGCGTCCGGCAGGCGGAAGAACACCTGCGCCGCCTGCAGCGGCATGTAGATGAAGCCCTCGTCGTAGACCGACATGCCGACCTCGAAGAGGCCGGCGATGCGGTAGCTCTTCATGCGCGGCACGGTGCCCATGACGGTGGTGGTGCCCTGGGGCGACAGCAGGGTGATGCGGTCGCCGGCGCGGACGCCGAATTTGCGCGCCAGGCGGGCGCCGAGCAGAATCCCGTCGTCGCCACCGTCGCTGGCGTAATCCTCCAGGCTGCCGGCGACGATGTTGTCGGCCAGCAGCGGCCGCGCCGCGATGTCCGCCTTTTTCATGCCGCGCACCAGCGCACCGCTGGCCGAGGTGCCGGCGGTGACCACCACCTGCTCCTGGATCTGCGGCGTCACCATGACGACGCCCTCGACGGCACCGAGGCGCTGCGCGAGGTCGTCGTAGTGGTTCATCTGCGGCTGGTCGGCGAAGACCGTCAGGTGACCGTTCACGCCCAGGATCTGCGCCAGCAGTTCCTGGCGGAAGCCGTTCATCACAGCCATGACGATGATCAGCGCCGCGACGCCGATGGCGATGCCCAGCATCGAGAGCGTCGCGATGATGGAGACGAAGCCTTCCTGGCGGCGCGGCCGCAGGTAGCGCAGGGCGACCAGGCGTTCGAAACCGGAGATGAACATCCGCCCGCCTAGCCTGCCAGCTTGGCGAGGGCCGCTTCGGGGCTGAGCTCTTCCCGTTCGGCGTCGCTGCCGCGGCGCTTGAGCTCGACGACGCCGTTCTTCAGGCCGCGCGGGCCCACCACCAGCTGCCAGGGCAGCCCGATCAGGTCCATGGAGGCGAACTTGGCGCCGGCCGACTCGTCACGGTCGTCGTACAGCACCTCGACGCCGGCTTCGCTGAGCTGGCCGTAAAGTTTGTCGCAGGCCGCGGTGCAGTCGGCATCGGCGGCGCGCAGGTTGATCAGGCCGACCTTGTAGGGCGCCACCGCCTCCGGCCAGACGATGCCGGCGTCGTCGTGGCAGGCCTCGATGATGCCGCCGACCAGGCGCGACACGCCAACGCCGTAGGAACCCATCTGCACCGGCACGCTGTCGTCGTCCGGCGTGGTCACCACGGCGCCCAGAGGCTCGGAGTACTTGGTGCCGAAGAAGAAGATGTGGCCGACCTCGATCCCGCGCCCGGTGTAGCGGCGCTCCGCCGGTACCGCCGCTTCGAAGGCGGCGGCATCGTGCTTTTCGTCGGTGCGGGCATAGAGATTGGTGTAGTAGTCGACCACCTTCTCCACGCTGGCGCTGTCTGTGTAGTCGACCGCGGTGCCGAGCACGTCGTGGTCGAGGAACTCGCGGTCGCAGAACACTTCGGACTCGCCGGTGTCGGCCAGCACGATGAATTCGTGGCTGAGGTTGCCGCCGATGGGGCCGGTGTCGGCCGCCATGGGGATCGCCTGCAGGCCCAGCCGCGCGAAGGTGCGCAGGTAGGCGACGAACTGCTTCTGGTAGGCGCGCCGCCCGGCCTCGTAGTCGATGTCGAAGGAATAGGCATCCTTCATCAGGAACTCGCGCCCGCGCATGACGCCGAAACGTGGCCGCACCTCGTCGCGGAACTTCCACTGGATGTGGTAGAGCCCCTTGGGCAGGTCGCGGTAGCTCTTGGCGCCGTTGCGGAAGATCTCGGTGATCAGTTCCTCGTTGGTCGGGCCGTAGAGCAGCTCGCGCTCGTGGCGGTCGGTGATGCGCAGCATCTCCTTGCCGTAGTCGTCGTAACGCCCGGACTGTTTCCACAGGTCGGCCGACTGGATGGTCGGCATCAGCACTTCCTGATAACCGGCGGCGTCCTGCTCCTCGCGGACGATCTGCTCGATCTTCTTGAGCACGCGGAAGCCGAGCGGCAGCCAGGAGTAGATCCCGGCGCTGGCCTGGCGGACCATCCCGGCGCGCAGCATGAGCCGGTGGGAGACGATCTCCGCCTCTTTCGGCGTTTCCTTCAGGGTCGGCATGAAATACTGCGAAAGGCGCATACCTGGCTCTTGTCCTGTGTTCCCATCCCGGGGCCGGATCGACCCCAGGCGAGAAAATGACCGGGAAGCCGCCGCTTCGCAAGGGGCCAGCGGTTCACAGACCTGTGGAGTTGTATTGAGAGGCGCCGAAACAGGACCGGCGGCCGGGATACCGGCAGGCTATTGGGCGGCGTCGCGATCCCGGACGATGCGCTGGCAGCGGGCGGCCAGTTCGGCCTCGGCGTCGCTCTGCAGGGGCTGGCCGTTGAAGATGGCCCGGCCGGTGGCGACGTCCACCACCACCTCGCCGATGAAGACGTCGCCCTTGAAATTGGCCTTGTTGGCCGGGATGCCGTAGCGCTCGAAGAGGTCGATCTCGATGGGGATGACCACGGCGTCGGGCAGGATCAGGCCGCCGGCCGGGTTCAGGTCTGCCGGGACGACCGGCTTGCCGTGGACGTCCTGGCCCGGCTTGTAGGTCACATCGCCGGTTGAGTTAGGGGGGGCGGGATAGTGCCGGGCCAGGCGGGCGCAGTCCCCCTCACTGACGGTCAGGTAGGCGTCCTGGGCGGCAGCCGGCAATGCCGTGATCAGGGCCCATAGGCAGGCCAGGGCCAGCCACGACAGGGCGCCGGCGAGATGAATGGAGGGGGTCGGGCGAGATGTGGCCTGGGAGTCCATGGCATGAGCCTAGGCGGGGGGCCTTTAACAAACAATTAGCTGGATCGTTCGGCCCGATCACGAGAGTCTAATCTCCTGGTTTCAATCGAAGGTGGGCCTTCCGCGCAATTGTTGCAATGCAGCATGGGGTAATCGTAAAACAATGTTAGAAAATGGGTGACGAGGCATACGATTTGGGATATTACTCTGATCGCTAAGAACTGCGCAGAACAGCGCAGCGCGGCCCAGGTTTAGGGTGGACACGCCTCAAGACGGCACTTAAGCCGTCAAAGATCATAAGAGCCTGATAATCAGGTCATAAAAAGCTGAACAGGGAACTGGCGAGGGCAAGCTGCGGCTTGCCTTATTTTTTTGCCGTTTTGGCTGATTTCCGGTTCCCGGCCACCATCCAGGGCGGCGACAGCTTGGCAATCTTCTTGTAGACGGGACAGCTCTCCCGGTGGGCGCCGGGCAGATAGCCGGTGCTCATGAGGAACTCCCCGACGATTTCCCCGCCGGTAAACTTGAACGTCTTGCGGAACAGCTTGACCCAGTCAGGCTTGTCCAGCGGATGGTGTGCGGCAATCCAGCCGCCGAAGGAGCCGTAGTCGGCCCGCAGGGCGACAATGCGGCGGGCGTTCTCGATGGCGGCATCGACCTTCAGGCGGTTGCGGATGATGCCGGCGTCGTTCAGCAGGCGGGTCCGCTCGCGCTCGCCGTAGCCGGCCACCGTATCGATGTCGAAGCCGTCGTAGGCGGCGCGAAAGCCATCCCGCTTCTTCAGCATCAGTTCCCAGGACAGCCCGGCCTGGTTGATCTCCAGCACCAGGCGCTCGAACAGCACGCTCTCGTCGGCGACCGGAAAGCCGTACTCGCGGTCGTGGTACGGGGCGTGGATCGGGTTGTCCGGCGCGAAGTCGCAGTAACCGCTCACGATGCCGGCTCCGAGCCGGTGGGCTTGACGAAGGGCTCGACGGTGTCGCGGAAGCTGATCCAGCCCTGGTCGATCACCAGGTAGATGCCACCCCAGATGACGAAGGCGATGAGCGTCGTGGCGATGAACTTCGTGACCAGCATGGGCTTTTCCGGCGCGCCCGGCTCGTGCCCGCTTTCCGGCTCCTCCGCCGGCCGCACGCCCCAGGGCAGCACGGTGAGCAGGACGACCACCCAGACCATGCAGTAGACAAGGATACCGGTGAACCAGGTCATGAATGCGTATCTAGCCTGTTTTCTTTCGGGCCTTCAGGCCTGTTCGAGCTCGATGAGCGTGCCGCAGAAATCCTTCGGATGAAGGAACAGCACCGGCTTGTCGTGGGCGCCGATCCTGGGCTCGCCGTCGCCCAGCACCCGGGCGCCCCCGGCCTTCAGATGGTCGCGGGCGGCGATGATGTCGTCGACCTCGTAGCAGACATGGTGGATGCCGCCGGACGGGTTGCGTTCCAGGAAGCTGGCGATCGGCGAATTCTCCCCCAGGGGATGCAGCAACTCGATCTTGGTGTTCGGCAGCTCTACGAAGACGACCGTGACGCCGTGCTTGGGCTGCGGCACCGCCTCCGACAGCTCGGCCCCCAGCATGCGGTAGACGCCAGACGCGGCTTCCAGGTCCGGCACCGCGATGGCGACGTGGTTCAGCCTGCCGATCATCCCTTCTCTCCTCCGTGTTTCCTGTAATCTGAGGGCCGCCGGGAGAGGACGCAAGACCCTGCCGGGCCGCAGTTCGAACACTCCTGACAGCGGCCCGTCATCCGGGCCGGTGCTCCCCCCGGCCCGTGACTCCAGGGCGTCATTCCAGGCGGATGACGTGCACCATCACCATCGGCTTCTTGCCGAGCAGGCGGTTGATGGTCCGCCGCACCGACTGGCTGGCCGCCTCCTCCACCGCCGCGTCGTCCTTGCGCTCGCGGCGGCCGAGGCGCCCGACCGCGTCGCTGAGGGCGATCTCGATGGCTTCCATGTCCTCCTCCGCCTCCTGCGGCTCGTAGAGGCCGATGGTGGAGATTTCCGGCTCGCCATCCAGGGCGCCGCGCTCGTCCATCACCAGGGTGACGGCAACCGCGCCGTTGAACATCATCTTCTGGCGGCCTTTCAGCACCGGGCTGTCGCGCGTCAGCAGGCGCCGCCCGTCGAACACCAGACGCCCGCTCGGCACCTTGTCGACGATTTCGGCGTTGCCCGGGGCCAGGCGGACGACCACGCCGTTGCGCCCGACGATCTGCTGGGGCACCTGGCACTGCTTGGCGATCTCGGCATGGGCCGCCAGGTGGCGGGCCTCGCCGTGCACCGGCACCGCGACCTGTGGGCGCACCCACTGGTACATCTGCACCAGTTCGTCGCGGCCCGGGTGGCCGGAGACGTGGATCTCGTGATCATGGTCGGTGATCACGTCGATGCCGGACTCGGCCAGGGAATTCTGCAGCTCGAAAATCGCGGTGTCGTTGCCGGGGATGACCCGCGAGGAGAAGATCACCGCGTCGCCCCGATCCAGCCCGACGCTCGGATGAGCGCCGCGGGCGAGGCGCCACAGTGCGGCGCGCGGCTCGCCCTGGCTGCCGGTACACAGCAGCAGCACCTTGTCGCGCGGCAGGTATTCGATCTCGTCCTCGCCGATGAACGGCGGAAGGCCCTGCAGGTAGCCGGCCTCGCGGGCGCACTCGACGATGCGGTGCATCGAGCGGCCGAGCAGGCAGACCCGGCGGCCGCAGGCCTCCGCCACATGCATGACGGTTTCCAGGCGCGCCACGTTGCTGGCGAAGCAGGCGACGGCGACGCGCTTCTTCAGCGGGCGCACGACCTCCAGCAGGTGCTCGCGGACCTCGGCTTCCGAACCCGCCTCGCTCCATACCATGGAGTTCGTGGAATCGCCGACCATGGCCAGGATGTTCTCGTCGGCCAGGGCCTTCAGGCGTTCCTCGTCGTAGTTGTCGCCGACCAGCGGATTAGGGTCGAACTTCCAGTCGCCGGTGTGCAGCACGGTGCCCGCGTCGGTGCGGATCACCACGGCGTTGGGTTCCGGAATCGAATGGGTCAGGGTGATCAGCTCGATCTCGAAGGGGCCGACGGAGAATTTGCCGGACAGCGGCACCTCGATGAGTTCCACCTCGTCCAGCAGGCCGACTTCTGCCAGCTTGCGGCGGACCAGGGCGGCGGTGAACTTGGTGGCGTAGATCGGGCAGCGCAGTTCGGGCCAGAGATAGGGCACCGCGCCGATGTGGTCCTCGTGGGCGTGGGTCAGCACCAGGCCCGCCAAGTCGTCGCGGCGGTCGGCGATGAAGCTGGGGTCCGGCATTTCCACGTCGATGCCGGGCAGCCGCGGATCGCCGAAGATGATGCCGAGATCGACCATCAACCAGGCGCCCTTGTGGCCATAGAGGTTGAGGTTCATGCCGATCTCGCCGGTGCCGCCCAGCGGAATGAAGTAGAGGTCCTCGGCACCGAGGTCCTTGCCGGTGAAAGCCTTGCCCATGCGGTCAGTCCTTGCTGTTGGCCGCGTGGATCAAGCGCAGTCCGCGTAAAGTGAGGTCCGTATCGACCACCTCGATAACCGGGGCGGCCTCGGCGTAGAGTGTCGCGAGGCCGCCGGTGGCGATCACCCGCATCGGGGCCCCGTATTCCGTCTGGATGCGTGACGTCAGTCCTTCGATCAGGCCGACGTAGCCCCAGTAGATGCCGGATTTCATCGCCGGCACCGTGTCCTTGCCGATGACGTGGGCGGGCCGTTCGATCTTGACCCGCGGCAGCTGTGCCGCCGCGCGGTAGAGCGCCTCGACGGAGTGCTGTGCCGAGGGGGCGATGACGCCGCCCTCGTAGGCGCCGTCGGGCCCGACGATGTCGAAGGTGGTGGCGGTGCCGAAGTCGATGACGATCAGCGGGCCGCCGTAGGCGCGGTGCGCGGCCAGGGCGTTGACCAGCCGGTCGGCGCCGACGTTCTCGCGGTGGTCCATGCGCACCTCGATCCCCAGGTCGACCGAGGGCTCGCCGACGATCAGCGGCGTGACCTTGAAGAACTCGCTGCACAGGGTGGTCAGGGTAAAGCTGGCCGCCGGCACCACGTTGGCGATGATCGCCCCGGTGATGTCGGCCGGTTTCAGATCCTGCAGCGCCATCAACTGGGTCAGCCAGACGGCGTATTCGTCGGCGGTGCGCTTGGCGTCACTGGAGGCGCGCCACTTGGTGCGCAGGGTCTCGCCGTCGAACAGCGCGAAGACCACGTTGGTGTTGCCGGCATCGATGGCGACGAGCATGGCTGCCCCCTACCCTTCGCCCGGCAGGTAGACGTCGCCGGCGGCGATGCGGCGGGTCTTGCCGTCCGCCAGGGTCAGCACCAGGGTGCCGGCGGGGTCGATGTCGCTGAAGGTGCCGACGAGGGTCTCGTGCGGCAGCCGCGCCTCGATCTCCTGCTTGCTGCCCTGGGCGTGGCGCAGCCAGACGTCGCGCACCGGCGCGAAGCCCTCCTCCAGCCAGATGTTGATCCATGACAGCATGTGCCGGCTGAAGGCCTCCAGCAGGTCGACGGCGGAGACCGTCGCCGGGCAGCCCTCGAAGTGCAGGCTGGTCGCCGGCAGGCGCGTGTCGGGCGGGAAGGAATTGATGTTGGCGCCCAGGCCGATCACCAGCCACTCCACGTCCTGCGCCGAATCACCTTTCGATTCCAACAGGATACCGGCGGCTTTGCGGCCGTTCAGCAGGACGTCGTTGGGCCACTTGTAGGTGACCTCGATCAGCGGCGGGGCGACGCTGCCGAAGGCATCCCCCAGCGCCACCGCGGTGATGAAGCTGAACTCGGCGGCCTTGGCCAGCGGGCAGTCCGGCCGCACGATGAGGGAGAGGAAGAGATTGCCCGGAGAACTGGCCCAGCCCCGGCCCTGGCGGCCGTAGGCGGCGGTCTGCGCGCGCGCCCAGATCAGGGCGCCGTCCTCGGCCCCCTGCGCCGCGCGGCGTTTGGCCTCGGAATTGGTGCTGTCGATCTCGTCCAGCACCACCAGCCGGTAGGCCGGTGGCAGACGGGGGTCCCGGTTGCGGTCGGGCGCCGGGATCATCCCGCGAACAGCGACGCCGCCGCCATGGCCGTGCCGTCCAGCAGCGGCGCGATACCCACGGTCAGCAGCACGATCAACAGGCTGGTCGCGGCCAGGATGGCCACCATCTCGCGGCCGATCGGGCGGTCGAAGGATTCGATCGGATCGTCGAAGTACATCAGCTTGACGATGCGCAGGTAGTAATAGGCACCGATCACCGAGCTGAGCACGCCGACCACCGCCAGCACGTAGAGCTGTGCCTCGATCGCCGCGAGGAAGATGTAGAACTTGCCGAAAAAGCCGACCAGCGGCGGAATGCCGGCCATGGAGAACATGAAGATCGCGAGCGCCAGAGCCAGCGCCGGGTTGGTCTTGCTGAGCCCCTTCAGGTCTTCGATGCGCTCGACCATGACGTCCTTCTGGCGCATGCACAGGATGCAGGCGAAGGTGCCGAGGTTCATGATGATGTAGATCGTCATGTACAGCAGGATGCCGTGGACGCCCTGCTCGGTCCCCGCGGCGAGGCCGATGAGGGCGTAGCCGACGTGGCCGATGGAGCTGTAGGCCATCAGACGCTTGATGTTGGTCTGGCTGATCGCCGCCAGGGCGCCCAGGACCATCGAGGCGATGGAGACGAACCAGATGATCTGCTGCCACTGGGCCACCAGGTCGCCGAACGGCCCGATCATCACGCGGACGATGAGCGCCATGGCCGCCACCTTGGGCGCCGTGGCGAAGAACGCGGTGACCGGCGTCGGCGCGCCCTCGTAGACGTCCGGCGTCCACATGTGGAAGGGCACCGCCGAGATCTTGAAGGCGAGGCCTGCCGAGAGGAAGACGATGCCGACGATGAGGCCGATCGGCGCCGCCTCGCCGACGGTGAACTGAGCCGCCAGGGCGGCAAAGGAGGTGGTGCCGGTGAAGCCGTAGATCATCGACATGCCGTACAGCAGCATGCCCGACGACAGCGCGCCGAGGACGAAGTACTTGAGGCCGGCCTCGCTGGAGCGCAGATGGTCGCGGCGGAAGGCCGCCACCACGTAGAGCGAGAGGCTCTGCAGTTCGAGGCCCAGATAGAGCGACAGCAGATCGTTGGCCGAGATCATCAGCAGCATGCCGACGGTGGCGAAGAGGATCAGCACCGGATACTCGAAGCGCGCCATGTCCTCGCGCTCGATATAGCGCATCGCCATCACCAGGGTGACCGACGAGCCGGCCAGCACCAGCAGCTTCATGAAGTCGCCGAAGGCATCGGCGACGAACAGCCCGCCGAGAGCGGTCTCGTGGCGCCCCTGAGAGACGGCGATGATGACGAAGGCCAGGGCGAAGCAGGCCACGGTCAGCGTCAGCACCAGACGGGTGCCGCCGTTGCCGCGGAACACGCCCAGCAGCAGCAGGCTCATGCCGGCGACGGCGAGGAAGACCTCGGGCAGTGCTGCGGTGATATTCAACTCGGACATCTGTCTCTCCTAGCGCCCCGTCCTAGCGACCGGACCAGAAGCCGGCGAACAGCGGGCTCTCGGCGCGCGCCAATGATGCTTCGTAGCCGTCGATGAGGCGTTCCACCGAGGGGGCCATGACGTCGATGAAGGACGCCGGGTAGATGCCCATCCACAGCACCAGGGCGATCAGCGGCGCGAAGACCACTTTCTCGCGCCAATGCAGGTCGAGGATCCCCATCAGGTCTTCCTTGGTCATCTTGCCGAAGATGATCCGGCGGTAGAGGTAGAGCATGTAGGCGGCGCCCAGGACCATGCCGCTGGCCGCCAGCAGGGCGACCCAGGTGTTGGCCTGGAAGGCGCCGACCAGCACCAGGAACTCACCGACGAAGCCGCTGGTCCCCGGCAGGCCGACCGACGCCAGCATGAATACCATGAAGACCAGCGCATACCCCGGCATGCGGGAAACCAGGCCGTCGTAGCGCTCGATCAGGCGGGTGTGCAGGCGGTCGTAGACCACGCCGACGCAGAGGAACAGCGCGGCGGAGACGACGCCGTGCGACAGCATCTGGAAGATCGCGCCTTCGATGCCCTGCTGGTTGGCGGCGAAGATACCGATGGTCACGAAGCCCATGTGGGCGACCGAGGAATAGGCGATCAGCTTCTTCATGTCCTCCTGGGCCAGGGCCACCAGGGAGGTGTAGATCACCGCAATCACCGACAAGGTGAAGACGAAGGGCGCGAAGAACTCGGAAGCCTCCGGCATCATCGGCAGCGAGAAGCGCAGGAAGCCGTCGCCGCCCATCTTCAGCAGCACGCCGGCCAGGATGACCGAGCCCGCCGTCGGCGCCTCGACGAGGGCGTCCGGCAGCCAAGTGTGCACCGGCCACATCGGCACCTTCACCGCGAAGGAGGCGAAGAAGGCGATCCACAGCCAGGTTTGCATCTGCGCCGGGAAGTGATGGCTCAGCAGGGTCGGAATGTCGGTGGTGCCGGCGTCGTAGTACATGGCGAGAATCGCCAGCAGCATCAGCACCGACCCGGCCAGGGTGTAGAGGAAGAACTTGAAGGCGGCGTAGACCCGCCGGCCGCCGCCCCAGATGCCGATGATGAGGAACATCGGGATCAGAACGCCTTCGAAGAAGACGTAGAAGATCACGATGTCCAGGGCGCAGAACATGCCGACCATCAGCGTCTCGAGGACGAGGAAGGCGATCATGTATTCCTTCACCCGCACCTTCACCGCATCCCAGCTTGCCAGCACGCACAGCGGCGTCAGCAGCGTGGAGAGCAGCACGAACATCATGGAAATGCCGTCGACGCCCATGTGGTAGCTGATGTTGAAGGCGGGGATCCATTCGACGCGCTCGACGAACTGGAAGTCGGCACTGCCGCGGTCGAAGCTGAACCATACGAACAGCGAGACGACGAAGGTCACCAGCGAGGCCCAGAGAGCCATCGAGCGGGCGTTCTTGGCGGCCAGGGCCTCGTCCTCGTGGCGCACGAAGAACAGGATCCACAGGGCACCCGCCAGCGGCAGGAAGGTGATCGTCGAAAGTATCGGCCAACCGGTCATTTCTGGATCACCCCAACTGGCTCAAGATGTACCAGGTGACCAGGACGACGACCCCGATCAGCATGGCAAAGGCGTAGTGGTAGAGATAGCCGCTCTGCAGCGCCGAGGTCCGCCGTGAGGCGCCCTGGGTGGTGGCGGCAATGCCGTCTGGCCCCAGCCGGTCGATGATCGCGCCATCGCCCCCCTTCCACAGCCCGAAACCGAGCAGCCGGGCCGGCCGAACGAAGATGCGGTCGTAGAGTTCGTCGAAGTACCACTTGTTGAGCGAGAAGAGGTAGAGGGGCCTCAGCGCCCGGGCGGTCTTCCCTGGCAGCTCCGGTGCCGCGATGTAGAAGACGTAGGCCAGCGCGATACCGCCCAGGCCGGCGACCAGCGGCGACAGTTTCACCCACAGCGGCACGTGGTGCGCGGCTTCCACCGAGTTGTTCTGCGGCAGCACCATCAGCGCCTCGCCCCAGAACTCCTCCATGTGGTGGCCGACGAAATACTCGTAGGCGGCAAAGCCCGCGAAAACCGCGCCGAAGGCCAGAACGTAGAGCGGGATCATCATGACCTGCGGCGAATCATGCACGTGCGACATGACCTCCTTGGAGGCGCGCGGGCGGCCGTGGAAGGTCATGAACATCAGGCGGCAGGAATAGAACGCGGTCATGAAGGCCGCCAGCACGCCCATCACGAAGGCGAAGGTGCCGTGGGTCGAGTGGGCGGCATAGGCCGATTCCACCACGATGTCCTTGGAGTAGAAGCCGGCGAAGCCAAAGACGCCGGGAATGCCGATGCCGAGCAGCGCGATGGTGCCGATCCACATCAGCAGGTAGGTGCCCGGGATCAGCTTGTAGATACCGCCCATCTTGCGCATGTCCTGCTCGTCGGACATGGCGTGGATCACCGAGCCGGCGCCGAGGAACAGCAGCGCCTTGAAGAAGGCGTGGGTCATCAGGTGGAAGATGCCCGCCGAATAGGCCGAAACGCCAAGGGCGAAGAACATGTAGCCGAGCTGCGAGCAGGGTGAATAGGCGATGACCCGCTTGATGTCGGTCTGGGTCAGGCCGACCGACGCGGCGAAGAACGCCGTTATGGCGCCGACGTAGGTGACCAGCTCCAGCGCCGTCGGGGCGTACTCGAACATCGGCGACAGGCGCGCCACCATGAAGACGCCGGCGGTCACCATGGTCGCCGCATGGATCAGGGCGGAGACCGGGGTCGGGCCCTCCATGGCGTCCGGCAGCCAGGTATGCAGGCCCAACTGGGCCGATTTACCCATGGCGCCGATGAACAGCAGGATGCAGATGATGGTCAGGGCGTGGCCGGAAATGCCGAAAGCCGTGAACTCGGCATTGGCGTAACCCGGCACAGCCTGGAAGACCTGGTCGAAGCTGGCGGTGCCGAACAGGACGAAGGCGCCGCAGATGCCCAGGGCGAAGCCGACGTCGCCGACGCGGTTCACCAGGAAGGCCTTGATGGCCGCGGCGCAGGCGCTGGGCCGCTCGTACCAGAAGCCGATCAGCAGATAGGACGCCAGGCCGACGCCCTCCCAGCCGAAGAACATCTGCACGAAGTTGTCGGCCGTCACCAGCATCAGCATGAAGAAGGTGAAGAGGCTGAGGTAGGCGAAGAAGCGCGGCTTGGCCGGATCGTGCGACATGTAGCCGACCGAATAGACGTGCACCATGGAGGACACGCCGGTCACCACGATCAGCATCACCGCCGTCAGGGTGTCGACCTTCAGGGCCCAACTGACCTCGAAGCTGCCGGAATCGATCCAGGTGAACAGCTCGGTGACGCGGGCATTGTGGGCAAAGGCTACATCGTAGAACACGAAGCAGGACAGCACGGCGGAGGCCAGCAGCAGGCTGCAGGTCACCAGCATGGCGCCGCGGTCGCCGATGAAGCGCCCGAAGAAACCGGCGATGATCGCGCCGAGCAGCGGCAGCAGGACGATAAGTTGCTCCATGACCCCTGCCCTAGCCTTTCATCATGTTGATGTCTTCGACCTCGATGGACCCGCGATTGCGGAAGTAGACCACCAGGATCGCCAGACCGATTGCCGCCTCGGCCGCCGCCACCGTCAGCACGAAGAGCGCGAAGATCTGGCCGACCAGATCCTGCAGGTGCGTCGAAAAGGCGACGAAGTTGATGTTCACCGCCAGCAGCATCAGTTCGACCGACATCAGGATGATGATGACGTTCTTGCGGTTCAGGAAGATGCCGAAGATCCCCAGGGTGAAGAGGATCGCGGCGACCGTCAGGTAGTGGCCGAGGCCGATTTCCAGCATGGCGTTATACCCCGCTCCGGCTTGGGACCTGCTTCACCTCGACCGACTCGGCGCGGGTGCGCGAGTTCTGCTTGGCGATCGACTGGCGCCGCACGCCCTCGCGCTGACGCAGGGTCAGCACGATGGCGCCGATCATGGCGACCAGCAGGATCAGGCCGGAGGCCTGGAACAGGTAGATGTAGTCGGTGTAGATGACATTGCCGATGGCCCGCGTGTTGTGCAGGTCGCCCGCCGGCATTACCGGATGGCTGGCGGCCAGCTGCGCCGCCGGCGAAATGATCCAGGCGCCGCCGACCAGGATCAGCTCGACCAGCAGGATAAGACCGATCAGCGCACCCAGCGGCAGGTATTGCAGGAAACCCTCGCGCATGCGCACGTAGTTGATGTCCAGCATCATGACGACGAAGAGGAACAGCACGGCGACGGCGCCGACGTAGACGACCACCAGGATCATGGCCAGGAATTCAGCGCCCATCAGGATGAAGAGGCCCGCCGAATTGAAGAAGGCGAGAATCAGGAAAAGCACCGAGTGAACGGGATTGCGCGAACTCACCACCATGACGCCGGCGGCGACGGTGACCGCGGCAAAGAGGTAAAAGGCCAGGGCCTGGATGATCATGCCGCGAGCCTCCCCTCAATCCCCGGGCCTTTCGGCCCCTGTCCGGCGTTGCTGCCGGCCCAATCGATCAAACGCACGGGTTACTCCCCCAAAGATACGGCCGCTGTGCGGTATCGGCCCGGCTGCCCGCCCGGGCCGCAAGCTCAGCGGTAAGGTGCATCGAGTTCCAGGTTCTGGGCGATCTCGTATTCCCAGCGGTCGCCGTTCGAGAGCAGCTTGTCCTTGTTGTAGAACAGCTCTTCGCGGGGCTCGGTGGCGAATTCGAAGTTCGGTCCCTCGACGATGGCATCCACCGGGCAGGCTTCCTGGCAGAAACCGCAGTAGATGCACTTCGTCATGTCGATGTCGTAGCGGGTGGTGCGCCGGCTGCCGTCGTCGCGCGGTTCCGCCTCGATGGTGATGGCCTGGGCCGGGCAGATCGCCTCGCAGAGCTTGCAGGCGATGCAGCGCTCTTCGCCATTGGGATAGCGGCGCAGCGCGTGCTCGCCGCGGAAGCACGGGCTGATCGGCCCCTTTTCGTAAGGGTAGTTCAGCGTCACCTTCGGCTTGAAGAAATAGCGCAGGGTCAGCGACATGCCCGAGATGAGCTCGCTGAGCAGCAGGCTGCGCAGACCGCGATCAATCATGCCCATAACTCAAACTCCCGCCGTCATGTGTTCGGCACCATGTCGAAGGCGACCAGCACGCCCGCGGTCAGCACCACCCAGAACAGCGAGAACGGGAGGAACACCTTCCAGCCGAGGCGCATGAGCTGGTCGTAGCGGTAACGCGGGAAAGTCGCGCGGACCCAAAGGAAGCAGAACAGCACCAGGGCGATCTTGGCGAACAGCCAGAGCGGCCCGGGGATCCAGTTGAACGGCGCGATGTCGATCGGCGGCAGCCAGCCGCCGAGGAACAGGATCGAGGTCATCGCGCTCATCAGGATCATGTTCGCGTACTCGCCCAGGAAGAACAGGGCGAAGGTCATTGCCGAGTACTCGACGAAGAAGCCGGCCACCAGCTCCGATTCGCCTTCGGGCAGGTCGAAGGGGGAGCGGTTGGTCTCCGCCAGGGTCGAGATGAAGAAGATCACGAACATCGGCAGCATCGGCAGCCAGAACCAGCTGAACAGGCCATAGCTGCCCTTCTGGGCCAGCACGATGTCCGAGAGGTTCAGGGAGCCGACCAGCAGCAGGACGGTGATGATGACGAAGCCCATGGAGACTTCGTAGGACACCATCTGCGCGGCCGAACGCAGCGCGCCCAGGAAGGGATACTTCGAGTTCGACGCCCAGCCCGCCATGATGACGCCGTAGACGCCGAGCGACGAGATCGCGAAGAGATAGAGGATGCCGACGTTGATGTCGGCCAGCACCAGCCCGGCGTCGAAGGGAATCACCGCCCAGCCGATCATCGCCAGGATGAAGGTCAGCATCGGCGCCATCAGGAAAACGATCCGGTTGGCGCCGGACGGCAGGATGGTCTCCTTGAACAGCAGCTTCACCGCGTCGGCGATGGGCTGCAGCAGGCCGAAGGGGCCGACCACGTTGGGTCCCTTGCGCAGCTGCATGGCGGCGATGACCTTGCGCTCGGCATAGGTCAGATAGGCCACCGCAAGCAGCAGCGGCACCAGGATCACGAGGATCTTGCCGAGCAGGAAAACGGCCTGCCCGTAGGGATTGTTGTAGAGGAAATCGACCATGTCAGCCATGGGTGCCGGTCCCCCGCTTGACGCCGAGCGAGAAGGCTTCGACGCACTGTGCCATGGTCTCCGAAGCCCGGCTGATCGGGTCGGTCATGTAGAACACCCCGACCGGCGAGACGAAGGGGGCCGAGTCCATCGCGCCCTCCTTGCCGAAGGCGCCCCAGGCGGCCGGTTCGATCTGGTCGACCGCGGCGAAGACCCGGTTGGTTTCGATCAGGCGCTGGCGTAGTGCCCCCAGGTTGTCGTAAGGCAGCTTTTTGCCCACCGTCTCCGACAGCGCGCGCAGGATGGTCCAGTCCTCGCGGGCCTCGCCCGGCGGGAAGGACGCCATCCGGGCCAGCTGCACGCGGCCCTCGGTGTTCACGTAGGTGGCGTTCTTTTCGGTGTAGGCGGCGCCCGGCAGGATGACGTCGGCGCGGTGCGCCCCGGCGTCGCCGTGGTGGCCCTGGTAGATCACGAAGGGTCCCTTGCCAGATTCGCCAAGCCGGCCCATCGGCAGTTCGTCCGCACCCAGCAGGTAGAGCGCCTGGATGGAACCGTCCTCGCAGCCGGCCAGGATGGCGTCGCGGTCGCGCCCGCCCTCACCCGGCAGGAAGCCGAGGTCGAGGCCGCCGACCCGCGCCGCCGCGGTGTGCAGCACGTTGAAGCCGTTCCAGCCGTCTTTCACCATGCCGGTGGCCTCGGCCACCTTGCGGGCGGCGGCCAGCACGGCGGCGCCGTCGGGCCGCGTCAGCGCGCCCATGCCGACGATGATCATCGGCCGTTCGGCCTTCTGGAGGATCTCGGCGAAGGCCCCCTTGCCCGACGCGATCTCCGCCAGGGTCTCGGTGCCGGCACCGAGGTAGTCGTAAGGGAAGGTCAGGTCGACCTGCTGGCCGATCATGCCGATCTTCAGGCCGTTCTGCAGGAAGCGCTTGCGCAGGCGGGCGTTCACCAGGGCGGCTTCCCAGCGCGGGTTCGACCCGACGATCAGCACCGCGTCGGCCTGCTCGATGCCGGCGATGGTGGTGTTAAACAGATAGCCGGCACGGCTGGCGGTATCGATCTTGGCGCCGTCCTGGCGGCAGACGAGGTTCGGCGAGCCGAGCCCGGCCATCAGGTCCTTCAGTGCCAGCATCGACTCGGCGTCGCAGAGGTCGCCGGCGATGGCGGCAATCTTGTTGCCGTCGAGGCCCTTCAGCCTGGCGGCGATGGCCTTGAAGGCGATGTCCCAGGACACCGCTTCCAGGCGGCCGGCGCCGTTGCGCAGATAGGGCCGGTCCAGCCGCTGACGCGACAGCCCGTCACAGGCATGGCGCGTCTTGTCGTTGATCCACTCCTCGTTCACGTCCTCGTGCAGGCGCGGCAGCACGCGCAGCACCTCGCGGCCGCGGGTGTCGACCCGAATGTTGGAGCCGACGGCGTCCAGCACGTCGATGGAGTCGGTCTTGCGCAGCTCCCAGGGCCGCGCGACGAAGGCGTAGGGCTTGGAGGTCAGCGCGCCGACCGGGCAGACGTCGACCAGGTTGCCCGACAGCTCCGAGTCGATGGCCTGCTCCAGGGTGGTGATTTCCGCGTGCTCGCCGCGGTTCACCAGACCGATCTCCTCGACGCCGGCGATCTCGGTGGCGAATCGCACGCAGCGGGTGCACTGGATGCAGCGGGTCATGATCGTCTTGATCAGCGGCCCCATGTACTTCTCGGCCACCGCGCGCTTGTTTTCTTCGTAGCGGCTGTGGTCGAAGCCATAGGCCATGGCCTGGTCCTGCAGGTCGCACTCGCCGCCCTGATCGCAGATCGGGCAATCCAGCGGGTGGTTGATCAGCAGGAATTCCATGACGCCGTTGCGCGCCTTCTTCACCTTGTCGGTGTCGGTCTTGATCACCATGCCCGCACCCACCGGCATGGCGCAGGACGCGAGCGGCTTGGGCGCGCGCTCCATTTCCACCAGACACATGCGGCAGTTACCGGCGACCGACAGGCGGTCGTGGTAGCAGAAACGCGGGATCTCGACGCCGGCGAGTTCGCAGGCCTGCAGGACGGAAAGTCCGTCCGCGACTTCGATCTCCTTACCGTCGATCGTCAGCTTCGGCATTGCTAACCCCCTACTCCGCCGCCGCCATGGACTGCTTGTGTGCCTTGATGCGGCGCTCGACCTCCGGGCGGAAGTGGCGCAGCAGACCCTGGATCGGCCAGGCCGCCGCGTCGCCGAGCGCGCAAATGGTGTGCCCCTCGACCTGATAGGTCACATCGAGCAGCGTATCAATCTCTTCCAGCTCCGCATCGCCGCGCACCATCCGGGTCATCACCCGGTACATCCAGCCGGTGCCTTCGCGGCAGGGCGTGCACTGGCCGCAGCTCTCGTGCATGTAGAAGTGCGACAGGCGGCAGATGGCGTCGACGATGTCGGTCGACTTGTTCATCACGATGACCGCCGCGGTACCGAGGCCCGACTGCGCCTCGCGCAGCGAATCGAAATCCATCAGGATGTTGCCGCAGGTGGTCGCCGGCAGGCAGGGCACCGAGGAGCCGCCCGGGATGACCGCCAGCAGGTTGTCCCAGCCGCCGATGACGCCGCCGGCGTGCTTTTCGATGAGCTCCTTCAAGGGGATGCTCATCTCCTCCTCCACGTTCAGCGGCTTGTTCACGTGGCCGGAGATCGAGAAGATCTTGGTGCCGGTGTTGTTGGCGCGGCCGAAGCCGGTCCACCAGGCCACGCCGCGGCGCAGGATCTCCGGCGCCACCGCGATGGTCTCGACGTTGTTGATGGTCGTCGGGCAGCCGTAGAGGCCGCAGGCGGCCGGGAACGGCGGCTTCAGGCGCGGCTGGCCCTTCTTGCCCTCCAGGCTCTCCAGCAGCGCGGTTTCCTCGCCGCAGATGTAGGCGCCGGCGCCGCGGTGCAGGTAGATGTCGTAGTCGTAGCCGCTGCCGCAGGCGTTCTTGCCGATCAGGCCGGCGTCATAGGCCTGGTCGATCGCCTTCTGGATCTGCGAGCTCTCGTGATAGTACTCGCCGCGGATGTAGATGTAGCAGGCCGAGGCGCCCATGGCGAAGCCGGACACCAGGCAGCCTTCCAGCAGGCGGTGCGGGTCGTTGCGCAGGATCTCGCGGTCCTTGCAGGAGCCCGGCTCCGACTCGTCGGCGTTGACCACCAGGTAGGCCGGGCGGTCGCCCCGCTCCTTGGGCATGAAGGACCATTTGAGGCCGGTCGGGAAACCGGCGCCGCCGCGCCCGCGCAGGCCCGATTCCTTGATGGTCTCGATGATCTTGTCGCGGCCGAGGTCCAGCAGGGCTTTGGTGTTGTCCCACACCCCGCGGCGCTTGGCGCCGTCCAGGCCCCAATCGTCCTGGCCGTAGAGGTTGGTGAAGATGCGATCCTTATCGTGCAGCATCTAGTCGTCCCCTCCAGCCCCGGTACCCTGTGGGCCGGGCACGTTGAGCAGCGTCTGCGGGCCGCCTTCCGGCGCCGAGGCGAGACGCCCGGTCTGCGAGCCGACCTTGACTGTATCGCCGGCGCGCAGCTCGTCGATGATCTCCGCCATGCGCACGGGCGTCAGGTCCTCGTAGTAGAAGTCGTTGATCTGCACCATCGGCGCGTTGGCGCAGGCGCCGAGGCATTCGACTTCGACGACGCTGAACAGGCCGTCGTCGGTGACTTCCTTCAGGCCGACGCCGAGCTTCTTCTTGCAGGCCTCGGTGATGCCGTCGGAGCCGCGCAGCCAGCAGGGCGTGGTGCGGCAGACCTGGATGAAGTACTTGCCGACCGGCTTCAGGTTGAACATCGAATAGAACGAGGCGACCTCGTAGATGCGGATCGGCGCGACCTCCAGGTAGCTCGCCACGTACTCGATGGCGTCGCCCGACAGCCAGCCGCCGTTCTGGCGCTGCGCCAGGTCGAGCAGCGCGATGGTGGCGCTGGCCTGGCGGCCTTCGGGGTAGCGCGCGCAGATCGTCTTGGCGCGGGCATCGTTCTCCGCCGAGAAGCTGAAGCCCTCCGGCTGCGGTTCCGGGTAACTGCTGATCTTCATCGGTCGACTTCCCCGAACACGATGTCCATGGAGCCCAGGATGGCGACGCTGTCGGCCAGCATGTGGCCGCGGCACATGTAATCCATCGCCGCCAGGTGCATGAAGCCCGGCGCGCGGATCTTGCAGCGGTAGGGCCGGTTGCTGCCGTCGGCTACGAGGTATACCGCGAACTCGCCCTTGGGCGCCTCGACCGCCGCGTAGGTGTCGCCCGGCGGCACGTGGTAGCCCTCGGTATAGAGCTTGAAGTGATGGATCAGCGCTTCCATCGAGCGCTTCATGTCGGCGCGCTTGGGCGGGGTGATCTTGTGGTCGTCGACCTGCACCGGGCCGCCCGGCATCTTGTCGATGCACTGCTTCATGATGTGCAGGCTCTGGCGCATCTCCTCGATGCGGCAGAGGTAGCGGTCGAAGCAGTCACCGTTCTTGCCGATGGGAATGTCGAACTCCAGCTCCTCGTAGCAGTCGTAGGGCTGTGCCTTGCGCAGATCCCACGCCACGCCGGAGCCGCGCAGCATCGGGCCGGAGAAGCCCCAGTCGTTGGCCTCCTCGGCGCTCGCCACGCCGATATCGACGGTGCGCTGGCGGAAGATTCGGTTCTCGGTCAGCAGGCCTTCGATGTCGTCGATCACCTTGGGGAAGGTCTCGCAGAAAATCGCGATGTCTTCCAGCAGGCCGGCCGGCAGGTCCTGGTGAACACCGCCAGGGCGGAAGTAGGCCGCGTGGAGTCGCGCGCCGCAGGCCCGCTCGTAGAACTCCATCAGCTTCTCGCGTTCCTCGAAGCCCCAGAGGATCGGGGTCATCGCGCCGACGTCGATGGCGAAGGTGGTGATGTTCAGCAGGTGGTTGAGGATGCGCCCGATCTCGCAGTACAGCACGCGGATGTACTGGCCGCGCTTGGGCACCTCGATGCCGAGCAGCCGCTCGACCGCCAGGGCAAAGGCATGCTCCTGGTTCATCGGCGCCACATAGTCGAGGCGGTCGAAGTACGGCACCGCCTGCAGGTAGGTCTTGTACTCGATCAGCTTCTCGGTGCCGCGATGCAGCAGGCCGATGTGCGGGTCGGCGCGCTCGATCACCTCGCCGTCCATCTCCAGCACCTGGCGCAGCACGCCGTGCGCGGCCGGATGCTGAGGGCCGAAGTTGAGCGTCAGCGGCTTGATTTGCACCTCGGCCATCAGGCACCTCCCCCTTCGCTCTTGGCTTCACCCTTGGGCGCTTCGGCCTTCTCATCGCCCGGCAGATGCAGCATGCCTTCCCAGGGGCTCATGAAGTCGAAGCGGCGGAATTCCTGCGGCAGCTTCACCGGCTCGTAGACCACGCGCTTCTGCTCTTCGTCGTAGCGCACTTCCTTGAAGCCGGTCAGCGGGAAGTCCTTGCGCAGCGGGTGCCCCTCGAAGCCGTAGTCGGTCAGGATGCGGCGCAGGTCGGGATGGTCGGCAAAGAAGATGCCGAACATGTCCCAGGCTTCGCGCTCCAGCCAGATCGCCGAGGAGAAGGTCTTGCACACCGAGGCGACCGGCGTGCGTTCGTCGGTGGTCAGCTTCACGCGGACGCGCTGGTTCTGCTTCAGCGACAGCAGATTGTAGACCACCTCGAAGCGCTCGGCCTGATCCGGGCGGTCGACCGCGGTCAGATCGACCAGCTGCTTGAATTGGCAGTTCTGGTCGTCGCGCAGCAGGGTCAGCACCTTGATGATGCCGTCACGCCTGATGTGGAGGTTCAACTGGTCATAGACGACGTCGCGCGCCAGCAGATCGTTGCCGATCGCCGCCTCGAGATAGTCGCCAAGGTCTCGCAGCGCTTCGTTCATCGAACTTCCGCTTATCCTTGTGGCGTCCATGGCAAGCGATCACCGCGCAAGGGTCGCGCTCCGCTTGATCTTCTTCTGCAACTGAATGATGCCGTACAGCAGCGCCTCGGCTGTCGGCGGACAACCCGGCACGTAGATGTCGACCGGGACGATACGGTCGCAGCCGCGCACGACGGAATAGGAATAGTGATAGTAGCCGCCGCCGTTGGCGCAGGAGCCCATGGAGATGACCCAGCGCGGCTCCGGCATCTGGTCGTAGACCTTGCGCAGCGCGGGCGCCATCTTGTTGGTCAGGGTGCCGGCGACGATCATCACGTCGGACTGGCGCGGGCTGGGCCGGAACACCAGGCCGAAGCGGTCGATGTCGTAGCGGCTGCAGGCGGTGTGCATCATCTCCACCGCGCAGCACGCCAGCCCGAAGGTCATCGGCCACAGCGAGCCGGACTGCGCCCAGGCCGCCAGCTTGTCCATCTGGGCCAGCACGAAGCCCTTGTCGGAGATCTCGTTGGCGACTCGGCTCAGCACCGCGTCCTGCTGCGGCCCCGCCGGAAGCGGTTCGCCGGGCTTGTCCAGTTGGCCTACTCCCATTCCAGCGCTCCCTTCTTCCATTCGTACACAAAGCCGATGGTCAGGATTCCAAGGAAGATGATCATCGACCAGAAACCGAAAACGCCGATGTCACCCAGGGCCACCGCCCAGGGAAACAGAAAGGCCACCTCGAGGTCAAAGATGATGAACAGGATGGCGACCAGGTAGAAGCGCACGTCGAAGCGGCTGCGCGCATCGTCGAAGGCTTCGAAGCCGCATTCGTAGGCGGAGACTTTTTCGGAATCGGGACGCTGGCGCGCAACGATGTAGGAAGCGGCCACGATAACCACGGAAAGCCCGACCGCAATGCCGAGGAAGATGAGGATCGGCAAGTATTCGGCCAGCAAGGCATCCATGCTTACTCTCCTAACCCGCCCTTGGTGGCGTGTTGTTTGATCCGGTCTGTTCAGACGACAAAGAACGTCAAACCAGCGTGCGTTTACTGCCGCAAGGAATAGGGCATTGCAAGGTCAATCATTACCGCAACCCTCTGGCATCGCACTGATTCGGAATATAGGGCGGAAGGGAATCCCGGGAAAGCGCCAATCCCCTGGGTTGCCCCGGTCCGGGAGCGGCGGGGCCCGGCGGCGCGCGCGCCGTTGTCGCAGGAGTAGATTCACGGTCTGCGCGGCAAACCACTGAGCGGTCTTGCGGGGCGGCTGGGGGAAGGCCCGGATAGGGGGAAGTGGCGGGAGTGACGGGACTTGAACCCGCGGCCTCCGGCGTGACAGGCCGGCGCTCTAACCAACTGAGCTACACCCCCGTATCCGGGAGGCGGTGATGTACTCCACCACCCCCTAGGTGTCAAGCGGTGCCGGTTCCGGCGCCGCCGCTTTTTTCAACCTTCGGCGCCCCTGCCCGGCTCCAGCGTCACCACCGGTGCCGGCGACCCTGGGGAAACTCTGGCGGCCAGCCGCCCTGGGCACCGTCCAGGTGACAGCCCTGGCGCCCTGCGGGCGCGTGCTGGAGCCTTCTGGGCGGGCACAGCGGGATTATGGCAGGCAAAGGCTTAAGGCCAGGAAAACGGCCTCCTGGGGCTGCGGGGGGCCGGCGCGAAAGCCGGCGAACAGCAGGGTCAATGGCTGGCCACGGGCCGGCCGCGGCCGTTGGGGAATGGTGGGCGGTGACGGGATCGAACCGCCGACACTCGCGGTGTAAACGCGATGCTCTACCAGCTGAGCTAACCGCCCGAAAAAATAAACTGCTGCCGGGTCGTTTCCCGGGGTCGTTTCCCGGGAAGTTCCAGGTCCGGCCAGTGTGTGCCAGACCCGCCGGCGCCGGCAATGGCCAGCTTGTCAAAATAGCACCGGCCGCCACCGAATCAACGGGGGCGGCCGGGCCGACGAAGCAAAGAGCAACCGTGCTTAGTTGACGGCGTCCTTGAGGCCCTTGCCGGCCTTGAACTTCGGCTGATTGGACGCGGGGATCTGAATCCGCTCACCCGTGCGGGGATTGCGGCCTTCGGAAGCAGCGCGCTTCGTGACGTTGAAAGTACCAAAGCCCACCAGGCGAACTTCTTCACCGGACTTCAGCGAGTCGGTGATCGCGTCGAAAACGCAATCGACAGACTTCGTAGCGTCGGCCTTCGACAGGCCGGTCTTGTCAGCGACGACTGCAACCAGATCATTTTTGTTCACGTGAAACCCCCCTCCTAACAGTAGGGAACAGGATGTGCAGAGAGATAAAGAAACCGCTCCGAGGAGGGGCGAATTGTAGATCGCCCCAAGAGAGGGCGTCAACGTGAGAACGGCAGAAAAGCAGGGGTTTTAGCCCTTTTTAGGCTAAAGAACCCCTGCATTTACAAAACGAATCGGAGAACGTCCGATTTCGTCAGTGCGTCAGCACGCCGGAGGGCGCGTCGTCGCCTTTCGGCGTCCGAGTCGCCTGGACGTCGTCGTCCGATTCGTTCCACTCGATCGGGATCAATTCGTTGACCAGCGCACGGGCCAGGACTTCGTCGCAATCGGACACCGGAACGATGTCCATCTTGCGTTTCACGTTGTCCGGAATGTCGGCGAGATCCTTCTCGTTCTCCTGCGGGATCAGCACGGTCTTGATGCCGGCGCGCAGCGCCGCCAACAGCTTCTCCTTCAGGCCGCCGATGGGCAGCACGCGCCCGCGCAGCGTCACCTCGCCGGTCATCGCCACATCGCGGCGAACCGGATTCTGGGTCAGCACGGAGACGATCGCCGTCACCATCGCAATACCGGCGGAGGGCCCGTCCTTCGGCGTCGCGCCCTCGGGCACGTGGACGTGGATGTCGCGGCGTTCGAACAGCGTCGGCTTGATGCCGTAGTGAATCGCGCGGCTCTTGACGAACGACTCCGAAGCCTGGATCGACTCCTTCATCACATCGCCGAGTTTGCCGGTCGAGGTCACCTTGCCCTTGCCGGGCAGCATGACGGCCTCGATGGAAAGCATCTCGCCGCCCACCTCGGTCCAGGCCAGACCGGTCGAAACACCGATCATGTCCTCCAACTCGGCCTCGCCGTAGCGGTAGCGCGGCACGCCGGCATACTTGTCGAGATTGCGGCGGTCGAGCTTCACCGTGGTGGTCTTGCCGATGGCGATTTCCTTCACCGCCTTGCGGACCAGGTTGGCGATCTCGCGCTCGAGATTACGCACGCCGGCTTCGCGGGTGTAGAGGCGGATCATGTCGCGCAGCGCCGACTCGGAGATCGACCACTCTTCCGGCTTCACGCCGTGATCCTTCATCTGCTTCGGGATCAGGTAGCGCTGGGCGATCTGCACTTTTTCGTCCTCGGTGTAACCGGGGATGCGGATCACCTCCATGCGGTCGAGCAGCGGCCCGGGCATGCGCAGCGTGTTGGCTGTGGTGACGAACATCACGTCCGACAGGTCGTAGTCGACCTCCAGATAGTGATCGTTGAAGCTGCTGTTCTGCTCCGGGTCGAGCACCTCCAGCAGCGCCGACGACGGATCGCCGCGCCAGTCGGCGCCCAGCTTGTCGATCTCGTCCAGCAGGAACAGCGGGTTCGACGACTTCGCCTTCTTCATCGACTGGATGACCTTGCCGGGCATCGAACCGATGTAGGTGCGGCGGTGGCCGCGCACTTCCGCCTCGTCACGCACGCCACCCAGGCTCATGCGCACGAAGTTGCGCCCGGTCGCCTTGGCGATCGACTTGCCCAGCGAGGTCTTGCCGACGCCCGGAGGGCCGACGAGGCAGAGGATCGGGCCCTTCACCTTGCGCATGCGCTGCTGCACGGCGAGGTATTCGAGGATACGCTCCTTCACCTTCTCCAGGCCGTAGTGGTCGGCGTCGAGAATCTCCTGCGCGTGCTTGATGTCGCGCTTGACCTTGGTGCGCTTCTTCCAGGGGATCGACAGGATCCAGTCGAGGTAGTTGCGCACCACGGTGGCCTCGGCGGACATCGGGCTCATCGAGCGCAGCTTCTTCAGCTCCGCGAGCGCCTTCTCGCTGGCTTCCTTGGTCAGCTTGGTCGACTTGATGCGCTCTTCCAGCTCGGCCAGTTCGTCGCGGCCGTCTTCGCCTTCGCCGAGCTCCTTCTGGATCGCCTTGAGCTGTTCGTTCAGATAGTACTCGCGCTGGGTCTTCTCCATCTGGCGCTTCACGCGGTTGCGGATGCGCTTTTCGACCTGCAGCACGCCGATCTCGCCTTCCATGAAGGCATAGACCTTCTCGAGGCGGTCGGTGACGGTCTCGCTCTCCAGCAGCTCCTGCTTCTCGGGAATCTTCAGGGCCAGGTGCGAGGCGACGGTGTCGGCCAGCTTGCTGAAGTCGTCGATCTGATTGATCGACACCAGCACTTCCGGCGGGATCTTCTTGTTCAGCTTGATGTACTGCTCGAACTGCGACACCACGGTGCGCGCCAGGGCGTCGATTTCGCGGTCGTCGCCGGCGTCATCGGGGACCGCCTCGGCGTAGGCCTGGAAAAACTCTTCAGTGTCGGCGTACTTGCTGATGCGGGCGCGCTGGCCGCCTTCGACCAGCACCTTCACCGTGCCGTCCGGCAGCTTCAGCAGCTGCAGAACCGTCCCGATCGTGCCGACGGAATAGATGTCGGCCGGAGTCGGATCGTCCTGCGCCGCGTTCTTCTGGGTCACCAGAAGGATCTGCTTGTCGTCCTTCATGACGTCTTCGAGGGCGCGCACGGACTTATCGCGGCCGACGAAAAGCGGCACGATCATGTGCGGGAAGACAACGATGTCGCGCAGGGGCAGAACCGGGAAGAGGTTACCGCGAGCAAGTTCCAACATATTACCTCGTGCTAACAGAGGGGCGCACAGCCATGAACAGGCGGGATGCGGCGGGCGCCCGAGACAGGACGCCCTAGAGTAATCTATCCAGATTTAAAAATTGTAGATTCACACCTAGACTTCAAGGCCCACAAATGAACCTTGCAAAACAAGCGCTTAGGCGCTCGTTCCCAAGTCTTCGCGCCGATCGGTATAGATGTAGAGCGGTTTTGCCCGCCCATCGACTACCTCGCGGTTGATGACGATCTCCTCGACATTCTCCAGGCCGGGCAGGTCGAACATGGGCTCCAGCAGGATGCTCTCCATGATCGAACGCAGGCCACGCGCGCCTGTCTTGCGTGCAATTGCCTTGAGGGCAATCGCCTTGAGGGCGTCCTCGGTGAAGTCGAGACGCACGTCCTCCATCTCGAAGAGACGCTCGTACTGTTTCACCAGGGCGTTCTTCGGCTGGGTGAGAATCTCGATGAGGGCACCTTCGTCGAGGTCTTCGAGGGTGGCGACCACCGGCAGGCGGCCGACGAACTCGGGAATCAGGCCGAACTTCAGCAGATCTTCCGGTTCGACCTCTTTGAGGACCTGGCCGGTCTGGCGGTCGTCCGGGCCGCGCACGTCGGCGCCGAAGCCGATCGAGGTCCCCTTGCCACGGCTGGCAATCAGCTTGTCGAGGCCGGCGAACGCGCCGCCGCAGATGAACAGGATGTTGGTGGTGTCCACCTGCAGGAATTCCTGCTGCGGATGCTTGCGGCCGCCCTGGGGCGGGACCGAGGCCACCGTGCCTTCCATGATCTTCAGCAGGGCCTGCTGGACGCCCTCGCCCGACACGTCGCGGGTGATCGAGGGGTTGTCCGACTTGCGGCTGATCTTGTCGACTTCGTCGATGTAGACGATGCCGCGCTGTGCGCGCTCGACATTGTAGTCGGCCGACTGCAGCAGCTTCAGAATGATGTTCTCGACGTCCTCGCCGACATAGCCCGCCTCGGTCAAGGTCGTGGCGTCGGCCATGGTGAAGGGCACGTCAAGGATGCGCGCCAGGGTCTGCGCCAGCAGCGTCTTGCCGCAGCCAGTCGGGCCGATCAGCAGGATATTCGACTTGGCCAGTTCGACATCGGACGACTTGGCACCATGCGCCAGGCGCTTGTAGTGGTTATGGACGGCGACCGAGAGCACGCGCTTGGCATGCTTCTGACCGATCACGTAGTCATCCAGCACCGAGCAGATGTCCTGCGGCGACGGCACACCGTCGCGCGACTTCACAAGCGTCGTCTTGTGCTCTTCGCGGATGATGTCCATGCACAGTTCGACGCATACATCGCAGATGAATACCGTCGGACCGGCAATGAGCTTACGCACCTCATGCTGGCTCTTTCCGCAGAAGGAGCAGTAGAGAGTATTCTTGGAATCGCTGCCGCTGGACTTTGTCATACCGCTCTTGCTAGGCGTCTGTACCTCATCAAGCCATGTTAGTCAAACGGCCCGCCCCCACACAATCACAAAAACCCGGGGATCTGGACTGGGCTCCCGAAGGGGCCCCTGGACGTTCGCTAACAAAGCAATTTGAGCTTAATTCGAAGGGTTCAACAATCTCTTAACGAAAGGGTTAATCCGGCGCTTTTCCCGCGCTTTTCCCATGCTTTTCAGGGGCTGGCGGTCATCGGCGCACCGGCAAAGGCCCGCCACCACCGGTAAACGCCAAGGCGCCCCTGGCCATTTTGCCGGAGGCGCCCGCAACCACTTTTCTTGCCGGCGGGATGGCCCTGGGGCCCCCGCCGGGCCGCATTGACGCCGCCGGTCAGCTCTTGCCGATGGGAGTGGGCGCTTCGCTGGGCGG
>JBHJIR010000120.1:0-9966 GCA_050043265.1 Kiloniellaceae bacterium
CGCGCTCCGCCTGCAGCGCGGCAACGCGGTTCGGCTTGTGGGCCAGCAGAATCTCGCCGCCGCCGGTGATCTCGGCATCGATCCCCCGGCTGGCGCAGGTCTGCTGCACCAGGTCGATGGCTTCCATCTGGGCGGCGAAGAAGCGGCGCATTTCGTCGCGGCCGTAGCGTTTGGCCATGACGTCGTAGCCGATCTTCGCGCCGCCCAGGCAGCAGAAGCCGCCGTTGCGCCCGGAGGCGCCCCAGCCCGGCGTGCCGGCCTCCAGCACCGTCACCCGGGCGCCGTACTGTTCCACCAGGGCCAGCGCTGCCGTGAGCCCCGTGTATCCCGCCCCGATCACCGCCACCTCGCAAGAGGCCTCGCCATTCAGCGCCGGCGTCTCCCGCCCCAGCGGCGGCGCCGAAGCCTCCCAATAACTGCCGACAGGATGGGCGCGGTCGTAAAGAGCGGGATGGTAGAGGCTGCTCAAGGAATTCTCCTGCTTGGAAAGGCCGCGACGCGCGGGCAGCGGTGAAGATGATCACAGGAACGGGTATGAAGAAAGCCTTCCACGCGTTACCCTGCCTTGCAGAAAATACGCGGCCCGGAGGAGAACGGTCATGGGATTGCTGAGCAAGCTGTTCGGCGGCGGCAAGAGTGACGCCGGTGCGGCCAAGGAAGGCGACGCCGTGGAATACAAGGGCTTCGAGATTACGCCGGCCGCCCGGCCGCAGAACGGCCAGTGGCTGACCGCCGGCATCATCCGCAAGGAAATCGGCGGCGAACTGAAGGAGCATCGTTTCCTGCGCGCCGACACCCACCCCTCGCCGGACGCCGCCAACGACTTCGCCGTCGTCAAGGGTCGCCAGATCGTCGACGAGCAGGGCGAGCGGCTGTTCCGGGACTGAATGCGATGAATCTGTACAGCTTCCGCGAGAGCCTGAACCGGCCGGCCCCGCCCGAAGGCCTGCCGCCGCTGCTGACGGCGCTATGGCATGCCGCCCGCGGCGAGTGGGATGCCGCCCACCGCATCGCCCAGAACGACGGCGGCGCCGACGGCGCCTGGGTGCATGCCTACCTGCACCGGGTCGAAGGCGACGAAGGCAACGCCGGCTACTGGTACAACCGCGCCGGCAAGCCGCACTGCCAGGCCAGCCTGGAAGACGAATGGGCTGAACTGGCCCAGTCCCTGCTGCACTCGGCGCCGCTTTAGATTTCCCGCTTCCGCGGCACACCAATGCGCGGCACCGCGGCCAGCAAGGCCCGGGTGTAGGGGTGCCGCGGCGCCCGGAACACGCTTTCGGTTGGCCCCTCCTCGACGATCCTGCCGTCCCGCATGACGGCGACGCGGTCCGCCACCTGGCGGACGACGGCGAGATCGTGGCTGATGAAGAGGTAGCTGAGCCCCAACTGCTCGCGCAGGTCCATAAAGAGGTTCAGCACCTGGGCCTGCACCGAGACGTCGAGGGCCGAGACCGCCTCGTCGGCGACGATCAGCGCCGGGCGGGTGATCAGGGCGCGGGCGATGGCGATGCGCTGGCGCTGACCGCCGGAGAATTCGTGGGGAAACTTATCGGCATTGCCCGCCTTGAGGCCGACCGACTCCAGCGCCTCGGCGATGCGTCCGCGCCTTTCCTCCCGGCTTACCGGCTCCAGCGCATCCAGCGGCTCGGCGACGATCCAGCCAACCTTGCGGCGCGGGTCGAGCGAGCCATAGGGGTCCTGGAAAACCATCTGGACATGGCGGCGCAGCCGGCGCAGGTCAGCGGGCGGTAGCGCAAAAACATCCTGGCCCAACAGCGTGACGCGCCCGGCGCTTGGCTTTTCCAACGCCAGCACGGTGCGGGCGAGCGTCGACTTGCCGCTGCCGGATTCGCCGACCACCGCCAGGCTCTCGCCCGCGGCGAGAGTGAGGCTGACGTCGTCGAGGGCACGGTGCACCGGTGCCGGGGTGAAGAGGCGGCGCCGTGGCAGGGTGTAGTCGAGGGTGAGGTTCTCCACCGTCAGCAGGGCTTCGCTCATCGCGGCGCCTCTTCCAAGTGGGGATGGCGGCAGGCGGCACTGTGGGCGGCATCGACTTCCTGTTCCGCCGGCGGCGGGGGCAGGCAGTCCTCCTGCACGCGCGGGCAGCGCCCGGCGAAGACGCAGCCGGCGGGCCGGTGACGCGGGTCGGGCACCGTGCCGGGGTTGGGGGCGTGGCGGCGGCCCGGCGGCAAGGGGGCATCGAGCGCGCCCGGCGAGGCGGCGAAGAGGCCACGGGTGTAGGGATGCGCCATGCGGTCGAAGACGCTGCGCGTAGCGCCGCGTTCGGCCACGCGGCCGGCGTACATGACGATCATATCGGCCGTGTTCTGCCACACCACAGCGAGGTCGTGGGTGATCAGCAACAGGGCCAGCCCCGACTCCGCCGCCACCTCGGCCAGCAGGTCGAGGATCGCCGCCTGGCTGGTGACGTCCAGCGCCGTGGTCGGCTCGTCGGCGATCAGCAGCGCCGGGTCGCAGCCCAGCGCCATGGCGAAGACCACGCGCTGGCGCTGCCCGCCGGAGAGCTGGTGCGGGTAGAGGTCCGGCGAAAAGCGCGGTTGCGGCAGGCCGACGCGGTCGAGCAACCGTATGGTCCGTGCCTCGGCTTCGCCATGCGACAGGCCGAGGTGCCAGCGCAATCCCTCGGCGACCTGGAAACCGATGCTCTTCACCGGGTTCAGCGCCGTCATCGGCTCCTGGAACACCATGGCGAGGCGGCGGCCACGGCGCCGGCAAAGCGCCGCCTCGGAAAGCGCCAGGAGATTCTCGCCCTCGAAGATCACCGCGCCGCGCGCCCGCGCCGTCTCCGGCAGCAGGCCCATGACCGCCAGCGCGGTCATCGACTTGCCGCAGCCGGACTCGCCAACGATGCCGAGACTGCCGCCCGCCGCGAGGTCGAAGGAGATATCGTCCAGAATCGGCGCCGGGCCGTCCGGCGTGTCGAGGGTGACCGAGAGATCGCGAACCGAAAGCAGGGTCATCGCGCTCTCCTGAGGCGCGGGTCCAGCAGATCGCGCAGGCCGTCGCCCAGCAGGTTCAGGCCCAGCACCGTCGCCATGATGGCAAGGCCCGGGAAGATGGCGAGCTGCGGCGCCAGGTACATGAGCGTCTGCGCCTCGTTCAGCATCTTGCCCCAGGAGGGTGCCGGCGGCTGGGTGCCGAGGCCGAGGTAGCTGAGGCCCGCCTCCGCCAGGATCGCCAGGGCGAACTGGATGGTCATCTGCACGATGAGCAGGCTGGCGATGTTGGGCAGGATGTGTTCGGCGGTGATGCGCGTGCGCCCCTTGCCGGCGACCCGGGCGGCCAGCACAAAATCGCGCCGCCACAACGGCAGCGACGCACCGCGCGTCAGGCGCGCGAATACGGGGATGTTGAAGATGCCGATGGCAATGATGGAGTTCACCGCACCGGGCCCGAGGATGGCGGTGATCATCACCGCCGAGAGCAGCGCCGGGAAGGCAAAGGTGAAGTCGTTGAAGCGCATCACCACTTCTTCGACGATCCCACGCCGCGCCGCCGCCAGCGCGCCCAGCGGCACGCCGAGGCCGGCGCCGATGCCTACGGCGACCAGCGAGACGGTGATGGAGTTCACCGCCCCGGCCAAGAGGCGCGACAGTACGACGCGGACGAACTGGTCGGTGCCCAGCCAAAGATCCGCCGAAGGGCCCTGCAGCTTGGCCGGGATATCCATCACGTCGACCGCATAGGGCGTCCACAGCAGCGAGACAAGCGCGGCGGACCCCAGCAGCAGGGTGATCGCGACGCCGATGACGAACCCGATGCTGCGGCGTCCGCGGGTCCAGTAGTCGCGCCAGGGGGCCGTCGGTTCAGTCGACATGACGGCCTCCGCGCAGGCGCGGGTCGAGCACCGCATAAAGCAGATCGACGATGAAGTTCACCACCACCACGGCGGCGGCGAGCAGCATCACGAGGTCCTTCACCACGATGAGGTCGTGCTGGGCGATGGCCTGGAAGATGAGGCGGCCGAGCCCCGGCAGATAGAACACGTTCTCGATGATGATGGTCCCGGCCAGCAGGAAGGAGAACTGCAGGCCCATGATGGTGACCACGGGAATGAGCGCGTTGCGCACGGCATGGCGCCACAGCGCCGCGCGGCGCGTCAGACCCTTGGCGCGTGCGGTGCGGACGTAATCCTCGCCCAGGGTTTCCAGCACCGAGGAGCGCGGCACCCGGGCGAGAATCGCCGCCTGCGGCAGCGCCAGCGCCAGCGCCGGAAGGATCAGCGTCTGCAGCGCCGGCCAGAAGCCTTCGTCCCAGCCGGCGAAACCGCCGGCCGGCAGTAGCCGCCAGTGCACGGCGAAAAGCAGGATCAGCAGGATGGCGAACCAGAAGTTCGGCACCGCGACACCGAGCTGGGTGAAACCCATGACGCCGACGTCGGCGGCCTGGTTACGCTTCGCCGCCGCCAGCACGCCGAGCGGAATAGCGATCAATGTCGACAGACAGATGGCGATGAGCGCCAGTGGCAGCGACAGGGCGAGGCGCTGGCGCACCAGTTCCCAGACCGGCACCCCATAGGTGTAGCTGGTACCGAGATCGCCGGTGACGAGGCCGCCGATCCAGGCGAGGTAGCGCAGCGCCGCCGGCTCGTCGAGCCCCATCTGCTGGCGCAGCGCCGCCAGGGTATCGGGCCGCGCGTTCAACCCCAGCATGATGGCGGCGGGATCGCCCGGCAGCACCTCCATCACCAGGAAGACCACCAGGCTGGCGGCCAGCAGGGTGATCACGAAGGCGGCGAGGCGCTGCAGAACGAAGAGGGGCATGAGGCGCTACTGGTTCGTCACCCTCGGCCTTGTGCCGAGGATCCAAGGCAAAGGCCCGAGCGCCCGCCCTGAATACTCGGGACAAGCCCGAGCATGACAACGGTGTCTGCGGTGAGGGCGATGGGTCCCGGCAACACGTGCCGGGACGACAATCTTTGTGCGGGAAGGGCGGGCCGGTCCTGCACCAGCCGACTTCCAATGCACCCCATTACTTCCAATAGACTTCCGTCAGGTCATTGGCCTGGACCGGGCTGTTCTCCCACAGGCCCATGACGTCCTTGTTCCATACCCCGTGCTTGGCAAGCTGGAACAGGAAGACGTTCACCGCATCCTCGGCCAGCATTTCCTGGGCCTCGGCAAGGAGGGCATAGCGCCCCTTCTCATCCACCGTCGCGTTCAGCTTTGCCATCAGCGCCTTGAAGGCCGGGCTGCCGTAGTTGAAGTAATAGTCGTCGCGGGCATAGATGCCGATGTCCATGGGCTCCGTGTGCGAGACGATGGTGAGATCGTAGTCCGTGGCCTTGAAGACCTGCTCCAGCCAGCCTTTCCATTCCAGCTGCTGGATCTCCGTCTTCACGCCGACGGCGGCAAGCTGCGCGGCGACGATCTCGCCGCCGCGGCGCGCGTAGCTGGGCGGCGGCAGCTTCAGGCTGAGGGTCAGGCCGTCGCCGTAACCGGCCTCGGCCAACAGGGCCTTCGCTTTCTCAGGGTCGTAAGGATAGCGCCCGGTGAGATCGACATAGGCCGGGTGGTGCGGCGCGAAGTGGCTGCCGATCGGCGTGCCGTAGCCGAACATGGCACCATCGACGATCGCCTTGCGGTCGATGGCATGGGCCAGGGCCCGGCGCACGCGGACGTCGCTCAGCGGCTTGTGGCTGTTGTTCACGGCCAGGATGGTCTCGCCCTCGGTCGAGCCGATCACGACCTTGAAGCGCGGATCGTTCTCGAACTGGGCCAGGGATTCCGGCGCCGGGATATTGGGGAAGGCATCGACGTCACCGGCCATCAGCGCGGCCGTCGCCGCCGAGGGGTCGGGGATGATCTTGATGGTCACCTTGCCCAGCTTCGCCGGCGTACCCCAGTAGCCGTCGAAGCGCGACATCTCGATACGGTCGCCCTTCACCCAGCGATCGAACTTGAAGGGGCCGGTGCCGACGGGATTGTTCTTGTTCTCCGCCGCGCTCTCCGGCGCCACGATGACCGCGTCGCCCCAACCGAGATTGAACAGCAGGTTGCCGTCAAGCCGGTTCAGGGTGATCACCACGGTCCCGGCATCGGGCGCCGCCACGGAGGCGATGGCCGCGAAGAGTCCCTTCTGCGCGTTGACGCTGTCGTCGGCCATGGCGCGGTCGAAGGAGAACGTCACGTCGGCGGAATCGAAATCGGTACCGTCGTGGAATTTCACGCCCTGGTGCAAGGTGAAGGTATAGGTCAGGCCGTCGTCGCTGACGGTCCAACTCTCGGCCAGCGCCGGCTTTACTTCGCCGTTGCGGTCGATGCGGGTCAGCCCCTCGAAGATGTTGGCGTAGACCACCTCGTCGATGGCCGCGGCGGCGCCGGCGGTAGGATCGAGGTGCGGCGGCTCCAGCACCGTGCCCAGGACGAGACTCTCGTTGGCGGCCTGCGCCCCGGAAGCGCCCAGCAAACCGGCAATCAACAAACCGGACGCAAGGGCCCGCGCGAAAAGCTGCTTCATGAGTCTGCTCTGCCTCCTTTAGCCGCGGACCAGGGTCGAGACCGGCCGCAGGGTCTTATTTGGCGCAAGTCTAGCGGCCGGGGACCTGGCCCAACAGTGCCAAAGTCGCGGCGGCCATGACCTTGGCCGAAGCCACCATATCGTCAATGCCGACGTATTCATCCGGCTGGTGCGCCAGGTCGAGAATGCCCGGCCCGTAGGCGATGCAGTCCTCCAGGTGGCCCACGCGCACGATGTGCTTCTGGTCGTAGGTGCCGGGCGAGACAACCTGCTGGGCCGGCTTGCCGAGCACTTCCTCGATGGCCGCGGAGACCGCCTGCACCACCGGCGCCTCCGGATCGGTCATGGTCGGCTGGAAAGCCAGCACCTCGCGCAGGGCATAGTCGAAGCCGGCGCGATCGTGCTTCAGGCCCTCCAGCAGGGCGACGACCTCGCGCTTCACCTCTTCCGGGTCTTCCTCGATAAGGTAGCGGCGGTCGATCACCATCCGGCAGGAATCCGGCACCAGCGGCGCCGGCAGGCCGTCGTAGTCCTCGGTCAGGCCGCCGTGGATCGAGTTGATGTTCAGGGTCGATTGGCGCGCGCCCTCGGGCACCACCGGCATCTCGGTGCGCTTGCCGGCCAGGGCGGGATAGAGATCGCTCTCCAGCTTCTGCAGGAAGGCGCCCATATGGCGCACCGCGCAGTCCCCCAGGAACGGCATGGAGCCGTGGGCGATGCGGCCCTGGGTCTCGATCTCCGCCCACCAGACGCCGCGGTGGCCGATGCAGACGCGGTCGACGTTCAGCGGCTCCGGGATAATCACGTGGTCGACGCGGGGCCTGGAGAAGAAACCCTGCTTGGCGAGATAGCCGACGCCGCCATAGCCGCCGGACTCCTCATCGACGGTGCCGGAAATTTCCAGCGCGCCGGGCAGGTCCGCGTGTTCCTCCAGCAGCGCCTCGACAGCGATGACCGCCGCGGCGATGCCGCCCTTCATGTCGCAGGCGCCGCGCCCGTAGACCTTGCCGTCGCGCACCACTCCCTCGAAAGGAGCGACGCTCCAGCCCTGGCCGACCGACACCACGTCGATGTGGCCGTTGAAGTGGACGCAGGGACCGGGCCGCGTGCCCTCCTTGCGCGCCACCACGTTGGTGCGCGGATAACGGTCCGAATCGCCGGCCTCGCCCTCGGCGCGGTGGTAGGAAACCTCGAAGCCGCGCGCTTTCAGGCGATTGCCGAGGAACTCGGCGCAGGGCGTGTAGGCCTCACCCGGCGGATTGACCGTGGGAAAACGAATGAGGTCGCGGGTCAGCGCCACCACGTCGTCGCGCTTGTCCTCGATCCGGGCGAAAAGGGAATCGTGCATGGCCCAAGCCTAGCCCCACCACGCCCCCGGCCGCCAAGAAAAAACGTGCGATTCAGGCTCTTAGCGCCCGCAGCACTTCGTAGCAGGCGCCCATGGTGTGGTAGTCGGTCTTGCCGGCGGGGGACTTCCTGTCGTCGACTTTGCGATTGTCCTGGGTGAGGATGCGGAACCAGGCGCCGTAGCGGTGATCCACCATGTGGTCCCAGGCGTACTGCCAGATCCGGTCGTACCAATCGCCGTAGGCGGGATCACCAGTCGCAGCCTGCAGCAGCTTGGCGGCGGCTAGGCTTTCCGCCTGGACCCAGAAATACTTGTCGCCGTCGCAGATGTCGCCCTGGGGGTCGAAGCCGTAGCAGAGGCCGCCGTGTTGCGCATCCCAGGCGGTCGCCGCCGCGCGGTCGAACAGGTGCCGCGCGGTTTCGATGTGCCAGTCGCGCGGTGCGTGGCGGTGGAGGATCAGCAGCAGCTTGGCCCATTCGGTCTGGTGGCCCGGCTGGAAGCCCCAGGGGCGGAAGAGATGCTTCGGGTCGTCGCGGTTATAGTCCCAGTCGACCGACCAGTCGGGGCGGTAGTGTTCCCACACCAGGCCGCTGGCCAGCGCCGCCTGCCGGCGGGTCACGTTGTCGGCCAGGGTTGCCGCGCGCTCCAGGTAACGCGCCTGTCCCGTGGCCTCGAAGGCCCAGAGCAGCGCCTCGCAGGCGTGCATGTTGGCGTTCTGGCCGCGGTAGGGGCTGAGTTCGGAAAAGTCCGGTGACGCCTCGTCCTTGTAGAGGCCGAAGGGCGCGTCCCAGAAATGCGCCTCCATGAGGTCCCAGGCCTGCTCCAGGACCGGACGCCCCTGATCCAGCCCCGCCAGCAGCGCCGGTGCGCCGGCCACCATGACGAAGGCGAGGCCGTAGCAGTGGGTGGTGGCGTCGCGCACGCCGTCGCCGTCCAGCACCCAGGCGTAGCCGCCGGAGGGCTGGCGGTGGCGCCGTTCGAGAAAGTCCAGGCCGTGGGCGGCCCAGTCCCGATATTCCTCTCCACTGAAATAACGCGCCGCCATGGCGTAGTTGAAGACGAAGCGGGCGGAGGACACCAGATGCCGGGTGTCGCGGTCATAGACACTGCCATCGTCGCGGAAATGCTGGAAGAAGCCGCCGGCGGGATCGAAGGCGTTCGTCCGGTAGAACGCCAGCGTCTGCCGGATGTGGTCTTCAAGGAAGGTGGGGTCGGAAAAGTCGAGACTCAATGGCTTGCTACAGGGAGGTGCTTTCCGCAATATCCAACAATGATCTTTTGAATATTTGCATCCCAGTAAAAATAAACGCGGATCGTTTTTGTTACATCATCATCAACACCAATTTTCAGATGACGAAACATCTCTGTAGGTTCACCAAGATATTCAACGGTCCTCGCTCGACTCATGCCCTTATTTTGCATCACAGTCTCCGACTCTTTTGCTGCATATTCATTGCTTGAAAACACGCGCCTTGCCAGCGCGTCCCCACCTTCTATCAACGCATCCCGATATTCAGAAACCAACCGATGCAGCATATCCAACAATTGCCTCCCACCGGCAAATCCATTCATTTCTTTTGCACTTTGTCTTGCTGAATCAAGAAATATACAACGATCTCCATACAACCCTTCAATTGCGGAGATACACTCAAACGGAGTTGGGGGGCTTTTTCGGCTTGCCAGTCCTAGCAACCGCTCACCATCGACACTACTAGTTCGCCCCTGACCAGCACTTTCTAACTGCCCTTTCAAAGACTGAATCTCAAAATCTTTTCTCCTAACTCCGTCTTGCAATTCCGCAATATCTGCTCTGATATCCAGAAGACTTGCCTCGAGCATTGAGTTCTCTGACACTATTTCGTCAAAATAACTCGCCTGACCCTCTACTTGTCGCTCTGCCTCCTCTAACTCCGCCCTCAATAGGTCAGCGTCCATCTCGGCACTTCTAATTCGAACGCCTTGCATTCGGCGCCGTGTGGCGAGGTGGACGACACCCTCGACCCTGATTCGATTGCGCAGGCGAGACATGTTTGTGTTGTTCGAAACCCACGCGAGCAACTCACTTATTCTGGTATGCTGCGTTTATCCTCTACTCGAAATCTCATCGGATAGAAAATATCTTCCACGTACATATC
>JBHJIR010000121.1:0-21666 GCA_050043265.1 Kiloniellaceae bacterium
GTCCGGTTGCCGGCGTCCTTCTGCGGCCTCTATGGCCTGCGCCCGACCCATGGACGGATCGACGTCTCGGGCATGGTGCCGCTCGCGCCCAGTTTCGATGCCGCCGGTTGCTTCCCCGCCAGCGTCCGGGTGATGTCGTCGGCTGCCGGGGTGCTGAGCCCCGGCGGGACCGTCGCCGCTGCCCGCCCGCGCCTGTTCTTGGCCGCCGCTGCCTGGTCCCTGGTCGCGCCCCGGGTTGCCGCCGCCCTGCGCCCGTGGGGCGACCGGCTGTCGGAAATCGTCGGCCCGGCAAAGCCGTTGCGGCTTTCCGAGGGGCCGCTATCCGGCTGGCGGGAGGTCTTTCGGATCTGCCAGGCGGCGGAGGCCTGGGCCGTCCATGGCGACTGGATCACCGCGCGGGCCCCGGACTTCGGGCCCGGCGTTGCCGAGCGCTTTGCCGCGGCAAGCCGCATCACAGCGGACGAGGTTGCGGCCGCGCAGGCCCGGCGCAGCGATCTGCGCCAGCGCCTGAGCGGTCTGCTGGGGGAGGATGGCGTCGTCATTCTGCCCGCCAGCCCGGGGCCGGCCCCGCGCCGCGACGCCGACCCGGCAACCCTGGACGCCTATCGGGGCGCGGCTCTCAGCCTGCTGTGCCCGGCCGGGCTCGCCGGCCTGCCGCAGCTCAGCATCCCGGCCGGCCGGCTGGACGGCGCGCCGGTCGGCCTGTCGCTGCTGGGGGCTGCCGGCTCCGAGCGCACATTGCTCCAGATCGCCGAGCGGCTGGAGGTCTGTCGGACGCTGCCCTACACCGGCATCTAGCCCCAAAGCCTGCACAAACTTCGATCATTCTGCCCGGAGCGGCGCCCAGACATTAGCCAGAATCGGTTCCAGAGCGCCGTTCTGGAAGGTGGTTGTATATATAATGGTTGGGGTTACGTCTTTTGGCACGGCCCTTGCTAAATCCTCTGTGGGTAGGTCTGTCCGTTCGGAGGTCGCGCGCGCGAAGAGGCGGCAGTGCGACCGGCTGAGGATAGGAAAGCAGGCTGCCCGATACGGCTAAACAAGCTCAAGAATGGGGTGGCATCATGTTTACAAGATCCTGGAAATTCGCAGTCGCCGGCGCCGCGGTCCTGGGCGCGGCATCGGCGCTCACGGCGCCGGCCGCGCAGGCAGAGGACGGGGTTCTGAAGATCGGCGCGCCGCTGGCGCTGACCGGCGGCCTCGCCGACGAGGGCAAGAAACAGCAGGCGGTATGGAGCCTCTGGCTGGACAAGATCAATGCCCAGGGCGGCGTCGAGGTTGGCGGCAAGAAGCTGAAGGTCGAGTTCGTCGAGTACGACTACCAGACCGACGGCAAGCGCGCCGGCCAGCTGGCGGAAAAGCTGGTCACCGACGACGAGGTGGACGTCATCATGGCGCCCTTCGGTTCCGGTCATACCAAGATCATCGCCGCGGTGGCGGAGCGCTACCAGGTGCCGATGCTGGCCTGCGTGGCCTCGTCGGTGTCGGTCTACGATCAGGGCTTCAAGTACCTCTTCGGCACCCTGGCCCCCAACACCGGTATGACCGAGTCGATGGTGGGCTACTTCAAGGAAAAGTTCCCGGCTGTGAAGAAGGTCGCGGTCTACGGCCGCGACGACGTCTTCCCCAAGTCGATGGCGACGGCGCTGGCGGACTCGGCGGCGAGCGGCGGGCTTGAGGTCGTCTACAACGAACTCTACGCCGTCGGCACCATGGATCACTCGGCGGCGATTTCGGCCATCAAGGCGGCGAACCCCGATTGGGTCTACATGACGGGCTATACCCAGGACCTCATCCTGGGCCGTAAGCAGATGGCCGACCTGGGCATCACGGCGCCGGTCATCACCATGGTCACCGGACCGGCCTACCGCGAGTTCACCGAGGGCCTGGGCGACCTGGCCGACGGCGTGACCAGTTCCACCTGGTGGCATCACGCGACGGCCTACACCGACACGTCGGGCGCCTGGAATTCCACCGCGGCCTTCTACAAGGACTTCGTGGCGGCCTACGGTTCGGATCCGGACTACGTCCACGCGTCCTGCGCGGCGGCAGCCGATGTGCTGGTCGACGCGGTGCAGCGCGCCGGTGCGACCGACAAGCAGGCCGTGCGTGACGCCCTGGCGGCCACCGACATGGCCACCTTCTACGGGCCGATCGATTTCGGCGACAACGGCATGAACCAGGGCCGTGAGATGCCGATCATTCAGGTGCAGGGCGACGAGATCAAAGTGCTCTACCCGGCGGCGATTGCCGACGCGGATCTGAAACTGATCGACTGATCACTCTTTGAGCGGCGGACCGCGCAGGGCATCGGCATGAAGCCGCCGCTCCGCCGGTCCGTCCGCCGAGAACGCTAAACATCCATCAGGGGGCAAGGTTGGACATCTCCCAGATACTGGCCAACGGTAGCGTGCTTGGGGCGCTTTACGCCTGCATCGCCGTCGGATTCTCGCTGGTCTGGGGCGTGTTGAACGTCATCAACATGCTGCATGGCTCGTTCATCATCCTGGGCGGCTACCTGACCTACTTCGCCTGGTTCTACCTTGGGGTCCATCCGGTCATTGCATTGGCCCCGGTCGCGCTGCTGCTTTATCTGCTGGGCTTCCTGGTGCAGTACGTATTCATCAACAAGGTGGTGACCGCGCCGGTGCTGACGACACTGACCCTCACCTTCGGCCTCGACATGATTCTCTATAACCTGATGACCGTGTACTTCACGGCGACGCCGCGCCGCGTCAACTTGGACATCGGCAGCGTCGACATCGCCGGCGTGGTGATGCCGGGCGACCGTCTTATCGGGATGGGGCTCGCCCTGCTGCTGACCGCTCTGTTGTATCTGGTCATGCGCGGCTCATCGATCGGCCGCGCGATTGTCGCCGTCCGCATGGACCGCCAGGCCGCCGCCCTGATGGGCATCCGGGTCAACCGGATCTACGCCATTACCTTTGGCATCGGCGCTCTCATGGCGGGCGCGGCGGGCGCCGTCTTCGCCATGGTCTTCCCGGTGACCACGAACCTGACCGGCAGCTTCCTCGGCAAGGCCTTCGTGATCTGCGTGATCGGCGGCCTGGGCAGCGTGCCCGGCGCCCTGGTCGGCGGTATCACGCTGGGTATCGTCGAGAGTTTCGCGGGCTACCTGCTGGGCCCGCAGCACGCCATCACGATCGGCTTCCTGCTGATGCTGATCCTCCTCGTCGTGCGTCCGACCGGTCTGGTCGGCGTGAAGGGATACGAATGATGGCGGGGAGTCGAACCGGAAAGGTGGGCTACGGCGTTCTGGCCGTCTGGCTGCTTCTGCTGGCGGCGGCGCCGCTGCTGGGCGACAACTACACGGTGCGCATCGCCATCACCATCGCCATGTTCACCGCCATGGCGCTGTCGTGGAATTTCATCGGCGGCTTCACCGGCTACCCGTCGTTCTCGACCGCCGCTTTTTTCGGCATCGGCTGCTACGTCGGGGCGATTGCCCAGCGCAGCGGGGTTCCTATGGTGCTGGCCTGGGTGCTGGCGACCGTCTTCGTCTCGCTCTTTGCGGCCGCCCTGGGCTGCATCATTCTGCGCCTCAAAGGGCACTATTTCGCGATCGGCTCCATCGCCATCGTCGAACTGACGCGGCTCGTGGTCTCCTCCTGGGGCAGCCTGACCGGCGGCGGCGACGGGCTGAACGTCCCGCTGCTGCGTGGCACGCCAGGCGAGGTCGGCTCGATGGTGCTCTACATCATGCTGGGAATCGTGCTGGCGGCCTTCGTCACCACAATCCTGGTGGAACGCGCCCGCCTCGGTTTCGGTTTGCGCTGCATCCATCAGAACGAGGAGGCCGCCGACATGGTCGGCGTCGATACCACCCGCTACAAGATCGCGGCCTATACCCTGTCCGCCCTGTTCTGCGGCGCAGTCGGTGCGGTCTATGCGTCCTGGGTCGGCTACATCGACCCGACGGACAGCTTCTCCATCCTGCTGACCATCAAGGTGCCGGTCATGGTGCTGCTGGGTGGGCCCGGCACCGCTCTCGGCCCGATCCTCGGTGCCGGCGCCTTCGTGCTGCTGGAGGAGTTCTTCTGGGCCAACTTCCTGCAATGGAACCGGGCGATCCTGGGCGGCATCATCGTGTTCCTGATCTTCTTCCTGCCGGGCGGATTGCTGAAAATCGATTATCGGCGCCTGCTTCGGCGTCAATCCCAGGCGCGTGGGGAAGGGAAGGCGGTGCTATGAGCGAGATCCTGCGCCTTGAGAAGGTCAGCAAGGCCTTCGGCGGCATCCGGGCCGTCAGCAATGTCTCCTTCGGCCTGCAGGAGGGCCAGATCGTCGCTCTGATCGGGCCGAACGGGGCCGGCAAGACGACCCTGGTGAACCTGATCACGGGTGTCCACCCTGTCACCGAGGGGAAGATCTTTTTCGGCGGCGAGGAGGTGACGCGGCAGCGGGCGTTCCAGGCGGCACGCCGCGGCCTGGCGCGCACCTTCCAGATCGTGCAGCCCTTTCCGGAGATGTCGGTGATGGAGAACGTCGCCGCCGGTGCGCTCTTCGGCGGCGGCCTGGGCAGCCGGCGCGAGGCGGAGGCCGAGGCTCGGCGCGAACTGGCTTTCGTCGGCCTGGACCGCCTCGCGGAGAGCCCGGCAGCCTCGCTGACGTTGCCGAACCGCAAGCGCCTGGAGCTGGCCAAGAGCCTCGCCATGAAGCCGAAGGTGCTGCTGCTGGATGAGGTGAATGCCGGGCTCAACACCGCCGAGATCGACGGCGCGCTGACCCTGATCCGCAAGATCGCCGACCGCGGCATCACCATCCTGATCATCGAGCACCTGATGAAGGTGGTGCTCTCGATCTCCGAGCGCATCCTGGTGCTGCACCACGGCGAACTGATCGCCGAGGGCGAGCCGCGCGCCGTGCTGGACGACGAACGCGTGGTGGAAGCCTATCTGGGTGCCAAGTTCGCCGCGCGCATCAAGAAGGAAGGCCTTCATGCCTGAGCCCCTGCTCGAGATCACCAACCTGCAATCCGGTTATGGCGACGTGCAGGTGTTGTGGGACGTTTCCCTGGTGGTGGAAGAAGGCGAACTCGCCTGCATCGTCGGCTCCAACGGGGCCGGCAAGACGCCGCTGCTGCGCACGATATCGGGCCTCATCAAGCCGATCTCCGGCGGTGTGCGCTTCGCCGGCAAGGAGGTCGGCGGCCTCAGCGCCGACGCGGTGCTGTCGCACGGCGTGGTGCACGTGCCCGAGGGACGGCGCCTGTTCAAGGGCCTGTCGGTGCGCGACAACCTGCTGCTGGGCGCCTACCTGCGGCGCGACCGCGACCAGATTCAGCGTGATCTCGACTTCGTCTACGACCTGTTCCCGATTTTGAAGGAGCGCCAGGCGCAGGACGCCACCACCATGTCCGGCGGCGAGCAGCAGATGTGCGCCATCGCGCGCGGCATCATGTCCAAGCCGAAGCTGCTGATGATCGACGAACTCTCCCTGGGCCTGGCACCGCGCCTCGTGGAGCGGCTGAGCGACGCGCTGCTGGAGATCAACCGGATCGGCCTGACCATACTGCTGGTCGAGCAGGACGTGATGACCGCCTTCGAGATCGCGCGCCATGCCTATGTGATCGAGATCGGCCGGATCTCCATGGCGGGGACGACGGAAACGCTGGGCGACGATCCGCGCATCCGCGAAGCCTACATGGGGCTTTGACCTTCTGAGTCGCGCGGCTGCCAGCCACCCGCCACCCGTTCCAGCAGCGGCGAGTCGAAGGCGCCCTGTACGAGAACGGGCAACTCGGGCGACCGTGCCGCCAGGACCTCGCGCCAGCGGTGGCCCTGGCGCATCGCCACGACGATGCCCGCCAGCGTGCAGTCGAGCCGCTGGAGGAGGGCGAGAACGGACAGCAGAGTGGTGCCGCTGGACACCGCGTCGTCGACCACCACCACGCGGCGCCCGGTGAGTCGCGGCAGCATGTTCGGGTCGATGAATACCGCCTTCGTGCGGCCGGGGCTGGTCACCGAATGCACCGGCTCCGATAATTCGTCGCGGTACCAGAACTTCCGCGAATAGCCGAGAGGCACATAGTTGGCATGACCGAGCAGTTCTGCGACGCGCGGCGCGAAGGCGAGGCCCAGAGTCGGCATGCCGACGATGATTTCCGCCCCGGCAGCGTCCGCGCTATCGGCCATGAAGCCGCTGAGCGTTTCACAGACCTCAAAGCTCGCCTGGTTCGCGATCAGCGAGGCGACGGCCCCGGTTCCGTCCGGCAGCCGGCGGATCGGCAGTTCCAGAATGCGCCCGTCGGGCAGGCGCGCCGGATAGCCGAAACGGAACGGCGGCGCGGCGCGGCCGGCGGGATGGGCGGCGGGCAGGATTTCCTGCCAGAAGTCCGTGGTCGGCTTGGTAAAGTCGCCGGCGGCCTCGTCGGCGGTTTCCTGGGGGGGCTCAGACAGGCGGGGGCGGAACCGGGGGGGGTGAAGGGATGAGCGTGGCGGAAGACGGCTGGCAGGCGGTATCGCTGTTGGATGATCTGCCGGTGGAGGGGATCGGCGAGGCGGCGGCCGGCCAGCAGCGGGTGCTGCTGGTGCGCCGCGGCGATTCCGTTGCCGCCTTCCAGGGGCTCTGTCCACACCAGTTCGCGCGTCTTGCCGAAGGGCGGCTGGAGGATGGGTGGCTGCAGTGCCCGCGCCACCAGGCACGCTTCTCCCTGACCGACGGGCATTGCGGACCGGGCTGGGCACTGCCGCCGCTGAAACGCTTCGCGGTGAAGGTGGTCAACGGCACCGTGCTGCTCCCCGATCCGCTGGTCGCCTTGGCCTAGCGGTACTCAGGCCGGCCCCCAGGGCGCGACGCCCCGTCCGATCAGCCCTTCCGTTCCTTCGGCACCGACCATCCCCAGCATGATGCCGAGGCAGGCGCGCGGCCGCGTGAGGTCGAGGCCCAGCTTCAGTCCCGGCAACGGCAGATCCGGATGCGGCCCGACGAAGGCGTCATGCGCCGACCCGGTCAGATAGGCCGGATCGATGTGGTCCTTCAGACCCGCGGCGAGGGCCGGGGCAAAGCGCAGGCAGGCGGCGCCGAAACCCAACGCGTCGATCACCGCGCTGTCGCCGATGGCGGGCAGCGGGATTTCGTCTTCATGGCCGGGCAGGCGCGGACCGACGGGCCGGTTGGCCGGCAGGGTGATCCAGCATTCCGGCGCCTCGGCCAGCTTGTAGCCCAGATCGCGCCCGTTGCCGCCGCAGGCGACCACAAGGTTGCTGCCGGCGACACCGGCACGGGCGCCGATCATCAGCGCGGCGGCAGCCATGATGACGTTCAGCACGAACTGGTTGGTCCTGGCGAGATAATCGGTCGTCTCCGGCAACAAGGGCCCGTCGAAGAAGCCGGCGACCTCGGCCTGGGCCGCGTCGAGGCGGCCGTGCAGGTCGTCCCCCCCTTCGAGGCCCTTGGCCATCAGTGGCAGCAGCGGGACCGGAGCGCGCAGATTTGTGGCAAGGTCCGCGCCGATGCCGTCGATCAGGCTTTGCACGATGGCGATTCCGGCGGCCCGGCCGGTACCCAGGCGCTGGGCGTCCGGCAGTGGGCCAGCGTTCAAGGGCGAGAAGCTGCGCCGGTGGGGTGCCGCGCCGTCGCTGACCTCAAGGCAGTAAACCCCGGGCCCCACGACGAAGGCGAGCGGCGTGACGAGGCCGATGTCCTGGGCGGGGAGCAGGCGGATATCGCCGGAGGCCAGGGCTGCGCCGAGTTCGCCGCGATCGGCGATCCAGCCTTCCAGCAGGGCGGCGGCGGCGACGCTGTTGGCGACCGGCGCGGGCAGGTCCAGCGGATCGGCAAAGGGCGGGCCGGCGTGGAACAGCGTGCGGGCGGGCAGCCCCGGTACCAGGTCGGCCAGCGGGGCAATGCGGCTCAGTTGCGGCGTGACCGCCAGGAGCCGTTCGAACGAACGCTGCGTTGGCGAGAGAGGCGGGCTCACCGGCCGGCTGCCGTCACGAAACGGCTTCCTTGCGCGACAGGGTAGCCTCTTTGGCATTGATGATCTGGTTCATCAGCTTCATCAGGCGCAGCTGGTCGGCGGGCGCCAGGTCCTCGATGGTGCGGACGTGGGCCCGGTGGGCCTTTTCATCGATGCGGTCCAGCAGGCTGCGGCCCTCGTCGGTCAGCGCGGCCAGGCGGACACGCCGGTCTTTCGGCGCGACGCGGCGGCGGACCAGGCCGCGCTTCTTCAGGCGGTCCAGGATGTCGGTCATGTTGGTCTTGTCGATTGCCACGGCTCCGGCCAGGGAGGTCTGGTCGACCGGCCCGCTCTGCGCCAGCGCGGAGAGCACCGAATACATGATCGGCGTCACCTTCTCCCCACCGCACTCTTCGGCGAAGAGGGCGGTGTGAATCTGGTGCAGGCGGCGAATGAGGAATCCGGGGCGCCTTTGCAGGGGATCTTCACGCCATGGGGCGGCGGCCTCTTCCGGAGCCGTTTTCTTGGTCTTGGTCATAGGTGGGTTCGCCGTTTTCGAGTCGTCCATGGGATATCGGCCCAGCTTACCGCATTCGCAGCAGGCGATTGAACAGCCGCGCCACGGCCTTGCCCATAAGGGCGAGACCGGAGAGCGGCTTGCTTGATGCCGGCGCCGCTCCCTTGGCACGGCGGGCGATGTTCTCGGTTACCTCGGCCAGGACCTGGTCGGCGATCTCCTCCACCAGGGCCGGGCGGCCGAACTGCGCCAGCGGGCCCTTCAGGCGGTAATGCATGACCAGGTCGAGCCGCGCCCGTCCGGGGGCCTCCTCACGGAGGGCGAAATCCAGGGTTCCCGTCAGCTCGGAGCGCGTCAGGCGGTCGCGGCCCAGCCCGGCGAGACGCCCCTGTCGGCTTTCCGCCTCCAGGCGCAGCAGGGCGGTGCCGCGGAAGGTCGCATGGATCGGGCCGGCGGCCACTGTGCAGCGTCCCTGCAACAATTCTCCGTCGGGCGGACCGTCCAGGCTGGCGCCGGGCACGCAGCCGACCACCGACTGAACGTCGCTCAGCACCGGCCAGACCTCGCCGGCAGAGGCATCCAACTGGATGCTGCGCTTCCGGGCCGCGGCGCCCCCTTGTCCCGCCGCGCCTTCGGTGTCGATCAGCGCTTCGAGGATCGCTCGGGAAGAGTCCGCGGGGGCCGGCGCCGAGGTGTCCGCCGGGGCCGCGCGGGGCCTCGACGTGACGCTGCCGGAAGCGGCGGGGGTGCGGCGCGGCTGGGGGATGACCGTGGCCGCCGGCGGTTCGTTGGCCAGCACGTCCTGGATCGCCGCGACGATGCCGGCATAGCCGGTACAGCGGCAAAGGTTGCCGGACAGCTCGCGGCGGATCCGGGCGGCATCGGCGTCGGGCAGGCGGCGCACGATGTCATAGGCCGTCGCCAGCATGCCCGGGGTGCAGAAGCCGCACTGCAGGCCGTGGTGGCGGGTGAAGGCGGCGCGGAGGCGCTGCCTCAGGGCGTCGTCCTCGAAGCCCTCTACCGTGTGCACCTCGGCGCCCTGGCAGGCGACGGCGGGGGTGATGCAGGAACGCACCGGACGCCCGTCGACGAACAGGGTGCAGGCGCCGCAGACGCCCTGCTCGCAACCGATGTGCGTACCGGTCAGCAGCAGGTCCTCGCGCAGGAAGTCCGCCAGGTGGCGCCGCGGTTCCGCGCTGGCGCCGGTGTCGCGTCCGTTGACGGTCAGGCGGATGTCGGTCGTTGTCATGCGGACGGGCTCTCCTCTGCGCGGGCAGTCTCCAGCGCGCGCGTCAGCGCGGCAAGGTGCAGGGCCAGCGTCTCGGCCGGGCGGTCCGGCAGGGCCGACCGCAGCGCCTCGGCCGGCGTCCGGCTGCCGTCGATCAGGCTGCCCGGCGCGTCGAGAATCAGCGGCCGGCGGCCCAGCGCGCCGATCGCGCAGCGCTGTATGCCGCGCGTCGCGTCGTTCAGCACCGTGGCGCTGGCCTTGGCGAACTCGCCGACCTGGGGCGCGAACTTCCAGTAGCCCCAGCGCGCGCCGGTTCCTGGTCTGGGAACTTCGACGGCAATGAGAATCTCACCGTCGTGCAGGGCGGTCTTGAAGGGGCCAGTGATGAAGTCTTCCAGGGGCAGGCGGCGTTCGCCCTCGGGACCGGCGATGACGGCGGTGGCGCCCAGCCCGGTCATCACGAACGCCCAGTCCGCCGCCGGATCCGCGTGGCACAGGCTGCCGCCCAGGGTCCCGCGGTTGCGCACGGCGCGGTAGGCGATGATGGCGGCGGCGCTGCGCAGCCAGCCGCCGGTCGGGTCGGGCACCTCGCCGTCTTCGATCTCGGCATGGGTGATGGCCGCGCCCAGCCGCACGAACGCCGCGGTCTCCTCCCCCGCGCGCAGCGGCGCCAAGGCGGTGATGTCGATGAGTTGAGCCGGCCGCGCGAGTCGCAGGTGCATCATCGGGCCGAGCGACTGGTTGCCGGCGACCGGCTTGGCGCTGCCTTCGGCAAGCTGCCGGGCTGCTTCGGCGAGATCGCCCGCCACCGCGTAGTCGAAGGGCGCCGGCTTCATGGCTGCGTCTCCCGCATTCCGGCGCCATGGATCGCGCGCAGAACGCGCTCCGGCGTCAGCGGGACCTCGGTCACCTCGACCCCCAGTGCGGCCAGTGCATCGTTCACCGCATTGGCGATGGCGGCGGGCGGCCCGATGGCGCCGCTCTCCCCGATGCCCTTCTGGCCGAAGCGGCTGAGCGGCGAGGGGGTTTCCATGTGCAGGATGCGGATCGGCGGAATATCGGCGGCGACCGGCAGGTGATAGTCGGCCAGCGTCGAGGCGAGCGGCTGTCCGGCACTGTCGAACGGCATCTCTTCGTAGAGGGCGGTGCCGATACCCTGCGCCGCGCCGCCCAGGACCTGGCCGTCCACCACCATGGGATTGATCATGGTGCCGGCGTCCTCGACGATCACGTAGTCCAGCAACTCGATGTGACCGAGATCCAGATCCACGCTCACCGTGACGGCGTGGCAGGCGTAGGAGAAGGTCCCGGTGTCCTTCACCGTTTTGTAGCCTTCCGTCGCCTCCAGGCCGCGCGGATCGACGTCGTCGGGCAGCAGCTGCGGCTTCAGGTACCAGGTGCGCGCGACTTCCTCGATGCTGACGGCGCTGGTGCCCGCGCGGGCCATCCCGTCGCTCAGCACGACGCTGTCCGGCGCGGCCTGCATCAGGTGCGCGGCGATGTTGCGGATGCGCTGGGCCAGGACGGCGCTGGCGGCGGCCACGGCGCCGCCGGCCATGACGATGCAGCGTGAGCCCCAGGTGCCGGTGGAATAGGGCGTGTATGCGGTATCGCCGTGCACCAGCTTTACCTTGGCCGGATCGATGCCGGTTTCCTCGTAGGCGATCTGCGCCAGGGTTGTCTCCAGGCTCTGGCCGTGGCTCTGCACGCCGACGCGCAGTTCCAGCCCGCCGTCCGGCGTCAGGCGCGCGGTCGCCTGCTCGAAGCCCGGCACCATGGGAATACCCCAGCCGTGATAGACCGAGGTGCCGTGCGCACCCTGCTCGCAGAAGATCGAGAGGCCGACGCCCAGGCGCTTGCGGCCCGTCTGCGCGCGCTGCTGGCGTTCGCGAAAGCCCGGAACGTCGATCGCTTCCACCGCGCGCCGTAGCGCTTCGGGATAATCGCCGCTGTCGAAGTCCTTCTTGGTGATGTTGCTGAACGGCATCTCCTCGGGCGTCACCAGGTTGCGCTGGCGGATCGCCTCCGGCGCCATTTTCAGGTCGCGCGCGACGGCGTCGATGATCAGTTCGATGGCAAAGCACACGCCGGTGCGCGCGACGCCGCGGAACGGCAGGATCGGCGGCGTGTTGGTGGCGACCGACCAGGTGCGGCAGCGGTAGCCCTTCATGCGGTAGGGGCCGGGCAGGATGCTGGCGACCTGCGCGGACTCCAGGCAGGCGGAGAAGGGGTAGCTGGAATAGGCGCCGGAATCGACGATGGCCTCGCAGTCGACGGCCAGCAACTCGCCGTCGGCCGCGGCATAAGCGGTGATCGTGTAGGCGTGCTCGCGGCAATTGGCACCGCCGGTCAGGTGCTCACGGCGGTCCTCGAACCAGCGCACCGGGCGGTCCAGCTTCATCGCCAGCCAGCCGGCGCAGACTTCCTCCGCCAGCAGGATGCCCTTGTAGCCGAAGCCGCCGCCGACATCGGGCGCGACGACACGGACCTGGCCGTGATCGAGGCCGAGGCAGCCGGCCAGGCCGGTGCGCACGATGTGCGGCATCTGGGTCGCCGAGTGAATGGTCAGCAGTTCCAGGCTGCGGTCCCACACGGCGACGACGCCGCGCCCTTCGATCGGCGCCATGCATTGGCGCGCGGTACGCAGCTCGCGCTTCACCACCACGGCGGCCCCGGCCGCGGCGTCCTCGAAACCGATATCCACCGCCGTTTCCAGGAAGACGTTCTCGTCCCAATGTTCGTGCAGCAACGGCGTTTCCGCATCGCGGGCGCGCATCATGTCGTGCACCGCCGGCAGTTCCTCGAAGTCCGCGTCGACCAGTTCCGCCAGGTCCTCGGCCGCGGCCCGGGTTTCGGCCAGGCAGACCGCCAGGGGTTCGCCCACGTGGCGCACCTTGTCGGTGGCGAGGATCGGCTGCAGGGAACTGCGGAATCCCGGCAGGCCGGAATCGGCGCGGATACCGGAAACGTCCTCCAGGTCGGCGGCGGTGAAGACCCATTCGCCGCCGGACGGCGGCTTGGTGACGGACCGCAGGCGGGCATGGGCGTAGGGGCTGCGCACGAAGGCCATGTCCAGCATGCCGGGCAGACGGATATCGGCGATGAAGCGCCCGCGTCCGCGCAGATAGCGGTCGTCCTCGCGCCGCGCCAGTCGGGCGCCGACGCCCTTGGTCGAGGTTGCCTTTTCGGGGCTGTCTGCGGGTGCGCGCGTCATCTGCCGCACCCCGTCATCCGGTGCCTTGAACTCAATTCCCTGTCCCCTCGCTCACTCCCGCAATGGCCTGGGAAAGCGCCATTCCGGCTGCCGTTTCGGCTTGACAAGTTCCGGTCCAAGCCACAGCATTTGAAATTGAGTGTAACCGCAATGGGCGGCGTTACAACTGTTTTTCGAATCCCCGCAAAACGTGGCGATAAGGGGGCAAAATCCGGGGTCGATTCCGGGTTCAGGAAGACGGTTGAGAGACGCATCAGGAGACAGAGGGAGATCACCCGGTGGCAGGGAACAGGCAGTTCGATACGATCATCGAAAAGGGGACGTTGATCGATCCCGCGCTGGGGCGCAACGGGCGCTTCGACATTGCGGTCACGGACGGCAAGATTGCCGCCGTCGAACCGGATCTGTCGGCGGCGCAGGCAGCCACCCGTATCGACGCCGGCGGCCAGGTGGTGATCCCGGGGATGATCGATACCCATGCCCACGTCTACCAGCACGTGACCGGAAAATTCGGCCTGCCGCCCGACATGGTGGGCGTGCGCTCCGGCGTCACCACCCTGATCGACCAGGGCGGTCCCAGTTGCATGACCATCGGCGGCTTTCGCCATTTCATCGGCGATACGGCCAAGAGCCGCATGCTCTGCTTTATCTCCTGCTACCTGGTCGGCGGCCTGGAAGGCCACCTCTATCCGGAGCTCTACGGCCCCATTGGCGTGAACGCCGAGCACACGGCGCGGGTGGCAAAGGAGAACCTGGATATCGTGAAAGGGATCAAGGCGCATGCCGAGATCGGCGGACAGTCCCGCTGGGGCCTGGACGTCATCCGCATCGGCAAGGAGATCTCGCGGGATACCGGCCTGCCGCTTTACATTCATCTCGGCCAGTTGTGGCCGACGGCTGACTCGGCGCCGATCCCCGATGCCGACGAACTGATCCGCGAACTGCTGCCGATCATGGAGGAGGGCGACGTCCTGGCGCATCCCTTCACCCGGCATCCCGGCGGCTTCGTGTCCGGCACCGGCGAAATTCATCCCATCCTGCTGGAGGCGGTCCACGAGCGCGGCCTGCTGGTCGACGTCGGTCACGGCTCGCACTTCAGCTTCGACGTCGCCAGGAAGGTGCTGGATGCCGGCATCATGCCCTATACCCTGGGGGCCGACATGCACGGCTACAACGTGCAGGTGCCGGTGAACCATGGCACCAACGAAGCGCGCAGCGGCAGCCCGTTCTTTGGCGTCGCGCCGTTCAATCTGACCATCGCCATGACCGAACTGCTGCATCTCGGCGTGCCGCTGGACAAGGTCGTCGCCATGGTCACGTCCAACCCGGCCAGGCTGATCGGCATGGGCAATCAGATCGGCAGCCTGCAGCCGGGCCATGACGCCGACATCAGCGTGCTGAAGATCGAGACCGGCCGCTTCAAGCTGTCCGACAACAGCGGCGTCGAGGTGGTCAGCGAACAACTCGTGCGTCCCGTGCTCTGCCTGCGCGCCGGCGAGATCATCGAGGCGGACTCCCCCTTCATCCCCGATGCCATCGCGGCCTGAGCGTCTTCGTTGGTTGCGCTAGCGCCGACACTCGGTTAAGGGGGCTGGATGCTTCAGACCACACGCAGCTATGGCGGCATGGTGACCGCCCCGCATCACCTCGCGGCCGAAGCCGGCCTGGAGGTTCTGCGCGACGGCGGTAATGCCGTCGAAGCGATGATCGCGGCGGCGTCGACCATCGCCGTTGTCTATCCGCACATGAACGGCCTGGGTGGCGACGGCTTCTGGCTGATCGGCCGACGCGGCGTCCCGGTGACCGGCATCCGGGCCTGCGGCGGTGCCGCCGCGCTGGCGTCGCGCGACTGGTACGGTGCCCAGGGCCTGCAGGCCATTCCGTCACGCGGGCCGCTGGCTGCGCTGACAGTGGCCGGCACGGTCGACGGCTGGAACCTGGCGCAGCGTCTGAGCGGGGAGCGCTTTGGCGGGCGCCTGCCGCTGGCGCGGCTCATGGAGAGCGCCATCGCCCACGCGCGCGACGGTGTGGCGGTTACCGGCACCCTGGCGGCCAACAGCGCCGCCAACCTGCCGGAGCTCGCGGACGTCCCGGGCTTTGCCCAGACCTACCTGGAAAACGGGCAGCCGAAAGAGATCGGCAGCCGCCTGATCCAGCCGCGGGTGGCCGATGTTCTGAACCACCTGGTCGCCGCCGGTCTGGACGACTTCTATCGCGGCGATCTCGCCCGCAGTCTCGCGAAGGAATTGGAGGCGGTCGGATCGCCCCTGCGCCTGGGCGATCTGGAAGCCCACCACGCCGCGGAAGTGGCGCCGCTTTCGGTCGACGTGGCGGGCCACCGGGTTCTCAACATGCCGCCGCCGACACAAGGGCTGGCCTCGCTGCTGCTGCTGGCCCTCTACGGTCCGCGCCGGGCCGAGGCGGCGGAGACTTTCGACTTCGTGCACCGCCTCGTCGAATGCACCAAGGCGGCCTTCGTGGTGCGCGATGCCCAGGTCACCGATCCGGCCTATATGGCACGGCCGGCGACGGACTTCCTGACGCCGGAAAGCCTGACCGATCTGGGCAAGGATATCTCCCTGGAGCGCGCGTCGCCCTGGCCAAGACCGTCGCAGCCGGGCGACACGGTGTGGCTGGGCGCTGCCGACAAGGACGGCCTCTGCGTCAGCTTCATCCAGAGCGTCTATTGGGAATTCGGCTCCGGCGTGGTGCTGCCGCAAAGCGGCATCACCTGGCAAAACCGCGGCACGTCCTTCAGCCTGGATCCGTCGCATACCAACGCGCTGGAGCCGGGGCGTCTGCCTTTCCACACCATCCAGCCGGCCATGGCCCAGCTCAGCGACGGGCGGCTGATGGCTTACGGCACCATGGGCGGCGAGGGTCAGCCGCAGACCCAGGCCATGGTCTTCGCCCGCCATGTGCTGCACGGCGTCGACCTGCAGGCCGCGGTAACGGCGCCCCGTTGGCTTCTCGGGCGCACCTGGGGGCAGGCGACGACCAACCTGAAGATCGAGCAGAATCTCGGGGCGGCGGTGATCGGACGCCTGCGCGACGCCGGCCACGATGTCGAGATCGTCGATGCGTTCAGCGAGATGATGGGGCATGCGGGAGCCGTGGTCAGCCATCCGGACGGCCTGCTGGAAGGCGCCAGCGACCCGCGCAGCGACGGCAAGGTGGCCGCGCGCTGAGCTACATCTTCGCCGGTTCGAAGTGCGGGATCGCGGCGATCAGGCTGCGCGTGTAGGGATCCTGCGGCTGCTTCAGCACCGCTTCCGCCTTGCCGCTTTCGACGATGCGTCCCTTGTTCATCACGATCACCCGCTCGCACAGCAGGCGCACGACGTTGAGGTCGTGCGAGACGAAGATGTAGCTCATGCCGAGTTCGCGCTTCAGCCGGTCGAGCAGTTGCAGCACCACGGCCTGTACCGAAACGTCCAGCGCGGAGGTCGGCTCGTCCAGCACCAGCAGCAGGGGATCGACGGCGATCGCGCGGGCGATACCGACGCGGGCCTTCTGGCCGCCCGACAACTGGTGCGGAAAGCGCGTCAGCAGACTTTGCGGCAGGCCGACCATCTCCGCGAGTTCGCCGATCCTGGCATCCAGTTGCCGGCCGCCCCGCAGGCCCTTCAGCCGCTTTAAGGGATCGGCGATGGAATCGGCGGCCGAGTAGCGCGGGTTGAGGCTCTCGGTCGGATCCTGGAACACCATCTGGATCTTGCTGCGCTGGGGCAGGCGGGCAAAGCGCGCGGCCTTGAAGGCGGTGATGTCCTCGCCGTCCAGGATGACCTGCCCGGCGGTCGGGTCAAGCAGCCGCGTGACGATGCTGGAGGTGGTCGATTTACCGCAGCCTGACTCGCCGACCAGTCCCAGGCTCTCGCCGCGCCGCAGCGAAAACGAAATGCCGTCGACGGCGACGAAATCGGCTTCCTCGTTGCGCCCTTTGTGCCCCTTGAGCCAAACCCAGCCACCGCCCTTGGCGCCCCGCCGGGGAAAGGTTTTCACCAGGCCCTTCACCTCCAGCAGAAGATTTTCCGAAACCGGTGCGGCGGGAGTCGCCATCGGCTTCGTTACCGCTGCCGGCGACACCGTTTCCACAGCCGGCGGCGCGTCGGGAACGGCGGTCAGGTCGCCAAGCGCCGAGTCCGGTCCCGGCGACGCCGCGATCAGCTTTTTCGTGTAGGGATGCTTCGGGTCCTTGAACAGCTCGGCGACCGGCGCGGCTTCGACGATCTTGCCTTTCTGCATGACGACGATACGGTCGCAGTAGGCCGCCGCCATGCCCAGGTCGTGGGTAATCAGCACCACCGACATGCCGCGCTCGCGCGTCAGGTCCGCCATCAGGTCCATGGTGGCCTTCTGGGTCGTCACGTCCAGGCCGGTGGTCGGCTCGTCGGCGATCAGCAGGCGCGGTTTGCAGGCCAGCGCGATGGCAATCATCACGCGCTGGCACATGCCGCCCGACAGCTCGAAGGGATAGGCCCAGTAGCGCCGCTCCGGCTCCAGGATCTTCACCTTTGTCAGCATGTCGACGGCCTTGCGCTGCGCGTCCTGGCGGGTTGCCTGGTTGTGGCGCAGCAGTACGTCCTCGATCTGCTTGCCGACCGGCCGGATCGGGTGCAGGGCCGCGCGCGGGTTCTGGAAAATCATCGAGATCTCGCGTCCGCGCAGGTCGTTGAGATCCTTCTCCCCCAGGCTCTTTTTACCGGCAGCCAGCAGCGGCACGCCGTCATAGTCCGCCTGTCCGCTAACGGCGCGGCCGGCGGCGTCCAGCAACCCAATGACGGTGAAGGCGGTGACCGACTTGCCGGAGCCGCGTTCGCCGACGATGCCCAGGACTTCGCCCTTGGCGACCTGCAGCGAGACGTCGTCCAGGGCGCGCACGGTGCCGTTTCGGGTGCGGAACTCGACGCAAAGACCCTGAACCGAGAGGATGGGGTGGCCAGTCATCTCGGTTCCTCAGGTCCGGCGCAGGGGATCGACGAGATCGCGCAGACCATCGCCCAGCAGGTTGAAACAGAAGACGGCCAGCATCAGGGCGCTGCCGGGGAAAAGTGCCAGCCACCATTCGCCCGACACCACGTAGGTGGCTCCCTCGGCGACCATGATGCCCCATTCCGCGTCCGGCGGGCGCACGCCCAGGCCGATGAACGACAGGCCCGCGGCGTTGAGGATCGCCCAGCCCATGTTCAGCGAGACCTGCACCATCATCGGCGGCAGGATGTTGGGAAAGACCTGGGTCGCCAGGATGCGCAGGTCGGAATTGCCACACAGGCGCGCCGCCTGCACGAAGCCCGCATTGCGCCGGATGGCCGTCTCGACGCGGGCGACGCGCGCATAGAACGGCAGATTGATGACCGCGGTGGCGTAGATGATGTTCTCGACGGAGTTGCCCAGCGCAGCGACCACCCCCATGGCAAGCACGAACAGCGGGAAGGCCATGATCGTGTCGGTGATGCGCCCGGTGATGCGGTCGGTCCAGCCGCCCCAGAAGCCGGCGGCGCAGCCCATGGCGCTGCCGATGAAGAACGACAGGGCGACGGCCGAGACGGCGATGCCGAGATCCAGGCGGGTGGCGACGATGACACGGCTCATCACGTCGCGGCCCAACTGGTCGGTTCCGAAGGGATGCGCCCACGAGGGGGGCTGCAGGGCGTTCATCGCGTCGGTCGCCAGCGGATCGTAGGGGGCGATCCACGGACCGAACGCCGCCAGCGCGACGATGAGGGCAAAAAGCGCGAAGGCGGCGGCGGTGACGGGATTCTCGCCCATCACGTAGCTGAAGTGCCGGAACGAGCGGGCCATGGCGGTCATGATCTCAGCCCTCCAGCGCCACGCGCGGATCGATCGTGGTCAGCAGCACATCGATCGCCAGGTTGACCACGACGAATAACAGCGCCATGGCCAGGACGAAGCCCTGGACGGCGGCGTAGTCCGATGCGACCAGCGCCTGGATCGCAAAGGAACCGATGCCCGGCCAGGAGAACACCTTTTCGACCAGCACGTTGGCGCCCAGCAGGAACGAGAACACCATGCCCAGGGTGGTCAGCACCGGCAGGGCGGCATTGCGGAAGGCGTAGACTCCCAGCACGGTGGTCTGCGACAGCCCGTTGGCGCGCGCGGTGCGCACGTAGTCGCTGCCCAGGGCGTTCAGCATCGCCGCGCGGGGCATGCGCGCGATGGGCGCCAGGGCGAAGAGGCCAAGGGTGAAGGCCGGCAGCACCAGTTGGCGCAGCGCCGCCCAGAAGGTTTCGAAATCACCGTCCAGCAGGCTGTCGATGGTGAAGAAGCCGGTCACATGGGGGGGAGACAGATAGAGAATGTCGAGCCGGCCGAGCGGCGAGGGCGCCCAGCCGAGCTGGTAGTAGAACAGGTACATGAGGAACAGCCCGGTGAAAAAGGTCGGCAGGGACACCCCGGCCGTCACCAGCAGGCGGCAGGCATGGTCGGTCAGGCTGCCGGGCCGGGTCGCCGCCAGGACTCCCAGCGGCACGGCGACCAGGATCGCTAGACCCAGGCCGGCGAAGGTCAGTTCCAGCGAAGCCGGCAGCCGGGTGAGCAGTTCTTCCAGAACCGGGCGGCCCGTGCTGAGGGACATGCCCAGATTGCCGTGCAGCAGATTGCCGACATAGATGAAGAACTGCTCGATCCAGCTGCGGTCCAGCCCCAACGACTTGCGAACCTCGGCGATCGAGTTGTCGTCTGCCATCATCCCGGCGAAGTACACCGCCGGGTCGCCAGGCAGCGCGCGGGTCAGCACGAAGGAAATGACGATGATGCCGAAGACAGAGGGCAGCGCCTGCAAGAGGCGCTGCCCGATCTGCATGAGTTTGGTCCGCATGGCCTGCGGAGACCTCAGGCCTTGCTTATGGAACGGCAGTCGAGCTGCCGGTGGAACCAGGCGGCATAGCCCTCGACGTTCTTCTGCATCGCCGCGTCCAGATAGGGCTGGTACAGCGGAATGCGCGGTACGTCCTGGAATGCGATGGCGATCATCCGCTTCACGTTCTCTGTGTACTTGGGATCGTCGACCGCCATGTGCAGGGTTTCGTTCACCAGGGCCTCGATTTCCGGGTTCTCGTAATTCGACGAGTTGAACAGGTGCCCCTTCTGATAGGCCCAGAAGAAATAGTAGTCGGGATAGTTCAGCCAGCCGCCGAAGTTTTCCAGATGCATCGGCAGGCGTTTCTCCACCAGGGCGGCGGTGCGCCAGTTGGCGCCCGGAATCTTGTCCAGGGTCACCTTGATGCCGATCTTGCCCAGCGCCTCCTGGATCAGCAGAGCCGTCGGCTCCTCCCAGTCGGCAAGGCCGAGGTTGTAGGACAGCGTGGTCTCGAAGCCATCGGGATAGCCGGCCTCGGCCAGCAGCGCCTGGGCCTTGTCGGTGTCGCGCTTGTAGGGGAAGGGCTGCGGCCACTCGATGGTCGAGGGTGATGCTTCGCTGCCGCCGAACATCGGCTTGCCACGGCCGTAGCCGGCCGCGGAAAGGATTTCCTCATAGGGCAGCGCGTAGGCGATGGCCTGACGAACCTTCAGGTTGTCGAAGGGCTTCAAAGCGACGTTCAGGCCCAGCACGTGGAGGCAGTTGTCGATCGGCGCGCCGTCGACCTTCACCTTGCCGCCCTCGCGCAGTTCCTTGGCGTCCTTGGCGGGCACGTCCATGTAGAGGTCCGCATCGCCCCGTTCGATCAAAGCCCGGCGGTTCGCGGCCGAGGGCACCTCGCGCACGATCACGCGCTTCATGCCCGGTTGCGGGCCCAGTGCCCAGGCGTCGTTGCGCTCGTAGACGAACTGCTGGCCCGGTTCCCAGCGCACGATCTTGTAGGCGCCGGAGCCGGCCGGGGTCTGGTGCAGGTACTCGGTGGCCCAGGGATCGGCGTCCGTCGCGTGTGCCTTGGCAACCTTGGCGTTGATGATCAGCGGCACCGGCACCGCGAGGTCCGGCAGCGCCAGCTTGGAGGGCATAGGCAGATCGACGCGGAAGGTCATATCGTCGACGACCACGAACTGGTCGGGCGAACTCATGGCGCCGGCCTTCATCTGAACGGCCGGGAAACCGCCCAGGGTGACCGCCCGGTCGAACGACCACTTCACATCATGCGCGGTGACCGGCGTGCCGTCCCAGAACATTGCCTTGGGGCTCATCTTGAAGGTGATCGACTTGCCGTCTTCGGAGACTTCCCAGGACTCGGCGGCTTCCGGCTCGATCTTGGTGGAGTCGTAGGCCAGCGTGCCGTCTTCCAGCGTCTTCACGCCGAAGCGCACCAGGCGATCGTAAATGTTGATGGAAACCTGGTAGCTGGGGCGGTTGGTGCCCTGGCGGTGCAGGTCCAGACTGTTGATGCCATCGCCGACCACGACGACCAGCGTGTCGTCACGGGCTGCCGCCTGCGCCGGCAGGTACTTCAGGAAGGGCAGCACGGAAGCGCCTGCCGCGACCCCCGTGGTCTTCAGAAAATCACGCCGTTTCATGGTCGCTCTCCTTGCTCGCCTGTTGAGAGTGGGTTTGTGCGTTGAGAAAGGCTCGCCAGCCGCCAAATCGCGTTACGTCTTCGGCGTCGGCGGTGGCCGGCGCTTCGCAGAGGAAGCCCTTCACCGCGCCGCCGTCTTCCAGTTCCAGGGTGCCGATGCCCAGGGGGCGCGGGATGCCATCGATGAAGTCGCCGAAGCGGGTTTTGGGCAGGGCCCAGACTTCCAGGTCGATGGCCGCGCCGACTGTGTCGCGCAGCAGTCCGTGGCGCGCGACCGTGCCGCCGGGCTGGCTGAACAGCCGATAGTCGGGCGCGGTG
>JBHJIR010000122.1:0-24429 GCA_050043265.1 Kiloniellaceae bacterium
CCCCCCCGCCTCCGCCCCCCCTCCTCCCCCCCTCCCAGCCGCCTCGCCCCTACCCGCACCCCCCCCCCCCCCGCGCGGCCTCAGCCGCCTACCACGACGTTCTGTTCGACTTTCTGGGGGCCCTTCAAACCGATCGGAAACTCCTCCAGATAGGCGTTGGGCTGGCGGCCGTCGAAGGTGATGCCATCGATGAACTCGCTCTGCGGAGCGCGGAACCCGTCGCTGTCCCAGGGGAAGTCCGATTCGGCGGCGTTGCCATCCTCGACCACCAGGCGCGCCGCCTTCAGGTAGATGTCCGGGCGGTAAACCTGCCGGGCGACGTCGAGATACCAGTCGTCGGACTTCTGGTCGGTGATCTGGCCCCAGCGGCGCATCTGCGTCAGGTACCAGACCGCGTCGGAGTAGTAGGGGTAGGTGGCGAAGTAGCGGTAGAAGACGTTGAAATCCGGCACCTCGCGCTTGTCACCCTTCTCGTACTCGAAGGTTCCGGTCATCGAGTTGGCGATGACCTCCGCGTCGGCGCCGACGTATTCGGAGCGCGCGAGGATCTCGACGGCTTCCATGCGGTTGCCGTTATCGTTCTCGTCGAGCCACTTTGCGGCGCGGATCAGCGCCTTTGTCAGCGCCAGGGTGGTGTTCGGGTATTTGTCGGCGAACTCCTGGGTGATGCCGAAGACCTTTTCCGGATTGCCCTTCCAGATTTCAAAGTCGGTGATCACCGGCACGCCGATGCCCTTGAACACCGCCTGCTGGTTCCACGGCTCGCCGACGCAGTAGCCGCTGATGGTGCCAGCCTCCAGGGTGGCGGGCATCTGCGGCGGCGGCGTCACCGACAACAACGCCTCGGCCTGGATCTGGCCGGTAATGTTGTCTTCGGAGTAGAAGCCGGGGTGGATGCCGCCGGCCGCCAGCCAATAGCGCAGCTCGTAGTTGTGAGTCGACACGGGAAAGACCATGCCCATCTTGAAGGGCTTGCCTTCGGCACGGAACTTTTCGATCACCGGCTTCAGATAGTCAGCCTTGATCGGGTGCACCGGCTTGCCGTTCTCGGTCGGGATGTTGGCCTTCATCATCTCCCAGACCTCGTTCGACACGGTAATGCCGTTGCCGTTCAGGTCCATCGAGAAGGGCGTGATGATGTGCGCCTTGGTGCCAAAGCCGATGGTGGCGGCCAGCGGCTGGCCGGCCAGCATGTGGGCACCGTCCAGTTCCCCGGTGATCACGCCGTCCAGCAGCACCTTCCAGTTGGCCTGCGGCTCCAGCGTGACAAACAGGCCCTCGTCCTCGAAGTAACCTTTCTCGTAAGCGATCGCCAAGGGCGCCATGTCGGTCAGCTTGATGAAACCGAACTTGAGTTCATCCTTTTCGATATCCAGGGTCCCGGCCAGGGCGGGCGCCGCGCCGGCAGCCAAGGTCACCCCGAGGCCAAGAAGCACAGCGTGCAAGGCGGAAACGATCTTCATTGCTTATCCCCTGTTCTGTTTCGGGCCGGCCCGGCTTCATCTCTGGCGCCGACCTGCGAGAGGCAAAAAAAAACCGCCCGACCTGCTGCGCCCCTGGATCGGGGCGGCGGGTCGAGCGGCTTTGCTCGGGTGCTCCTGCGGCGGAGCTATCGCTGAAATCTGGCTATCTGAGAGGATCGGCCGCCATTGGCCTGCCCTCGAATGTTGCAGTGCACCCTAGATTGCGGCGGGAAGAGCTGTCAATAAAAATGTCTAATTTTTGTGCAATTCTATGTATGCCTATGATCTGTGCAATCACGGCGGTAAAGATCCTAGCGGCTGCCCAGAAGACCCCGCCCGGTCGCCCCGGCGGCGGCGAGATAATCCTCTAAGCCATTGGGGTCGAAGACCGTTCCGTCGAAAAACCCGTCCGGCCCGAGGAACAGCTTGCCGGCCCGCGAGGCCACCGGCGTTTCGCCGGTGAGCGCGCCCTCCACCTTCTCGCTGGCACCCGGCAGGTCGACTCCGGCGGGCCCCAGCGCGGCACGGTAGAGATCGGGACGGAAGACCTGACGCACCGCCGCCAGCCGCGCCGGGCTGTGCCCGACCTGGCCGGCGCGCACCATCTGGGCGTAGATCCACAAGGCGAAAGAGCGCCAGGGAAAGGTCGCCGCCTTGCGCTGCAGGACCAGGAAGTCCTCGAAGTGGCCCTGGCGGCCGTCCGGCGACATCGTCAGCCGGCCGTTCAGCGCGCGTTCGATGACCTCGGCCGGCAGGTCGAGATAAGCCTCGCGCGCCAGGATCTCCGACAGCGTCACATGATTTTCCGGCCGGTCGGCCCACACCGCCGCTTTGTGCAGGGCGCGCAGCAAGGCAAACAGTGTGTCCTGATTCGACTCGGCCCACTCCTGGCGCAGGCCCAACACCTTCTCCGGCGCGAACTGCCAGACTCGGGCGCCGGGCAACACGATCTCCGCCAGGTCGGCATCGACGGCGACACTGTTCCACGGCTCGCCGACGCAGAACCCGTCCAGCTTGCCGGCGCGCAGCGCATCGACCATCAGCGGCGGCGGCACCACGACCACCTCAACCTCGCTGCCGGTCTCCAGGCCGGCATGAGCCAGACAGTGGCGCAGTTCGTAGGCGTGGCAGGAAAAGGGGAACGGCACACCGAAGGTCAGCGGCACGCCGCGCCGCCGGTGCAACGCCCGTACGCCTGCCGCCAGCGCCGCTAGCGCCTGCAGGGTTGCCGCGGGGCCCGGCGCCGGACGCGTCCCGCCCATGGCCTCGGCCAGTTCGCGCGACACGGAAATGGCGTTGCCGTTAACATTCAGCACGAAAGGCGCCACCGCATCGTGTGCGACGGACCCGAGGCCGAGACGCATGGCGATCGGCATCGGCGCCAGCATGTGGGCCCCCTCGAACAGGCCAAAGGCCACCTTGTCGCGGATGTTGGACCACGAGCTTTCGCGACAAAGTTCCAGGTCAACGCCTTCAGCGGCAGCGAAATCAAGCTCCCGGGCGGCGACCAGCACCGCGGCGTCGACCAGCGGAATGAAACCGATCCGCGCGTGGTGCCGGCTCAAGAGAGCATCTCCGCCGCGGTGACCACGCTCTGGGCGATCTCCGAAAGCTTCCGGCTCTGGCCCATGGCGGTCTTGCGCAAAAGGGCGTAGGCCTCTTCCTCGCTGAGGCCCTTGGCCTTCATCAGGATACCCTTGGCGCGGTCGATCACCTTGCGCTCGGACAGCGCCGCCTTGGTCGCCTGCAACTCCGACTGCAGGCGCGAGAAGGTATTGAAGCGGGTGATGGCGGTAGCAAGGATCGCCTTGATGCGTTCCTTCTTCATGCCGTCCACCACGTAGGCACCGACGCCGGCCTCAACCGCCGCCTCGATCATGCTCATGTCGCTCTCGTCGACGAACATGGCAATCGGCCGGCTGACCAGGCGCGACACCTCGAACATCTGCTCCAGAACGTCGCGGCTGGGATTTTCAAGGTCGATGAGGATGACATCGGGCGCGAGCTCGCTCAGCCGCTCCAGCAGCCCGGGCATCTCGGCAATGCGGTGGATGTCGCGGTAGCCCGCCTCGCGCAGGCCCGCCTCGATGACGTCCGCGCGCTCAGGCTGCGGATCGACCACCGCGATCTTCATTGTAGAAACGCTGTTCGCCACCCTGACCCATCCAGCGCCGACCTTGCCCGGCCGGCCTTAACTATGATGGGCGCTTCTCCCTGGCTTTTCTTGTTGGCGCTATAACAGCCGAGCAGCCAGACCGCGTCAAGCGGGACGGCATGCCGGGTGCTCAGACGCGCAGCATGCGCAAACCACCCTCGTCCTGGATATAAGCCGCGGTCGCACCGAGCTCTCGCAGCAGGTCCGGTGCCTCCCCTTCGGGCAACAGAGCAAGCGCCGTCGACGCCGCGTCGGCGACGGCCGCGCTGGAGGCGATAACAGAGACCGAGCGCCGCGCCGGCGCCGAATGGCCGCTGCGGGGGTCGATCAGATGGTTGTGCCAACCGTCCGGGACGAAGGCTGTGCCATAGCCGCCGGAAGTCGCCAGGGCCGCATCGGCGAGGTTCACCCGCTGGGCGACGCGGGCAGGATCGGTTGCGTCGGCCAGGCCGATACGCCAGGGACCGCCCCCGGGGCGCGAACCGAGCGCGCGGACCTCGCCCAGATCGACGAGCACCGAGCGCATGCCTTCGCCGCGCAGCAGATCGGCGATCCGGTCCGTAATGTAGCCCTGTGCGACACCGTTCAGGGTTACCGCCATGCCCGCGCGTTGTAGCGTGATGCGATCGCTGCCGAAAGAGACACGTCGCCAGTCGACCAGCGGCAGAACGTCGGCGAGCAGGGGGCCGGCGGGATCGGCGCCGGGCACCGCGAAATGCTCGGCAAAGCGGCGCCACAGCGGCTGCACGGTCACATCGAAAGCGCCCTCGGTTGCGGCGCTCACCTGGGCGGCGTAGGAAAGCAACTCCACCAGTTCGAAAGGCGGCAGATCGAGCGCGCCGTGGCGGTTCAGCCGGCACAGGGCGGACTCCGCGTCGTAGAGGCTGAAGATTCCTTCCAGGCGCCGGACCTCCGTCACGCAGCGCCGCAGCAGCGCGCGCCCAGTATCGGCGTCGGGGTGCGCCAGGCGGATGCTCGCCGCCGCCCCCAGGGCGACGCCCCGCCATTCGAGCAACTCAGGGGCCGCGATGCCGCGGGCGGGCCAAGATGCCGTCGCCGCAAAAACGGCGGAAATGGCGACGAAGCGACGGCGCGTCAGGTCAGTGCGTGGCATGGGCTTCGCCCTCCTGCGTTGGCATCTGCGGCGTGCCGAGCACATAGTCCGCCGGAATTTCGGCGAGACGTACCACCCGCCCGCCATTGTCGGTCGCGAAGCCCTCGGCCCCGTCGCGGGTTCCGAAAGGCACCACCTCGGGCAGGCCCATGCCGCCCAGGCGGCGGCTGCCGATAACGTACCAGGCCGCTCCCGCCTCAACCCAAGTGCCGGGCTCCGGCTTCGCCCAATCGGTCGCCTCGCCCATGTCGTTCACATAGATCGCCGTCACGTCCTTCGCCTCCCCCTCCAGCAGCGTGAAGGCGCCCGTGTCACGCACCGAGGAGAACCATAGCGGGGTCTTGCGGCTGCGCAGGTGCACCTGCCCTTTCGGTCCGCCGTGCTCGGCCAGCAGCATGTTGCAGAAATAGCCGATGGCATCGCCACTGTACTCCCTCGGCGGCGGCGCTTCGGCGGCCTGCTCGCGGCCGTCGCAGGCCGCCAGAGCGAGGCCCAGAAGAACCAACGTCAGCACGGCGCGCATGATCGTGATCATAGCTGTCTCCGGGAAAAGATCGCCGTGGCGAGGGCAAGCGGCACCACGACCCAGGCGACCAGCGCGGTGACGAGCAGCGCGGGCGCGAGAGCGGACTCGGCGGGTCCCGCCATGCCGGCGTAGACACTGACCGCATCGCTGCCCGTCAGATTGAACAGGCGGTAGGCATCAGCCGGATTGAGCAGCAGCAGGACATCGAGCACAGCAGCGCTGACGATGCGCCCCTGATCCGCGACCAGCAGGCCCAGCAAAGCGGTGTCGTAGAGCAGTACAAAGACCAGCCAGACCGCCACCGCGATCCCGGCCGCAGTGGCACGCTCTCGCACCAGCACACTGGCCAGCCCTCCCAACGCGAGAAAGGCGGCGCCAAGCAGTATCGAGCTGCCGATCATCGCGGCGAAGGCCGCCCAGTCGGCGTCTCCGATACCGTCACGCAGCAGCAGTGCCGCCGCGGCGCAGCCGTAGCCGGCCATTGTGGCGATGGCGAGGATCGCGGCATGGCCGAGGAATTTACCGACGACGACCTCCCAGCGCGCCACAGGGTAGGCAAGCAGCAAAATCAGGGTGCCGCGCTCCTGCTCGCCCACCACCGCGTCGAACGACAGCAGCAGGGCGATGAGCGGCAGCAGGAAGATGGTGAGGCTGGACAGACTGACCACCACGACAGCCAGGGGATCGGCAGCCACCGTGCCGGTCGGGGCGCTGCCCAGCAGCGTCAGACTGAGCGCCAGGGCCGCCAGCAGCAGCGTCGTGGCAACGATCCAGCGGTTGCGCAGGCCCACGCGGACTTCCTGGCCCGCGATCACGAGGGCGGCTCTCATGGCGTGTCCTCCCGCTCGATAAGTTTGCTGTAGATGGCAGGAAGGCCGGGAGTTTCCAGCGTCACATCCTCGATGAGGTCCCACAGCTCACCCAGGCCGCGCAGCAGCGCCGCCTTGGCCTCCGGACGGCAGCCGACCTCCAGCATGCGGTCGCTGCGCTCGAACACCTCGACGGCATCGCCGAAACGCTCCAGAAGCCGCCCGGTGCTGCAGGGCACGACGGTGAAACGCAGCCGCAGCGGCAGGCCGGCGGCAGCGCGCAATTCCCCGACCGGTCCAAGGGCGATCAGGTGGCCGCCGTGCATCACCGCGATACGGTCGGCGTGACCTTCGATCTCGGCCAGCGCGTGGGTCGAGATGACGATGGTGGCCCCGCCCCGCCGCAGCGAGTCGATCGTGTCGTAAAAATGCGAACGCGAGGCTGGATCCAGGCCGCTGGTCGGCGCGTCGAACAGCAGCAGGTCTGGTGCGCCGATCAACGCCTGCGCCAGGCCGAGCCGCTGGCGCATGCCCTTGGAGTAGGTGGAGACACGCCGGTCGCCGGCATCGGCCAGACCGACGCGGGCAAGGAGATCTTGCAGGTCCTGCCGCGGGCACCGCTTCAGCCGGGCAAAGAAGGCGAGCAGCTCGCGGCCGCTCATTGCACCATGGAAGGCGACGTTCTCCGGCAGGAAACCGAGCGCCCGGCGCAGCTCGGCGGCCCCGGCGGTCGCGGGATCGCGGCCGAGCACACTCACCTTGCCGGTGGTCGGCGCAATGAGACCGAGGATCAGCTTCACCAGGGTCGTCTTGCCGGCGCCATTGTGGCCAACCAGCGCCAGCGATTCGCCGGCATGCAGATCGAGCCCGACACCCGCCACGGCGGTAACGTCGCCGTAGGTCTTGGTGACGTCGGAAAGCGAGACAAGCAGAGTCATTGCGGGGCCTCCTGTCCCGGCGGTTTCATCAGGGGAGCGCTGTCCACCACGCCCCCGGGATAAAGCGCGGGGAAGCGCACCTGCGCCCAGCGAATCGCATCCACCGCCGGGCTGTTGAGCAGCAGCTTTGCCTGCGGCAGAGTCCAGAGAATCTCGTCCATCACGTCGTTGGGCCGATAGGGAGCATCGGCGATGCCGTCCCCGTCCAGGTCGAAGCCGGGATGGTCGCTCCAATAGTTGCCGCGACCGTCGACGCTCCATTCCATCCTGCGGGTGCCAACATATTTCACCTGGGTGCGGTTGCCGATAAAGGCGTTGCCGGCAACGAGGTTGCGCTCCGATCCGGCGGTGAAGTGGATGCCGATCGGGCATCCCTCAAAGCGGTTTCCGGTGATCAGGTTCTTGTTGGCATTGTAGATGAAGACGCACTTTTCGCCGCCGCCGCGCACGACATTGCCGGTGATCTCGGACTCGTTGGCCGCGTTCAGCATCAGGCCGTGGTCGCGGTCGCCGATGCTGACATTGTCGCGAATTTCCAGGCGGTCGGAGAACATGATAGCCCAGCCGATGTGATTTCCTTCGGAACGGTTACCGATGACACGGCTGTCCTGAGTGTACATATAGTGAATGGCGAAGCGCAGATCGGCGAAGCGATTGCCCTGGAACAGCACGTCACGGCTGGTGGTGACGAAGATGCCGTCGCGCCCGAAACGGACGTCATTGGCAACCACTTTGGCGCCGGGCGCGTTCCAGATCGACACACCGTTTCCCGCCTCCGCCATGCGCAGGTCGTCGCGGCCGACAATGACATTGCGCTCCACCAGAGAGCCAGCAGCACCGTGCAGGTAGACGCCGAAAAGATTGCCTTCGAGCCGGTTGCCGCGGACTATCGCGCGCGGCGCCTCCCGGCTGACGAAGACACCGGAATCCATGGCCGGCACGTCGATGCCCGACCCCCGAATGGCAAGGTTCTCAATGCGGATATCCGGCGCTTTCAGGGTGATGACACTTCCGCTTCCAGGACCGACCACCGCCGCCCCCGCCTCGCCGACCAGCGTGAGCGCATGATCGATGACAACGGGACCGGTGTGCTCGCCGGCTTGCAGCCTAAGGACGTCGCCGGGGGCCGACACATTGACTGCCGCCTGAAGCGACTGGCCGGGGGCGACCGGATGCGTCGCGGCAGCCGCCGGCAGAGCGGCCACCGCAGCGCTCAGAAAGGAAATCAGGCGTACCAACTTCATGGTCTTTGTCCTACTCGGCACGGGAAGCCGGCTGGCGGCCTGTGGCCGCCAGCCGGTTCCGTCGGTCAGGTCGAGCGCGGCTCGACCAGCATCCGGCCCTTCATTTCCATGTGCAGGGCATGGCAAAACCACTGACAATAGTACCAGTGCACACCCGGGCGGTCGGCGGTGAAGGTGACAGAGGCGGTCGCCTGCGGACCGACTTCCATGGCCACGCCGTGGTTGGTCAGGGTAAAACCGTGGGTCAGGTCTTCCACATCGTCGATATTGGTGACGTAAACCGTGACCTCATCGCCCTGCTTCACGGTGAACTGCTCCAGCCCGAAGGTCGGGGCCGCCGACCACATATAGACGCGCACCTTGTTGCCGTCACGGATGACCTCCGCATCATCCTCCAGACTGATACCGTCGGCCTCCGCCTGGAGCCGTGCCTCCTCCCACATCGGGTCGGTGCGGTCCCAGATGTGCACCGGGTTCACCTTGGAGCGATGGATGATGGTCGCATCGTGCGGCTCGGCGAAGCTCGGGCCGTCATGCACAAGGCGCATCTCGTCCCCCGAGATATCGATAAGCTGGTCGTTCTCCGGCTTCAGCGGACCGACGTTCAGGAATCGGTCCTTGGAGAACTTGTTGAGCGACAACAGCCATTGGCCGTCCGCCTCCTTGGTCTGGCCCATGGAGCTGTGGTTGTGGCCCGGCTGGTAGTGGACGTCGAGCTTCTGGGCGATCGGATCCACATCCTCGCCATTGAAGGCACGAATCGCATCCTCGATGTTCCACTTGCAGATCTGACTGTCGATGAACAGCGTGGTGTAGGCATTGCCGCGCCCGTCGAAGGCCGTGTGAAGCGGGCCAAGGCCAAGTTCCGGCTCCGCGACCACCACGCCGCGCGGCCCGATCTTATCCTCGAAGAGATCATCGAGTTTGCGTACGTCCACCACCGACACAGTCGGTGACAGCTTTCCGTTCACCACCACGTGGATGCCGTCCGGCGCCGTATTGATGCCATGCGGGCTGTTCGGCACCGGCACATAGCGGGTGTAGGGCGAGCCGTGGCGGCCGTCGATGACAGGAACGCCGTGGTGCTCCGTGAAGTCGCCCTTCTTCACCGCTTCTTCGATGCGGGCGATGTTGAAGACCACGATCCAGTCCTGCTCGGCCGCCGTCATCTCCGCCAGAGTGACGCCGCCCTCGGAATTGTAGCTGGTCGAGAAGCAGTACTTGCCCTGGTAATCGGCATCGACGTTGTCGAGGTTGCCGTCGACCATGACCTGCCAGGCGATTTCCATGGTGTCGCCGTCGATGGCGGTGAAGATACCGTGATACTTGTCCGGCTCATCGAGGATCTGGCCGTCATTGGGCAGCGGCAGACGGTCCTCACCGTTGGCGAAGACATAGCCGGTGCGCGGGAACTTCTGCACGCGCAGGCCGTGCACCGCCTCCATGTTCGGAATCTCGATGATCTTGTCGCACTTCATGACGTCGCAGCGCACCCGCGCGACCCGCGAGTTGGCCTTGTCGTTCATGAACACATAACGGCCGTCGTAGGTGCCGTCGGTGAACGACATATGAGGGTGAGGCAGGTCGCCGTTCAGATAGACGCCATCGCGGCTGGCCAGGAAATCCTTGGTCTCCGGCAGCAGCCCTTCGGTCAGGATCTTCTTGCTCTCGTTGGTGAGGCCCCAGCCGGTCGCGCTGCAGCGGTTGAACACCGGCACCCGCATGAGTTCACGCATCGATGGGCAGCCGACGATCCTCATCTCGCCGCACTGGCCGCTGGAGAAGAAGATGTAGTATTCATCGAGCTCGCCTGGCGCGATCTCCGCACGGTTGCGCGTCTGGGCGTGGCTGACACCGGGTGCCAGCAGCGCGCCGCCGGCAAACCCGCTCGTCAGCCCTCCGAGTCCGGCAAGCGTCGCGGCCTTGGCGGTTCCCCCCATTAGCTCACGGCGGGAGACGCCGTCTACGTCGTTCTCTTTCTTAGGCATCTTCGGTTTCCTTCTTAAAGAGGTCGGCACCAGGGAGTGCCTCGCTTGTATGGCGTCACGCCCTCAGCGGGGCGCTCGGCCGGAACTCCCCGGCCTCATTCCGGGTGACGCCATCGCGGCGCGCTTCTCGCGCTTCAGACGACGCTGGATCATCACCGGACATTTCTGATCGTGGTGATAAAGAACCTGGCAGTGCAGGCAGGAGATGCATTCGTTCGGATTGATGTGTCCCTCCGGATGAATGGCTTGCACGGGGCATTCGTTGAAGCAGCGCATGCAGGGATTGCCGCACTCCCGGTAGCGCCGCAGCCAGTCGAACATGCGAAGACGGCCTGGCAGCGCCAGCGCCGCGCCCAGCGGGCAGAGATAGCGGCAGAAAAAGCGCTCGATAAAGAGCCCGGCGCCAAGCAGAGCCAGGGCGAAGACCACGAACCACCATTCGCGCATGAAGCGCAGGATGATCGCGGTCTTGAAGGGCTCGACTTCGGAGAGTTGTTCGGCAAAGGCAAGCGAACCCAGCGACACGCCGAAGATGCCGAGGAAGATTATATATTTGAGGGGCCATAGCCGTTCGTGCAGCCACCACGGCACGGTGACCTGGGGGATCCTCGCCAGCTTGCCGAGCCGGTTGGTCAATTCCTGTAGTGCGCCGAAGGGGCAGAGCCAGCCGCAGAACGGCCCGCGGCCCCAGAACAGCAGTGCAGCGGCCACCGCGAACCACAGGATGAAAATCAACGGGTCGACCAGGAAATAGGACCACTGAAAGTCTCCCCGGAGAGCGTTGACGAAAGCGAGCACGTTAACGACCGAGAGCTGCGCCTGCGCCACCCAGCCGAGCCAGAACAACGTGACCGCCAGGTAGGTGAGGCGAAGTCGATCGAAGAGGACCGGCCGTTTCACGAACCAGTTCTGGAAGAAGAACAGCAGAGTGAGGGCCAGGAGCATGACGCCCAGCAGCGCGATGGAGACCGGCTTGCTGCGCCAGATGCGCTGCCACAGTGGCGGCCCATCGGCAACGGCTGCCACCGATGCCCCGTCGTCCGCCGGAACCGCCCCAGCGCGCCCCTGCGCGGCCGGCGCGGGCTTGGCGGCTGCTGCCGCACCCGCGCGCTTGCGGTAGCGTTCCGGTATGCGATAGCCGAGATCGAAGCTGGTAAAGACCTTGTCGAGGGCCCCGATGCGGCGCTGGACCAGCAACTGGAGACGCCAGGGTTGCGCCGGCTCGAAGGCAACGTCTTCGGGGGTCAGGAAGACGCCGACCTCCGGAAAGCGGGGAGCCCCTTCGGCGGCGAGTTCGCCGATACGCCGGTGCAGTTTGTCGCGGAAACGCACGGTCTCGGTGCCCTGCACCAACTCGATGCGGTCGAAGATGCCGCCGCGCACGTAGCCGGAACCCTTGAAAGAGTAGCGCCCCTCGCCGGCGACCAGTATGGCGTGCTGTCCGGGCTTCAGCATCTTTTGCAGGGTGGCGTACTCGGCCTCGCCCAGCAGGCTGCGGCCTATGGCAGGCTGGCTGACCAGAGCCACATAGAGATCGATGAAGGGATCGTCCGGCTTGCCGTGCTCGGCCTTCTTGGCGGCTTTGGCATTGCCGGACTGGGCGAATGCCTCATTCACCTGACCGACCGAGAGACTGAGGTGGCGTACCGCGCCCTCGCCCAGCAAAGTCTGCCAGTCGGTGGTCTCGCCGGCCTCCGGATCGATCTTCCAGGCCGTTTGCTTGATTCCTTCGCTGCCGAGGCCAAGCTGTCGCGCAGCGCGGGCGGCCGAGCGCACCAGACTGTCGCCAATGACGAGGACTGTCACGGTGGCACCGCTGACGATATCGACGTCCGGCGCGGCCTCACCGGCAGCGGACGCCTTGATCGGGTTGTAGCCGACGTAACCCGAGATGAACTCGACGACGCGTGCCTCCGGGATGCCGATCAGCACGATGGGCTCGTGGTGCTGCACCAGCTTGGCACCGAGAATCGTGCCTTCCTTATTGATCGCGGCGACAACGTCGATCGGCTTTCCCGAATAGCCCGTGGTGTCGACGAAATCCGAGGTGAGGTAGGCATAGCCGACGACTTCCCCGCCGCGCAGCAGCGGCGCCAGCGGCGGATCGCCTTCCAAATCGCCGAAACTCTCCGCGCCTGGCACCAGATCGCCCGCCGTGAGGTGATCCAGAAATCCGGTCAGGCGCGATGGGGCTTGACCGACAGCTGGCATGGAATTGATAAAAATCAAGAACAGGAACGACAATATTTTTGCCGGAACCCATAGTATGTCAAAATAAAACTGGAACGATTTATTGATCACGACCGATCCCTACCCGCGCTTTGCGCCTCGTATCTAAGTCATGATTCGCTCACATGATTTGATCTTGGTCAATTCCGCCGGATATTATTTGATGCTTATCTATCTTATCTTAGGCAAGAGCCAGCACCCCTGAGCCGGAGGATTCCGCGAGGCAATGATCGACCGACCGCAACTCCTAGCCGCCGAGCCCGGCGGCAAGGTGGAGACCCTTGACCGGCTCCTCGGACTCGCGAACGCCATTGAGGTCGAAGCCGTCGCCCGCTATGGACAGCTTGCGGCTCTCATGGAGCGAAAAGGCGAAGCGGAAACCGCCGCCGTCTTTCAAGAGATGCGCGAAATCGAGCAGCGCCACGTCGCCTGGGTCGCGCAGCGCGCCGCCGCTCTCGATCACACGCTGCCGCCGGCCAGCGACTTCACCTGGCGGCTGCCGCCCGAGCTCGGCGCTTCCTGGGACGACGTCCAGCACAGCCAGCTCCTCACCCCCTACCGGGCGGTCGCCATCGCGGTTACCAACGAAGAGCGCGCTTTCGCGCTCTACAGTTATCTTGCGGCCGGCACGGACGACCCCATCGTCGCCCGCGAGGCGGAGGCCCTGGCGCTGGAGGAGCTCTCTCATGCCACCGAACTGCGCGTGCGCCGTCGCCTGGCCTTTCGCCGCGAACCTACCGATCACTCGCCAGCAACCGCGGCCGAGGTCGAGACCCTCACCGAATTTCGGGCCCTCGATGAAGCCTTGGCCCGACAGGCCGCCACCTCCCTTCACGCCATCGCCGCGTCGCTCGCCGCGGCCGAGGACCCGGAGAGCGCCCGGTTGGTTTCCCTCCTCGCCCAGCGTGAAAGCAGAGTGGGCGAGATGGCCACCATGCCTCAGACTCGGCCGCGCGACGCCACCCGGCCGACCAATGTGCAAGGCTGCTGGAAGAAGCGCTCGCGCCTCTCGAGACTTCCAGCGAGATCTACGAAATGCTGGTTTCCCGCGCACAGCACGAGGATCTCCTACACGCCGCGCAGTCTTCCCTGCAGCGGGTCGTCGAAGGGATCGCCACGCTGGGGCATCGGATCGATGAAATCACCGGCAGCCAGCCGTAGAAATGGCGCCCCGGGCCGATCTGCGGCAGTGCAGGCTCGAAGACCATCATCGTGTTCTCGCCCGGGGGTCACAAAACACGCAAAAACACGATTCTTCATATGGCTTTGGCATTTCGAGGGCTAGAGTCACCCCCTCAACAGCCGCGGAGTGTCACTTGAGTGACGGTACGTTCGCCAGCCCCGCCCTTCCCTGGAGCGACAGCTTCAGCGTCGGCATAGAGGCACTCGACTCGGATCACCGCGCGTTGGTCGGGTTAATCAACGAGGTCTGCGGTCATGCGCGGGCCGGGCGGCGAGAGCGCGCCGTAGAGACACTCGGCCCGCTGTGCGCGCTGGCCGAGGCGCATTTCGATCGTGAGGAGGCGGTGCTCCGCGACCTTTCTGGCTATCGCCAATTGGCGGCCCATGCGGGGGAACACCGCAACCGGTTAAAGCAACTGGTCGCCCTTCGGCAGCGCTTCGAAAGCACTACGGATGCCGCGGCGGCGGATCGGATCTGCGATGATCTGGTTCACTGGTTCGTACGCCAGAGTATCGGGCACGATGCCGAGATCAAGAGCCACCTCGATGACAGGGGCACGCGTTTTTCACCCCTTGGCGGCAGCAGAACTTAGCGCATTGTGAGGGCCAAGATGGTGGTCAAGACACGGAACCGCGTGGGATTAAGCTGGCCTCCGGCAAGCAGCTGTTCCAGCAGGCTCAGGGAGCCGACACCTTCTAGGTCCTGTCGATCGGTCGCCTCAAGGTGTCGCAGGCCACACACGCCGTGCACACGGCATGTCTTAAGCTGCTGAGATCGATGGTGTATCCCGCAAATCCATCATCGGGGCGACGGAGAGCTTGCGGGAGAGGCGGATCATGCCCCTTCATCTACACTGCCGAGCCTTTCGGGACCAGAGTCAGGTCTGGTTAAGGCCCAGGTCTTTTTGCCGTTTCTTGGACAACCCCAGGGAAACCAGGCGATGGGATTCTCTCAGGTAGTCGCGCAGCGCATCGTCGCTCAGGCCGGGGGCCTCGAAGTGCTGGATCCACTTCAGGCCGCGCGAGGCAAGATAGGGCGCGGGCCGCAGGCCCGGCTGATCCTTCAGGATATCGTAGGACAGCGGCGAAGCCTTGAAGGTAAAGCGCGCAGGGCCGCCCTCCTCGTCCCAGCCGCCGATGGCAAAGACCTTGCCCCCGACCTTCCAGACGTCGGAGCCGCCCCACTGCACCACATGGGTCGTGGCCGGCAGGGACTTGCAGAAGGCGTTGAACTCTTCATAGGTCATGCTGAATTGCTGTTCACAGGCTCAAGCTGAGGGCGGGGCTGTACCGGCGCCATTGACCGCGGCGGCCGACCGGGGTGCCATTCGCGGCACGAAGCCGCGGCCGACCTCGATCAGACTGCATATCTCCTCGTAGAACAGCCGGGCGGTCGGCGACAGGTGGCGGTCGGCGCGGGCGATCATTGCATAGGGGCTGATCTCAATGCGCTCGGCCAGGTCCAGCACGGTGATAGCGCGGGACATGCCGTCTTCGCCGGCCAGCAGCTGCGCCGCCTCCTCGGCGACCGGCGCGATGGCGTCGGAGCGCCAGATCATGCTGAGCAGCACCAGAAAGGAGGTCGAGATCAGCGACACCCGTGGCAGCGCCAGGCCGTGGCTGGCGAAGCTGTATTCCATCGCGCGGCGCAGCGGCGTGCCGGCGGGCTGCATGACCCACTCGTAGTCGGCCAGCGCCGCCAGCGGCAACTGGCTCTGACCGGCCAGCGGGTGGCCGGCGCGCGCCAGCAGGCGGATTCCCTCCGGCTGCACCGGGCGGATGTCGAAATCGCCGATGTCCATGTGGCCGGGCACGCGGCCGACGACGAAGTCGAGATGGCCTTCCAGCAGACGCGGCACCAGGGTGTCGGAGGTGCCGACCTCGACATGGGCTTCGATGGTCGGGTGAGCCGCCTTCAGACGCTGCACGGCAGGAACCACCAGATTGATGGCCGGGGCGGTGACCGCCCCCAGGTAGACCCTGCCCGCCTTACCGGCACTGATTTCCACCACGTCGCGCCCAGCCTCGGACAGTTCGGTGAGGATGCGCCGGGCGCGCTCGGCCAGCGCCAGGCCGGTCTCGCTGAGTTCCACCCCCTTGGGCCCGCGCACGCAGACCGGTGCGCCGAGCAGGCGTTCCATCTCCGCCAGCATCCGCGAGGCCGCCGGCTGGGCCATGTGCAGCGCCCGGGCCGCCGCCGAGATCTGCCCTGTATTGGCCAGCGCCAGGGCGAGGCGCAGGTGCGGCAGCTTCAGGCGGCGGGCGATGCGCTCGGCGGGGTCGGACAAAGGCTTGGTTTTCCTTCAACTCTCTCCCCGGACCGGGGACCGGATGGCATTCTGAAGAACATAACAGATTTATTATAGGATTCAGCGAAAAGATGATTTGATTGGTATGCATTTAACCCCCACCCTGCGGTTGGCGGGCGGCGCGCCAATGCGCCCCTGGTCCCTCGCGGCCTCCGCGCAAGCGCGCCGCGACAACGAATGACAAAAAAGGCCCCCGCCGCGATGCGGGGCCGCAGGGCAAGGAAGGAATGCATCCATGAAACGGATTACGTCTGTTCTGGCGTCGCTCGCCATCGTCGCGGCGGCAGCCACGGCCACGTTCGGCTCCGGCCCGGCGCTGGCGCAGAACAAGGGGACCATCGGCATCGCCATGCCGACCAAGTCCTCCGCCCGCTGGATCTCCGACGGCAACTCCATGGTCAAGCAGTTCGAGGCGGCAGGTTACAAGACGGACCTGCAGTACGCCGAGGACGACATCCCCAACCAGCTGGCGCAGATCGAGAACATGATCGTGAAGGGCGTCGACGTGCTGGTGATCGCCGCCATCGACGGCACCACCCTGTCCAACGCGCTGCAGCAGGCCGCCGACAGCGGCATCAAGGTGATCGCCTATGACCGCCTGATCCGCGACAGCGCCAACGTCGACTACTACGCCACCTTCGACAATTTCAAGGTCGGCGTGCAGCAGGCGAGTTCCATCGTCAATGCGCTCGATATGAGCAAGGGTCCCTACAACATCGAGCTGTTCGGCGGCTCGCCCGACGACAACAACGCCTATTTCTTCTACAACGGCGCCATGAGCGTGCTGCAGCCGCTGATCGACGAAGGCAAGCTGGTGGTGCGCTCCGGCCAGATGGGCATGGATACCGTGGGCACCCTGCGCTGGGACGGCGCCGTTGCCCAGGCCCGCATGGATAACCTGCTGTCGGCCTATTACAGCGATGCCCGCGTCGATGCGGTGCTGTCGCCTTACGACGGCCTGTCCATCGGCATTCTGTCGTCGCTGAAGGGCGTCGGCTACGGCTCGGCCGACCAGCCCATGCCGGTCGTCTCCGGCCAGGACGCGGAGGTGCAGTCGGTGAAGTCGATCCTGGCCGGCGAGCAGCATTCGACCATCTTCAAGGACACCCGCGAGCTGGCTCGCGTCACCGTCGGCATGGTCAACGCCCTGCTGCAGGGCGGCAAGCCGGAGATCAACGACACCTCGACTTACGACAACGGGGGCAAGGTGGTGCCCTCCTACCTGTTGGAGCCCGTCGCCGTCGACGAGACCAACTGGGAAAAGATCCTGATCGATTCCGGCTACTACACCATCGACCAGATCAAGTCGTAGGCGGTAAAGTCCTGGCGTAAGGCGGTCCGTCCCTTCCTCCCTGGGGACGGACCGCCGATCTGCCGGAGCCACAGGCCGGAACGGGTCTTATGGACAGCATTCTGGAAATGCGCGGGATCACCAAGACCTTCCCGGGGGTCAAGGCGCTCGACAATGTCAGCCTGAAGGTGGCGCGCGGCGAAATCCATGCCCTGGTCGGCGAGAACGGCGCCGGCAAATCCACCCTCATGAAGGTGCTGAGCGGCGTCTACCCGCACGGCAGCTACGACGGCGACATCCTGTATGACGGCGAAGTGCAACGCTTCCGCGGCATCGCCGACAGCGAAGCCGCCGGCATCATTATCATCCACCAGGAACTGGCCCTGGTGCCGCTGCTGTCCATTGCCGAGAACCTTTTTCTCGGCAACGAGGTGCAGCGTTACGGCACCATCGACTGGCCGGCGACCTACGCGCGCGCCGACGATCTGCTGCGCAAGGTCGGCCTGAAGGATCCCTCCTCCACCCTGGTCACCAACATCGGCGTCGGCAAGCAGCAGCTGGTCGAAATCGCCAAGGCGCTGTCCAAGCGCGTGAAGCTGCTGATCCTCGACGAGCCCACCGCCAGCCTGCAGGAGAACGACAGCGAAAAGCTGCTGGACCTGCTGCTGGAGTTCAAGGCGCAGGGCATCACCTCGATCCTCATCTCCCACAAGCTGAACGAGGTCAGTCGCGTCGCCGATTCGATCACCGTGCTGCGTGACGGCGCCGCCGTCTCCACCCTGAACTGCCAAACGGAGATCATCGACGAGGCGCGCATCATCAAGGACATGGTCGGTCGCGACATGGCCCACCGCTATCCCGGGCGCACGCCCGATATCGGCGAGACATTGCTGGAGGTCAGCGGCTGGACCGCGTATCACCCGCAGCATCCGGAGCGAAAGGTGGTCAAGGGTGTCGACCTGACGGTACGCCGCGGCGAGGTGGTCGGCATCGCCGGCCTGATGGGCGCCGGGCGCACCGAGCTGGCGATGAGCCTGTTCGGGCGGACCTACGGGCAGAACATCTCCGGCGATGTGAAGATGAACGGCCGGCCGGTCGACGTCTCCAGCGTCGGGCGGGTCATCGCGGCCGGCATCGCCTATGTCACCGAGGATCGCAAGGCGTTGGGCCTGGTGCTGGACGAGTCGGTCGCCAAGAACATCACGCTGTCGAACCTGGCGGGTGTCTCGGCGCACGGCGTCATCGACGACAACGCGGAGCGCCAGGTGGCGCTGGAATTCCGCGACCGCCTGAATATCCGCACCCCCAGCGTGTTCCAGAAGGTCGGCAACCTGTCCGGCGGCAACCAGCAGAAGGTCGTGCTGTCCAAATGGCTGTTCGCCGGCCCCCAGGTGCTGATCCTCGACGAACCGACGCGCGGCATCGACGTCGGCGCCAAGTTCGAGATCTACACCATCATCAACCAACTGGCCGCGGAAGGAAAAGGCGTCGTCATGATATCCTCGGAGATGCCGGAGCTGCTCGGCATGTGCGACCGCATCTACGTCATGAACGAAGGCGCCTTCGTCGGCGAACTGCCCGCCGCCGAGGCCAGCCAGGAAAAAATCATGTCCATGATCGTCAGGGGCAACCAGGGAGGCCACCAGGCATGACGACGCTGTCCAGCGACATCGCCGAAGACGAGAAGACCCGCACCTCGGTCGGCGATTACCTGAAGCACCATATCCGCGACTACGGCATGCTGGTGGCGCTGGTCGTGATCATGGCCTTCTTCCAGTTCCAGACCGACGGCGTTCTGTTGAAGCCGCTGAACCTGACCAACCTGATCCTGCAGAACAGCTACATCATCATCATGGCGCTGGGCATGCTGCTGGTCATCGTCTGCGGCCACATCGACCTCAGCGTCGGCTCAGTGGTCGCCTTCATCGGTGCGCTGGCGGCGGTCATGATGGTGAGCTACGACCTGCCGGTGGTTGTTACCGTGCCGGTCTGCCTCCTCGCCGGCGCCTTGATCGGCGCGGCCCAGGGGTATTGGATCGCCTATTGGCGCATCCCCTCCTTCGTGGTCACCCTGGCAGGCATGCTGGTGTTCCGCGGCCTCACCCTGGCGCTGCTGGAAGGCCAGTCGCTCGGCCCGTTCCCCAAGTCGTTCCAGGCGTTCAGTTCCGGCTTCATCCCCGATCCCTTCGGCCTGGATTTCCGGCTGCTGTCCCTGCTGCTGGGGGTCGCCGTGGGCGCCGGCATGCTGGTCTTCGGCCTGCGCGCCCGGGCCAAGCAGGCGCACTTTTCCCATGTCGAAGAGCCTATCGGCTTCTTCCTGGCCAAAAACGGCATCATCGCCGCGGCGATCATCTACATCACCTACCTGCTGGCGACCTACAACGGCCTGCCCAACGTGCTGATCACCCTGGCGGTGCTGATCGCCGGCTACTCCTTCTTTACCACCAGGTCGGTGCCGGGCCGGCGCATCTACGCCATAGGGGGCAACGAAAAGGCGGCCAAGCTGTCGGGCATCAAGACCGAGCGCCTGACCTTCCTGACCTTCGCCAACATGGGCATGCTGGCGGCGCTGGCCGGCCTGATCTTCGCCGCGCGGTTGAACACCGCCACCCCCAAGGCCGGCGTCGCCTTCGAGCTGGACGTGATCGCCGCGGTCTTCATCGGCGGCGCCTCCATGTCCGGCGGCGTCGGCAAGATCATGGGCGCCGTCATCGGTGCCTTCATTATGGGTGTGATGAACAACGGCATGTCGATCATGGGCGTCGGCATCGACTGGCAGCAGGTCATCAAGGGCCTGGTGCTGCTCGCCGCGGTCATCTTCGACGTCTACAACAAGTCGAAGGGCGAAAGCTGAGGGGCGGGCGGCGGAAGGGCGGGACTGCGGACGGGCGGGACTGCGGACCGGGGGGGGTGCCGCGCCCGGGCCAGATGGCTATTCCACGCGCAGTCTGCCCAGAATATGATCTTCCGAAGGGCGGGGAACCGCCGAAAGCAGGCACTTTCCCTGCGGCTGCCCGCATGGCACGGGAATTGCCATGCAGAAGCCTTTGGGGCTTGCCCAACCTGATCAGGGAGACTTCACCGCAATGCACTCGATAAAGTCCTTGGCGACCAAGACCTTGAGGACCGCGGCCTTCGCCGCCGCGCTGGCAGTCGCGGCCGGCCAGGCCATCACGCCGGCCCGGGCGGAGACCGACATCAAGTTCACCCTGGACTGGAAGTACCAGGGGCCCACCGCCGCTTTCCTGGTCGCCGCCGACAAGGGCTTCTACGCCGAGGAAGGCCTGGACGTCACCATCGACAGCGGCAACGGCTCGGCCGGCGCGGTCACCCGCGTGGCCAGCAGCGCCTACCAGATGGGTTTTGCCGACATCAATGCCCTGGTCGATTTCAATGCGAAAAACCCGGAGCAGTCGGTAAAGGCCGTCATGATGGCCTACGACGCCGCGCCCTTTTCCCTCTTCACGCTGAAGAAGAACGGCATCGAGACCGTCCAGGACCTGGCCGGCCGCAAGCTGGGCGCGCCGGTGTTCGACGCCTCGTACAAACTGTTCCCGGCCTTCGCGCATGAGACCGGCATCGACGACTCCAAGGTCGAACGGGTGAACATGGACCCCGCCCTGCGCGAGACCATGCTGGTCCAGGGCCAGGTCGATTTCATTTCCGGCCATTACTTCTCCTCCATGCTGGACCTGAAGTCCAAGGGTGTGAAGGAAGAGGACATCACCTACTTCCTCTATGCCGACTACGGCATGGACTTCTACGGCAACGCGGTGATCGCGTCCGGCGGCTTCATCGAGGAGAACCCGGACGCGGTGAAGGCCTTCCTGCGCGCCACGCTGCGCGGCTGGAAAGACATCATCGCCGACCCCGAGGGCGCCATCGAGATCGTCGCCAAGTTCGATCCGCTGATCGACAAAAAGCTGGAACTGGAGCGCCTGCACCTGGCCCTCAACGTCAACGTGCTGCCGCCTTACGTGAAGGAGCACGGCATCGGCGACGTGGACCAGGCGCGCCTGAAGAACGCCATCGCCCAACTCGCCCTGGCTTACGGCCTGGAGTCGACGCCGGCCCCCGCGGCGGTCTGGACCTCGGAGTTCCTGCCGCCGGCCGAGGCGCGTATGCTGGCCGAGTGATGCCCCGCTTCCGTTCTTTCGCCAACGCGCGGCCCGCCTCGTGAGTGCCTTTGTCGAGCTGACCGGCGTCACCATGAGCTATGGTGGCGCCGCGGGCGGCGCCGTGCCGGCCGTCGCCGACGCGACGCTGGCTATCGAGCGGGGCGAGTTTATCGCCCTGGTCGGCCCTTCCGGCTGCGGCAAGTCCTCCCTGCTGAAGATCGTCTCCGGCCTCGCCACGGCCGACAGCGGCCATGCCCGTATCGACGGCCGGGACATCGCCGGCTCCCAGACCTCAGGTCGCGGGGATTCGGGGGGCCGCACTTCAGGGGGCCGCACTTCAGGGGGCCGGGCTTCGGTCGGCATGGCTTTCCAGAACGCCACCCTGCTGCCTTGGCGCTCCACCTTGGAAAACGTGCTGCTGCCGCTGGAGGTAAGCCGCGACCACCGGGCGACCTTCCGCCGCAAGAAGGCCGAACATATCGAGGCCGCGCGCAGCCTGTTGAAGGTCGTCGGCCTGGAAGGCTACGAGGACCACGCGCCCTACGAGCTTTCCGGCGGCATGCAGCAGCGTGCCTCGCTGTGCCGGGCACTGATCCACAACCCGGAACTGCTGCTGCTCGACGAACCTTTCGCCGCCCTGGATGCCTTCACCCGCGAGGAGCTTTGGGAGGTGCTGCAGCAGCTCTGGCTGCAGCGCAAGTTCACCGTCATCCTGGTGACCCACGACCTGCGCGAGGCGGTCTACCTGGCCGACCGGGTCTACGTCATGAGCAAGCGCCCGGGACGCATCGTCTACGAGCGCCCGGTCGCCCTGCCGCGCCCGCGTACGCTCGATTCCACATTCGACGAGGGTTTCGTTGCGCTGGTCCACCGCCTGCGCGACCACATCGGTGAAGTGCGCGCGGCATGATCTCCCCCATCAAGCTCGCGCCCTGGGTCACCACCATCGGGCTGTTCGTGATCTGGGAGGCGGCCTGCCGCCTGTTCGCCATTCCGGAATTCGTGCTGCCGGCACCCAGCCAGGCCATCGCCGCGCTGATCGAGTACTGGCCGGCGATCTGGCAGAATGCCTTCTACACCTTCTGGGTCACGCTTGTCGGTTTCGCGCTGGCGGTCGTCTTCGGTCTTGCCCTGGGCGTTCTGACCGGCGCCTCCGCCTTGGTTTATTCAGCGATCTATCCTCTGCTGGTCGGCTTCAACAGCATCCCGAAGGTCGCCATCGTGCCCGTCCTGGTGGTGTGGTTCGGCATCGGCACGGTGCCGGCGGTGCTGACCGCCTTCACCATCTCGTTCTTTCCCATCGTGGTGAACGTGGCGACGGGCCTGGCTACCCTGGAGCCCGAGCTGCGTGACGTGCTGCGCGCGCTGGGCGCGCGCCAGATGGACATTCTGCTGAAGGTCGGCGTGCCGCGCTCCATGCCCTACTTCTTCGCCTCGCTGAAGGTGGCGGTGACGCTGGCCTTCGTCGGCACGGTGATTTCCGAGACGGTGGCCGGCAACGCCGGCAGGGGTCATCTGATGCTGACCGCGGCCTCCAGCTTCCGCGTGCCGCTGGTCTTCGCCGGCCTGCTGGTCATCGCCGCCATGGGCGTCGGCATGTACGCGCTGTTCGCCGTCCTCGAGCGGCGGCTGGTCGGCTGGGCCTTCCGCGGCACCGAGGGCGCCTGAAGCAGGCCCCTTACCAGGAAACAGTCACTTCCCAGGGGCCACTGGCCATGATGGAGACGCGGGAGCGCTGCTGACCGGACAGTTTCATCCGGCCCTTGGCCATGGGGGTGGAGCCGTCGGCCGCCGCCTTGGGCGGACCGGAAAGCACCGCCGGGCCGCCGCTCTGCGCCTTGCCCGGGGTGTCGGGCGCCGCGCTGACGCCGATGCGCCCGGCACGCTGCCATTCGATGCCGAAGGGCCCGTCGATCAGCAGCGACTTGTCTCCTGCGCCGGAAATCGTCTGCGGGCCCTGCGAGCGCGTCACCGTCATGGCGTCCATTGCGTCCTCCGCTACAGCGGACGGCGCCCCCGCCTGGGCACCCAGGGCGATAACGATGGCGAGAATCGGGGCGAAGACCGCCCGAGGGCCATGACATCCGGCACCATCCGAAATCCTGCGTCCAATCATCGATCGCCTCCCCCTGTCCACCTGGCCCCTGTCCATCTAGCCCCTGTCCCTCTGGGCGCTCTCCCTCTGGGCGCCCCAAGCGGGCGCGGCGACAAGACTGGCACCGTCCGGCGGACGAATCAAATCCGCAGTACCGTCAGACAGCGAACTTGGCCGCGCCGTCGATCAGCGCGGCAAGGCCGAAGGCCAACAGGGCGATTTCCAGGACCGCCGACAGTTCGGCCGCCATGGCCGGGCGCAGCAGCGCCGGCAGGGGCGTCCGCTGGAAGGCGCGCAGCAAGTAAACCCACAGCGCGCCGGCGGTGCAAAGGACGATCAATCCAACGGCAAATTCGACGCTATAGGACCCGAACATCTCTTCGACCCCTAAAAAGGAGGTTGTCAGCTACGAACAGATCATCTGCGCCGGCCGGCCGCTTCGGACAACCGAATTTATTGCGTCGATACCATGAAGAAAATCGATGGGCGGAATTCCGGCGGAATCCCGGGGGGCCTGGCGGGGGGCGCCGTTAAGACGCCCGCACCTTGGTCAGGAAATTGCGCATCTCCGCCTGCAGCTCTTCGGTCTGGGAATTGAGTTCCCGGGCCGCCGTGGCGACCTTGTCGACGCCGGCGCTGGATTCGGCGGCATCGCGGCGCACCTGCTCGACGCCGCTGGACACCACCTGGGTGCCGCTGGCGGTTTCCTGCGCATTGCGGGCGATTTCCTGGGTCGCCGCCGACTGCTCCTCGACCGCCGAGGCGATCGAGGCGGTCACCTCGCCGATCTGCTGGATGCGCTTGGAGATCGAGGCGATGGCCTCCACCGCTCCGCCGGTGGTCGACTGCATGGCATCGATCTGCTGGGCGATCTCCTCCGTCGCCTTGCCGGTCTGTGTGGCTTGCGAGTTTAATGAGTTGGCGACCACCGAGTAGCCCTTGCCGGCTTCGCCGGCGCGCGCCGCCTC
>JBHJIR010000123.1:0-7698 GCA_050043265.1 Kiloniellaceae bacterium
CCCGGCGTAACCGTCACGGGGCGGTACCGCGCGACGAAAGGGCGGAAACCCGCCGACCTGCCGGCCCCGGGCCGGTTCCCGCCTGGCCCCAGGCGCCAGGGCGGTCATTGACACAGCGGCGACCCTCCCGCATCTTCCGGCGCAAGACCGAAGCCTGAACCAGCCTGACAGGACCCCATGAAGACAGAACAGCTAAAAGGCATCATCGAAGATGCCTGGGAAGCGCGCGACAGCGTTAATACCGGCACCACGGGCGACATCCGCGACGCCGTCACCACTGCCCTCGCCGGCCTCGACGACGGCACCTTCCGGGTGGCCGAGAAAGGCGCCGGAGGCTGGGAGGTCCACCAGTGGCTGAAAAAGGCGGTCCTGCTGTCGTTCCGCCTGAACGACATGGTGCCAGTTCCGGGCGGGCCGGGCGAGAACACCAACTGGTGGGACAAGGTGCCCTCGAAGTTCGCCGGCTGGGGCGAGAACCGCTTCCGCGATGCCGGCTTCCGTGCCGTGCCCAACTGCATCGTGCGCCATTCGGCCTATATCGCGCCGGGCGTGGTCCTGATGCCGTCCTTCGTGAACCTGGGCGCGCGCGTCGACAGCGGCACCATGGTCGATACCTGGGCCACCGTCGGCTCCTGCGCGCAGATCGGCAAGAACGTGCACCTCTCGGGCGGCGCCGGCATCGGTGGCGTTCTGGAGCCGCTGCAGGCCGGTCCGGTGATCATCGAGGACAACTGCTTCATCGGCGCGCGCTCCGAGGTCGTCGAGGGCGTCGTGGTCGAGGAGGGCTCGGTGCTCTCCATGGGCGTCTTCATCGGCGCCTCCACCAAGATCGTCGATCGTGAGACGGGCGAGGTCCACATGGGCCGCGTGCCGGCCTATTCGGTGGTGGTGCCCGGCAGCCTGCCCGGCAAGCCGCTGCCCGACGGCAGCCCGGGGCCGAGCCTCTACTGCGCGGTCATCATCAAGCGGGTCGACGAGAAGACGCGGTCCAAGACCTCGATCAACGACCTGCTGCGGACCTGAGGCCCAGGGAAGAGACCGGAAAAAGAGAAAGTCGGCCGATGGCGTCTGCGACGCTCGATACGCTGGACCTGGCACAGGCGCTGATCCGCTGCCCCAGCGTGACGCCGCAAGAAGGCGGCGCGCTCGACCTGCTGGAATCGGTGCTGACAGATCTTGGCTTCACCTGCCACCGCCTGCCCTTCGCCGAGGAAGGCGCGCCGGAGACCGACAACCTCTACGCGCGGCTGGGCACCGAAGCTCCCAACCTCTGCTTCGCCGGGCACACCGACGTGGTGCCGGTGGGCGACGCCGCCGCCTGGAGCAGCGATCCCTTTGCAGCCGCCGTGCGCGACGGCACGCTGTACGGGCGCGGCGCGGTCGACATGAAGGGCGCCATCGCGGCCTTCATCAGTGCCGTCGGCGATTACCTCAAAGAGGGCCAGCCCGCCGGCTCGATCTCGCTGCTGATCACCGGCGACGAGGAAGGCGACGCGGTCAACGGAACCCGCAAGGTGCTGCGCTGGCTGAAGGAACGCGGCGAGACACTGGACGCCTGCCTGGTCGGCGAGCCGACCAGCAACGACGCCCTGGCCGACATGGTGAAGATCGGCCGCCGCGGCAGCCTGAACGCCACCCTCACCGTGCACGGCACCCAGGGCCACACCGCCTATCCGCAGCTGGCCGACAATCCGCTGCATCACCTGGCGCGCATGCTGAACGCGGTAGTCTGCGACACGCTGGACGCCGGCAACGAGCATTTCCCGCCATCCAGTCTGCAGATCACGTCGATCGACGTCGGCAACCCGGTGACCAATGTCATCCCGGCCAAGGCGACGGCGCTGTTCAATGTGCGCTTCAATAACATCCACTCCAGTGCCGGCGTCGAGGCCTGGCTGCGCGAGCGCTTCGACACCGCGATCGACACGAGCCGCGGCGCCCGCTACGAGATGTCGATGAAGGTCTCCGGTGAATCCTTCCTCTGCGCGCCGGGGCCATGGTCGGATCTGATTTCGGAAGCGGTAACATCGGTCACCGGCAAGGCACCGGAACTGGGCACCACCGGCGGCACCTCCGATGCGCGCTTCATCAAGGACCACTGCACGGTGGCCGAACTGGGCCTGCTGAACGCCACCGCCCACAAGGTGGACGAACACGTTTCCCTGGACGATCTCCAGCGCCTGACCGCGATCTACCGCGCCATCCTCCAGCGATATCTGCCGCGATGATCCCCAGCCGCCAGGAGATATTCTACCGAATCTACGGCGCCTGGCGCCTGGCGCGCTTCGATGCCGGCGGCGCGGCCTACTTCGATGCCGCACCGGGCGCCGCGCTGCGCTCCTTCTTCGCCGCCGCACTGGTAGCGCCGGCCTTCATCATCGGCCAGCTATTGGCCTTCTCCTACGCCCAGGTGACGACCGACGCCAACGCCGTCACCGTGTTCCTGGTCTTCGCACTGGAGTACTGCCTGCTGTGGGTGGTGCCCCCGGTCATCGTCTACCGGATCTGCCAGACGATCGACCGCGAAGACGCCTTCTTCCGCTTCCTGTCGGCGAACAACTGGTCGAGCGTCGTCACGATTCACCTGCAACTGGCCGTCACTGCGCTGGGCGCAGTCGGGCTGGTCCCGGAGGCGCTGGCGCCGCTGGTGGCACTCGCCACCTACGCCTACATGTTAGGCTACCAGTGGTTCCTGACGCGCCACTGCCTGGGCGTCAACGCGCTGGCCAGCGCCGGCTTCGTCGCCCTGCAGTTCTTCATCGGCCTGCTGATCGAGAGCATCACCCTCAATCTGATCTTTCAGCCAGCCGGGTAGCCCACTTCGGTGAGGTAAAGCCCAACGGCCGGCGCCGTCGGCCCGGCGGCGGCGCGGTCGCGCGCCTCCAGGGCCTTGCGCAGATCGACAGCCTTCCACTTGCCTTCACCGACCAGCTTCAGCGAACCGACGAAGTTGCGCACCTGATGGTGCAGAAAGGAGCGGGCCTCGGCCCGGACCTCGATCAACTCTCCGCTGCGGGCCACCGACAAAACGTCCAGCGTCTTCACCGGCGACTTGGCCTGGCATTCCGTAGCACGGAAGGAAGTGAAGTCGTGGTGGCCAACCAGCACCTGGGCGGCGGCGTGCATCGCCTCGGCGTCCAACGGCTGCGGCACGAACCACGCCAGCCCGCGGTCGAGGGCCAGCGGCGCGCGGCGGTTCACGATGCGGTAGAGATAAGCGCGGCGGTTGGCCGAAAAGCGCGCGTGGAAATCTTCCGTGACCGCCTCGGCGCCCAGCACCGCGACCAGCGCCGGCTTCAGATGGAAGTTCACCGCCTTCATCACGGTGTCCGCGTCAGTCTCCTTGGCGATATCGAAATGCGCCACCTGGCCACGGGCGTGGACGCCGGAATCGGTGCGCCCGGCGCCCTCGACCACCACCGTCTCACCGCAGAAATGGTGGACGGCCTCTTCCAAGGCGGCCTGTACCGAAGGGCCGTTGCCCTGGCGCTGCCAGCCGACGAAATCGGTGCCGTCGTATTCGATGACGATCTTGTAGCGGGTCACGGCAATACCGTGCCACCGGGAAGATCGAAACCCCGCAGAAAAGCGTCTGCGGCCATCGGCGCCTTGCCGGCGCGCTGCAGTTTCACCAGGCGCAGCGCCCCTTCGCCACAAGCGATGGTTGCCCGATCGTCGAGCACCATGCCTGGGGCACCGCCTTCGTCCAAGGGTTCGGCCGCCAGCACCTTCACGCGCTCGCGACCCTTTTCCATCTCCACCTCGAAGTAGGCGCCGGGCCAGGGGGTGAAGGCGCGCACGCGGCGGTCGAGGGCCACGGCGCTCTCGCGCCAGTCGAGGCGGCCTTCGGCCTTGTCGAGTTTCTCGGCGTAGGTGACACCCTCGGCCGGTTGCGGCGTTGCCGCCAGACTGCCGTCCAGCAGGCCGCCCAACGCCTTGTTGATCATCGCCGCGCCGAGCGCGGCAAGCCGGTCGTGCAAACCCTGGGCCGTGGTCTCCGCCGTAATCGGCACCGCCTCGCGCAGCAGCATCGGGCCGGTGTCGAGCCCGGCCTCCATCTGCATGATGGTAACGCCGGTCTCGGTATCGCCGGCCAGGATGGCGCGCTGAATCGGCGCCGCGCCGCGCCAGCGCGGCAGCAGCGAAGCATGCACGTTGACGCAGCCGAGACGCGGCGCGTCGAGTACTGCCTGAGGCAGGATCAGGCCGTAGGCGACCACCACCGCCGCGTCGAGCTTCAGCGCCGCAAAGTCGGCCTGGGCTTCGGGGGTCTTGAGGGATTTGGGCGTGCGCACCGGCCAGCCCTGGCTCTCGGCAAAGGCCTGCACCGGCGAGGGGCGGTCCTTCTGGCCGCGCCCGGCGGGCCTGGGCGGCTGGGAGTAGACGGCGGCGATCTCGTGGCCCGCCTCGGCCCGCGCCTGCAGGGTCGGCCCCGCGAAATCGGGCGTCCCCATGAAGGCGAGGCGCAGGGACATGGCGATCCCCGCCTCAGATCGTCGCGTAGCTGGCCAGCGGCGTGTCGGACTTCTTCGCCTTCAGCAGCTTGCGCAGGATCATGTTGCGCTTCAGCGCCGTCAGGTGGTCGACGAAGAGAACGCCGTCCAGGTGATCCATCTCGTGCTGAATGCAGGTCGCCAGCAGTCCCTGGGCGTCCATCTCGCGGATCTCGTTCTCGCGGTCGAGATAGCGCACGCGGATCGTCGCCGGGCGGATCACCTCACCGTAGTGCTCCGGCAACGACAGGCAGCCTTCCTCGTAGGCGGCATCGTCGTCGGACACCGCGACCAGTTCCGGATTGGCCATGGACAACGGCGTGTTCTCCTCGTCGTCGCCGGAGATGTCGACCACGATGACGCGCTTCAGGACGCCGACCTGGGGCGCGGCGAGACCGATGCCCGGCGCGTTGTACATGGTCTCCAGCATGTCATCCATCAGCTGGCGCGTCTCATCGTCGACAGCCTCTACCGGCGCGCAAACCTTTTTCAGGCGCGGGTCGGGAGCGGTGATGATCGGTAAAAGAGCCATGGCCCTGCCACGTCGCAAAATGGGAAATTCGGCGGGCCCGCCCGGCGGCCGCGGCGCAACGATGGTCCGGCGGCGGTGAGCAAAGCCCTAACGGCCAACTTAGGTATGGCGTGAGGCCCGCCGGGTCAAGCGATTCAGGCTTCGGACCCACCACCGGGTTAGCCCCGGCCGGCTGGCTGTGCTACTCTCGGATTCGCGTTCTGTTCCCCTTTGGAATCATGAGAGTCGGGTTAATGGACCTGCTGGTCATCCTTGCCGTTGCCGCCGCCGCGCTCGTCCTCGGCGCCGGGCTGGCCCTGTGGTTGCGCCCCAAGGCGCCGGCCCCCCAGGAAAATCACGAACTGGCCGCCCTCGGCGGGCGCCTCTCGCAAATGGCCGAGAGCCAGAACGCGGTACAGAGCGCCATCGTCGAACGCCTGCAGGCCCAGGAGCGCGTGGTCATCAAGGCGGTGGATGACCGCCTGCAGGGCCTCTCCAAGCTGGTTGTCGACCGCCTGACCGATTCCACCACCAAGCACCAGACCGCGATGGCCGACCTGCGCGAGCGTCTGGCGGTCATCGACAAGGCGCAACAGAACCTGACGGAGCTGTCGACCCAGGTGGTCGGCCTGCAGGACATTCTGGCCAACAAACAGGCCCGGGGCGCGTTCGGCGAGATCCAGCTGCGCGACCTTGTGGAGGCGGCCCTGCCGCCCTCGGCCTTCGAGTTCCAGGCAACCCTGGGCAACGGGCGGCGCGCCGACTGCCTGCTGCGGCTGCCCAACCCGCCGGGCGCCATCGCCATCGATTCCAAGTTTCCGCTGGAAAGCTATGCGGCCCTGCGCGACGCGGGCAGCGACGAGACCCTGGCCGTTCCTGCGCGGCGCGCCTTTGCCGTGGATGTGCGCCGCCATGTGCAGGACATTGCCGGGCGCTACATCATTCCGGGCGAGACGGCGGAGTCGGCCCTGATGTTCCTGCCCAGCGAGGCGGTCTATGCCGAGTTGCACGCCAACTTCCGCGGCGTGGTCGAGGAATCCTACAAGGCGCGGGTGTGGATCGTCTCGCCGACCACCCTGATGGCCACCCTCAACACCGTGCGCGCGGTGCTGAAGGACGTGCGCATGCGCGAACAGGCGGCCATCATCCAGACCGAGGTCGGCAAGATGATGGAAGACGTGCTGCGCCTCGACAAACGGGTCGGCAAGCTGGAGAGCCACTTCGACCAGGCCTCCCGCGACATCCAGGACATCCGCACCTCCGCCACCAAGATCCTCGGCCGCGGCGAGAAGATCGGCGAACTGGAGCTGGAAGAGGCCGAACGGGAGGCCGAACAGGTCGCCCCGCCGCTGCCCCAGATCGACGCCCCCACGACCCACTAGGGCGACCCACTAGGGCCGTCGCAGCCACCGCCATCGCTTTTCTGGACGTTGTCCTGCTCGGACTTGTTCCGAGCATCCAGGGTGACCGAACCGTCGCTTGCCCGGAACTCTCGGATCCCGTCCGGGAATGACGGCCGGAAAGGCCGGACGGATAAAAATTAAGCTAAAATGAGTTTATTTTGTCGGCCGACCGCATTCCCGATGCCGCAAGGACCAAAAAAGGAGAATTAACTTATTTTTGCCTAATTACATTAATTCGCCACCCGGATGCGGTAGGTGAACGTGGCCTCGCCGCCGGCCGGGACGGTGATCCGCCAGGTGATCCGGTTGGCGCTGGCCTGCTCGTGCGGCGCGCTCTCCTCCCGCAGGGTCCAACCCTGGGGCATCTGGCCGGCCAGCACCACCTCGACCTCCTCGTCCTTGGCGTTCTTCACGGTGACCCGCTGGCCGGTTTCGTAGCTGCGGTCGGAGAGGCGCTCATAGGCCGTGCGCTGGGCCCGCGCCGTCACGTCGAAGGCCTCGCCCAGGCTGAGTCGCGCCTTCTCGCCCTCCGGCGTGTGGGCGATGCTGTCAGCGCCAAGGAACAGCGTGGCGTCCTCACCGCTCTGGGACGGCCCGTAGACCCGGACGGTACCGGCCGGCAACGGCGCGCCGAGGCCGAGATCGGGGTCGTTGACCAACTCCAGGATCAGGCCGGCATTCACCGGGCCGATCTCCTCCTGGCCCGGGTGGCCCGTCACCACGCCGTCGAAGCGGTACTCGCGAACCACCGTCACACCCGCGGCGCTCATCAGCGGAATCTGCTTGGTCTCGCCGCGCCGCAGCGTCACCGGGCGCTCGACGCTATAGACGTAGCGGTCAGCGGCGGCCACGGGCTGAGACATGTCCTGGGCCGGCGCCATGGCAGCCATCTCGGCCCTTGCCGCATAGGCCTGCCCTTTGAACACCGCCGCGCCCTGGTTCACCTCGCCGGCAACGAGACGCAGGGTCGCGCCTTCGAAATCGCTGTCGGTACTGTTGGCGAGCGTCACCAGGGCCGAGAGGTCGAGGCGGTCGCCGGCCGCGTTCAGCCGCGCCACGTAGTCGGCACGCCAGGAAAGCCCGCCGGTCAGGTAGTCGATGCGCAGGTCGTTGGGGCCGGCCTGCGCCGGGAACACCCGGGCGAGCAGGGCCGGTGCGCTGCGCAGGCCCGACGGCATGCCGGTGAAGGCAATGCGGCCCGGCGTGTAGATCTCGCTGCTCTCCCAAAACTTAACAAAAAATACGCCGGCCAGGGACAGCGACTTAGCTTCCTCGACGAAGTCCGCGCCGG
>JBHJIR010000124.1:0-41494 GCA_050043265.1 Kiloniellaceae bacterium
CGCCGTCGATGGCGTCGGCCAGGGCCGGCGACGCCGGAATAACAAACGCACCGGCAATGAACGCCCGCTTAACGAAACCTGCACCGGTCATGGTCGCCTCCCGCTGGTGAGCCATTGCCTGACGCCGCAGTTTCGCGCGAAGCCGGCCCCCGGCCAATACAACTCTTGGGGAGCGGCGGAAGGCGCTCGGTCCTCCGCCATCTCCACCTCGCGGCGGCGGCCAAGCTCGATCATCCAGTCGGCCAGACCGGGATCACGCTTTTTCTGGTGACCGTAGTGGCGGCGCAGCGCCGCCGTCAGGCGGCCGCCGCGGCCCAGCAGGTCGTCGGCATGGCCGACCATGACCGAGTTCGGCCAGGCCTGCTGGCGGATCTCGCGCAGCCGTTCGAACAGGCGGTCTTCGGTCTCATTCGGATGAACCTGGGCCAGGAGGGCCAGCATAGACGCGGTCGAGCGCGACACGCCCATGTGGCAGTGGACCAGCAGGTGGCCCGCCTGCCCGCCGCGGTCGCTGGCCGAGGCGGCCAGATCCTCGCCAAACTTCAGGACCGCGGCGACGTCGTCGCGCGCCGGCATGACCTTGCCGGGAACCGGGTCGATGATGTCGTGGCAGTGCAGGATAACGCGGTGGTGGTCATCGAAGCTCTGGAAGGCCGCGATCTCCGGCCAGCCCGGGTCGATCAGCGACAGGACATGGGTGACGCTGCGCGCCTCGTGCTTGGGCAGTTCCTCGATGCCGCAAATGGTGAGGACGGAAATCGCAATAGGCTTCATGAGGCAGGACTTCTTTCTGAACGGGAACTAGTGATCGGACCGGTGCAGCACCTGGCCGTCGAGGCCGGTGTCGTAGGCCAGCGCCTCCGCCGTCAGCATCGCGCCCATGGGAAACATCGACCGCAGCAGGCCTTTGCGCTCCAGAATCGCGAAGACATTCGCGTTGTTGAGACCGCTGGCATCCCGCGCCAGAACCACCGCGTCGCCGACGTGGAAATGGTCGCCGTGCGCCACGGGAAAGTTGGAGACGAAGGTGCTGCCCTCGTCATCGCCGGGCTGAGCGTGGTTCGGGCTGCGCGCCATCTGCTGCAGCAGCACCAGGGTCTTCAGCTGCAGGGAATTCAGTTTCAGCGGATTCTTTTTGGCCATGACTTGCTGCCTTGGATCTTGCTGCCTTGGATGTTGGCGCCGCCGGACGGGGTTTTGCAGACCCGCCCGGCGTGTTTTCGAGACGGCCGGCCGTGCGCCTCGGAAGAAGCACGTTGCCGCCGCCGCTTACAGGTAGTCCTTCACCAGGGTCTCGGCGATCTGCACGGTGTTCAGCGCCGCGCCCTTGCGCAGGTTGTCGGAAACCACCCAGATCGACAGACCGTTTTCGACCGTCGGATCCGTGCGGATGCGGCTGACGTAGACCGCATCCTCGCCGGCACACTCGGCCGGGGTGACATAGCCCTCGTCGGCGCGGTGGTCGATGATAATGATGCCGGGCTGCGCCTTCAGCGCCTTGCGGGCTTCGGCTTCGGTGATCGGGTTCTCGAACTCGATGTTCAGCGCCTCGGCATGGCCGATGAAGACCGGCACGCGCACGCAGGTCGCCGTCATCTTGATGGCCGGATCGAGAATCTTCTTGGTCTCCACCATCATCTTCCACTCTTCCTTGGTGTAGCCGTCATCCATGAAGACGTCGATGTGGGGGATCACGTTGAAGGCGATCTGCTTGGTGAACTGCTCGGTCTTGATCGGGTCGTTCACGTAGATGCCGCGGGTCTGGTTGAACAGCTCGTCCATGCCGTCCTTGCCGGCACCCGAGGTCGACTGATAGGTCGCCGCCACCACGCGCTTGATCTTCGCCAGATCATGCAGCGGCTTCAGCGCCACCACCATCTGGATGGTCGAACAATTCGGGTTGGCGATGATGTTCTTCTTGCCGTAGCCGGCCAGCGCCTGGGGATTGACCTCCGGCACGACCAGCGGCACGGCGGGGTCCATGCGGAACTGCGAGGTGTTGTCGATCACCACCGCGCCGGCCTTGCCGGCCTTGGGCGAGTATTCCGCCGACACCTTGGCGCCCGGCGAGGAGAACACCAGATCGGTGCCCTTGAAGTCGAAGGTTGGGAGGGTCTGTACCTTCTCATCCTCGTCGCCGAAGGAGAGCTCGCTGCCGACCGAACGCTCGGAGGCCAGGGCCGCGAGGCTGTCGATCGGGAACTCGCGCTCGGCCAGCGTCTTCATCATCTCGCGGCCGCCAGCGCCCGTCGCGCCAACTACTGCTACCTTGTATCCCATAACTGCTACCTATCTGCCTTTCCGTGTCTGCTGCTTGCTCTGCTGGTGTTTGCTAGGCTGGCCGAGGGTATCGGCTGTTGAGTCTGGTTTTTCGAAAGGGACCGTTCCCGCAATGAACCGTTCAAAGACCTACCGCGAATTCTGGCCGCGATACCTCGACGAACACCGCCGGCCGGCGACCCGTGCCCTGCACCTGACCGGCACCTGCCTGGGCCTGTTCCTGCTGGCCGGTGCCGTGGCGGCGGCGGACTGGCGCCTCGCCGTGGCGGCGCTGGTCTGCGGCTACGCCTTCGCCTGGATCGGCCACGCCATGGTCGAGCGCAACCGGCCGGCCACCTTCACCCACCCCTTGTGGTCCTTCTTCAGCGATTTCCGGATGCTGTTCACCTGGTTGGGCGGTGGCCTGCCCGCAAGCCGCTGATCGCCATAAATCCGCGAAACGCGCGAACGTGCGGCATTCCTTTTCGCTTCTGTGTGGTGCCGGCAGGACGGCCCCTAAGAGGAAAGGCCGCCCAGGGGGACGGCCTTTCGTAACGTCCATGGGTATTCTGCGCCTATTTTTTGGCAGTCTCGGTCGTGGTGGTGACCTGGGTGGTCGCCGGGGTGGTGGCGACCGGAGTGGACTGCGTGGCGTCTGCGGTAACGATCGGTTTCGAGCTCTGGGCGGTGTGGAAGCTGCAGTCCGCAAGAGCAGAGCCCGCGAATGCAACGACGCCTGCCGCAGCCAAAAGGGCGGTAAGGGTCTTCTTCATTGCACAATCTCCCACTAGGAGCTTTCGGAAGTCCGGACTCTAGTGCGGCCCCGCCAATCCGTCAATTGACTGATTCGGGGCCGATCCAGGGCCGATTCCGGACCACTTCCCGCCGATTGACGCCCAAAACCGCCCTTAGGCCGCCCGCTTGATCCTGGCCGGGGACAGCGGCCGCCTTCAGGCGGCCCGCTTGTCGAGGGCGGCCAGGACGGCGTCGCCCATCTGGCTGGTCGAGACCACCGGCTGGCCCGGCTTGGCGATGTCGCCGGTGCGCTTGCCCTCGGCCAGGACGTCCTGCACCGCCTGCTCGATGAGGTCGGCGTCGTCGCCCAGGTCGAAGGAATAGCGCAGCATCATCGCGAAGCTGAGCAGGGTGGCCAACGGGTTGGCCTTGTTCTGCCCGGCGATGTCCGGCGCCGAGCCGTGCACCGGCTCGTAAAGCGCCATACGGCGGCCGGTGGTGGCGTCGGTGGCGCCCAGGGAGGCCGAGGGCAGCATGCCGAGCGAGCCGGTCAGCATCGCCGCGGCATCCGACAGGATGTCGCCGAACAGGTTGTCGGTCACGATGACGTCGAACTGCTTGGGGTTGCGGACCAGCTGCATGGCGCAGTTATCGGCGTACATGTGGCTGAGCCCCACATCCGCGAACTCGGCGGCCCCCAGCTTGGTGACTTCCTCGCGCCACAGCACGCCGGACTCCATCACGTTGGCCTTTTCGACCGAGCAGAGGCGGTTGCCGCGCTTCCTGGCCAGGTCGAAGGCGACGCGGGCGACCCGCTGGATCTCGCCGGTGGTGTAGACCTGGGTGTTGATGCCGCGGCGGGTACCGTCGGGCAGTGTCTCGATGCCGCGCGGCTCGCCGAAGTAGATGCCGCCGGTCAGTTCGCGCACGATCATGATGTCGAGGCCGGAGACGAGTTCGGGCTTCAGGGCCGAGGCATCGACCAGGGCGTCGAAGCACAGCGCCGGGCGCAGGGTGGCGAACAGCACCATGTCCTTGCGCAGGCGCAGCAGGCCGCGCTCCGGCTTCTGGGCGAACGGCAGGTCATCCCACTTCGGCCCGCCGACGGCGCCCAGCAGCACCGCGTCGGCCTTCATCGCCTTTTCCACCGTGGCGTCGCTGACCGGGGCGCCCTCGGCGTCGATCGCCGCGCCGCCGACCAGGCCCTCGTCGATGTCGAAGCCGACCGAGCGGCGCTTGCCCATCCAGTCGATGACCCGGCGTACCTGGACCATGGCCTCGGGGCCGCTGCCGTCGCCGGCCAGAATCAGAAGCTTCTTGTTGGACGCCATCCTGCGCCTCCCTTTCTTACGTGCTTTTGCGTGGTGGTCTGTTTGAAGGTGTCTGTTTGAACGGGTCCTGCGCCGCCTATCCCGCGATGCTGTGAGGGGCCACGGCGGCAACCGGCGCGGCGAGCGCCGCCTTGGCGGCGTCGCGGCCGCTGAGCCAGGCGCCATGGGCCGTGGCGAAATCGTCCGGTGAGGTCGCCTCGCCGGCGAAGAACAGGCGGCCGTCCAGCGGCGCGGCGAGCCTGGCGCGCGCCTCCGCCGCACCCGGGCGGGCATAGGAGTAGGCCCCGCCGGCCAGGGGATCGGCCATCCAGCCGCTGGCGGCGATCGGCTCGAAATGCCCCCTGACCGCCTCGCCATGGTTGAAGGCCAGTTCGTTTTCCGCGAAATCCGTCATGGCGGCCAGGCCCGCCGCCTCCATCTCGCGCGCCAGATCGCCGCCGAAATAGGCCGCGACCACCGGCCGCCCGAAGGGATGGGCGTGCATGAAGCTGCAATCGGTCCGGTCGAAGCGGGTCGGCAGTTGATGGTCGCGCGGCGGCCCGAAGGGCGTGCCCTCGACCGCCAGGAACAGCTTCAGGTTGGCGCCCAGCGGCAGGTCGAGCGCGGCCTGCCGTTTTTCCGCCGGCAGCGCCGGCTGGAAGTCGACGCCGCCCGAGGCGATCACGTTGGTCGGCAGCGTGACGATAACCTGCCGCGCCCTGAGGCTGCCCTGCGCGGTCTCGACGGCAATCAGGCTGCCACGCCAGTCGATGCTCTTGCCCGGCGTCGCAAGGCGCACCGGCAGGCCCTCGGCCATGGTCTGGAACAAGGCGCCGTAGCCGCCGGGCAGACGCCAGTTGACCTCGGTATCCCCGTTGGTGCCCAGGTCGACGGCGGAGACCTGGTCCAGCCGGCCGCCGGTGATCCAGCCGCAGATCGCATCGATGGCCGGGCGCCAGGGATGATCGGGAGCGATCAGATCGCCCAGCGCGACGTCCGGTCCGCCGGCCGCCGCCAGGGCCGCGGCCTTGCCGAACACCCCGTCGGCGGCGGCGCGCAGCTCGCCGTAGGCCGCCGGGCCCAGCTTGGCCATGTTCCACTCGTCGGCCCAGTATTCGGCGTACTCGTCCACCTCGACGCCCAGGTTGCGGGCCAGCGGCACCAGCGGATTGGTCGGCGCCGAGTGCAGCCATTCGCAGCCCAGGTCGACGGGATAACCATGGCCGCTATCGATGGTCCAGGCCCGCCCGCCGATGCGATCACGCGCCTCCAGGATGACGAAGCGGCGGCCCGCCTCCGCCAGCACGCGCCCGGCACCGACGCCGGCCGCGCCGGCGCCGACGACCACGACGTCGAATTCGGCGGTGTTGCTCATGACTCTCGGAACCGGGTTCCAAAACAGGCGGGCTACAGGCCCAGGGACTTAAGCCGAGGGATTTAGGCCCAGGGCTGGCTCACCTTGCGGGTTTCCTCGAAGGTGGCGATCTTGTCGGCCTTCTCCAGCGTCAGGCCGATGTCGTCCAGGCCGTTCAGCAGGCAGTGCTTACGGAAGGGATCGATGTCGAACGTGATGGTGCCGCCGTCGGGACCGGCGATCTCCTGCTTTTCCAGATCGACGGTGACGACCGCGTTGGCGCCGCGCGAGGCGTCGTCCATCAGCAGATCGACCTGCTCCTGCGGCAGCACGATGGGCAGGATGCCGTTCTTGAAGCAGTTGTTGTAGAAGATGTCGGCGAAGCTGGGCGCGATGACGCAGCGGATGCCGGCATCGAGCAGCGCCCAGGGCGCATGCTCGCGGCTGGAGCCGCAGCCGAAGTTCTCGCCCGCCACCAGGATCTTGGCGCTCTTGTAGGCCGGCTCGTCGAGCACGAAACCGTCCTTGTGCTTGCCGTTCTCGTCGAAGCGCATCTCGTAGAACAACCCCTTGGAAAGACCGGTGCGCTGCACCGTCTTCAGGAACTGCTTCGGGATGATCATATCGGTATCGACATTGACCAGCGGCAGGGGCGCGGCGACCCCGCTGAGGGTGGTGAACTTATCCATGACTGCGCGAAGACCTCCTTGGCGGCAGCCCTGAGTCCGGGCGCCGGAGGCGGATCATAGGAAATCCCGCGAAAAGGTCAAAACCTTGCTGCAGGCGGCCTCCGGCAAGGCGCAAAAGTGGTCTGAGGGGAAGGCCGGAAGCGCCCCGGTCGGCGCAATATTAGGCTTTATATCCTATGCGCCCCAGTGGCGCACCCGTCCGGTGTCGACGTGGACGAAGCCCGACTTCGAATAGAGGCCGACACCACCAGCCTTCATGGCCAGCGCGGTCTTGTGCAGGGCCAGGAGGTCACGCTCCGGCAAGCGGATATCGGTGGCCTTGCCCTGCATGTGCAGGGAGCGCTTGGCCACGCCGCTGCTGTTGTCGGCGAGCTGGGCATTGGTCCGGGGCGAGCGGTAGCCGGAGATCAATTCGAAGGGCGCCTTGCTGTCCAGGCGCCGGCGCAGGGCATAGAGCAGGTCGAAGAGCTGCGGGTCCATGTTCCAGACCTCGCCGCTGCGCCAGTCGCGCAGCACGTGATTGAGGGTCACGAGCCCATCATGCTGAAGCGCGCCGTTGCGCAGGTAGGTGGCCGCGACCTCCTCGCCGGTGTGCAGGTTGCGGAAGGCGAGACTGCGGGTCGAGGGGAGGTCTTTGGCGGCGAAGGCAAAACCGGGCAGCAGCACCATGGCACTGAAAGCGGCGATGCCGGCGCCGGCGGTGCCGAGGAACTGCCGGCGCGAGATCGCGCCCTCCAGGGAAGAGTTGCCCTTCCGGTCCATGCCGCCCTCTTTCATATCGCCGGGGAGTCCTCTGCAGCCACGGGTAGGGGTGAATCCCTTCGCCAACTTGCACCCCCAATCGCGAAGAGACCGTTAACGATTGCACGCTTCGGCGCGCCGAGGCAACACAGGGACGCAAATCCGCTGATCGGTCGGCTTTTCGGGCCCCCGCCCTGCTTGTGCCGGGACAGTAAGCCGGAGCATTTCGGCGGGAATAAGGCGAAAACGGCGAAGAAGGTTAACGCAGCGGGCCGCCGCGCGCGCCGAGCAGGGCCTCGGCCAGGGCCGTGTCACGCCCGTAGACGTCGTTGCGGAAGTGCACGCTGCCGTCCTTGTTCACCCAGGAAGTCAGGTAGCTGATGTGCACCGGCAGCGGCTCCTTCAGAGTGACGATGGTGCGCTCGCCCGAGGCGATGGCCGCGTCGATGCGCGCGCGGTCCCAGCCCTCGGTCCCCTGCAACACGACCTCGGCCAGCAGGGCGGGATCCTGCACCCGCACGCAGCCATGGCTGAAATCGCGCTCGGCGCGACCGAACAAGGCCTTTGCCGGGGTGTCGTGCAGGTAGATGTTGAAGCGGTTGGGGAACATGAACTTCACCCGCCCCAGCGCGTTGCCGTCGCCGGCGTCCTGGCGCAGCTTGTAGGGGAAGCTCTGGGCATTCACCTGCGACCAGTCGACGCTCTGCGGATTGACCACCGTCGCCCCGCTGCTCCAGTCGCTGAACAGCACGTAGTTGTTGCGCTTCAGGTAGCTGATGTCCTGCTTGATCTTGGGCAGCAGTTCGGCGCGCGCGATAGAAGGCGGCACGTTCCAGTAGGGATTGATCTCCACGTAGGTCATCACGTGGCTGAAGATCGGCGTGTGATGGAAGGGCTTGCCCACCACCACCGGCATGTCGAGCAAGGTGCGCGGCTCGTCGACCAGCTTCAGCAGGAAGTCGGCAAGATTGACGAAGATGTATCGCTGGCCCAGGTCATCGGGCATCCAGCGCCGCCGCTCCAGGTTCAGCACCATCTGCTCGATGCGCGTTTCGATCGGCACGTGCAGCGCCGCCAGGGTCTTGGCGCCGACCGCGCCGTCCTGGGCCAGGCCGTGGCGGTACTGCATCCACGTCACCGCCGGCTCCAGGGCAGCGTCGTAGAGGTTCGCATCGCCGCCGCTTTCGGCCAGGTCGTCCTGCGGTTTCAGGTCACCGACCAGGCGCAGCCGCTGGCGCAGCAGGCCGACGCGCGGATCGGTCATTCCCGGCTTCAGGGTCTCGCCCCCGGGGATCGGCTGCCAGCCGCCCTGCAGCGCCAGCGCGCGGTATTCGGCCAGCGCCACTTTCTGGCGGTCGTAGCGCACCGTCTGCGGGCGATAGCCATCGATGAAGCTGTGGAGGTCGGCCGCCACCGCCGCGGCCTCCAGAACGTCGGCCTTCTTCACCTCCTCGCGGAACACGAAGAGCTCCGGGTCGGCGATGTGCGGCGTGATGCGGCCCTGGCCCAGGTCGGCGGCGTAGCGGACCAGCCCCAGGCTCAGCAGCGCCTCCAGCCGCGCCAGGTCCTCCGGCGCGGTGGCGCCCAGCAGAGCGGCCACCTGATCGGCGCGGTAGTCGAGCGGATCGAGGCCGTCCAGGTCGGCGGCGATCAGCACCTGGGAAAGCGTTTCGGCGCGCGGGCCGGCGCTGGTCTCCAACACCCACAGCGGACGATAGCCGCGGGCGCTGTAGAAGCGCGCCAGCACCGTCAGGGTTTCCAATTCGTCGTCGGTCCCGGCGGCGGCGATCCCGCCGGTCAGTTCCCCGGCCAGCGCCTGCTGCAGCGCCAGAGGCAGCGCCTGGGCCAGCGCCGGGCGCGACGACGGACCCAGGCTGCCCAAGGCCCCCAGGACAACGATCGCCAGACAGAAAACCCACGCGGCTCTGCGCAACATACGGACAAGCTCCTCCTTCTCGCGGCGGCCCAGTGGAGCATAGCCTGCCCACCCCCCACAACGGCCACCAAGCGGCTCTGCGAGCCCCCCCGCAGCCTGGGTGGCCCGGGCGGGAAGACCGGCGGGCGCCGCCGGCCGCCGACTTTCCCGACGCTTTTTATCGTAACCACACGAATGGATCGCGCCGCCTTCGGGTAGACATACCGTCCCAGGCGCCTATGTTCAAAGACATCAAAGCGCAGTTCGACATCTCTCGGCATCGCGAAAAGGCGGTAATCCGGCCCTTTCGCCAGAGATGCTGCTTTTTCCGGCGGGCGCACGCCTGATCCGGCGGCCCCCAGGCAGCAGGGGGAACAGCAGGGGGGCAGCGGGCCGTCGCTGCCAGCAATTCGACCAGATCAAATTCGGCCACAACAAATGATGGGAGAGGCATGACAGGGCGCCCCGCGACACAGACCCAGGCAGCAAGGACCAAAGCCGCCAAGACGCGGGAAGACAATTCCCCAGCCCTTCATCCGGACGCCAACCTTGGCGCGGGCCCGGATGCCAGCCTGGACGCCAGCCTGGACAGGGCTATCGTGGACGCCATCGCCCGCGGCGACCTGAGCGACCCCTTCTCCATCCTCGGCCCCCACCCTGTCGGCAGCGGCTGGCAGGTACGCAGTTTCATCCCCGGCGCCGACAGCGCGACGCTGCAGACCGCCGACGGCCCACCCCGGCAGATGCAGCGGCTGGACGACCGCGGGGTCTTCGCGGTGCACCTGGACGAACGCCCGGCACCCTATAGCCTGCTTGCCCGCAATGCCGCGGCCGAGTGGCGCGTCGTCGATCCCTATCAATTCGGGCCGCTGCTGGGGGAGCTCGACGAATATCTGATTTCCGAAGGGGCCCACATGCGCCTTTGGCGCACTCTCGGCGCGCAGCCGCGTCGCCATGAAGGGGTCGACGGCGCGTCCTTTGCGGTCTGGGCACCCGATGCAAAGCGTGTCTCGGTGATCGGCGACTTCAACGACTGGGACGGCCGGCGTCACCCGATGCGCCGGCGCGGCGCGACAGGGGTATGGGAGATTTTCTTGCCCGGCTTGGCCGACGGTGCCCGCTACAAGTTCGAGATCGCCACCGGCGGCGACGGACTGCCGATGCCCAAGAGCGACCCGGTCGGCTTCCACAGCGAGTTGCGGCCGGGCAACTGTTCGATCCTGCGCTCGCTGGACGGCCACCGCTGGCACGACGATGAATGGTTGGCGCGACGGGGCGATAGTCAACGGACCGACAAACCGATTTCGATCTACGAAGTACACCTCGGCAGCTGGCGCCGTCACGCGGACGGTCGCTGGCTGAGCTATCGCGAGCTCGCCGAAACGCTGGTGCCCTACGTTCGCGACCTCGGCTTCACGCATATCGAGGTGTTGCCAATTTCCGAACATCCCTTCGATGGTTCGTGGGGCTATCAGCCGGTCGGCCTCTTCGCCCCCACCAGCCGCTTCGGCGACATTGAGGATTTCCGCTTTTTCGTCGAGGCCTGCCATGCCGCCGGGATCGGCCTGATCCTGGACTGGGTGCCGGCGCACTTTCCCATCGACCCCCATGGCTTGGTTCGCTTCGACGGGGCCGCGCTGTACGAGCATGCCGACCCGCGCGAGGGCTTCCACCCGGACTGGAACACGCTGATCTATAACTTCGGCCGGCGCGAGGTGCAGAACTTCCTCATCGCCAACGCGCTCTACTGGGTGAAGGAGCATCACGTCGATGCCCTGCGCGTCGACGCCGTCGCCTCCATGCTGTACCGCGACTACAGCCGCAAGGACGGCGAGTGGATTCCGAACCGCCATGGCGGCCGCGAGAACCTGGAGGCCATCGACTTCCTGCGCCGGATGAATGCCACGGTCTACGGCGCCGATCCGTCGCTGATGGTGCTCGCCGAGGAGTCCACCGCCTGGCCCGGCGTGTCCAGGCCCGTGCACGACGGCGGCCTCGGCTTCGGCTTCAAGTGGAACATGGGCTGGATGCACGACACGCTGGAGTACATGGAGACCGATCCGCTGTACCGCGGACAGCATCACGACAAGATGAGCTTCGGCCTCAACTACGCCTTCAGCGAAAATTTCGTGCTGCCGCTCAGCCACGACGAAGTCGTACACGGCAAAGGATCGATGTGGGGCAAGATGCCGGGCGACGCCGCGGCGAAAACCGCCAACCTGCGCGCCTACTACACCTTCATGTGGGCGCACCCGGGCAAGAAGCTGCTGTTCATGGGCAGCGAGTGGGGCCAGCGCAGCGAGTGGGACGCCGACGGACAACTCGACTGGGCGGCGCTGAACGAGGCACCCCATGCCGGCGTGCAGCGGCTGGTGCGCGACCTCAACACGCTCTATCGCGCGACACCGGCGCTGCACGCCCGCGACTGCCGGGCCGACGGCTTCGAATGGATCGATGGCGCCGCCGCCGAAGCCAACGTCTATGCCTGGGTCCGCAAGGGCGATGAGAACGCCGCGCCGATCGTCGCGGTCTTCAACTTATCGGGCCAGGCGCACGGCAACTGGCGTCTGGGTGTGCCGCGCGCCGGGCGCTGGAGCGAAGCCCTCAATTCCGACGCGGCGGTCTATGGCGGCGGCAACCGCGGCAACATGGGCGGCGCCGCGACGGCCGCCGTTGCCAGTCACGGCTACGACAACTCGATCACAATCACCCTGCCGCCCCTCACCGGCCTCTACTTCATTTGGGAGAGCGCATGATGGATGCGATACCGCAGCAGACCGCGACGGTCGCCCTGAACGGTCCGGCGACCGAGGCGCTGTCGGCCTGGACGACCGAAGTCCTGCACAGCGGGCAGCCCGCCTTCGATGCCGCGAGAACCATCGCGGCGCGCCTGGGGGCCCAGCGGCGCGGCGCGTGTTGCGAACTGATGTTCTGGGCGCCGGAGCTGGAGGAGCGGCGCATTCCCGAGGGCGACATCTTCATCGAAGTGCTCGACATCGAAGATGAGGTCAACCTGATGCAGGCCCGCCAGACCCTGGCGTTCCGCCGCACCCGCATACCCGTCGCGCGCATCGGCGCCTGGTGCATGGCCGCCGTCGACGGCATGCGCGCCGGCACCCGCGAGACGGTCGGCAGCTTCTATTCCCTGGTCTGGCAGGATGCGGAAAATCAGTGGAGCCGCATTCTCGATCCGCTCGCGGCCTCGCTGCCCTTCGGCGCCTTTGCCCCGGCGGAGTACTACGACATCGAGGCGATGCAGGCCGCCCGCCAGGACAAGGCCTACTATGCCGACCTCCCCGAAGGAGAACCGGTGAAATTCGGGCCGGCCAACAGCATCCTGCAGATTCATGTGCCGACGGCAACGTCGAGCATGAGCATCGCCGGACTGACCCGACACATCGAAGCCCTGGCCGAGCGCGTCGAGCAGGGCGCCGAGCTGCAGCCGGCCGACCGCCTCTTCCTGGGCTACGAGGCGATTCAGCTGATGCCGGTCGAGCCGACCACGGTCTATGAGGCGGGACCTGCTTTCTGGACCGAAGTCGAAGACAGCGCCGAGCGGCTGACCGTCGACCTGCGCCGCCCGGACACCACCAACTGGGGTTACGACGTGGTGATCGCCGGCATGGCGGCGGTCAACCCGGCACTGCTGGAAACCAACCGGCCCGACGAACTGGTCGACCTGGCCGCGGCACTGCACAACTTTCCGGGCAGGCCCAAGCGGCTGATCTTCGACGTGGTCTACGGTCACAGCGACAACCAGGGCCTGGAAGCGCTGAACCACCACTATTTCGCCGGCCCCAACATGTACGGCCAGAACATCAACTATCGCAATCCCGTCGTCCGGGCGGTGCTGCTGGAGATGCAGCGGCGCAAGGTGAACTTCGGCGCCGACGGTGTGCGCGTCGACGGCGCGCAGGACTTCAAATGGTGGGACCAGGACGCCCACGAACTGCGCCATGACGACGAATACCTGCAGGAGATGGCCGACGTCGTGCAGGACGCGGCCGGCCGGCGCTACCGCCCCTGGTTCATCTTCGAGGACGGCCGGCCGTGGCCCGACGACGATTGGGAGCTCAGCTCGGACTACCGCGCGGTCATCGATACCCAGCGCGACGACGACGTCTTCCAGTGGGGGCCGCTGACCTTCGCCCACAACACGCCCTTCCTCTACACCTTCTGGCTGACCAAGTTCTGGCGCATTCAGGAGATCGTCGAGCACGGCGCCAACTGGATCTCGGGCTGCGCCAACCACGACACCCTGCGCCGCGGCACCCAGATCAGTCCCAAGCTGAACATCAACACCCGCCTCGGCGAAACGCGGATGGAAATCCTCGACACCGCCTATGCCCATGCCGCGGCCCAGATGCTCACCTACGCCGCCTTTCCCGGCGTGCCGATGGACTTCCTCAATGCCGTGGCGCGGGCGTCGTGGGGTTTCGTGCGCAACCAGGACGACCGCTATGGCGTGAAGATCGTCGCCGAGGAGGCGATCTCCCTCAACTGGCAGGTCGACACCTACACCTACTCCAAGCCCGGTGCCTTCCGCCGGCTGAAGGACCTGGGCTTCGAAGACCGCGACGGCCTGGACCGCTTTTTCGTCATCCTCGACTCGCTGGTCGTCGTCACCGACTACGACCTGGAGGTCATCGCCAAGCTGCTGAACGATGTCGACCCGCCGCTCGACGGGCCGGCGCCGTTCGATCCGACGGCGCTCAAGAGCATCGCGCGGGCCTGGATGGACGACATGCACGACTACTTCAACGTGTCGAACTACCTCGACCGCCTGGGCAACGCCCACACCGACTATATGCTGAAGCTACGCGAATTCCGCGCGGCGCGGCCGTGGCTGATGCAGGCCTTCGGCGACGCCGACCGCTTCGACTACCAAAGACCGTCCAAGGGCTCCGTCGCGTTCCACTCGCTACGCCAAGGCCCGGACGGCGAGCAGGTTTTCGTCATCGCGCACCTGGAGGGCAAGCCGCTGATCGACATCGATCCCTTGGCCCTGCCGCTGCCCGGCCTGGAGGGTGGCGGCTGGCAGGTCGCCCTGCGCTCGCCCAACATCGGCTCGGACTACCTCGGCGGCCCGATCACCCTGCACGACAACATGGCCGTGCTGTTCACCCGCCATAGCGCTTGAGAGAACCGGCGGATCGCACCGCCGGATCATCCCACCAGATCACCGGGCCGGCAGCACCGCGAACAGCACCTCATTGGCCGGTGCGCCGGAATCGGCAGCAACCACTGACAGCGTAGCGTCGATGGACGCGGCCTGGTAGCCGCGCGCCTGGAGCTCGGCGAGCAACGCCTCCGGCGTGGTTTGCAGCATCGGGGCCAGATCGGTCAGCGGCGCCTGGGTCATCAGCGCGACCGCCCGAAACGCCGGGTTGCCGCCGCCGGGGCCGCCCGACAGCCCCATGACGGCGAAGGGCAGCGCGACGACGAGGCAGGCCACCAGCGGCACCCACAGCGTCTTGCGCCGGATATAGCCGAGGATGCCGTTCCAGTTCTTCCAGACGTGCAGCACGAAGGGCGCCAGCAGCAGCATGCTGAGCCACTCGTGCATGGAATGGAACAGCCCGGACTGCCAGTGAAAGAACAGGGCGACGCCCGAGACCGTGGACACGGCGAAAAGCCCGGTCGTCAGTGGCGTCGCAAAACGGTTGATGAAGGTCTTCATCGGACTCTCCCCTGCTGAAAAAGGACTCATCCACGATACGAGACCCGGGATGAATCCGTGCCCGGCAGAAGGCGCGGAAAGTGCGATTTTTCCCTGAGGGAAAGAGGCAGGAAGGCCGCGTTCTAGAGGTCCCGCACGTCGGCCAGGTGGCCTGATACCGCGGCGGCGGCCATGCCCGGGCTAACAAGATGCGTGCGTCCGCCACAGCGCTTGAGAGAGCCGGTGGCTCGGGGACCAAGTGTATTTCGAGGAGCTACGGCGCAGCCGCAAGGCCGAAGGCGGTCGTTGCTTCGGGAGCGTCCAGCATCGCCCGGGCGGAATGGCCGACGCCTGCGGCCTCGACGATCGTCCAGTTGCACGGCAGGCCGGTGCGCCCGGCGGCAGCCAGCGCGGTCCGGTAGGCCGTGCGCCCACGCGCGAGGCGGTGCTCGCCCTGGCGCCGAGCCTCCGGCGCGTCGTAAAGGTTTTCCTGGCCGGTGTCGTCGCTGCCGAGATAGATCGTCACCGGTTGTTTCAGGTAAGCCGCGAGATGGCGTTTCGCTGCGTCATCGGACAGCCCGGCGAACCCGAAGGGAACCGGCTCGTCCAACGCGGCCAAAACGTGGGTCGACGGATTGGCGATGACGATGCGCATCACGCCCGGAAGAGCCGCAAAGGCCGCCGCGCGCGACAGGAACTGCGCGCCGGCGGAATGGCCGAAGAGATAGACGGGCGCCGCGGCCAGGCCGTCGTGCCGGCGCACCCAGGCCACGAGGTCGTCGGCCATGTGAACGGTCCACTCTGCGGGCGGACGCAGCCCCTCGGGCGACGTAATGCCGCCGCCGTGATAGTCCCAGATGGAAAAACGCTCGGCATCGAACCGCGGTGCGAAGACGGTCAGGCAGTGTCTGTCGGCGAAGCCAGCCGCGTGATCGCGGTAGCTGTCGGCATTGCGGCTCATGCCGTGAAAGACGAGCAGCACACCGGCAGGTGCGCAATCGGCCGGGCGGTACGTGTAGACCGCCAGGATCCGCTCGCCGATGCGGACGTCTTCGCGACCATTCACCCCGGCGGCACAGGCGGTGCAGAGGCCGGCGAGCACCAGGAAAACAGAGAGGAAGCGGATCAGCATCGGCGGCAATCCTCTGCCGTTGGCCTACCCGCGGCGCGGCCCAAAGACACGAGGCGCGGACGTCCAGGGCGGCGTTGCCCCGGCCCCGTCAGCCTTTGCCCTTAAAGGTCGCGCACGTCCGCCAAGTGGCCCTTCACCGCGGCGGCGGCGGCCATTCCCGGGCTGACAAGGTGCGTGCGCCCGCCGCGGCCCTGGCGGCCTTCGAAGTTGCGGTTCGAGGTCGAGGCGCAGCGCTCGCCCGGGGCCAGCCGGTCGGCGTTCATCGCCAGGCACATGGAACAACCCGGCTCACGCCATTCGAAGCCGGCCTCGAGGAAGATCTTGTCGAGGCCCTCTGCCTCTGCCTGCTCCTTCACCAGGCCGGAGCCCGGCACGATCATCGCCTGCACGCCCTCGGCGACCTTGCGGCCCTCGGCCACCTTGGCGGCCTCGCGCAGGTCCTCGATGCGCCCGTTGGTGCAGGAGCCGACGAAGACCTTGTCGATCTTCACATCGGTCATCGGCATGTCGGCCTTCAGGCCCATGTAGTCCAGCGCGCGGATCATCGCCTGGCGCTTGTTCTCGTCGCGCGCGCTCTCCGGGTTCGGCACCCGGCCGGTGATCGCCACAACGTCTTCCGGGCTGGTGCCCCAGGTGACCTGCGGGTCGATCTCCGCGACCTCCAGCGTCACTTCCTTCTCATAGCGCGCGCCCGCGTCGGAGGGCAGCGTGCGCCAGTAGGCGACCGCCTGCTCGAAGGCGCCGGCCTTGGGCGCCATGGGGCGGCCCTTGATGTAGTCGTAGGTGGTCTCGTCCGGCGCGATGAGGCCCGCACGCGCGCCCGCCTCGATCGACATGTTGCAGACCGTCATGCGGCCTTCCATGGACAGGTCGCGGATCGCCTGCCCGGCGTACTCGATGACGTAGCCGGTGCCGCCGGCGGTGCCGATCTTGCCGATGATGGCCAGCACCAGGTCCTTGGCGGTGACGCCGACCGGCAGGGCGCCGTCGACGGTGATGCGCAGGTTCTTGGCCGGCGACTGGATCAGCGTCTGGGTGGCCAGCACGTGCTCCACCTCCGACGTGCCGATGCCGAAGGCCAGGGAGCCGAAGGCGCCGTGGGTCGCGGTGTGGCTGTCGCCGCAGACGATGGTCATGCCCGGCAGGGTGAAGCCCTGCTCCGGCCCGATGATGTGCACGACGCCCTGGCGCAGAGCGTTCATGGTGTAGATCGGCACGCCGAAGTCGGCGCAGTTCTTCTACAGGGTCTCGCCCTGGCTGCGGCTCTCGTCGTCGGCAATGCCCTTGGAGCGGTCGGTGGTCGGCACGTTGTGGTCCGGCACCGCCAGCGTCGCCTCGGGGTGGCGCACCTTGCGGCCGGCCAGACGCAGCCCTTCGAAAGCCTGGGGCGAGGTCACCTCGTGGACGAGGTGGCGGTCGATATAAATCAGACAGGTGCCGTCGTCCTGACGGTCGACCAGATGGCTGTCCCAGATCTTGTCAAAAAGCGTACGCGGCGCGGACATCTCTCTCGTTCCTTAAACTCATCCGATCGGGCCTTAAACCAGCCTGATTATTGTTGTTCGCCCTCTAAGCGGGTCCCTCTAAACGGCCCCCTACTAAACGGAGCGGGAGAATAGCGCCCCGCCGGCGGGCAGAAAAGGCCCCGCCGCAGAAAATCCCGGTGCGCCCCATTCAACCGACTGGAGGAACCGCCGCCGAGGGCTGTAAACGACCCGGGCTGAAAACGACCCGGGCTGAAAACGACCCGGGCTGAAAACGAAAAGAGCCCGGCGGTCCGCTTGCAACAAGCCGACCGCCGGGCCCCCTCAACCCCAGAAAGACTTTCGACGCGGCGCCGCCTGCCCCGTTAGGAAGGGCGGGCGCCGGACGGCGAAGCCTCAGCCTTCGGCCTTGCTGGCCGCCTTTTCCTTCTTGACCCGAGCGGCCTCGACCTTCGCGGCGGTGTCCAGCTTGCCGCTGTGGCCGGTGGTCTGCTCGCGGATACGCGCGGCCTTACCGGTGCGGCCGCGCAGGTAATAGAGCTTGGCCCGGCGCACGTCGCCGCGGCGCACCACCTCGATGGAATCGATGCGCGGGCTGTACAGCGGGAAGACGCGCTCGACACCCTCGCCGTACGACAGCTTGCGCACGGTGAAGGCCGAGTTCAGGCCGCGGTTGCGGCGCGCGATGCAGACGCCCTCGAAAGCCTGGATACGCTCGCGCGTGCCTTCCACGACCTTCACGTTGACGCGCAGGGTATCGCCCGGAGCAAAGGCCGGCGGCTCACCCGCGGCGGTCAGTTGGCCAACCTGCTCGCTTTCGATCTGCTCGATGACGTTCATGACTCTCTATCCTTCATGTCGACCGCAAGCCTCAGCCCCGGCCTTTCGTGTAGCGCGCCCAGAGATCCGGGCGGCGCGTCCTGGTAATCTCCTCCGCCTGGGCCCGACGCCACTGGCGGACTTTCTCGTGATGCCCGGAGGTCAGGACCTCCGGCACCGGGCGGCCCTGCCAATCGGCGGGCCGCGTGTAGAGGGGGTATTCCAACAGCCCCTCGAAACCTTCCGCCCCGAACGATTCCTCGTCGGGGCTGCCTTCGTTACCCATCACGCCTGGCAGCAGGCGGACGATCGCGTCCATCAGCACCAGGGCCGCCGTTTCCCCGCCCGACAGAATGTAGTCGCCGACGGAAACCTCGAGAACGCCGCGGGCATCCAGCACCCGTTGATCGACCCCCTCGTAGCGGCCGCAGAGCAGGGTGATACCCGGCCCCGCCGCCAAGTCCCGCACCAGGTCCTGCGGCAGCAGGCGCCCCCGGGGCGAGAGATAGATCACCGGAGGCTCCTCACCGGAACCCCCCGTTTCCGGCGGATTCTGCTGCCACGTCTGCGCGGCGGCGGCCAGAGCCGCATCCACCACGTCCGGGCGCATCACCATGCCGGCACCCCCGCCGAAGGGGGCATCGTCGACGCTGCGGTGTTTATCGCGCGCGAAATCCCGGATGTCCAGGACGTCGAGCGCCCAGAGCCCGCGCTCCAGGGCCTTGCCGGCCAGGCTCAGCCCCAACGGCCCCGGAAACATCTCCGGGAAGATCGTCAGGACCAGCGATCGCCATGCCGCCATGGGAGCTCTCCCAACAACCTTCACACCAGGCTTCGAAACCAGGCCCAGGGCCAAGCTTTCAGAACCAAGCAGAGCCGAAGCGGCGCTTTATGACGCCGCCGCCGGCGTTTGTCCAGCCCTTCCACCGCCCCGAAAGGCATTTTCCCGGAACCGGCGGAAACCCGAAAAAGTTAACCTTTTCCCGGTTCTTCCCGGGTTTCTTCAGCGCCTGCGCCACCTTCTGCCCCGTCGCCGGGCGCCTCCCCGCCGCAAGCCCCGTCACCGGCTTGCGGCTGCACCAGGATCTCCTCCGGCAGCAGCGCCACCAGACGCCCGCCGGCCAGGTCGACCACCGGCACCACCGCTTTGGTGAAGGCCAGCAGGGTCGTCTTGCCGTCGCCACCTTCGACCTCCAGGAGGGCGCCGGCGCCGTAGTTCTCCACCGCCTTCACCCGGCCCAGCACCCGGCCCGCCGGGTCCTCCACCATCAGACCGATCAGATCGGCGTGGTAGAAGGTCTCTTCCTCCGCCAGCGCCGGCAGGGCCGCGCGGTCGACGTAGAGGTTGGTGCCGTGCAGCGCCTGGGCCGCATCGCGGTCGCTGACCCCGGCGACCTTCACCAGGACGACGCTTTCAGCCTTGCCCGGCGCCGGTCCGACGACCTGCAACTGCCACTGGCGGCGGCCGCTATCGTCGCGGACCGGGCCGTAGGCGGCCACGTCGGCGGGGTCCTCGGTGAAGGCCTTCACCTTCACCAGGCCGCGCACGCCGTGGGCGCCGACCATGACCCCCAGGCACACACGCTCGGCAGCCCCACCTGCGGCGCCGCGCTCTTCAGCAGCCATCGCTTGGCGCCTCCGGCAAGACCACGCGGTTCCTTACGCCGAGGGCGCTTCCTCGGCGGCAACCTCTTCAGCCGGGGCCTCTTCAGCCGGCGCGGCAGCGGCGGCAGCCGCCGCTTCCTCGGCCGCCTTCTTGGCGTCCTCGGCAGCCTGCTGACGCTCCAGCGTCTTCTGGCCCGGCAGGTTCTTCTTGGTCTGGCGCGGGATGCGGCGCGCCGGCACCAGGTCGGCGTCGGCCAGGAAGCGGCTGACACGGTCGCTCGGCGTGGCGCCCATCGACAGCCAGTGCTTAGCCCGCTCGGTATCCAGCGTCAGGCGCTCGGGGTGGTCCTTGGCGACCATCGGATTGTAGGAGCCGAGGCGCTCGATGAACCGGCCGTCGCGCGGGCTGCGCGAATCGGCAACGACGATGCGGTAGTAGGGACGCTTCTTGGCGCCGCCGCGGGACAAACGGATCTTGAGGGACATGGTCTGCTACTCGCTTTCTGTTCTCTAAACGGTTCGAATTGGTGAGATCGCTAAAAGGGTCAACCGAAAGGGTTCCCGCCGCCGCCCATCAGGCCGCCGAGGCCGCCGCGCAGCATCCCCTTCTTCCCCATCTTCTGGACCCGCTTCATCATGCGGGTCGCGTCCTTGTGCTGCTTCAGCAGCTTGTTCACTTCCTGCACCGTGGTGCCGGAGCCGTTGGCGATGCGCTGCTTGCGCGAGGCCTTGATCAGGTCGGGCTTCTTGCGCTCGACCGGCGTCATCGAGGACAGCACGGCGAGCTGGCGCTTCACCATGCCGTCGTCCAGCTTGGTCTTCTTGATCTGCTGCATCTGCGCCGAGTTCATGCCAGGCAGCATGCCCATCAGGCTGGAGAGGCCGCCCATCTTCTGCATCTGCTGCAGCTGCTTGGCGAAGTCGTCGAGGTCGAAGGTGCCCTTCTGCAGCTTCTTGGCAAGCTTCTCCGCCTCTTCCTGCTCGATGCCCTCGGCCGCCTTTTCGACCAGCGACACCACGTCGCCCATGCCGAGGATGCGCGAGGCCACGCGGTCCGGATGGAAGCCTTCCAGCGCGTCCAGCTTTTCGCCGACGCCGATCAGCTTGATCGGACAGCCGGTAACGGCACGCATGGACAGCGCCGCGCCACCGCGCGCGTCGCCGTCGACACGGGTCAGCACGATACCGGTCAGGCCGACGCGGTCCTTGCACGCCGTGGCCACATTGACCGCGTCCTGGCCGGTCATGGCATCGGCGACAAGGAGGCTCTCGTGCGGCTTGGCGGCATCGCGCACCGCCGCCACCTCGGCCATCAGTTCCTCGTCGATGGCCAGACGCCCGGCGGTGTCCAGCATGACGACGTCGTAGCCTTCCAGCGCGCCGGTCTGCATGGCGCGGCGGGCGATGGCCACCGGCGGCTCGCCGGGCACGATCGACAGGGTGGCGACCAGAGCCTGCTCGCCCAGGACCTTCAGCTGCTCCTGCGCGGCCGGGCGGCGCACGTCGAGCGAGGCCATCAGGACCTTCTTCTTCTCGCGCTCCTGCAGGCGCTTGGCGATCTTGGCGCAGCTCGTCGTCTTGCCCGAGCCCTGCAGGCCCACCAGCATGATGCCGACCGGCGCGGTGGCGCGCAGATCGATGCCCACGCTCTCGCTGCCCAGGGTCTCGACCAGGTGGTCGTGGACGATCTTGACGACCATCTGGCCCGGGGTGACCGAGCGCAGGACCTCCTGGCCGATGGCCTTCTCGCGCACGCCGTCGACGAAGTCCTTCACCACCGGCAGGGCGACGTCGGCCTCCAGCAGGGCCACGCGCACCTCTCGCAGCGCCGCCGTGACGTCCGCTTCGCTGAGCGCGCCGCGGCGCGTCAGCTTGTCGAAAACGCCGGAAAGCCGTTCCTGAAGGCTATCGAACATCGGTCTCGATCGGTCCCAAATCTCTTATCCAAAAAGCCAACGCACTTCGCGCCAGTGCGCGAAAACTCGCGGACTGGCGGGGCCGCCCCGCAGAACGGGGCCTTAAGCCGGTCAAGTCACCTTGGCCGGAATGGCGCGGAACTTAGGGGCGCGCGCCGTCCCCGTCAAGCTGTAAGGGTCAAGCTGTAAGGGTCAAGCCAGATGGATCGAACCCCCAGGGCCAAATCCCAGAGCTAAATCCCAGAGCTAAACCCCAAAGCTAAATCCAGGAGCCGGCCCCGGAGACGAAAACGGCCGCCCTTCCTGGGCGGCCGGATCGAAAAGCTTTTCGGTCTTTTCTTTAAGACTGTCGGCTTTGGAGCTTAGCCAGCGGCCTGCAAGTTCACCGCCTTGGGGCCGCGCGGGTCGGCCTGGACTTCGAAACTCACCTTCTGGCCTTCGACCAGCGGGGGCATGCCCGACCGCTCGACAGCAGAAATGTGCACGAAGACGTCCTTGGAGCCGTCCTCGGGCGCGATGAAACCGAAGCCCTTGGTGGTGGTAAAGAATTTCACGGTTCCCGTGATCATGTCTGGGTCTTCCTTCGAACTTCAAAGTAGTTCGTCCCGGGACGATTCAGCCCGAGCCGGGTGAAGGTACGAATTGTCGGAATAAACCCAGGGACGGGAGGGCATCTTCTAAGGCCAGAGCCTAATGCGATGTTACCGAGCCTGCGGCTTCTGACCTTACGTCCGTCACCGCTTCTACACCTAAAACCAGATGCGCCGAAAAGCAAGCTGATTCACGCGAAATTTACCCGATAATCCAAGTGGATAAGGCCGCTTTTTTGCCCCAGCAGACAGCAAAACCCAAGCGATTCCGCGCGAGTCCCGTACAGAGAGCGAACCAATGGTCCACAACCTATGAGATTCATGGGGCCGGTTCGCGCCGCCGTCAATCCGGCCCCTCCGCCGCCCTTTTTTCCGCCAGGGCCAGGCGCAGGTCGCGCACCATGGCCTCGACCTCGCCGGACAAGGCGGTGACCGCCCGGGCCTCGGCCTCACGGCGCGCCGCGGCATGGGCGTCCTCACTGTCGCTAACGGTGGTGAGGCGGTGGCTTGGCTTCTCGGCCACCGCCGAGGCGGTGCCGTTGGTGTAGCCGTTGCGCACGTCGACCAGCACCGCCTGGGCAAAGCCGTCGGCCTCGACGCTCTCGGTCGGCAGGAAGAAGCCGATAAGGGCCAGCTTGGTGACGGCCAGCGGATTGCTGCTCTCCGCCGAACGGCCGGAGGTCTCGTAGATCAGCACCGCATCCAGGTGCTGGCGGGCGGCGCCGAGGCGCACCTGACGGACCACTTGCGCCAGGCGGTCGGCGGCATTCTCGCGACAGCCGAAATATCCGCAGGCCTGGGCCGGCGGCTGTTGTGCCGTCTCCGGCGTGGCCAGCGCGGCGATCAGCGGCGAGACCGGCACGAAGGTGCCGTAACCGCCGCCGAGACGTTCGGCGAGACCGCCCCAGGCATAGGCTTCGGCCTGCGGCACCGCCTCCAGCCCTTGGGCGCCGATCCGCGCGAGGCCGATGCGGGCGGGAAAGCGCAGCTGCGGCTCCACGTTGGCGGCCGCGGCGATTTCCACATCGGTCGCCGAGGCCTCGCCGGCCCCGCTGTCGTAGGCGGCCAGATACTGGGCCCCCGAGGTCGTCTGGGTGGTGGGGCCGCACCCGGCCAGCAGGCCGGCGGCCACCGCCAGGACGGCAAAGCGCATGATCATCATGGTATCCCCCCTTGATGCCGGCGCGGGCCCCTTGCCCGCGCGCGCACTGTCATTGTGAGGGCCAAAACGCGCGGCAAGAGGGCGGGAGCATGGCCATAAAAAGGCAGGCGCCGGGGTTCACGCGTCGTAGTAGCGGCGCCAGTAGGCCGGGCTCTCTCCGGTGACAGCGGGGGCCTTTCGGCTCGGGGGCAACACCGGCGGGGCCGCCGGTTTCACGGCCGGCACCAGCGCCAGCGGCGGGACGGGCGCCGCAGCCGGCGCCTCCTCCTGAACGGGCTCCTCCTGAACAGCCGGAAATCCAGGTTTTCCGGGCATCGGCGCTTCCTCCCCCAACAGTCTCCGAAAACCGTTGGTCGAGGCGGCGACGCCTTTGGTTCTAAGGAAAATCGCCGGAAGGACAGGGGGCCCCCCGGGCGTCAGGGGGCGTTAGGGGGCTTCAGGGGAAAACCAGCCTCTTGTGGACCGCGCGGCGCGTCCGACATATAACCCCGCCATGAGCGCACGCCCCTTCATCAAGATGCACGGGCTGGGCAACGACTTCGTGGTCGTGGACGCCCGGGCCGAGCCCTTTGCGCTGACGGACGCGATGGCCCAGGCCATCGCCGACCGACGCGAGGGCGTGGGCTGCGACCAGATGCTGATCCTGGAGCCGCCGACCAACGGCAGCGCCGACGTCTTCATGCGGATCCGTAACAACGATGGCGGCGAGGTCGGCGCCTGCGGCAACGGCACGCGCTGTGTCGCCGCCCTGGTGATGGGCGAGACCGGGCGCGACAGCATCGTGATCGAGACCAGCGCCGGCCTGCTGCATGCCAAGGCCGCCGGGCCCGAACGGATCACCGTCGACATGGGCGAAGCGCGGCTGGACTGGCGCGAGATTCCCTTGAGTGAAGAGCGCGACACCCTGCACCTGGGGATCTCCAACGGCCCGCTGCAGGACCCGGTCGGGGTGAACATGGGCAACCCCCACGCGGTGTTCTTCGTCGAGAACGTCGAGAGCCTGCCGCTGGCAGACCTCGGCCCCTCGCTGGAGCACCACGCCCTCTTCCCCGAGCGCGCCAACATCGGCGCCGCCGAGGTCATCGGCCCCGATAAGCTGCGCCTGCGCGTGTGGGAACGCGGCGTCGGCGAAACCCGGGCCTGTGGCACCGGCGCCTGCGCCGCCGCGGTCGCCGCCGCCCGCCGGGGCCTGACCGGCCGCAAGGTCGAGGTGGTGCTGACCGGCGGCAGCCTGATCATCGACTGGCTGGACAACGGCCACGTCGAGATGACCGGTCCGGTCGCCACCGCTTTCACGGGAGAGCTGCCGCAATGAGCGCGCCCCGCATCCTCACCTTCGGCTGCCGGCTGAACGCCTACGAGTCCGAAGTCATGCGCGGCCACGCCGAGGCGGCGGGCCTGGACGGCGCCATCATCGTGAACACCTGCGCCGTCACCGGCGAAGCCGAGCGCCAGGCGCGCCAGGCGATCCGCAAGGCGCGGCGCGAGAACCCGCAGGCGCAGATCATCGTCACCGGCTGCGCCGCGCAGATCGACCCCGAAGGCTTCGCCGCCATGGACGAGGTCGACCGCGTCATCGGCAACGAGGAGAAGCTGCGCGCCGAGAGTTTTCTCTCAGAGGACGCACCGCGCGTGCTGGTGAACGACATCATGGCGGTGACCGAGACCGCGCCGCAGCTGATCGACGGTTTCGCCGAGCGCACCCGCGCCTTCGTGCAGGTGCAGCAGGGCTGCGATCACCGCTGCACTTTCTGTATCATCCCCTATGGCCGCGGCAACAGCCGCTCGGTGCCGCTGGGCGAGGTGGTGCGCCAGGTCCGCGCCCTCGTCGAGCAGGGCACCGCCGAGGTGGTGCTGACCGGCGTCGACATTACCTCCTACGGCGGCGACCTGCCGGGCCGGCCGGCGCTGGGCCAGATGTTGCGCCGCCTGCTGGCACAGGTGCCGGACCTGCAGCGCCTGCGGCTCTCCTCGTTGGCCGCCATCGAGCTCGAACCCGCCCTGACGCGCCTGATCGCCGAGGAGCCGCGCCTGATGCCGCACCTGCATCTTTCCCTGCAGGCCGGCGACGACATGATCCTGAAGCGCATGAAGCGGCGCCATTCGCGCAGCGAAGCCGTAGAGCTTTGCCGTGAACTGCGGGAACTGCGCCCCGACATCGTCTTCGGCGCCGATCTCATCGCCGGCTTCCCGACCGAGACCGAGGCGATGTTCGAGAACTCGCTGAAGCTGGTCGAGGACTGCGGCCTGACCTACCTGCACGTCTTTCCCTATTCCGCGCGCCAGGGCACGCCCGCCGCGAAGATGCCGCAGGTGCCGGTCGCCGTCCGCAAGCATCGCGCGGCGCGGCTGCGCGCCGCCGGCGACGCCGCGCTCACGCGTTTTCTCGACTCGCAGATCGGGCGAACGGCGTCCGTGCTGATCGAAAAGCAGGAAGCCGACGGGCGCCTGCTGGGCCGCAGCGAGACCTTCGCGCCGGTGCTGCTGCAGTCCGGTGCCATCGGCGCGGTCATCGACGTCACCATCGGCGGGCGTGACGGCGACACCCTCATCGCCACTCCCCTCCACCACAAACTCTCCCCGGCAGCGTGAGCGACACGACACAAGAAAAGAAGGGCGGCTGGTTCCAGCGCCTGAAGGCGGGCCTCAGCCGCTCGTCGTCCAAGCTGGGCGATGGCATCACCGGCATCTTCACCAAGCGCAAGCTGGACGACGCGGCGCTGGAGGAGCTGGAAGAGCTGCTGATCACCGCCGACCTGGGCGTCACCACCGCCGCAAAGCTGACCGCCAATCTGGCCAAGACCCGCTTCGACAAGGAGGTCGATCCGCGCGAGGTGCGCGAGGCCCTGGCCGCCGACATCGCGGCCATGCTGGAGCCGGTCGCCAAGCCCCTCACCCTCGACCCGGCCCACAAGCCGACAGTGGTGCTGGTGGTCGGCGTGAACGGCTCCGGCAAGACCACCACCATCGGCAAGCTGGCCACCCACTACGTGCGGGAAGGCCTGAAGGTGCGCCTCGCCGCCGGCGACACCTTCCGCGCCGCCGCCAGCGAGCAGTTGAAGATCTGGGGCGAGCGTTCGGGCTGCCCCGTGGTCGCCGGCAACCAGGGGGCCGACGCAGCGGGCCTCGCCTTCACCGCCGTGGAGCAGGCCAAGGCCGCCGGCGACGACCTGCTGCTGATCGACACCGCCGGGCGCCTGCACAACAAGACCGAGCTGATGGCCGAGCTGCAGAAGATCGCCCGCGTCATCAAGAAGGTGGAGCCGGAGGCGCCGCACCACGTGGTGCTGGTGCTCGACGCGACCACCGGCCAGAACGCCCTCAGCCAGATCGGCACCTTCAAGGAACTGGTCGACCTCACCGGCCTGGTGGTCACCAAGCTGGACGGCTCGGCGCGCGGCGGCGTGCAGGTGGAGCTAGCCGAGAAGTACAAGCTGCCGGTCCACGTGATCGGCGTCGGCGAAGGCGCCGAAGACTTCCGCCCCTTCGCCGCCCGCGACTTCGCCCGTGCCCTGGTGGGTTTGGATCAGAACAAGTAGCTGCTCAAGCGAGCAATCGACCTCATGCTTCGAGACGAGCGCTCCCGCGCGCTCCTCAGCATGAAGTCGCTTATTCATAGGGTGTTACCTCACCCTGAGGAGCAGGCCGAAAGGCCTGCGTCTCGAAGGGCGAGGTAACGGTCCGCCTCACGCAGCGTCTTCAAACGGCGTGCGCGGCCCCGGCGGGATCAGCGACGGATTGGTGACACCCAGGTCGTCGTAGTAGTGGCGCTTGGCGTGATTGAGCTTCACCGTGGCGGCGACACCCGGCCAGGCGTAGAGCCGCTGCGTGTGTGCCTCCAGCCGCGGATAGTCGCTGAGGCGTTTCAGGTTCACCTTCAGGGCACCGGCATAGACCGCGTCGAGACGGACCAGCGTCGGGAACAGCAGCCAGTCCGCCTCGGTCGCGCAGCGTCCCAGCAGGTAGGGCCGCCCGTCGGCGAGCAAAGTTTCCAGGTGATCCAGTGCGGCGAAGAACGCGGTCACCGCGGTGTCGAAACTTTCCTGGTCGGCGGCGAAGCCCGCCTTGTAGACGCCGCCGTTCACCCGACGCCGGATGAAGCCGCCCAGGGCATCGATGTCGTCGCGCAGGCGCCCGGGATAGAAGGTCAGATCCTTTGCGTGCAGACGCGCGAAGCCGAGGTCCAGCATGCGCAGGATGTCGGCGGATTCGGTACTGACGATAGTCTCCCGTTTCGTATCCCACAGGACCGGCACTGTGACCTTGCCGGTGAAGTCCGGCGCCGCTTTCACGTAGAGCTGCCACAGCGCGTCGACGCCGTTGGCGCGGTCTCTGGTGACTTCCGGAAAACAGGGGTCGGGCGTGAAGGTCCAGCCGTCGGGGCCGCGCCAGCGGGGATGCACCACCGACATCGGCAGCACCTCTTCCAGGCCGAAGAGCGCGCGGTAGAGGATCGTGCGCTGGGCAAAGGGACAGGCGTAGGAGACGTAGAGATGATAGCGCCCGGGCTCCGCGGGGAAAGCGGCGGCGGGAGCGGCGTTTACCCAGTGGTGGAAGAGTCCGTCGGGCTGGGCGGCGCGGGCCACCTCATAGGCGGCGCGGTCGGTGACGTCGCCGTGCCAGCGGCCGTGGATCAGGGCTTTCATGGTGGCGGCAGCCTCCCAAAGAAAAAGCCCGCGTGCCGCTGCCGAGGGGAAGGTCGGGAAAAGCGGCGGCACGCGGGCCGGCAATTGGAGCTAGAAGGTTGAGGGGCGGACGGGGTGGCTTAGGTCCCGCCCGCCAGGACAGCGGTCAGGCGATCGCCTTCCGGCCGAGGATCGCCGGGCTCTTCACCGCGTAGGCGCCGGCACCGAGCAGCGCCTGCACGGCAACGCCGACGATCAGGAAAGCCGGATACTCCCAGCCGCCGCCCTGGGCGCTGAACACCCACCCATTGCCCGCGTGCACCCAGAGGGCACCCAGCAGGACCGGCAGCACGCCCAAAGCCGCCAGGCGGACCTGGATGCCGAGCAGGAAGGCCACGCCACCCAGCACCTCGGCCAGGATGGTCAGGTAGGCGAAGATGCCCGGCAGGCCGAGGGATTCGTAAAAGCCGACCGTGCCGGCCAGGGTGAACACCACGACCTTCAGGTAAAGGCTGTGGGCCAGGAACATGATGCCCAGGGAAACGCGCAGCAGCAGGGCGGCGTAAGGGGCGGTCTTGCTGTCGATCATGGAACTTCTCCGTTCTTGCAGGACGCCCCTTCCGGTTGGGTCCGGTTCAGGGATGGCGTCGGGTTGCGATGGAGAGGAAGGTAGGGTTTGCCCAATCGCACGTCGATCCGCGAAATCTGCAAATTTCCATTGCATAAATGCAATGGCCGATGAAAATGTCCGCATGAGCGCCTCCAACGATATCAGCGGTGACCTCTCGACCCTCCTGGCCATCGCCCGCGAGGGCACCCTGGCCGGCGCCGCCCGGCGCCTGCGGGTGAACCACTCGACCGTGTTCCGGCGGCTGGGCGCCATCGAGGCGCGGCTCGGCACGCGCCTGTTCGAGCGCCAGGACGGCAGCTACGTCACCACCGCCGCCGGCGAAGATCTGCTGCGCACCGCCGAGCGGGTGGAGGCCGAGGTCGAGGCCCTGGAACGGCGCCTCAGCGGACAGGATCTGCGCCTGACCGGCAGCCTGCGCCTGACCGCCCCCGACGACCTCGCCGAAGTCACGGTGATGCCGCTGCTGGCCGCGTTCCGCGAGAATTACCCGGACATCGTCCTGGAGTTGGCGATCGACAACCGCATGCTGAACCTGACGCGGCGCGAGGCCGACATTGCCCTGAGGCCGACGCGCCAGCCGCCGGAGACTCTTGCCGGCCGCCGCATCGCCGGTCTTGCCAGCGCCGTTTACGTCAGCGCCGAAGGCCCGCTCCCGAAGGACCCGTCGGGACCGGGCCAACGCTGGATCGCCTGGGAGGAAGGCGCCGGTCCGCCGTTGGTCGCACGCTGGCTGGCCGCCAACGTCGACCGCCATGCGATCGCCTATCGCTCCAACTCCATGTTCAACCAGGCCAGCGCCGCGCGGAACGGCCTGGGGCTGGCGATCCTGCCCTGCTTCCTGGGCGACAGCGATGCGCGGCTGCAGCGGGTCGCGCCACCGCTGCGCGACCTCGATACCGAGTTGTGGCTGCTGACCCATCCCGATCTGCAACGCACCGCGCGCATCCGCGTGCTGCTCGACATGCTGCATGACTCGTTGCACCGTCGGCGATCGCTGTTCGAGGGCGGCACCGTGGCGGGCAAGTGAGCGCGGGCCCCTGCGGTTGAATGCCCCCCGAAACGCCCCCCAAACGCCCGCTGGTGACCGGCGCGTGACGGAATGATGACGCGATTTACAAACCTTTCTTAACCACCAGCAGTTTAGCGTCGCTCCACATTCAGATCACCGTCCTCTGAGTCGCACAGGAGAACCGCCCCGCCATGGCCGCTGCCGCCGCGCTTTCCTCCGGACAATTTTCCGGGTCGGAAGAGTCCATGCGGGCCCACCTGCTCGCGATCGACGCGCCGGCCGTGCCGCCGCAGATGACCTGCAGCGAAGTCCACGGCCTGCTGCGCGGCGACGACCGCCTGGTAGCGGTCGCCGTGGTGTCCGGCGAGCGGCCGGTCGGATTGGTCGGACGGCTGGAATTTCTCGCCAACCTGGCCAAGCCCTATTGGCCGGAGCTGTTCAACGGCAAACCCATCGTCAAGCTGATGGACCCGGCACCGCTGGTGGTCGAATGGGACAACCGCATCGACCAGGTGAGCGACCTGCTGCTGACCTGCAAGCCCAAGGCGATGACCGACGGCTTCATCGTCACCCACAAGGGCCGCTATGCCGGCGTCGGTTCCGCCGCGCAGCTGATGCGCATGACCTCTGAGTTGGCCACCCAGCGCTTCGCCCGCCTCAGCCAGGCGCTGCACCAGGTGACCGAGGCCAACGCCGCCAAGTCCAAGTTCCTCGCCAACGTCTCCCACGAACTGCGCACGCCGCTGAACGCCATCATCGGGTTTTCCGAACTGCTGCAGCGCCGGCTCTACGGGCCGCTGAACGACCAACAGGTCGAGCACCTGGGCCACATCCATCACAGCGGCCAGTTGCTGCTGAACCTGGTCGACGATCTGCTCGACCTCGCCGTCGCCGAGGCCGGCCGCGACCTGCACGAAGACACCGTCGACGTCGCCGCGCTGCTGACCGGCTGCGTGAAACTGCTGGAGCCGCGCGCCGTCAGCAACGGCGTGACCCTGGTGCTCGACATGCCGGAGCAGCGGGTCGAAATTGTCGGCGATGAAATGAAGCTGAAACAAGTGCTGCTGAACCTGCTGACCAATGCGGTGAAGTTCACCCTGCCGGAGGGCAGCGTCACCGCGCGGCTGCGCGACCTGGCGAGCAACGACGGGACCAGCAACGATGGGGGCATCGCCATCGCGATCACCGATACCGGCATCGGCATCAGCGCCGGCGAGATCGAGCACATCCTGCAGCCCTTCGGCCAGGCTCACGACCGCCGCGCCCATCCGCATCAGGGTGCCGGGCTGGGCCTGCCGCTGTCCAAGGCGCTGGTCGAACTGCACGGCGGCCGGCTGGAGATCGAAAGCCAGATCGACGTCGGCACCTGCGTGAAAGTGATCCTACCCGCTGCCCGCCGCCGCGCCGCCCAGGAGCGGGCCGCCCAGAATCAGGCCGCAGGTCTGGCGTCTTGACGCCACCCTCCCCGAGACACATGTAACCCCGCAAGCGCCGGCCGGCCTGCACCGCCGGTCCAACAGGGGGAGTCTGCAAAAACATGACGGAGGCCGGATCGACGGAGGGGAGCGTAACGACCAGGCGCGTGCGGGGTCTTATCGAATCGTCCGGCTTCCAGCGCAGCATCACCGCGCTGATCCTGATCAACGCGGCCATTCTCGGCCTGGAAACTTCGGCCCGCGCCATGGCCGTGGCGGGCGACCTGCTGATCGCCCTCGACCGCGCGATCATCGCCCTCTTCGCCGCCGAGATCCTGGCCAAGCTGTGCGTCTATCGCCGCCGCTTCTTCAGCGACCCCTGGAACCTCTTCGACTTCACCGTGGTGGCCATCAGCCTGGTGCCGGCCTCCGCCGCCTTTTCCGTGCTGCGCGCCCTGCGCGTGCTGCGGATACTGCGCCTGGTCTCTGTCGTCCCCTCGATGCGCAAGGTGGTCCAGGCTTTGCTGCAGGCGCTCCCCGGCATGGGGTCCGTCGTCGCCCTGCTGGCGCTGCTCTACTACGTGTTCGCGGTGATGGCGACCAAGCTGTTCGGCGCCGTTTTCCCGGAGTGGTTCGGCAGCATCGGTGCCGCCGCCTATTCGCTGTTTCAGATCATGACGCTGGAAAGCTGGTCGATGGGGATCGTGCGCCCGGTGATGGAAGTCTATCCCTTCGCCTGGGCCTTCTTCGTGCCCTTTATCCTGATCACCAGCTTCGCCGTGCTGAATCTGTTCATCGCCATCATCGTCAACGCGATGCAGAGCCAGCATGACGCGGAGAACAAAGACGCTTTCGCCGCCTTCAGTGAGCAATCCCATGGCGACGTCCAGCGCCTGGAAGACGACATCCGCGCGATGCACGCGGAAGTGCGCCTGCTGCGACAGCTGCTGGAAGCTCAGCGGCCGGGCAGCCGCCCTCCGAAGCCCGCTTCACCCCCGGCGCAGGGACGGTAGAGCGATAGCGCGTAGGCCACCACGCCGTCGCCCTTCAGGACGGCGCGGGCGGGGTTGTCTTCCAGGTGGCGGCGCACCACCTCCCGCAGTTCCGGCACGGTTTCCCGCCCGGTGAGGCAGGCCTGCAGGCCGTCGATACGGGCCGCCGCGCCGCCCAGCATGTCGGCCACCGCCATGATATAGCCGGCACAGTGCCCCTGCGCCCGCGGGTCCTCGGAACGGCAGTCTTCGAGCAGTTGCTCGCCGCTGCGGTAGCGCGGCTGTTCATGGGCGAAGAACGGATCGGCGGCAAGACCGGCCACGGCGAATCCAATCTGTAACGGCAGAGCGACAGCCGCGGCCCCGAGTCCCCGGGCCAGCCCCCGGCCCAGCCCCCGGGCCAGCAATCGGCACCCCTTGCGCATGGCGGGACCTCCTTTCGCGGGACCCGGTTCGGCGGGCGGCTTTCGAGTCGGCTGCCGGTTCAGCGCCGCGGCGGGCGCCTAGGGGTGGCTGGCGCCGCCGTCTTCGCCCGGCGGGTTGCCGCGCGGCGCAAAGACCGCCTGGCCGCGGACCGCCTGATAGTCCCTCAGCGCCCAGTGTACCGAAGGGAAGGCCAGCAGGTCCCAGGGAATGGCTTCCCACGCGAAGAGGTCGAGTTCGAGGGTTTCCATCCCGACGGCGACGTCCGGCGTCGCCAGGGCCGCACGGTAGATGAGCTGGATCTGGGAGATGCGCGGGATCGAATAGACCGCCAGCAGCTGGTCGATCTCCAGGCGCGCGCGGGCCTCTTCCCAGGCCTCGCGCCGGGCCCCCTCCGCCGCCGTCTCGTGCAGTTCCAGATAGCCGGCCGGCAGGGTCCAGAAGCCGCGGCGCGGTTCGATCGCGCGCCGGCACAGCAGGATGCGGTCCTGCCACACGGCGACCGAGCCGACGACGATCTTGGGGTTCTCGTAGTTCACGAAGCCGCAGTCGCGGCAGACCAGGCGCTGCCGGTCGTCGCCGTCAGGCACCTTGCGCTCGAAGCGGTCGTCGGGGGCGCTCATCCGGGTACTGTGGCGCAGCGGCCGGCAGCCCACAAGATGGCCCGGAACGGCCGTAACGACGGAACGGCAGGAGACGGCGAAACGCGCCGGGCGGATCAGACCCGCAGGTCGACGAAGCTGCCGCGCGGCAGGTTACGGACGGCGGCTGCATCGCCCGACGCCCCCGTCGAGGCGGTTTGCGGCCGGACCTCCGAGGGAGCGGCCGCAGGGCGGGGGACCGCCGGGGCGGCGCTTGCCGCAGCGGGACGGGTGGCCGCGGCGCCCGCCTGGCCAGTAGCTTGGCCCACGCCTTGGCCCACGCCTTGGCCAGCCGAGGGAGGCGCCGTGAGCTGGGCACCCAGGGTCTTGAGCATCGTCAGGGAGAGGGGCGATTGGCCCGGGCCGATTTGCATTCTGGCAGTATTTCCGTCTGCCGGTTAATTCCGCGTGAATCCGCCTGCAGGTTTTTTGCCGGTCTCCTGCGAAGCAGACATAATCAATACTTCATATGATATAGATGAAAAGTCTACCTACAATGATGCATTACTTGCGGGCTCGTCGGCGAAGCCCGGCCCGGCCAAATTTTCGAGCCCCTCTCATAAGTCACTGTTATTAACAGATAATATTTAGAGATCCCGGGCGCTTCCCAGGCCGCCGTGCCGCTGGCGGCCCCTGGCTTCACTAAGTTGCAACATCCAGCGGCATCTAATTTCAGTGAATGCCCTGACTACCGACAAGTTCCCGCAGCGAAGCGATAGAAGAAATAAAGATCAAACTTCACATTGTCTTTACCTTAATTTACTATTTTTAAGGGGGCATCGGTCGTCTTGTCTGCGATCACCGTGGGAACCGGCAGATATTCCACGCATCGGGACGGGGCTGGCGACCGGTCGTATTTCGGGAAGGGCCGGATGAACGATCAAGAACAAGATCTTCATTCTCTATTGCGGCTTGCACTCGACAAGTCGATCGAGGGACGCGAGCAGTTGACAGCGCGCATCGCGCAGCTGTCCCTTGAGCGCGAGCATATGTTGAGCGATCAGGAACGCGACCTGATCTTCGACATCCTCGAAAAGCTGATCCATGAGTTCGAAATTCCGATCCGCAAGCGGCTGGCCGACCGGCTGTCGCGCAATCCGGCCGCGCCGCGCGCGCTTGTCGTCGCCCTGGCCAACGACGAGTTCTCCGTCGCCCAGCCGGTGCTGCTGCGCTCGGCCCTGCTGTCCGACGAAGAACTGATCAGCATCATCCATCACCGCAGCCGCCAGCATCAGATCACCATCGCGCGGCGCCGCGACCTCAGTGAAACGGTCAGCGACGAACTGGTCGGCACCCAGGACAGCGACGTCATCACCGCACTGCTGGAAAACCACAGCGCGCGCATCTCCAAGGCGACGCTGGCCTATCTGGCCGAGCAGTCCCAGCACATCGACAGCTACCAGGAACCCCTGGTGCGCCGCCAGGACCTGACCAACGATATCGCCATGCGGCTGTACTGGGTGGTCGCCGCCAACCTGCGCGCCGAGATCCTGCAGAGCTATGACATCCACCCGACCTCGCTGGACGACGCCCTGGAAAGCAGCGTGCTGGAGATGGCGGCGGGCAACGGCGACGACGGGCCGAACCTGGAACAGACCGCGGCGGACCTCGCACGCTGCATGGCGCGCGAACAGCCGGTCAACGCCGCGCTGCTGATCAAGACCCTGCGCCAGGGCCAGGTGCCGCTGTTCGAGGCGCTGTTCGAAGAATGGAGCGGCATCGCCGTGCCGCGGCGCACCGAGATCCTGTACGGGCCCGGCGGCGAGGGGATGGCCATCGCCTGCCTCGCGCTCGGCGTTACCAAGCAGGACTTCGCCACGATGTTCCTGTTGCGCCGCAGCGCCGGCTCCGGCGGCCAGAAGACTTCGCCCGGCGACCTGGCGCGGGCGACACGGCTCTATGACAAGACCAAGCGCGAGGACGCCCAGCACGTTCTGCGCAGCTGGCAGCGGGCGCCCGCCTTCCAGGCGGCGGTCCGCGATCTGGAAATGAACAAAGCAAACCGAAGCAGGGGCTGAGCGGGTGCGGTGACGACCGATTTAGGCAAACCCAAGATGGTGGCGCGCAACGCCGAATCGGGCGGCGCGCCGAAGGCCGCCGTTCTGAAGGTGGCCGATCCGACGAACGAGCTGGACGGCCTTTTGTTGAGCCTGCAGCGCGAGCTGCTGGAAGACGGCCCGCCGACCTGCATCGTCTCGCCCGACGGCGCGGTCCTCTATGCCAACAAGGCCTATCAGAAGATCGCCGGCGCCCTGGCCCAGGCCGGGGCACTGCCCAACCAGTCGACCCTGGGCCTGCTGCCGCAGAGCGGCGATTTCCTGCCCATCGCCGTCAGCCAGGAACACAAGCTGAGCATCGACGGGCGAACCGAGTACTACCGCGCCAAGCGCCGCTCGCTGCGCCGGACCGACGGCACCATCCGCGCCACCGCCCTGGTCTATGAATCGACGACCAAGCTGAAGGCCACCGCCACCGCGCTGGTCCAGGCGACGACGCGCCTGGACGACACCACGCGCCTGGTCTCCGACTGGGTATGGGAGACCGACCGCAACCTGGTGCTGACCTTCGTGTCGCCGCGCGTCCACGACGCCCTGGGCTTCCATCCGCGCGAGATCATCGGCCGCCCGCTGAACGACCTGCCCAAGGAAAGCTCGGTCAAACTGATGTCGCTGGCCACCAGCGAGCGCCACGCCCCGTTCCGTGACATTGAAGTCGCGGTGATGCACCGCAATGGCGAGACCCTGCTGTTCCGCCTCAACGGCCTGCCGGTCTATTGCCCCGACAGCGGCAACTTCCTGGGCTATCGCGGCACGGCCGAGAACATCACCGCGCTGCGCCAGCGCGAGGAGGCGCTGATCGGCGCCAAGGAAAGCGCCGAGCTGGCCAACCGGGCAAAGACCGAATTCCTGGCCAACATGAGCCACGAGCTGCGCACCCCGCTGAATGCCGTCATCGGCTTTTCGGAGATCATGGAGAGCGAGCTGCTGGGCCCGCTGGGCAGCACCCAGTACAAGAGCTACGCCGCCGACATTCATGAAAGCGCCCAGCACCTGCTGACGCTGATCAACGACATCCTCGACGTCGCCAAGATCGAAGCCGGCGCCCACGAACTGCGCGAGGAGGAGGTCGACCCCGCCGACGTGGTCGGCGCGGTGGAGCGCCTGGTCGCCGAGCGCGCCAAGCGCGCCGACCTGACCCTCACCATCGACCTGCCGGACAACCTGCCGCACCTGCGTGCCGACGAGCGCAAGCTGAAGCAGGTGCTGCTGAACCTGATGTCCAACGCCATCAAGTTCACCCCGGAACAAGGCCACGTCGCCCTGGCGGCACGCTATGAGGCCGACGGCAGTTTCGTCTTCGAAGTCAGCGACACCGGCATCGGCATCGCGGCGGAGGACATACCGCGCGCCTTTGCCCCTTTCGAACAGGTCGACAGCCGGCTCAGCCGCCAGTTCGAGGGTACCGGCCTGGGCCTGCCGCTGTCCGACGGCTTCGTGAAGCTGCACGGCGGCAACCTGAAGCTGGAGAGCCGGCCCGGCGTCGGCACCCACGCCATCGTGCGGCTGCCCATCGAGAGGGTGATAACGGCGACGGGATGACGCGGGCCGGCGGAAGCCGCCCCGGTCCAGGTCGCCTAGCCCAGGCCGCCCCTGCTCAGACTGCTGACGTTCTGCATGGCTGCCCTGCCGGAGCGGGGGTGGCCGCCCCCGCCCGGCACCGCTAGCCTTGGGGCAATGACCGCCGACGCGCCTCCCCCGCCATCCGCCGATCCGGCGCCGCTTCGGCCACCCCCGGCCTCGCCGCCCCCCACATCGCCGCCCCCGGCCTCACCACGCGAGGCCGCGCTGGCCGGCCTGCGGGATTCGATCGGCGTGCCGATGCTGGTGCTGGGGGCCTCCTACCTCGGTTTCGGCTCGCTGGTGCAGGGCGCCGATCTCAGCGTCTGGCTCGGGCTGTTCTCGACTTTCACCGGCTGGGCCCTGCCCGGCCAGATCGTCGTCATCGAACTGCACAGCCTCGGCGCCTCGCTGCTGGTGGTGACCGCGGCGGTCGCCATGACCAATGCGCGCCTGCTGCCGATGACCGTCGCGCTGATGCCCTACCTGCGCGCCCGCGGCACCCCGGCCTGGCGCTATTACCTGTTCTCCCACTACGTGGCGGTCACCGCCTGGGCGGCGGCCATGCGGGTCTGCCCGACACTGCCGCCGGAGCAGCGCCTGCCCTACTTCGCCGCCTTCGGCACCGCCTTGTGGTCGATGTGCCTGGTGACCACGGCGGGCGGCTATTACCTGGCCGGTCTGCTGCCGGGCTTCGTCACCCTGGGCCTGGTGTTTCTCAACCCGATCTACTTCATGCTGGTCTTCGTCGCCGACGCCCGCCACCGCGGGCGCATCCTGGCCCAGGTCATCGGCGCCCTCGCCGGCCCGCCGCTGCACCTGGTCTCACCCGACAGGGGCCTGCTGATCACCGGCGTGCTCGCCGGCTCCCTCGCCTTCGCCGCCGATCTGGCGCTGCCCCGCAAGAAAGCGGACAGCGATGTCTGAACAGGATCTCGCCCAGGATCTCGCCCAGAACCTCGCCGCCTCCCCCTGGTGGCCCTATGTCCTGGTCATCGTCGCCGGCCTGGCGACCTATTTCTGGCGCGCCTTGGGCGTTACCCTGTCCGGGCGCATCGACGCCGGCAGCCGCCTGTTCGAGTGGGTCGCCTGCGTCGCCTACGCCATGCTGGCCGGCCTCATCGCCCGCATGATCCTGCTGCCCAACGGCCCCCTGGCGGCCACTGCGGCGGCGGACCGCCTGGGCGCGGCGGTGGTGGCACTGGCGATCTTTTTCCTCACCCGGCGCAACATCGGCCTGGGGGTGGCGGCCGGGGCCGGCGCCCTAGTGCTGATCTCCTGGGGCCGCGCCTTCTTCTAGGCCAAACTTGCACGCGGCGGGAGCCAGCCCTATACCGAAAGCAGCGAAAGGTCCGGACCCGCGATGACCACCCTGCTCGACAGCCTGCTCGCCCCGCTGGATGCGGAGACCTTCTTCGCCGAGTATTTCGGCAAGAAGCCCCTGCACGTGAAGGGCACGCCGGAGCGCACCGCCGCCATCATGACGCTGGCGGGCCTCAACAGTATGATGTCGATGACCTCGGTGTGGTCGCCGCAGACGATGAAGCTGTTCGTCGACCGCAATCCCGTGCCGGTGCCCGACTATTGCACCCCTACCCTCGCCCTGGGCGGCGAGGCGCTGCGCCCCGACCCGGACCTGGTACAAAGCTGGATCGGCAAGGGCGCCTCGGTCATCCTCAACGACATCGACGCGCTGGCCCCCGGCGTGCGCCAACTGGCCAATGAACTGCAGGAAGCCACCGGCGGGCGCAGCCAGGCCAACCTCTACTTCTCCATGTCCCAGCACCAGGCCTTCGGCCCGCATTGCGACGTGCACGAGGTCTTCGCCGTGCACTGCAACGGCGAGAAAGTCTGGAACATCTACGAGAATCGCGAAGACACGCCGATCAACCATCCGAGCTTCCAGTTCGGCGACAAGGAACGCGAACGCCGCGCCGGCAAGGTCGCCGAACAGGTCCTGATGCAGCCCGGCGACCTGCTGTACATCCCGCGCGGGCTCTACCACGACGCCCTGGCCTCGCAGAACGGCGCGCTGCACATCGCCTTCGGGGTGACGATCCCCAAGGCGCTCGATCTGCTCGGCATCATCTGGGAAGCCGCGGTGCAGGACCCGGCGATGCGCGCCGACCTGCCGCACAAGGCCGACGCGGCGGCGCTCGGCAGGCTGCTGAAGACGATGGGCAAGTCGGTCGAGCAGATCCTCGCCTCGAAGGGCGCCCGGCAGGCCGCCGTCAAAGCCGTCGAGGACTGGCCCTACGCCTTCAAGAGCTACGACCTGGAAAGCCGCATCAAGCTGCCCTGCGCGCCAGCTCCTCAACCGGCATCTCCACCGGCACACCCACCGGCACCCGGGGCCGGCAGCTACCGCGTCAGCAAGACCGTGCGCGTGATGCAGCGCGACGGCCGTCCGGTCCTCACCGACGGCAAGCAGCACGTCGAGGTGCCGCGTGACATCGCCAGACAGGTCAGCTTCATCATGAGCCACGACACGGTGAGCGTCACCGCCCTCAGGAAGCAGTTCCCCGAGATGACGGAAGCCGCCGTCACCGCGCTGATCGAAAACATGAAGGCGATGCGCGCCATCGCATGATCACCGCCGCTGGGACGAAGTGGCTCAACGGATGCGCAGGGATTTCAACCGGGCTCTATGAAACCGCCCGGTACCGCGTCATGTGGGATATTCCATCCGAAGTAGACCTCGACCGCTGAGATCTTTCCATCGCGGATCGTCAGGACTTCCGTGTTCTGGAAGCGTTTGCCGCTGTGGCTCTGTCCGATGTACGTCACGAAGACCTGGGGGCCGTCGGCCATCCAACGAACGAATTCGAACCCGGCTATCAGCTCGTTGTTGGGCCAGCACCGCTTGAAGTAGGCCATCCGGTCCAGGCCGTTGTCCAGGGGGCTGGTGAAGTGAAAGTCGTCGGCCATCAGGGCTTCGATGGCCGGTCGGTCGCCGTCCGCAAAGGCCTGATAGCAGCGGCGTGCAATGTCGATGGGATCGCTCATCGTCTCCTGCTCCTGTCAGTCGCGATCGGGAGCCCCAAGCGGAAAATAGTGGCGAAAGGGCCGCGCTTCGTCGACCGCACGGGCGAAGGACGGCCGCGCGAGCAGGCGGGCACGGTAGGCGCGCAGATGCGGATAGGCGTTGCCAATCTCCTGCACCCAGTCCGCATAGAAGAGCGACGGCGCCGCGGCGCAATCGGCAATCGAAAAGTCGCTGCCTGCCGCCCAGGTACGCTCCGCCATTTTCTTGTCCAGCCAGCGATAAGCTTTGTCGAGCGCGCTGCGCGCTTCCCTCACGCCATAGGGGTCACGGTCGCCTTCGGGACGCAGGGCATCGATGACCGGCTTTTGCATCGGGGTCATGATGTAGTTGTCAAAGATGCGGTCCATCGTGCGCGCCTCGATCGCCGTCGCGGGGTCCTCAGGAATCATCTTCTGCGGCCCGGCATATCGCCCGTCGAGATACTCGATGATACTGCTCGACTCCAGGACCGTGTGCCCGTCATCGACGAGGACCGGGAACCGCTTCAGCGGCCAGAGAGCTTCAAGCTCCGCGCTCGCGGTGGGATCCTCCAGGTTGCGCAACTCGAACGGCGTTCCGTTCTCATAAAGCGCGATCAGAACCTTCTGGCAGTAGGACGAGAAGGGATGGGCGTAGAGCGTCAGTGCCACGTCAGTCGCCGCCTTCAATCGTTGACGATCATATCGAAGCCGCCGAAGATCATGCGCTGGCCGTCGAAGGGCATGGGATCCATCCCCTCCTGCAGCCGCGGATCCGCCATGGCTTTCTTCATGCCGGTGTCGCGCACCTCCTTCGACGGCCAGGTGATCCAGGAGAACACCACGGTTTCGTCGGGCTTGCGCATCACCGCACTGTGCATGGAGTTCACTTTACCTTCCGGCACATCGTCGCCCCAGCATTCGACCACCGACAGGGCGCCGTATTCCTTGAACACCCCCGCCGCCTTCTCCGCGACATCGCGATAAAGGCTCTTGTTGGCCGTCGGCACCGCCAACAAAAATCCGTCCACGTAAGGCAAGGTCTGTCTCCTAGTTTCCTGTGAACACCGCATCCAGCGCAGCGAGGGTGCGCCTCTCCTTGGCCTTGCAGCCCCGGTGACAGGCAGTCATTGGCCGGCGCCCATGGCATCGGGATCCATCCAGAACGGCTCCCAGATGTGGCCGTCCGGATCGGCAAAGGCGCGCGCATACATGAAGCCGTGATCCTCGACGTCGCGCACCACGCCGCCGCCGTTCTCCAGCGCCAGGTCGGTCAAGCGGTCGACTGCCGCGCGGCTGTCGAGCTGCAATGCGGTCAGCACTTCCGTCGTCTTTTGGGCATCGGCAATCGGGCGCGGCGTGAAGGGGCCGAACTTCGCGTGGGTCAGCAGCATCGCAAAACAGCTGTCGCTGATCTTCATCGCCAGCGCCGTTTCGTCGCTGAACGCCGGATTGAAGTCGAAGCCGAGCCCGCCAAAAAAGGCGCGAGACCGTGCGAGATCGGCGACCGGCAGGTTGATGTAGACGTTCATGAGTATCCGGTTCCCTCTCCGTTGGGACGCCCTTCATAGATTGACCAATACGTTGATGTCAACGTAAAATACGAACCATGAGAGACGACCTGCCCCTGAGCGTGACCCATGAAGTCCGCGACCGCTGCCTTTGCCTGAATCTGCAACGCGCCGCCCGCGCCATCGGGCGGCGCTTCGACGAGGCGCTGCGCCCGCTGCACCTGACCAACGGCCAGTACTCGCTGCTGGTCTCCCTC
>JBHJIR010000125.1:0-5784 GCA_050043265.1 Kiloniellaceae bacterium
CGCCCTCTTCCTGGGGCTCTGGGCACAGGCCGCGCCGATGGTGAACACCTCGCTGGGCGCCATACCCGGGCCGCTGCAGGTCTGGGAGCAGGTCGAGAACCTCTACGCCGATCACCAGCGCGAGCGGGAGAAAGCCGCGGCGTTCTACGCGCGCCAGGACAAGCGCAACGACAACCTGATCGCCGAGGGTAAGCCCGATCAGGTTAAGTACCGTAGCTATACCGGCAAGCCGACCTATCTCGATCAGATCGTCACGTCGTTGGAGACGGTGGCCATGGGTTTCCTCATTGCCACTCTGGTGGCGGTGCCGCTGGGTATTCTCTGCGGCCTGTCGCCCGGCGTCAGTGCGGCGCTCAATCCCCTGATTCAGATTTTCAAGCCGGTCTCGCCGCTGGCCTGGCTGCCCCTGGTCACCATGGTTGTGTCAGCCCTGATGTCCAGCAGCGACGGCTTTTTTGCCAAATCCTTCATTGTCTCCGCGGTGACGGTGACGCTCTGTTCGCTGTGGCCGACCCTTATGAACACTGCTTACGGCGTGTCGTCGATCGACAAAGACCTGATGAATGTCGGGCGGGTGTTGAAGCTGTCGTGGAGCAGCAAGATTTTCAAGGTTGTGCTGCCCTCGGCCCTGCCGCTGATCTTCACCGGTCTGCGCCTGTCGCTGGGGGTCGGCTGGATGGTGCTGCTCGCCGCCGAGATGCTGGCGCAGAATCCGGGCCTCGGCAAGTTCGTGTGGGATGAGTTCCAGAATGGTTCTTCCTCATCGCTGGCGAAGATCATGGTGGCGGTGCTCACCATTGGCCTGATCGGCGTGCTGCTGGACCGCATGATGGCGGCTTTGCAGACCATGTTCACCTACTCGGCCACCCGCTAGGAGGACCATCACCATGGCGTTTCTTGAATTGAAGGGCGTCTGCAAGGCTTACGGCGAGGGTGCCGCGAGGACATCGGTGCTGAAGGACATCGACCTGACGGTGGAAGAGGGAGAATTTGTCGCGATCGTGGGCTTTTCCGGTTCCGGCAAGACCACGCTGATCTCGGCCATTGCCGGCCTCATAGCGCCGGACGCGGGCGAAGTGCTGTTGAAGGGCGAAGCGGTGAGCGGTCCCGGGCCGGACCGCGGCGTGGTGTTCCAGAGTTACTCCCTGATGCCCTGGCTGTCGGTGCAGGGCAACGTGGCGCTGGCGGTGGACTCCGCCTTCAAAGGCCTGACGAAGGCGGCGCGCGCCGAGCGGGTGCGTCACTACATCGACATGGTCGGACTCACCGCCGCCATCGACCGCCGTCCGGCGGAGCTGTCCGGCGGCATGCGCCAGCGGGTCGCCGTTGCGCGCGCCTTGGCCATGAGTCCGGAGATCCTGCTGCTCGACGAGCCGCTCTCCGCCCTCGATGCGCTGACCCGCGCCAAGCTGCAGGACGAGATCGAACGTATCTGGGGGGAGGAGCGCAAGACGGTGGTGCTCATCACCAACGACGTCGACGAGGCGCTGCTGCTGGCCGCCCGCATCATTCCCTTAAAGCCGGGGCCTGATGCGACCTTCGGACCGGCCTTCGCGGTCGACCTGCCGCGTCCGCGCGACCGTGCCGCGATGAACCACGATGCGGCCTTCAAGAAGCTGCGCGGCGAGGTGACCCAGTACCTGATGGGTGTCGGCCTGGAGCGCGGCGCCGAGGCAGTGGAAACCGTCGCTTTGCCCACGGTGGTGCCGATTACCCAGAGCGACCCACCACCGCCGGCCTGGCGGGACGCGTCGAAGTCGGCGATCGAGCGGGGCTATGTCGAGTTCTTCCGGCTGCAAAAAGTCTATCCGACGCCCAAAGGGCCGCTGACCGTGGTCGAGTCCTTCGATCTGAAGATGCGCCAGGGTGAGTTCGTCTCGCTGATCGGCCATTCCGGCTGCGGCAAGTCCACGGTGTTGTCGATGACCGCCGGTCTGACGCCGATCTCCGGCGGCGGCATCGTTTTGGATGGCAAGGAAGTCAGCGACGCCGGCCCTGATCGTGCGGTGGTGTTCCAGGCCCCCTCTCTGATGCCCTGGCTGACGGCCCGCGAGAACGTCGCCCTCGGCGTTGACCGGGTCTATCCCCACGCCGGTGCGCAAGAGCGCCGTGACATTGTCGAATACTACCTCGCGCGCGTGGGCCTCGGCGATGCCATGGATAAAGCGGCCTCCGAGCTTTCCAACGGCATGAAACAGCGCGTCGGCATCGCCCGCGCCTTCGCCTTATCGCCCAAGCTGCTGCTGCTCGACGAGCCTTTCGGCATGCTCGACAGCCTGACCCGCTGGGAACTGCAGGAAGTGCTGATGGACGTGTGGCGGCGCACAGAGGTGACGGCGGTCTGCGTCACTCATGATGTCGACGAGGCGATCCTGCTGGGCGACCGCGTGGTGATGATGACCAATGGCCCAGGGGCGACCATCGGCAACGTCATGAAGGTGGACATCCCGCGCCCGCGCACCCGCAAGGATCTGCTGGACCATCCGCAATACTACGCCTACCGCGAGGAATTGCTCGACTTCCTCGAGGCCTACGAGGGGGGCGCCGCGCCGGCTCCCAAGGCCATCGGTAAGACCGACAAGGCAGAGGAGGCCGCGTGATGAGTGCACCCAGGCAGAAGCTCGTGGTGGTCGGCAACGGCATGGCCGCCGGCCGCGTGGTCGAAGAACTGGTGACCAAGTCGCCGGGCCTCTACGACATCACCATATTCGGCGCCGAGCCGCGGGTGAACTATGACCGCATCATGCTGTCGCCGGTCCTGTCCGGCGAAAAGGAATATGACGACATCGTCATCCATGACGACGCTTGGTACGAGCGGCACGGCGTTACCCTGCTGAAGGGCCGACTGGTCACTGCAATCGATCGCACGGACAAGAAGGTCGTGAGCGCCGACGGCACGGCGCTCGCTTATGACAAACTGCTGATCGCCACCGGGTCCAGCCCCTTTGTGCTGCCGGTGCCCGGTGCCGACTTGCCGGAGGTGCTGACCTACCGCGACCAGGGTGACGTCGAGAAGATGCTGCGGGCGGCTGAGAAGGGCGGCCACGCGGTCGTCATCGGCGGTGGCCTGCTCGGCCTGGAAGCGGCCGCCGGCCTCCGGGCGCGCGGTATGGAGGTCACCGTGCTGCACCTCATGCCCACCCTGATGGAGCGCCAGCTCGATCCCAGCGCGGGCTATCTGCTGGAGCGGGCGGTGGAGGCCCGCGGCATCCACGTCATCACCCACGCCAACACCAAGGCGATCCTCGGTGACGGCCACGTGACGGCGGTACGCCTGGAAGACGGGCGCGATCTGCCGGCTGACCTGGTTGTGATGGCCGCCGGCATCCGGCCGAACGCCACGCTGGCTAAGGACGCCGGCCTGGCGGTCAACCGCGGTGTGGTGGTCGATGACGCCATGGGGACTGACGATCCCGATATTTTCGCGGTGGGCGAGTGCGTCGAGCACCGCGGTGTCTGCTACGGCCTGGTGGCGCCGCTCTACGAGATGGCCAAGGTGCTGGCCGCGCGGCTGGCCGGGGACGGGACGGCCGCCTACAGCGGCATGGCAATCTCGACCAAGCTGAAGGTCACCGGCATCAACCTGTTCTCCGCCGGCGACTTCGCCGAAGGGGAGGGACGCGAGGAGATCGTGCTGCGCGATCCGGCGCGCAACGTCTATCGGCGCCTCATCCTGGCCGAAAATCGCATCATCGGCACGGTGCTGTACGGCGATACCAGCGACAGCGCGTGGTTCTTTCAGCTGCTGAAGGATGGCAGCGATGTGTCCGATCTGCGCGATACCCTGATCTTCGGGCCGGCCTATGCGGGAGGGTCCCCGCTGGACCCTACGGCGGCCGTTGCAGCGCTGCCGGCTGAGGCAGAAATTTGTGGCTGCAACGGCGTCTGCAAGGGCACCATCGTATCCGCCATCAGCGAGGGCGGTCATGCTACCGTCGACGCCGTGAGGTCTCACACCAAGGCCTCCGGCTCCTGCGGCTCCTGCACCGGGTTGGTCGAACAACTGCTGGAATTGACTCTGGGCGCGGCTTTCCAGCGCAACGCGATACAGCCGATCTGCGGTTGCAGCGACCTCGGCCACGACGAAGTGCGGCGCCTCTTTGTCGCCCATGATCTGCGTTCGATGCCGGCGGTGATGCAGGAACTCGGCTGGAAGACTTCCTGCGGTTGTGCGAAGTGTCGCCCGGCGCTGAACTACTATCTGCTGGCGGCCTGGCCCGGCGATTACGAGGACGACAGCCAGTCCCGTTTCATCAACGAGCGGGTGCACGCCAACATCCAGAAAGACGGCACGTACTCGGTGGTACCGCGCATGTGGGGCGGCATGACCACCCCGGCCGAGCTGCGTGCCATCGCCGACGTGGCTGAAAAATTTGCCATTCCCTCGGTGAAAGTGACCGGCGGGCAGCGCATCGACCTGCTGGGCGTCAAAAAGGAGGACCTGCCCGGCGTCTGGGCCGACCTCAACGCCGCCGGCATGGTTTCCGGGCACGCCTACGGCAAGTCGCTGCGCACGGTGAAGACCTGTGTCGGCACCGATTGGTGCCGCTTCGGCACCCAGGACTCGACGGGGCTCGGCATCCGTTTGGAGAAGTTCCTCTGGGGGTCCTGGACCCCGCACAAGGTGAAGTTGGCGGTTTCCGGCTGTCCGCGCAATTGCGCCGAGGCAACCTGCAAGGATTTCGGCGTGATCTGTGTCGACTCCGGCTACGAACTGCACTTCGCCGGAGCCGCGGGCATGCACATCAAGGGTACCGAAGTGCTGTGCAGCGTCTCCAGCGAGGACGAGGTGATCGAATATTGCGCTGCCCTGGTTCAGCTGTACCGCGAGCAGGCGCGGTACCTGGAACGGATCTACAAGTGGGCGGCGCGGGTTGGCGTCGATGTGGTGCGCGCGCAAATCGTTGAGGACCATGATAAGCGCAAAGCAGTGTTCGCCCGCTTCGTCACTTCGCAGAAGTTCTCGCAGCAGGACCCCTGGGCCGAACGGGCGCAGGGCCGCGATGCGCACGAGTTCAAGCCCTTGGCCACCCTTTCCCTGGAGGACGTTGCCTGATGGACATGATGGTAAGCCGCTGGATCGACGTTGGTGCCCTGAGCGACATCCCGCGCCGCGGGGCCCGGGTTGTGAGGACGCCGATGGGCTGCATCGCCGTGTTTCGGACGGAGGCCGACGAGGTCTTTGCCCTGGACGCCCGCTGTCCCCACAAAGGCGGACCGCTGCGCCAGGGCATCGTGCACGGCCGATCGGTCACTTGTCCGCTGCACAACTGGGTGAGCGACCTGGCCAGTGGCGAGGCCTCGGGGCCGGACGAGGGGCGCGTCGCCGCGGTACCATTGCGTTGCGAGGACGGGCGTTTGCTGCTCGATCTCGCACACATGGCCAGCCGTGCGGCGTGAGAGCCGACCATGCCCGACGGCCTCGCCCTTAAGAAAACCTGTACCACTTGCCCCTATTGCGGCGGCGGCTGCGGCGTGGTGGCCAGCGATGCCGGCGACGGCCGGACATTGATCTCAGGTGACCCGGACCACCCGGCCAATCGCGGGCGCCTGTGCGGCAAGGGTGCGGCGCTGGGGGAAACCTTGGGCCTGGACGGACGTCTGCTGCATCCGATCGTCCATGGCCGGCCCGTTAGCTGGGAAACGGCCATCGACACGGTGGCCGAGGGTTTCGGCAAGACGATCGCCGAGCACGGTCCCGACTCGGTCGCCTTCTACGTGTCCGGCCAGCTGCTGACCGAGGACTACTACGTTGCCAACAAGTTGATGAAGGGTTTCATCGGC
>JBHJIR010000126.1:0-10959 GCA_050043265.1 Kiloniellaceae bacterium
CTGCTGGGCCTGCTGGCGAGCTGTTTTTTCATGTAAGCCCGCCCCCGGGCCAGGCCGCGTGCCACAGCCAAAAGCTTCGTTTTCCGACGGAATCTCACCCATCGGGCGATCCCGCTGCCGCCTGCCGGAAGCCCCTGGAAAGGCAGGGCAGAAAGTCCCGCGATAGGCTGGCCAAGGCCGTTTACAGGGCCGGGGCGCATTGATATGGTCCGCCCGCCTGGGCCCAAGGGGAAGGGCAAGACGGCCGCCTTCGGGCCGCGCCCAACGGTCCATGCCCAGCGAGTAGGGACACCGCCATGAAAATTATGACCGGGAACAGCAATCGGCCGCTGGCCGAGGCGATTTCCGCCTTTCTGAACCTGGAACTAACCAAGGCCAGCGTGCGCCGCTTCTCGGACATGGAGGTCTTCGTCGAGATCCACGAGAACGTACGCGGCGAAGACGTCTTCATGATTCAGTCGACGTCCTACCCGGCGAACGACAACCTGATGGAACTGCTGGTCGCCATGGACGCCCTGAAACGGGCCTCGGCACGGCGGATTACCGCGGTTCTGCCCTACTTCGGCTATGCCCGCCAGGACCGCAAGTCGGCCCCCCGCACGCCGATCTCGGCCAAGCTGGTGGCCAACCTGATCACCGCCGCCGGGGCCGACCGGGTACTGACCCTGGAGCTCCACGCCGGCCAGATTCAGGGCTTTTTCGACATTCCGACCGATAACCTCTTCGCCACCCCGGTGTTTACCAAGGACATCCTGGAGAAGAACGGCAAGGGCAACCTGACCATCGTCTCCCCCGATGTGGGCGGCGTGGTGCGTGCCCGGGCCATCGCCAAACCGCTTGACGCGGACCTTGCGATCATCGATAAGCGCCGCGAACGTGCCGGAGTCTCCGAGGTGATGAACATCATCGGCGACGTGAAGGGACGGCGTTGCGTCCTGGTGGACGACATCGTCGATTCGGGCGGCACCCTGTGTAACGCCGCCGTCGCCCTGATGGATGCCGGGGCCACCGCCGTTTCCGCCTATATCACCCACGGGGTGCTGTCCGGCGGGGCCGTGGCGCGGGTCGCCTCCTCCCCCTTGGAGGAGCTGGTCATGACCGACAGCATCCAGGCGCCCGAGGCCGTGCGGGTGGCCCAGAACATCCGCCAGATTTCGATCGCTCCGCTGATCGGCGATGCCATGCAGCGCATCAGCGACGAGCGGTCTGTGTCGAGCCTGTTCGACGTGCCTGCCCTGTAGGGGCGCACCAGGCCGAGAGATTTTGAGCTTTACCGATGCCGGCACCCCTGGAGGCCGGGTCGGGCAAGACGGATGGCGGCATGGGGCCGGCGTCCGTTTCCTTCGTCAAGGAGAGTGACTATGTCTGACGTTATCGAGATGCCCGCCGTTGCGCGGGACCGGGCCGGGAAGGGGCCAGCCCGCGCCGCACGTCGTGCCGGACTGGTTCCCGGCGTGGTCTACGGTGCAAAGAAAGACCCCAACATGATCTCGGTCGAAGAGCGGCTGCTGATCAAGCTGCTGCATCAGGGCGGCTTCTTCTCCACCCTGTTCGACGTGAAGGTCGACGGCAAGTCCGAGCGGGCCCTGGCCCGCGACGTGCAGTTCGATCCGGTGACCGATAAGCCGGTCCACATCGACTTCCTGCGCGTGTCCGCCGCCACCAGCGTCCACGTCGAAGTGGCTGTCCACTTCATCAACGAGGACCAGTGCCCGGGCAGCAAGGAAGGCGGCGTGCTGAACGTGGTCCGCCACGAAGTCGAGCTCACCTGCCGCGCGGATGCCATTCCTCAGCACATCGAGGTCGATCTGGCCGGCCTGCAGGTCGGCGACGGCATTCACATCTCCATGGTGAAGCTGCCGGACGGCGTGCATCCGACCATCACCGACCGCGACTTCACCATCGCGACCATCGCCGCCCCGACCGTGGCGCGCGAAGAGTCCGAGGACGAGGAAGCCGCCGAGGGTGAAGGCGAGGCCGAGAAGAAGGACGAGGACGAGTCCAAAGAGGACTAAGCCTGCGCCTTACGTTACGTCCGCCCTCGCGGGCCTTGTACCCGCGGGGGCGGCAAACGGCCAAGCCAAGAGGTTGCCCGCATGCTGTTGCTCGCCGGGCTCGGCAATCCGGGCCCCCGCTACGCCAACAACCGGCACAACATCGGCTTCATGGCGGTGGACGAGATCGTCCGCCGCCATTCCTTTTCGCCCTGGCGCAGCCGCTTCCAGGCGGACTGCGCCGAAGGCTCCCTGGACGGCGAGAAGGTCCTGGTGCTGAAGCCGCAGACCTTCATGAACGAGTCCGGCCGGTCGGTCGGCGAGGCGCTGCGCTTCTTCAAGCTGGCGCCCGAAGACGTCATCGTGCTGTACGACGAGATCGATTTGGCCCCCGGCAAGATCCGCGTGAAGCAGGGCGGCGGCACCGGCGGCCATAACGGCATCCGCTCCCTCGAGGCCCACATCGGCAAGGACTTCTGGCGGGTGCGCCTGGGCGTCGGCCATCCCGGCGACAAGGAGCTGGTGCACGGCCACGTGCTGGGCGACTTCGCCAAGGCCGACAAGGTCTGGCTGGAAAAGCTGCTGGACGCCGTGGCTTGTGAAATTCCCGCCCTCGCCGCCGGCGATGCGCCGCGCTTCATGTCGCGGGTCGCCGAGATCATGAACCCGCCCCGCCCCAAGCCGCCGCGCAAGCAGCCGGACGGCGATGCCGACGGCAAAGGCGGCGATGCGGCCCCTTCTTCTGTTCCTACCTCCGAAAGCGACGACTGATCCATGGGATTCAATTGCGGTATCGTCGGCCTGCCCAACGTCGGCAAGTCCACCTTGTTCAACGCCCTGACCGAGACGGCAGCGGCGGAAGCGGCCAACTATCCTTTCTGCACCATCGAGCCCAACGTCGGCCGCGTGCCGGTGCCCGACCCACGCCTGGACAAGCTGATGGCGATCGCCAAGTCGGCCAAGGAGATCCCCACCGTCTTGGAATTCGTCGACATCGCCGGGCTGGTGCGCGGTGCCTCCCAGGGCGAAGGCCTGGGCAACCAGTTCCTCGCCAACATCCGCGAGGTCGACGCCATCGTCCACGTGCTGCGCTGCTTCGACGGCGAGGTGACCCACGTCGAGGGTTCGGTCGACCCGATCCGCGACGCCGAGACGGTGGAGACCGAGCTGATGCTCGCCGACCTGGATTCCGCAGTGAAGCAGCGTGACGCGGCGATCAAGCGCGCCCGCGGCAACGACAAGGACGCCAAGGACCGCCTCGCCATCCTGGAGCCGGTGATCGCAGCGCTGGAAGCCGGCAAGCCGGCGCGCAGCGTGAAACTCAGCGACGACCAGAAGCCGCTGTTCCGCCAGTTGCAGCTGCTGAGCGCCAAGCCGGTCCTGTATGCCGCCAACGTCGACGAAGAATCGGCGGCGACCGGCAACAAGTACTCGGCCCTGGTCGAGCAGCGCGCGGCCGAGACCGGCGGCGCCTGCGTGGTGGTCTCCGCCGCCATCGAGGCGGAAGTCGCCGCGCTGGGCGACCCGGCCGAGAAGCGGGAGTTCCTGGAAAGCCTGGGCCTGGAGGAAACCGGCCTGGCCCGCGTCATCCGTGCCGGCTACCAGCTGCTGGATCTCATTACCTTCTTCACCGTCGGCCCCAAGGAGGCGCGCGCCTGGACCGTGCGGCGCAACAGTAAGGCGCCGCAGGCCGCCGGCGTCATCCACACCGACTTCGAACGCGGCTTCATCCGCGGCGAGACCATCGCCTACGACGACTTCATCGCCTGCGGCGGCGAGCAAGGCGCCAAAGACGCCGGCAAGATGCGCGCCGAGGGCAAGGAGTACGTCGTCCAGGACGGCGACGTCTTCCATTTCCGCTTCAACGTTTGAGCCCCAGAGTGTCTGGGCCCAGAGCGTCTGGAGCCCGGAGCGTCTGGAGCCCGGAGCGGCTGGGCTCCATCCAAGCGAGTCTGGCGCGGAACGCTGCCGCCCTGCTAAACGTTAACCCGCCGAACACGTGAAATCGAACGACGGGAGACGGATGAGATGGGCGAAACCGTGAAACTGACCGCCAACGACGGCCACAGCTTCGATGCCTACGTGGCGCGGCCGGCGGAACAACCGAAAGCCGGCCTGGTCGTCGTGCAGGAAATCTTCGGCGTCAACGTCCACATCCGCGGCGTTGCCGACAGCTACGCCGCCGAGGGGTTCCTGGCGATCGCCCCCGCTCTGTTCGACCGCGTCGAACCCGGCATCGAGCTGGGCTACGATAAGGACGACATCGCCCAGGGCCGCGCCATCCGCCGCAAGATCGACTATGACCAGGCACTGGCGGACATCGCCGCCGCCATGGGATTCCTTGCCGGCGCCGGCAAGGTGGGCGTCATCGGCTACTGCTGGGGCGGCTCTCTGGCCTGGCTCGCCGCCACCCGCCTGAATCCGGCGGCCGCAGTGGGCTACTACGGCGGCGACGTCTACGAGTTCCGCAACGAGCAGCCGACCTGCCCGGTGATGCTGCACTTCGGCGAAGAGGACAGCGGCATTCCGTTGGACCAGGTGAAGGACGTTGCCGAGGCCCAGTCCGAGGCCGAGATCTTCACCTATCCCGGGGCGGGCCACGGCTTCAACTGCGAGATGCGCGGTTCCTACCACGCCGAAAGCGCCGGCATCGCCCGCGAGCGCACCCTCGCCTTCCTGAACCGCTGTATTGTCTAAGGCGCCGGACGTGCCTATCTGCTGAAGATGGCACCGCGCACCGCCCTTTTGCTGCTGACGCTGCTGCTGGCCTCCTGTACCGCGCCGCAGCCCAGCCTCTATGCGCCGCTGACCGGGCGCGACGGCTACGCCGAGGAAAGCCTGGGCAAGGGGCTGTACCGGGTGACGTTCCAGGGCAACGGCGCGACCTCGAAGGAGCGGGCGCAGAACTACTGCCTCTATCGCGCCGCCGAGTTGACCCTGCAGATGGGCAGCGACCGCTTCGCGGTGCACGACAAGCAGACCAACCAGCTGACCGAGGTAACCCGGGACTACGACAGCTGGGGCTATCCCTACTACGGCCCCTATCATCGCCGCTACTACCGGCCCTACCCGGGCCCGAGCAGCCAAAGCGAACGCACCACGTTTCGGGCCATGCTCACCATCGAGCCGTTCTCCGGCGCCCAGATTCCGGCAGACAGCGGCAGCGCCTTCCAGGTCTACGAGGCCGACAAGGTGGTCGAGCAGTTCGGCCCGCAGATCCAGCGCCCGGAAGTCCAACCGGAGCCATAAGGCCACCGCTCCGATGTCGCCCCGGGATGACATCGGGGAGATAAAAAAGTCGCCCCCGGGGAAGCAACCCGAGGGCGACGATGACGCGCAGGGAAACCGAAAGCGCCTTATCCGTTGGCTTTACCAGGCCTTGTAGGGCAGGAACTTGCCGCTCATCTTCACTTCGATGCGGTCGCCCTTGGGATCGGGCACTTTTTCCACGTACAGCTCGAAGTCGATGGCGCTCATGATGCCGTCGCCGCCCTTTTCCTGGATCAGCTCCTTGATGGTCTCGCCGTAGACGCCGACGATCTCGTAGAGCCGATAAATGCAGGGGTCGGTCGGCACCATCTGGCTGAACACCTTTGTCGGGAATTCCGCCAGCACCACGGCGGCCTCCTGGGGCAATGCCAGGGTTTTCACCAGCATGTCGGCCTTGTCCCGCGGCAGGGAATTCATGCCCAGGCAGGCCGAGGTGGTGAAGACCGGCGACATGCCGATGGACTCGGCGATGCCCTCCCAGGTCAGGCCCGCGGTCTTCTTCTTCTCGATGATCATTTCCGCCACGTCGGCTTTGTTCATGGTCTTGCCTCTTCGATTGTCGTGCTTGTCAAAAGAATGCGTCCTCACCGGACCAGGGAAATCACGCTGCCGTCGGCGCGACGCGCCGGCTCGCCGTCTTCGTCCGGATTACCGGGGTCTTCCGAAACACCGGGACGCACGGTGAGCGGACGCCGCGGCCCGCCCTCCCCGCCTTGTCCCGCCATGCGGTCGCCGCCCGCGTCGTACGCCAGAACCTTGGAACGCAGGGCGAGGAACTCCACCAGGTGGTTGCGGATGTTGTAGTAGGCCTTGTCGTGAATGATCTCCGCCCGGTTGCGCGGGCGCGGAATGTCGATCACCACGCTCTCGGCGACCCGCGCGTAGGGGCCGTTGGTCATCAGCAGGATACGATCAGCCAGCAGGATCGCCTCGTCGACGTCGTGGGTGATCATGAAGACCGTCTGGTCGGAGCCGGACCAGATGCGGATCAGTTCGTCCTGAATGGTGCCGCGGGTCAGCGCGTCGAGCGCGCCGAAAGGCTCGTCGAGCAGCAGCAGCTTGGGGCGGATGGCGAAGGCGCGGGCGATGGAGACCCGCTGGCGCATGCCGCCGGACAGCTGCGAGGGCTTGCGGTGCTCGGCGCCGCCGGAGAGCCCCACCATCTCCAGGTACTTGTAGGAGTGTTCGAGGACCTGCTCCTTCGACCACTCGGGATGGCGCGCGCGCACCCCGAAGGTGACGTTCTTCAGGGCCGAGCGCCACGGCAGCAGCGAGTAGTTCTGGAACACCACGCCACGGTCCAGGCTGGGCCCCACCACCTCCTTGCCGTCCATGGTGACCGCCCCGGCGGTCGCGGTGTCGAGGCCGGCCAGCACGTTCATGATGGTCGACTTACCGCAGCCGGAATGGCCGATGATGCAGACGAACTCGCCCTTGTCGATGTCGAAGCTGACGTCTTCGAAAACCGTCAGTTCGCCACCTTCCGGGCTCGGGTAGCGTTTGGCCAGGGCGTCGATTTCGAGAAACGGCTTTTCCATGTCGCTGCCCCTATTCCTGATAGCGCACGGCGCGCTGGACCTGGGCGAAGGCGGCATCGAGCAGCATGCCGACCACACCGATCACCAGGATCGAGAAGATCACACTGGTAAGGTCGAGGTTGTTCCACTCGTTCCACACGTAGTAGCCGATGCCGGTGCCGCCCACGAGCATCTCGGCGGCGACGATCACCAGCCAGGCGATGCCGATGGAGATACGCATGCCGGTGACGATGGTCGGCGCCGCCGCCGGCAGGATGACGGTCAGCGCGGTGCGCAACGGCCCCAGTTCGTGGGTGCGCGCCACGTTCACCCAGTCCTTGCGCACGCCGGCAACGCCAAAGGCGGTGTTGATCAGCATCGGCCAGATGGAACAGATGAAGATGACGAAGATCGCCGAGTATTCACTGTCCTTGATGATGAACAGTGCCAGCGGCATCCACGCCAACGGCGAGATCGGCCGCAGCACCTGGATAAAGGGATCCAGCGCCCGGTACATCAGCGGCGACATGCCGATCAGGAACCCGACGGGAATGGCGACCAGGGCGGCCAGAAAGTAACCGGTCAACACGCGGAACAGCGAATAGGCGATCTGAATGCCGATGCCCTTGTCGTTCGGCCCATTGTCGTAGAAGGGATTGGAAAGTTCCTCCCAGGCGCGAACGATGATCTGCGAAGGCGGCGGCACCCGGGCCTCCTGGTCGGCGCCGCCCATCAGCAGTTCGTATTCTGTCATCTCGCCGGCGGCTTTCACCGCCGGCGTCGACAACTCCCAGATGCCCAGCCCCGCCACCAGCAGCACGGCGGAGAGGATGAGCGCCCGCAGGCCGAGGGGCAAAGCCATGCCGCCTAGACCCGCGTGATCGCGAAGCTCTTGGCGTAGGCTTCCGGCTGGTCCGGATCGAACTCCTTACCCATGATGGTGTACTTCTGGTAGGTCTTGTCCGGCGGCGTGAGGCCAAGATCCTTCATGATCTTGCCGCAGTCGGCGGTCAGATAGACCTGCTCGGCGATGCCCTTGTAGTCGACCTCGCCCTCGATGTAGCCCCAGCGCTTCATCTGGGTGAGAATCCACACGCCCATGGAGTGCCAGGGGAAGGGGTCGAAGTCGATGCGGTCGGGCACGTTCTTCACGTTGCCCAGGCCATCGGCATAACGTCCGGTCAGCACCTGCTCGATCACCGGCACCGGCTGGTTCAGGTAGTTGGTCGGCGCGATGGCGGCGGAGATCTCCTTGCGGTTCTCCTGCTTGCTGGCGTACTGGGTGCCGTCGACCAGCGCCTTCAGCAAGGCGCCGTAGGTGTTCGGCAGAGTCTGGGCGAACTCGGCCGAGCAGGCGAAGGCACAGCAGGGATGGCCTTCCCAGATTTCCTTGGTGAGGATGTGGATGAAGCCCACCTTCTCCCACACCGCGCGCTGATTGAAGGGGTCCGGCGAGAGGTAGCCGTCCAGGTTGCCGGCGCGCAGGTTGGCGACCATCTCCGGCGGCGGTACGACACGGATCTGAATGTCCTTGTCGGGATCCAGCCCGGCCTCGGCCACGTAGTAGCGCAGCAGGAAATTGTGCATCGAGTATTCGAAGGGCACACCGAACTTGAAGCCCTTCCACTGCTTGGGGTCCCGTTTGTCCTTGTGGTCGACGTGCAGGACGATGGCCTGGCCGTTGATGTTCTCCACCGCCGGCATGATGAAGGGCGTCGCCGTGGAACCGGCGCCCATGGTGATCGCCAGCGGCATCGGCGTCAGCATGTGCGCCGCGTCGTATTCGTTGTTCAGCGACTTGTCGCGCGCGACGGCCCAGCCCGCCGTCTTAATGACGTCAACATCCAGGCCGTACTTTTCGTAGAAGCCCAGCGGCTTGGCCATGATGATCGGCGTCGCGCAGGTGATCGGCACGAAGCCGACGTTCAGCTTGGCTTTCTCCGGCTTGCCGAGGGTGTCGAGGATCGCCGCCTTGGCCTTGTCCATCGGGAACACGGCCGAGAGTGCCGCCGACAGTGTGGTGCCGCCCAGCAGGGCGGCGAAGCTGCGCCGCGACAGTTCGTTGTGGCCGAAGACCGAGCGCACGACCGCGCTTTCCACCGCGCGCTCCAGGATATCGTCGCTGCTGCGCAGCGGGTTGGCGTCGGCCGCTTCGCTATGAGGATGCGAGTCCGCGGCCCCACCGCAAGCGCTGCAGCCGCAGCCGACGCCGTGGCGCAGGTCGCTGTCGCCGCTGAAAGGATCGCCTAAGGAATTACCCACCGCGTTAAACGGACGCTTCGAAGCCATGTCTGTCCCCCTGTTGATCTGGACGGCTTGATCTGACGGCTGCTGGACCTTGCCCGAGGCTCCCTTTCGCGCGGGAGCGCCGGCCGCCGGCCCTTTTCCCTATAACAGCAAGCGCCGTGCCAGTTTTGTGCAGCGCACAGAAGAAAGGGATTCCAAACCCTTAGAGCGACCGCCGCGGCCAATCGACATTTACGATTCTTCGTAATATTCAAATCTTCGTAATGGCGTTATGATTTTTCGTAATAAGAGTCGTCCCCAGGACCCGACCCCAGACCCGCCCCCAGGCGCACCGGAGTGCCTGCCGTGCCGCCCAGCCCGACCGATCTCCTGCCCTCCCTTCTGCCGCCGCGCGCCGAGCGCGAGATCCGCGGCGACCTGCCCCAAAGCGTCATTGCCGGCGAGGCGCTGAAGGCGGCCTTCGAGCGGGCACCGGAGCCGCGCCTGGTGGTCGACCCCCTGAACGACAGCATCCTGCGTGCCATCAAGGCAGCCTGCGCGAGCTTTTCGCTGACCCCCGATGAGTTGCTGAAGCGCCGCTTTTCCAGCCTGTACGGCGAATCGCGCGGCGAGCTGCTGGTGTTCACCGAGGAGGCCATCGACCGCGGTCACGCGTGGAGCCGCGACCTGGTGCTGCGCCGGCCCGACGGCAGCGAGATGAACCTGGAGCACAGCCTGATCGCCTGCCCGCAGCGCGACCGGCTGTGCCTGCTGGTGGCGATCCTGGACCTGACCTTGCTGCGCTACCGCACCGTCGACAACGAGGCCAACAGCTATCACCGCCAGGGCCTGGAGGAGTGGCGCCGGGCCGAACGCTTCTTCCGCGAGATCGAGCGCGAGAACCAGATGATCCTGGCCGCCGCCGGCGAGGGCATCTACGGCGTCAATGCCGACGGCATCACCACCTTCGTCAACCCGGCGGCCGAGCACATGCTGGGCTGGCGCGCCGACGAGCTGGTGGGCCGCGAGATGCACGCCATGCTCCGCCACACCCACCCCGACGGCAGCAGCTACGCCAACGCGCACTGCCCGATCTACAACGCCTTTCGCGAGGGCATGGTGAACACCGTCGACGACGAGGTGTTCTGGCGCAAGGACGGCAGGCCGCTGCGCGTCGAATACACCTCGACGCCGATCCTCGACGACGGCGCCGTAGTCGGCGCGGTGATCGTGTTCCGCGATATCGCAGAGCGCAAGCAGTCGGAGGAGACGCTGCGCCAGACGCTGGAGGAGAACGCCGCCCTGCGCGAGCGCCTGGAAAAGGAGAACGCCTACTTACAGGAAGAAATCCTGACCCACGCCACCCACCACGAGATCATCGGCAAATCGGCGGCGGTGAAGAAGATCCTGCAGCAGATCGACCTGGTGGCGCCGACCGATGCGTCGGTGCTGATCACCGGCGAGAGCGGCACCGGCAAGGAGCTGGTGGCGCGCGCCATCCACCAGGCCTCCGAGCGCCGCGACCGCCCGCTGATCCGCGTGAACTGCGCCGCCATCCCGCGCGAGCTGTTCGAGAGCGAGTTCTTCGGCCACGTGAAGGGCGCCTTCACCGGTGCCCTGCGCGACCGCGTCGGCCGCTTCGAGCTGGCCGACGGCGGCACCATCTTCCTGGACGAGGTCGGCGAGATCCCGCCGGACCTGCAGGCCAAGCTGCTGCGCGTGCTGCAGGACCGCCGCTTCGAGCGCCTGGGCGAGGACAAGACCCGCGAGGTCGACATCCGCCTGCTCGCCGCCACCACCCGCGACCTGAAGCAGGAGGTCGCCGCCGGGCGCTTCCGCGAGGCTCTCTACATCCGGCTCACCGTCTATCCGAACGAATGCCCGCCGCTGCGCGAACGCGGCAGCGACCTCCCGATCCTCGCCGAGCAATACCTGAAGCCCACCGCGGCGCG
>JBHJIR010000127.1:0-16023 GCA_050043265.1 Kiloniellaceae bacterium
TGCCTCAAGTCTGAACGCCCAAAGATGATAGATGATACATCACTATAGGGATATGAGACATGCAGAGTCCGGAAGTCAGCTTTGCCGCCGGCGCAATCCACAGGAAATCCCCGCCGGCGGGCCGGCGCGGCGCTTCGCCGCCTTGCGGGGGCCTGCCGGCGCCTCTATTTTCCAAGGACACCCCTAGCGATCCCGCCCCGAGTCCGGAGTTCCCCCGTCATGGCCGCCACCCGCCACAGCAAGGTTTTCATCATCGGTTCCGGCGCCGCCGGGCTGACCGCGGCGATCTATGCCGCGCGGGCGAACCTGTCGCCGCTGCTGGTCCAGGGCCTGCAGCCGGGCGGTCAGCTGCCCATCACCACCGACGTGGAGAACTTCCCGGGCTTCGCCGACGTGATCCAGGGCCCCTGGCTGATGGAGCAGATGCAAAAGCAGGCCGAGCACGTCGGCACCGAGATCGTCTCCGACATCATCACCGAGGTCGACTTCACCGCCCGCCCGATGGTCTGCAAGGGCGACAGCGGCACCACCTACACCGCCGACGCCGTGGTTATCGCCACCGGTGCCCAGGCGCGCTGGCTGGGCATTCCCGGCGAGCAGAAGTTCAACGGACGCGGCGTTTCCGCCTGTGCCACCTGCGACGGCTTCTTCTACCGCAACAAAGAGGTGGCGGTGGTCGGCGGCGGCAACACCGCCGTCGAGGAGGCACTCTACCTGGCCAACATCGCCGCCAAGGTGACGCTGATCCATCGACGCGACAGCCTGCGGGCAGAAAAGATCGCCCAGGACCGCCTGTTCCGCCATCCCAAGGTGGAGGTGCGCTGGAATGCCGTCATCGACGATGTCCTGGGCGGCGACGGCCCGATGGACGGGGTCACCGGCCTGCGCCTGAAGGACACCCGGGACGGCAGCCTCAGCGAGCTGGCGTGCGAGGGCGTGTTCATCGCCATCGGCCACGATCCGGCCACCAAGGTGTTCCGCGGCGCGGTGAAGCAGGACGGCGAGGGCTACATCCTGGCCGAGGCGGGCTCCACCCGCACCTCGGCCCCGGGGGTCTTCGCCGCCGGCGACTGCGTCGACAAGGTGTTCCGCCAAGCCGTCACGGCGGCCGGAATGGGCTGTATGGCGGCCCTGGAAGCCGAAAAATTCCTGGCCGAACAGGAAGATTCGGCCGATAAGGCTGCGGAATAGCCTCGTTAACCCTTCCGTCCTATACTGAACCCCGATTTCCCCGGGGAATCCCGGTCACCAGACCCTATATTTCACCCGTCCGCCGCTCCGGCGGGCGCTCAGGTCGCCTTTAGGAGGCGGAAATGCTCGACGATGTTGGCCTGCCCCAGAAACGGGGCCTTGGGGCCACCATTATGGATTGGGACAAGCTGCGCATCTTCCACGCGGTGGCGGAGGCGGGCAGCTTTACCCATGCCGGCGAACTGCTGAACCTCAGCCAGTCGGCGGTCAGCCGCCAGATCTCGGCCCTGGAAGACAGCCTGAAGGTGCCGCTGTTCCACCGCCATGCCCGCGGCCTGATCCTCACCGAGCAGGGCGAGCTGCTGTACCGCACCGCCCACGAGGTGTTCGGCAAGCTGGCGATGACCGAGGCCCAGCTGACCGAGAGCAAAGCCCGCCCCAAGGGCCCCTTGAAGATCACCACCACGGTGGCCTTCGGCTCCCACTGGCTGGCCGCGCGGATGAGCGAATTCATCGACATCTACCCGGAAATCGACTGCCACCTGCTGCTGCTGGATCGCGAGGTTGACCTGTCGATGCGCGAGGCCGACTTGGCCATCCGCTTCTCGCCGCCGCGCCAGGCCGACCTGATCCAGCGCCACCTGATGACCGTGCACATGCACATCTACGCCTCGGCCGGCTACATCAAGAAGCACGGCGTGCCGCAGTCCCCCAAGGAGCTGGATAAGCACCGCATCGTGGTCTACGGCGAGGACGTGCGCCCGCCGGTGCCCGACGTGAACTGGCTGCTGCGGGTCGGCTACAAGGACGGCCAGCTGCGCCGCGCCTCGATGACGGTAAACAACGTCTACGGCGTCATGAAGGCGGTCCAGTCGGGCGCCGGGATCGGCGCCCTGCCGGAGTTCATGGCGGCCAGCAATCCGGACCTGGTCCAGGTGCTGCCGGAGCTGAGCGGACCCCAGTTCGACGCTTACTTCGTTTATGCCGAGGAAATGCGGCGCTCCAAGCGGATCTCGGTTTTTCGGGACTTCCTGCTACGTAAAGTTGCCGAATCCAACTTCTGAGTGTTATTCCGCACCCCTCCGATGTTCGTTTTCGGGCCCTTGAATCGGGGGCCCGATTGCCGGTTTATGACAGGAATATCAATTATTTAGGCAGCCATGCGCAGTCCGCATATCTCCACTGCCCGAATGTATGTAGTAAAAGAAATTCAAATCCCTATTTTCAAGTCATCGGATGTTGCGTCGCAGCATCCTACGGAATTTTCGGTCTCCGGGCCGATACACGGTTCCGAGCGCCCCCCGCTCGGATAGGGGCCTTTTAGGTCCTACGTCTCCCAGACGTGAAGCCTCCCTGTTCAACTTGCCGGGCCCTCGGGCCCGGCATTTTTCTTTTGGGTCCCTGAACGCTCTTTTTGGGGCCCCCCTGGACCCGGGCTGGACCCGGGCGGCGCGGCCATCTTCGAAATTGTCAGCGCTCCGGCTTGGGCTATACTGACCGTGCCGGTGGTTGCATTTCTGCTGCCGTTTCAATCTTGAACTTCAGCGTCGGTTATTGTTTAGCGATTTTCCCGGGAGCCGGCAGGACGCCGCCCCGCCCAGGCCCGATGACAGCCATCCGATTACAGCACCCGATTACGGGCTCCTGACCACAGGCAGCAGATCTGAAACCTCCCGGCCAGGCTTCGGCCCAACCCGGCCCCAATCGGCCAACAAGGGAGGTTTTCCATGCGTCCGTCATTCACCACCCTGGGCGCCACCCCGCGCCCCAGCCCGCGCCCCCTCTCGCACGGCGGCGGGCTTTCCCGCCTCACCCGCACCCTTCTTTTCCTGGTCAGCGGCACGGCCGCCAGTTGCGTCGTCGCGCAAACCCCGGCGACGGACGACTACATCCAGAACGCGCTGTGCGTCGACGGCACGACCAAGCTGTGCAGCACGCTGCCGAGCGACCTGCCGAACCTGACCGTCAATGCCGGCTATACGCCGAACACCAACGCGATCGCGCCCGGCGATACGCTGGGCCAGATCAACTTCGATTACTTCGCCTGGCAGATGTTCGTCGCCCTGAACTGGCCGGCGGACGGCAGCGCCATCACCACCGACCTCGCCGCGCCGCGGGTCTGGGAGTCCTACAAGACACCGGAGGAAGTCTACCCGCCCGCGGCCCCGGTCGCCCAGGCCTGTCCCAACGCCGCCGGCCGGCTGATGCTGTTCCGCTCCTCCAAGTTCAAGGTCAGCAGCTTCATCGAGCCCTTCACCTCCTATCCCCTGATCGACAGCGCGGGGAATTTCGTGCTCTACGACGTCCGCCTCAACGACGCGGAGGCCGGCTATATCGCCAAGTACAGCCTCTCGACCAAGGCGGGCCAGGAGGCCTTCGGCAAGCCCTGGGACCTGCCACCCGGCCATGACGGCACGCCGGGCGCCATCGAGATCAAGACGGCGTGGCGCATCTTCTCCAAGGATGTCCAGGGCGCGGCCGACGCCGCCGGCTACTTCACCCTGCCGGCGACCGTCATCGTACCGGCCGACCACAGCGAAACCGGCCAGGCCCTGTGCCTGGAAGTCACCGCCGGTCTGGTCGGCATGCACATCATGCAGAAGATCACCAATCCGCCGGAGTTCTCGGACTTCTGGGTCTGGGGAACCTTCGAGCACGTCCGCAACGCCCCGACCGCCGCCATGGCGACGGTGTCGCAGATGAACAAAGACTCCACCGCTTCCGAGCTGGACCCGGTGACGTCCTGTCCGACGCCCGCCACGACCGGCGACTGGTCGTTCTTTAACGCCGCCTGCACCAAGGGCGGCGCCGCCTGCACGCCGAACGATCCGCCACCGGCGCCGGCCACGGGTAAGGATTATCTGTGGAAGGCCGCGCCGCCCTACGCCGGCACCTACCTGACCGACGGCAAGTACGGTACCCAGGCGACGCGCTGCTGGGCGATCTACGAGACCGCCAAGACCGTGACCCGGCAATTCCAGACCGCGCTCGGCGGTTCGGTCTGGGCCAACTACGAACTGGTGGGCACCCAGTGGGCCCAGGCGGCGATCGTCGAATACCCCTCGCCGCTAAAGCCCTTCCCGGCGCCGGTCTATCTGACCAACACGACGCTGGAGACCTACCTGCAGATCGACCCGGTGATCGATCCGACAACCCATCTGCCCAACCAGAACGCCTCGGGCTCCTGCATCACCTGCCACGCACTCGCCACCGACGCGGCGGGCAACGATTCGAACTTCAGTTTTCTGGCGGGCCGGGCGCGCTAGAACGGACAAAAAAACGGCCCGCGCTCCTGGCTGGAAGCGCGGGCCGTTCAAGGCTCTTCGCGGCGAATGCTGCAAGAGTGGTCCCTACATGAAGAGCGCTTCCTGCTGGGGATCGATGTCCTTGTAGAGGTCCGCGACGTATTCGGCGTAACCGTTGTAGAGCAGGGTCGGCACCTTCTCGTTCAGGCCGAGGACGCGTTCGGTGGCCTGGCTCCAGCGCGGGTGCGGCACCTCCGGGTTCACGTTGGCCCAGAAGCCGTACTCGCTGGCCTGGATCTCCTCCCAGAAAGACTTCGGGCGCTGGTCGGTGAACTCGAAGCGCACGATGCCCTTCACGTGCTTGAAACCGTACTTCCACGGCACGGCGAGGCGCAGCGGCGCGCCGTTCTGCTTGGGGATCGGCTTGCCGTACAGTCCGGTGGCGATGAAGGTAAGGTCGTGGCGCGCCTCGGCCATGGTCAGGCCCTCGATGTAGGGCCAGGGATACCAGGCGGCGCGCTGGCCGCCGGCCACGTCGGCGTCCTGGAACGTGGTCATCTTCACGTACCTGGCCGAGGACAGCGGGCGGGCAAGATCGACCAGCGCCTTCAGCGGGAAGCCGCTGTAGGGCACGGCCATCGACCAGGCCTCGACGCAGCGGTGCCGGTAGACGCGCTCCTCCAGTGGCATCCTGGCCAGCAGGTCGTCGATGCCGATCTCCATCGGCTGCTCGACCATCCCGTCCAGGGTGACGGTCCAGGGCCTGAGCGGCAGCGCCTGGGCCTTCTGCCAGATGTTCTTGGAGGAGCCGAATTCGTAGTAGTTGTTGTAGGTGGTCGCCAGGCTCTCGTCGGTGATCGGACGATCCAGCGTGTATTCGGGATTGCGGTCGACCGGGTAGAGCTTGGCCGAGGGATCGCCGGTCTCGGCCGCCTGGCCGGTTTCCTGGGCCACCGCCTGGGCCGGTCCGTCGTCGCAGGCGGCCAGCAGGGCGCCGGCGCCCAGCATCACGGAGCCGGCCGCCGCGGTCTTCAGCAGGCGGCGACGGTCCAGGAAAATTGTCTCAGGCGTCGCCTGGGATTCGGGGATCTCCCACCCCTTGCGGATCCGGATCAACATGCGCTGCGAGCTCCCTGAACTGCGATTTGGGCTGAACTGCGATTTGGGCGGTTTTCGGACTTTTCTCCTGATCCAAGGAGGTAGCCCGCACGGCGCACACCGACAAGTCAACTAAACGCGAGGCGCCGCCCGGGAACCCCGGGCAGGTGACGGGGCGCAAAGCCGGGCCGGGCCCGTACAAGGCTGGCGTCAGGCCTCATAACCCGTAGAACGGCAGGGTCCTGCCGGGAACTATTTGTGTAAGGGTTAATCAAATGGAAAGAGCCGTTTGCTATCCAGCAATGTCGGAAAAACCGCAACGGCACGAAGACCCGCAACCGGACCCAGGCCAACCACCGCCATGGCGGATCTGTCCCTGTCACTCACCAAGCGATTCGCGCTCTTTGCCGGGCTCGTCGTCATCGCCGCCAGCATGCTGCTGATCAGCCTGTACAAGCAGATTGCGAGCGACGATCTGCTGGCCATGGCCGAGCGCAGCAATCTGGCCGTCACGCAGATCTTCTCCAACGTAGTGTGGGACTCCCATGCCGGCTTTCTGACCACGGCCCATTTCCTCACCCCCAAGGCGATCCGCGAGCATCCGGAGACCGTGGCCATTCGCGACAGCCTGGTGCGGCGGATGCGCGACCTAGCAATCCTCAAGATCAAGATCTACGACCAGAACGGCCTGACGGTGTTCTCCACCGAAGCGGCGCAGATCGGCGAGGACAAGAGCGACAACGCCGGCTTCCTCGCCGCGCGCACCGGCCAAAAGGCCAGCGAACTGACCCACCGAGACAGTTTCAGCGCCTTCGAACAGAGGGTGGACAACCGCGACGTGCTGGCCAGCTACGTGCCGATCACCTCCGGCTCCGGCGCCATCGAAGGCGTCTTCGAGGTTTACTACGACGTCACCGAACTGCTGGCGACCATCAACCGCCGGCAGGTCCTGCTGCAGAGCGTCGTCGGCGGTACCTTCCTGCTGCTGTACCTGTTGCTGATCTTCGGCGTGTGGCGAAGCGAGCGGCAGACCCGGCGTCACTACGTGAAGAACCTGGACCTGGCGCGCACCGCGGCCCGGGCCGAGGAAGCCAGCCGGCTGAAATCCGAGTTCCTCGCCACCATGAGCCATGAGCTGCGCACGCCGCTGAACGCCATCCTCGGCTTTTCGGAGATCCTCAAGTCGCCGCTGCCGCAGGTCGGCAGCGACGAGACGCGGCGCGAGTACGCCGACAGCATCTGGATGTCCGGCCGCCACCTGCTGAACATCGTCGACGACGTACTCGACATGTCGAAGGTCGAAGCCGGCGAGATGCCGCTGGACCGCGAGCCCTTCGATCCGGTGGCACTGCTGGAAAACTGCCTGCGGCTGGTCGAAAAACAGGCCGACCAGCAGGGCGTCACGTTGGTGTCCAACATCGCCGCCACGCTGCCGGCGGCCTCGGGCGACGAACGGCGCATCAAGCAGGTGCTGATCAACCTGCTGTCCAACGCAGTGAAGTTCACCCCCGAGGGCGGCCGCGTCAGCGTCTTGCTCGGCACCACCGCGGCGGGGGCCATGCAGTTCACCGTGAGCGACAGCGGCATCGGCATCGCCCCGGAAAACATCGAGAAGGTGATGACTCCCTTCGGCCAGGTCGAAACCACCTATGCCCGGCGCTTCGGCGGCACCGGCCTGGGCCTGCCGATCGCCCGCTCGCTGGTCGAAATGCACGGCGGCACCTTCATGCTGGAGAGCACCCTGGGCGAAGGCACCAAGGTGAGCTTCACCCTGCCGGCGGAGGAATCCGCCGCCGTGCCACTGGCGATCCCTGCCTGAGCTTTACTGCCGCGCTCAGTCGAGCAACGAGCGCAGCATCCAGGCCGTCTTCTCGTGCACCGTCATGCGCTGGGTCAGGAGGTCGGCCGTAACCTCGTCCTGACCCTGCTCGGCGGCCGGGAAGATCGAACGCGCGGTCTTGGCGACGGCCTCGTGGCCGGCCACCAGCTGGCGGATCATCTCCTTGGCCTCCGGCACGCCCTCCTCTTCCGAGATCGAGGTCAGCTTGGCGAAGGCGCCATAGCTGCCCGGCGCCGGCTTGCCCAGCGAACGGATCCGCTCGGCCACCTCGTCCAGCGCGGTCCACAGTTCGGTGTACTGCTGCTCGAACATGGTGTGCAGGGTCTGGAACATCGGGCCGGTGACGTTCCAGTGAAACCCGTGGGTCTTCAGGTACAAGGTGTAGGTGTCGGCCAGCAGGTGTGACAGGCCGTCGGCGATGGTGGCGCGGTCTTCGGCCGCGATTCCCGTATTGATCTGCATTGCATGCCTCTTTTCACTGGGCTGGTCTTCACTGGAGGGCCCTCGCGCGGCCCGGCAGCGATAACCGATCTCCAGAAAATATAGGTATGAAGCATAACACTACAAGGCTGTTTGTAGTTATTCCAAACTGAATTCCGGCCGGGAAAAAGGCCCGCCGGCAGCTGGCCGGCGGGCCTTCCGGCAATCGCCCTCTGGCGCCGCGCGGCGCCTGTCAGTCGCCGCCGGACTGGCGCTGGGAGATCACCTGGTCGGCCAGGCGCCCGGTCAGTTCCTGCAGGTGGTCGAAGCGCCAGTCGAAGCTGCCGACGCCGACGGTGAGCGAGCGCAGTTCGATGATGAGATCCTGCAACTCGGCCTCCGGCAGGTGACACTTTAGATCGTCCCAGCCCTTCCAGCCGGCCCGCATCTCGAAGCCGAGGATCTGGCCACGCCGGGCCGAGACCAGCGAGTGCACCTTGTTGGTGAATTCGTTCGGCACCGAGAGGGTGACCTCGTAGATCGGCTCCAGCAGCACCGGGTCGCAGTTCGGCATGCCCTCGGCCATGGCCAGGCGGCCGACGGTCTTGAAGGCCTGGTCCGAGGAATCGACCGAATGGTGCTGGCCGTCGTAGAGCGTCACCGAGACATCGACCACGGGAAAGCCGAGCGGTCCGCGCGAGAGGTACTCCTTGGCGCCGTGTTCGACCGCGCCGACGTATTGGCGCGGCACGGAGCCGCCGACCACTTTGTCGACGAACTCGAAACCCTCGCCGCGCGGCAGCGGACGGATTTCGACGTGGACGTCGCCGAACTGTCCGTGGCCGCCGGTCTGGCGCTTGAAGCGCGAATGCTGCTTGGTCGGCTTGCGGATGGTTTCCTTGTAGGCGGTCTGCGGCCGCGCCGCGTCGACCTCCACGTTGAAGCGGTGCTTCAGGCGGTCGACCGCCAGCTTCAGGTGGATGTCGCCCTGGCCGCGCAGCAGCAGCTCGTTGGTATCCTCGTTGTGTTCGACCACCAGGGAGGGGTCTTCCTCGCTGAGTTTGGCGAGGCTGGCGGTCAGCTGCACTTCGTCTTGCCGGTTGTGCGGACGGATGGCGAGGCTGAACACCGGCTTGGGCGTCTCCGGCCAGACCAGGCCAGCGTCGCTTCGGCCGCCGGCCTCGGTCAGCAGATCGCCGGTGCGCAGCGAGTCGAGGCGGCCCAGCGCCACCAGTTCGCCGACCCCGGCGCTGTCGATCTTCTGGCTGTCGCCGCCCATCACGCGGTAGAGACCGGATATCCGCTCACTGCCCAGGGTGTCGCCGTCCTTCACCGCGCCGCGCCAGATGCGCACGATCGACATCTTGCCGGTGTGCGGCTGATGGTGGGTGCGGATCACGCTGGCCGCCAGCCCCGCGCCCGTCCCGGCCCCTTCAGGCACACCCAGGCGCGCGGCGCTGACCGCCGGCTCCGGCGTTTCGTGGCGCAGCGCCTTCCACAGGCGGGTGCTGCCGTGGCCCGGCTCGGCAGCACCGAACAGCACCGGCACGATGAGGTCCTCGGCAAGGTCCTTGCCGAGCTGCTCGTAGATCTCGGCGGAGGCCGGCACCTTGTCCTCCAGCAACTGTTCCAGCAGGCCGTCGTCGAAGTCGGCCAGGGATTCCAGCAGCTCGCGGCGCGCCTCCTCCTCGCGGTCCTTCACCTGCTCGGGCATCTCGATGAGATCGGACTGCCTGTCGAGGTTGTAGTGCCAGGCCCGCTCGCTCACCAGGTCGACGAAGCCGGTGACCTCCTCGCCCTCGCGGATCGGCACCTGGCGCAGCACCAGCGGGCGTTCGGAGACCGACTGCAGGGCCTCCAACAGGTCGCGCACGCGCGCCGTCGCCTTGTCCATCTTGTTGACGAAGAGGACGTGCGGAATCTTGTAGTCGTCGAGGAACTTGAAGAGCGGCGCCAGGGTCAGGCAGCGCTCGGGCTCCGGCGGGGCGACGACGACAGCCACGTCGACCCCCATCAGCGCGGCATGGAAATCCTGCAGCAGTTCGATGGAGCCGGGACAGTCGATGAACGACCAGCGCTCCCCCAGGTAGTCGCAGTGGGCGAAGTTCGGCTCGGTGGTCATCTGGCGTTCGCGCGCCTCGGGGGCGAAATCGCCGAGCGCGGTACCGGCGGCGACGGTGCCCTTGCGGTGCAGCGCGCCGGCCTGAAACAACAAGGCTTCCAGCAGGGTGGTCTTGCCGCTGGTATAGGGTCCTACGAGAGCGGCGCAGCGCGCCGCCGGTTCCGCTCTGGACGTCATGGTTTCCTCCCGCCGCCCCGCGAGTGGCACCATGGGGGTGAACCATGAGACTTCCCCCCCGCAGGCGCGAACCTGGGGCGAACTGTGCTCGGTGGTTGAATGCGGGACCGTCCTGGACCCTGTTTGCAAGCCTATGGTTTCAAACAAACCGGGCGGCTGGCAACCGAAAACCCGGCGGTCCCGCCGCCGGGCGCCGCTGCCGCCGCCGCAACACCCCCGGGGCCATGGAATTTCAGTGACTTCGCGGCGCGGAAATCGAATAATAAGGGCTGTATTCCAATGGTTGGGACGGAGCCTGCCGCACGGGGCGGCGGTGCCCGTTTCTGCTTGGCCGGTTTTGGCATGGGAAGAAACAGGATCTAGAGAGATGACGGCGCGGGTATTCATCGACGGCGAGGCTGGCACGACGGGATTGCAGATCCGGGCGCGCCGGGAAGCGCGCGGCGATGTCAGCCAGATCCGCCAGGCCGAAGCCGAGCGCAAGGACCCGGCGGCGCGCAAGCGCGCCCTCAACGAGGCCGACCTGGCCATTCTCTGCCTGCCCGATGCCGCGGCGCGCGAGGCCGTCGGCCTGATCGACAATCCCGACACCCGGGTGATCGACGCCAGCACGGCCTACCGCACCGACCCGGACTGGACCTACGGCTTTCCCGAAATGGACGCCGGGCAGACCGCCAAGGTGAAAGCGGCCAAGCGGGTCAGCAATCCCGGCTGCTATCCGACCGGCGCCATCGCGCTGATCCGCCCGCTGGTCGCCGCCGGCCTGCTGCCGAAGGATTTCCCAGTCACGGTGAATGCCGTCTCCGGTTATTCCGGCGGCGGCAAGGGCCTGATCCAGCGCTACGAGGACGCCGGCGCGCCGGACCACCTGGCCAACGCCTACCGGGCCTATGCCCTGAGCCTTGCCCACAAGCACATTCCGGAGATGCGCCTGCACGGCGGCCTGGATCACGCCCCCCTCTTCGTGCCTGCCGTGGGCAGCTACTACAAGGGCATGCTGGTGCAGGTGCCGCTGCAGCTCTGGGCACTGCCCGGCAAGCCGTCGCCGGCCGACCTGCGTGCCACCCTGGCGGCGCACTTCGACGGCGAGAGCTTCGTCGACGTCGCCACGGCCGAGGCATGCGCGGCCCGCGAGGACCTGGACCCCGAAGGCCTGAACGGCACCAACGACATGCGCCTCTACGTCTTCGGCAACGCTGCCGGCGATCAGGCAGTGCTGGCCGCGGTGCTGGATAACCTGGGCAAAGGGGCGTCGGGCGCCGCCGTGCAGAACATGAACCTGATGCTGGGCCTCGACCCGCAGGCCGGCCTCGCCGAGCGCCTCGCCGCCTGAGCAAACCGGCGCCCCGCAGGGCGCGCTTCGCCCTGCCCCGATTTTCACCTTCCTCTCGATAGAGCAGTCATCCGCGCGTGTCCCAGCGCGCGGATCGCTGTTCCCGTCCGTACGGCCCGTCACGGCCCGTCACGACCCGTCACGACCCGTCATGAAAGGAGTCCGGCCATTGAACAATTGTTTCGCCAGCAAATGCATCGCCGACAACTGCTTCGTCCTGACCGGGGCCCCGGGCAGCGGCAAGACCACTCTGCTGGAGGGTCTGCGGCCCTTGGGACAGCCGATGGTCGCCGAACCCGCGCGTCAGATTCTCGCCGAACAGCGTTCTTTCGGGGGGCGTGCGGTGCCGGAGCGCGATCCCGGTCTCTTCGTCGAACTGCTGCTGTCGCGTGCCCTTTATGAATACCGCCGGCACGCCGACAGCCGCCGCCCCGTGCTGTTCGACCGTGGCCTGCCGGACGTGATCGCCTACGCCAGGCTCTTCGGTTTGCCCGACAGCGGTGCGCTGGCCGCCGCCCGCCGCCACCGATACAACCCCCGGGTCTTCCTGTTGCCGGCGCAGGAAGGGATCTACCGTCAGGATGACGAGCGCAAGATGACGTTCGCCGAGGCGCATGCCTTTGGAGAGATAATCCGCCAGGCCTACGAAGAGCTTGGCTATGCCGTTGTCGAACTGCCGGAGGGGATGCCGGACGAAAGGGCCGGCGCCCTCCTGGCGCAGTTGCCGGGTCAATCCAGTTCGTAGAGCTTTCGCACCTCGGCGATGCGCGGGTCCTCTTTCAGAGCCGCGCAGAGCCGTCCGACGTGCGGCAACGCCTTGGCCGGCGGATACCAGTCGGCCAGCATCAGAAGATAGATATCGGCCGCGCCGAAAGTGTCGCCGAGCAGAAAGGGGCCGGGATAGAGCGCCACCTCGAGCATAGCGAACTGAGTTTCCAGATCCCGCTCCGCCGCCTGCCGGACGCCCTCGGCGCCGGCCGGATCGGCGGTAAAGCGCCCGGAATAGTAGAACCGCAGATCCGCACCATAGACGTTCACCGCCAGAAACAAGAGCCAGCGGTCGAAGGCGGCCCGCGCCGACGTGCCGGGCGGGGGCGCCAACTTTGCTTCGGGAAAGCGGTCGACCAGATGCAGCACCATGGCCGCGGACTCCGCCATGGCGGTGCCGTCGGGCAGCAGCAGCACCGGGATCTGACCCATCGGATTGAGCTTCCGGTAGGCGTCGCCCTGCTGTTCCTTGCCGTCGTAGTCGACCCGCTGGCGCTCGAAGGGCGCGCCGGCCAGGGTCAGCACCACGTCGGGTGCGAAGGCACCGGTATTGGGTGCCCAGTAAAGCGTGTACATCGGTCTCTCCGCCGCCAGTTCGGTGCCGCAGTCTAGGGCAAGGCTATCCTGTCAAACCACGGACAAAGTATCAGGAAGGACCCGCACGAATCGAAAAGGGGCGATCCTCAGGTTGCTGGGAACCGCCCCTTCTCACGTCACGCCAGGACTTAAGCTGTTATGCGGCTGTTAAGCGGCCGGTATGCAGTCTGCTAGGCACTTTGGCGCACCTTGTCGAGGAAAGCGCCGACTTCCTGCTTCAGATCGGTGGCATCGCCGTTGAGGCCATCGATGGCGGCCACGGCCTGCTGAATGGCGGTCATGGTCTGGTCGGAAGCGGAGCGCACCTCGGCGATGGTGGTCGACACCCGCGCGGTGTCCGCCGCCGCCGACTGCACGTTGCGGCCGATTTCCTGCGTCGCGGCGTTCTGCTCCTCGACCGCCGAGGCGATCGCCGTGGTCGACTCGTTCACCTGGCCGATGACGCCGCGGATGGTGGCGATGGCGGAAACCGCTTCCGTGGTCGCCTGCTGCATGGCGTTGATCTGGTCGGAGATCTCTTCCGTTGCCTTGGTCGTCTGCGAGGCCAGGGTCTTCACCTCGTTGGCGACCACGGCGAAGCCCTTGCCCGCCTCGCCGGCACGCGCCGCCTCGATGGTGGCGTTCAGCGCCAGCAGGTTGGTCTGCTCGGCGATCTCGTTGATCAGCTTCACCACGTCGCCGATCTTCTGCGCGGCGGTGTCGAGCGACTGCACGGTCTGGTTTGTCGTCTCGGCCTGCTGCACCGCATCGGCGGCGACCTTGGCCGACTCGCTGGCGCGGCGCGCGATCTCGGCGATCGAGGCCGACATCTCCTCGGCTGCCGCGGCGACGCTGGCGACGTTGCCGCTGGCCCCCTCGGCCGCACCGCTCACCTGGGTGCTCTTCTCGCTGGTCTCGCTCGCCAGTTGGCTCACTTCCTTGGTCGAGGCGTCGATGTGGGCGGCGGCATCCAGCACCGAGTTCACCTTGCCGGCGACAGACTCCTCGAAGTCGTCGGCCAAGTTCTTCATCGCCTCGCGCTTCTCGGCGGCGGCACGCTTCTCATGCTCGACGCGCTCCTGCTCCAGGCGACGTTTCTCCAAGGCGTTCTCCTTGAACACCTGGACCGCGCGCGCCATGTCGCCGATCTCGTCGCCCTGCGTCTGATAAGCGACCTCGACGTCGGTGTCGTCGCGCGCCAGGCGGTCCATCACCTGGGCCAGGCGCGGCAACGGGCGCAGCAGCATGCGGAAGGCGAAGAAGGCGATCAGCGCGGTCACCAGGATGGTGACCGCCGCGGTGATCGCCAGCTTAGTGGTGAGCTGATCCAGCAGGGCGTTGATGTTGGACTTCAGCACGCCGGCGTAGAGGATGCCGATCACCTTGCCGTCGGTGGAGAAGATCGGCGCGTAGATGGTGTAATAGGCCTTGCCGAGGATGACCGCCTCGCCGCGGAAGGTCTGGCCCTTGGTGACGATCGGGTAGACCGCGCCGTTCTGGCCCAGCGGCGTGCCGATCGCACGGCTGCCGTCATCCTTCTTGATGTTGGTGGTGCGGCGCCAGAAATCCTTCGATTCCTCGTCCCACACGAAGACCGTCGCGGTCTCGCCCGTCAGGTAGCCGACGCGGTCGATCATGGCGTGGTCGGAGAACTCCGGCAGCTGGTCGATGACGATGCGCTCGACCTCCAGGCCCTTTTTGGTGACCTGCACTTGCGGGAACTTCTCCGCGAAAATATCGGCGGCGATGCGCAGGCTGGCCGACTGGCTGACCACCACCTGATTGCGGATCTCGGATTGGATGGCGATCACGGTGGCGGCGGCACAGGCCGCGGCGGCAACGATGATGAGACCGATGGTCAGCACCATCGTCTTCGTCGTCAGTTTGATGCTTTTGACGGCAGCTAAGGGATTCATCTCTCTCACCCAACAAAGTTCCCCGCCACGCTCCACGGCCGACGGTCCCGGACGCTGCCATAGTCGCGACATCAGCTTAGAAAATAGTAAATATTAGTTAGTCAGCTAATCTGTTAATCTATCTACAGGATATATATTCGCTACAGCAGTCGATTAGGGGTTGCTTTAGGATGATATCAATTCGCAGAACCCTCACGGCGGCGGAGGCGCCCTACAGTGCCGGCCGCCGGGCGAACCAAGGCGCCGCGGCCTCGAACTGTGCTGCCAGGGAGAGGAGCAGCGCTTCCTGCCCCACCGCGGCGGCGATCTGCACACCGACCGGCAGGCCCTCGGGAGTCCAGTGCAACGGCAGGGAAGCGGCTGGCTGGCCCGACATGTTGAACATCTGGGTGAAGGTCACGTAGGGCAGGACCGCCCGGTTGAAGCCGTCGAAATCGTCGACCATGGTGTCGAGCAGGCCCAGGCGCATCGGCGGCTGCGCCAGCGTCGGCGTCAGCAGCACGTCGTAGCGCGTCATGAAGGCGGCCAGCCGCTCGCCGATCTGGCGGACGGCCTGCACGGCGCGCAGGTATTGAACCGCCGGGATCGTTGCCCCGCGTTCGGCGAAGCGCCAGGTAATGGTCTCCACCTGGCTCTCGCGCGCGCCGCCGGGCCACAGCGGATTACCGGCGCCCAGCGCATCGGCCATATTCGCCGCGACGATGGTGATCATCGCCTGGCGCAGCAGATGGTGGTCGATGTCCGGCGCCGCTTCCTCCACCGCGTGGCCCATCCCGGCGGCCAGGGCGGCGGCGCGCTCCACCGCCTGACGGCATTCCGGGTGCAACGCCACGTCCGCCGGCGTCTGCGCCGTCCAGGCGATGCGCAGCCGGCCCGGGTTCCGGCCGACCGGCTCGCGGCCCACGGCCTGCAGGAAGGGTGTCTCAGGCTTCGGCAGGCAGAAGGGGTGGTGGCGCGGTGGCCCACAGACCGCATCCAGCAGCGCCGCCGAATCCCGCACCGTGCGGCTGACCGCGTGGAACACCGCCAGGCCGGCCCAGGCGGCGCTGGTCGGGGTGCGCCCGCGGCTGGGCGTCAGGCCGAACAGACCGCAACAGGAGGCCGGGATGCGGATCGAGCCGCCGGCATCGCTGGCATGGGCGATCGGCACCATGCCGGCGGCCACCGCCGCCGCCGCGCCGCCGGAAGACCCGCCGGCGGAATAATCCGGGTTCCAGGGATTGCGCGTCGGCCCGTGGCGGCGCGTCTCGGTGGAGACGTTGAGGAAGAATTCGGAGGTGGCGGTCTTGCCCATGACCGTCAGACCGGCCGCGCGCCCGCGCGCGGACAAGGGATCG
>JBHJIR010000128.1:0-8041 GCA_050043265.1 Kiloniellaceae bacterium
TGAAGATTCCCGGCCACCTGAGCTATGCCGAGGCGGCGACGCTGCCCTGTGCGGCCCTGACCGCCTGGCGCGCCCTGGTCGACGTCGGCCGCCTGAAGGCCGGCGATACCGTGCTGCTGCTGGGGACCGGCGGGGTCTCGATCTTCGCCCTGCAGTTCGCCACCCTGATGGGCGCCCGGGTCATCATCACCTCCTCCAGCGATGAAAAGCTGGAAAAGGCCAAGGCGCTGGGCGCCTGGCAGACGGTGAACTATCGCAAGACGCCGGACTGGGAAAAGACCGTGCTGGAGATGACCGAAGGGCGCGGTGTCGACCTGACGGTGGAGGTCGGCGGTGCCGGCACCCTGGAAAAATCGATCGTCGCCACGCGGATCGCCGGCACCATCGGCTTCATCGGCGTGCTGGCCGGCGGCCAGGTGAACCCGCGCCAGATCATGAGCAAGTCGCTCACCGTCCAGGGCATCTACGTCGGCTCGCGCAACCTGTTCCGCGACATGAACAAGGCCATCACGGCGGCGGAACTGCGCCCGGTGATCGACCGGAGCTTCGCCTTCGACGACGCCCCCCAGGCCTACCGCGCCATGCAGGCGGCCGGCCACTTCGGCAAGCTGGTGATCGAGATTTAGTCGGCTTTCGCGACCCTAGCCTGCATCGCCGACCCTAACCATCTTCACCGACCAGGCCTTGAACTGTTCCGCGCCGCCGTGCAAGCCATCCGAAGCCGTCTGGCGGTGCGTCGCCGCTTTGACGGCGCGCCGAACCGGCTCTACCCTGACGGTCGGCTTCCGTTAGCGGGATGGCACCATGGCGCGCTGGCTTCCACGGCTGTTTCTGATTCTGGCCACTCTCGTGTTGGCCTGGGCCATCCCGGCCGCCCCGGCGTTGGCGGAGGAGGTGCCGCCTCTGGACGCACGCTTCTGCGTGACCCCGCCCTACGACCGGCTCTGCGCGACGCTGCCCTACGACCAGACCGACTTCGACCGCCATTTCGTCTACATGATCCTGGTCAAGGGGGCGCAGGACCCCTTCGACATGTTCTCCTGGCAGGCCTTCGTCGCCCTCAACTGGCCGGCGGACGCGTCGGGCAGCCCGCGCGCCGCGGCGATCGGGCAGGTGCCGGCGGCGGCGCGGGTCTGGCAAGGCTTTCAGCGCCGGGACAGCGTCATCGGGCCGGACCAGGCAAGCACGGCTTGCGGGGCCGCGGCGCTCCCAGGAGGTCCCTCCGGTGCGCTGCTGGTCGATGAACTGGAACAGGCCGACGGCGGCGTGCTGATCGACCAGGCGCGAAACTTCGTGGTCTACGACACGCGGATGAACGCGGTGGCGGCGGACTACATCAGGTCCGCCGGGCTCGACACCCGGGCCGGGCAGCAAGCCTTCGGTGCAGACAAGGCGGTCGCTTTCCCTAAGGGACGCCTGCCCGATGCCGGCGCGACGCTGCCCGGCGCGGCGCCGACGGTGATGATCAAGACGTCCTGGCGCCTGCTTGCCGACCCGGCCGAGGAGGCGCGCTTCCTCACCGTCGACGGCGTCGTCCACGTCCCGGCGGCGCGCAGCGAGAGCGGCAAAGACAGTTGTCTCCCGGCGCGTCTCGGGCTGGTCGGCATGCACATCGTGATGCGCACCCACAGCGGCAATGGCGATGAGTGGATCTGGTCGACCTTCGAGCATGTCGACAACGTGCCGCTGGCCGCCAACGCCCGCGCGGTAAACAGCATCTACGCCGAGGAGCTGTTTCCCGGCGGCTGCCAGGCGCCCGCCGCGCCGCCGCGTCAGAGCTATTCCTTCTTCGATCCGGACTGTCCGTCCTGCCGCACCAACAGCTCTGCCGAGGGTGACTGGTCCTGGGCCGCGGCGCCACCCTATGCCCAAATCGCCGGCCAGCCGGCCCGCCGCGGCAGCCAACTGGTGCGCTGCTGGAAGATCTTCGAGAGTACCGCGGCGGTGAACCGGCGCTGGCAGAGGCGCCTCGCCGGCACGGTCTGGGCCAACTACATGCTGATCTCCACCCAGTGGCGCGGCGCCGACAAGAGCCCGCTGTTCGAGCACGGCGAGGTGCCGCGTTTCCTGACCAACACCACCATGGAATCCTTCGGCCAAAGCGATCCCAACGGCACCTGCCTCGGCTGTCATGCCGAGGCCACGACGGCCGCCGGGAACTCCGCCAATTTCATCTTTTCCCTGCGCAACGCCCGCTAGGGCCCCTAAAGGGGCCTTTGACTCGAGGCCATTGCGGCTTAGTCTTAGATCATGCCGATCTGTGAAGCCGATCCCTGGCGCCTGCAATACTTCGAGGGTATCGATTGCCCCGACACTGTGCGCGTGCCCACCGAGGACGGCGACGCCTGGTCGTGGTATCCCGACTACAAGTGGGTCTACAACAAGCTGGCGGTGGCCGAGAGCCAGGGCTTCAACTGCGGCCCGCACGGCCTGATGCCGCCCGGCTTCCCGGTGTTCTCCAAGCCGGTGTTCAACATGCGCGGCATGGGCATCGGCAGCCGCGTGCTGCGCACGCCCGGCGAATACAAGGCCAACCAGCGCCCCGGCCACATCTGGATGCCGCTGCTGGAAGGCGAGCACATCTCCAGCGACGTGGCGGTGGTGAACGGCGAGGCCAAATGGTGGCGCCATACCTATGGCCAGCCGCTGGAAGGCGGTATGTTCGACTACTGGGTGGTGCTGGGCGAGGCCAAGCCGGAGATCGAGGCCTACTGCAGCGCGTGGCTGGCGCGCAACATGGCCGGCTACACCGGCATGATGAACTTCGAGACCATCGGCGCGAAGATCATCGAAGCACACCTGCGCTTCGCCGACCAGTGGCCGGACCTCTACGGTGGCAAACCCTGGGTCGAGGCCCTGGTGAAGCTGTACCGGGACGGCGTCTGGGACTTCGACGATACAAACCGCCGCGAAGGCTACAGCGTGGTGCTGTTCGGCGGCCACGGCCTGCAATACCGCCATCCGCCGGCGGAACTGGTCGAGGAAGTGAGGGCGATGCCGGAGGTTACGTCGGTGCAGGTCACGTTCCACGAGGACCGGCCGCCGGCCCAGCACGCCATGCCGCCGGGCGGTTTCCGCCTGGCCATCGTGAACTGCTGGGACCTGGAGGCCGGGCGGCGCGCGCGTGAGCGCCTGGCGCTCAGCTTCTGGTCGACCCAACAGTTGCGCGGCGGGCGGCGCCGCAAGGCCGTCGCTGCGGGCGACGATGACTGAGGTCGCCGACTTTTCCGATCTCAGCGCCATCGAGGAAATCGAGAACGCCTGGATCCCGATGCCCGATGGCGCGCGGCTGGCCGCCCGCCTGTGGCTGCCGCGCAGCGCCCGGACAACTCCGGTGCCGGCGATCCTGGAGTTCATCCCCTACCGCAAGCGCGACTTCATGCGCGCCCGCGACGAGCCGATGCACCGCTTCTATGCCCTGCACGGCTATGGCTCGGTTCGGGTCGACGTGCGCGGCAGCGGCGATTCAGACGGTGTGCTGGACGACGAGTATTCGCCGCGCGAACTGCAGGATGCGCTGGCCATCATCGCCTGGCTGGCCGAACAGCCGTGGTGCAGCGGCGCCGTCGGCATGACCGGCATTTCCTGGGGCGGATTCAACGCCCTGCAGGTGGCGGCACTGAACCCGCCGCAGCTCAAGGCGATCATTACGCTCTGCGCCGCCGACGACCGCTACGCCGACGACGCCCACTACAAGGGCGGCTGTCTGCTGAACGAGAACATGCAGTGGGGCTCGATCCTGACGCTCTACAACGCGCTGCCGCCGGATCCGCAGATCGTCGGCGAGGGATGGCGCGAGATGTGGCGCCAGCGTATCGAGCAGGACCAGCCCTATCCGGCGGTGTGGCTGCGCCATCCCTGGCGCGATGCCTTCTGGCAGCACGGCTCGGTGAACCAGGACTACGGCGCCATCCGCTGTCCGGTCTATGCCATCGGCGGCTGGGCCGACGGCTACACCAACGCGATCCCGCGCCTGATGGAAAAACTGGCGGTGCCGCGCAAGGGCCTGATCGGGCCCTGGGCCCACAACTTCCCGCACGATGCGGTGCCGGGGCCGGAGATCGGCTACCTGCAGGAGGCGCTCCGCTGGTGGGATCACTGGCTGAAGGGTGAAGAGACCGGCATCATGGACGAGCCGATGCTGCGCGCCTGGATGCAGGACAGTGTCGCGCCGCAGCCACAGTATGCGACGCGCCCCGGGCGCTGGGTGGCGGAGGAGTCCTGGCCGTCGCCGCGCATCGAACCGCGCCGTCTGTATCTCGATTGGGGGTCCCTGGCCGGCGCCGCGCCGGAGGACCGCCACGAGGTGGCTTTCAGTTCGCCGCAGACCCTCGGCGTGCGCGCCGGCGAGTGGTGCGGCTTCGGCTCGGACGGCGAGGCGCCGCGGGACCAGCGGGCCGATGATGGCGGTTCCCTGGTGTTCGACAGCGACGCGCTGGACCAGCCGATGGACCTGCTCGGCGCGCCGGCGCTGACCTTGGACGTGAAGGCCGATAAGCCGGTCGCCTTTCTGGTGGCGCGGCTTTGCGACGTCCATCCCGACGGCAAGTCGTCGCGCATTTCCTACGGCATTCTGAATCTCTGCCACCGCGACAGCCATGAAAAGCCGGCGGCGCTGGAGCCGGGCCAGTGGTACCGGGTGACGCTGAAGCTGGACGATCTGGGCCAGGTGATTCCGGCCGGCCATCGCCTGCGCCTCGGCCTGTCGACCGGATACTGGCCGATGATCTGGCCGACGCCGGAGACGGCGACGTTGACCGTGTGCACGGGGACGGGAACGCTGGACCTGCCGGTGCGCCCGCCGCGCGCCGAGGACGCGGCGCTGCGCGACTTCGAGCCGCCGCTTGCCGCCCCGGGCAGCCAGCACCGCAAGCTGCAGCACCTGGACTTCACCCGCAAGATCGAGATCGATCTCACCACCAACGAGATGATCTACACCCTGGAGGCCGGCGAATTTCCCGGCGCCTCGCTGTCGCATATCGAGGAGATCGACCTCGACATCGGCTACACGCAGATGAAGCGCTACCGCATTCTGGAAGACGATCCGTTGTCGGCGCAGACCGAGCTGGCGCAGAGCGCCGTGCTGCGCCGCGACGGCTGGTCGGTGCGCCTCGACTGCCGCACGCGGCTCACGGCCACGGCCAGCGCCTTTCAGTTCACCGGCGACCTGGAGGCCTTCGAGAACGATGTGCCCTTCGCCCATCGCCGCTGGACCCTGTCGATTCCCAGGAAGCTGCTGTAAGACGGGAAGGACTCGACCATGCCTCTTCCACGATTGTCATCCCGGCACTTGTTGCCGGGATCCATGGTTCCTACCGCTGGCTGAGGGAAATGGGTCCCGGGGTCAAGCCCCGGGACGACAGCGGAGTATGTATTGCCATTGAGGGAGCGTTGCGCGAGAGGGGTTTATCCGACAGGGCGCGCCCCGAGCATGACAAACGTCTTCGGCCTCAGCCGCCGATCCGCGCGATGGCGGCGTCGATCACTCTTTCCAGCATTTTCGGATAGTCGATGCCGGCGAAGCCGGCCATGAAGGCGAGCTTGCCGTCGTTGGCCCAGGCGGGATTGGGGTTGCACTCCATCAGCTTGGGGCGGCCGTCGGCGGCGCAGCGGAAGTCGAAGCGGCCGTAGTCCTGCAGGCCGAAGCGGCGGAACAGCAGTTTGGCCCAGCCTTCCATGCGGGCCCGGGTCCGGTCGTCCACCGTTGCCTGGCGGAATTTGATCTCGGTCCAGTAGGGCGAGGCCGGATCGGCCTTGGACTCGAAGGAGAGGATCGGATTGGCGCCCGCCGGCAGGCCGGAGAAGTCGACCTCCAGCGGCGGCAGGGCGGTGAAGCCTGTTTCGGGATTGCCGATCAGTCCCATGCCGTATTCCGGTCCCGGCAGGTATTCCTGCCACAGGATGTCGCGGCCCGGCAGTTCGCGGTCGAGGAAGGCGAGGTAGGCGCGGGCCTCGGTCTCGTCGTGAACCACCGCGTCCTTGGTGATGCCGACGCTGCCGTCGGCCGCGTTGGGCTTCAGCAGCGCCGGGTAGAGATCCGGCAAAGCGTCGCGGGGCGCGCCCGCCGGCAGGAAGTACTCCCCCGGCACCTCGACGCCCAGCGCCTCGGCGACCAGCCGCACGATCTGTTTGTCGAAGCACAGCACCATGGCTTGCGGCGTGGCGCCGGTATAGGGGATGTCGTGCAGTTCCAGCCAGGCCGGCAGGTTCAGCTCGCGCGTGGGCCGGTTGTTCACCCCGGTGTCGCAGAAGTTCACCACCAGGTCGGGGCGGTTTTCGCTCAGCCGCTCGAAGAGGCGGCGGTGGTCGTTGTAGACGGTGATGTCGAAGCGCCCGAGCCCCTCCAGCGCCGCGACCATGGCGGCGTGGGTGGCGAGGTCTTCCGGGCCGTAGGCGGCGCCCAGCTTGGTCGGGTCCTGGGCCTGGTGGTCGCCGGTGATGACGGCAAGGCGCGTGACGGTCATGCCGTCATTAGAAGCGAAGCCGCGCCGTCAGGCAAATGCCGCGTGCCGGCTAATAGCCCAGCAGGTTCAGGCGCACCTTGGCCATGTGCTCCAGGGTCGTGGCCTTGGCGGCTTCGATGTCGCGCGCGGCGATGGCCTCGACCACGGCCTGGTGCTCGCGGGCAACCGCCTCGCGGCGTTCCGGGGCGGCGCGGTGGCGGCGGCTTTTCAGCTTGCGCCATTCCGGATTGTCGCGGGCCGCGTTCAGCAGGTCGAAGCAGCCGAGCAGCAGCTCGTTGTGTGTGGCGACGGCGATGGCACGGTGGAACAGGCGGTCCGAGATCTCGAATTCCTCGGGGCTGAGGTCCGCGGAAAGCTGGGCGCAGTAACTGCGGATATCGCGCAGATCGTGCTCGGTCGCATTCACCACCGCCAGCTCCGCCAGGGTGACCTCCAGCGCGGTGCGCGCCTCCAGGATCTGCGACGGGCTGGTCGCCAGCGCCATGGTCATGGCGTTGGCCGACTTCGACGAGATCACCGCGTTGCCATTCGATTCGGCCGGCTTCAGGTAGGTGCCGCTGCCGGCGCGGCGCTGAATCCAGCCCTCCACCTCCAGCACGGTCAGGGCGTGGCGCACCGCGGCGCGCGACACCGCGAAGCGTTCGGCGCGCCCGCGTTCGGTCGGCAGGCGCTGGCCCGGCGCCAGTTGTCCGGCGCTGAGGCCGCCGCGCAGGTACTCACGGATCTCGTCTGCGGTTTCGAGGGGCATGACGTGCGTCCATCGGGTCAGGGGAAACCAAAGACTTCAATTGGTCGCCCAATAATGGGATTTGGTTGACATTGGTTGGACTATACAGAAAAATATCATGGAAATCAAGAAATTGGGCGACCAATTACCTCAAAATGTAAATTTGCGGATCGGACTTCGGTCGATTGGTTGCCCGGGTGCCGGCCGGTCCGCAAGGGGAGGAAACAGACAAAGTGAAGATCGCTTCTATCGTGCGCGCCGGCGAACCGGGTGTGCGCATCGGCCTCGGTATTGCGGGTGGCAAGGTGGTCGACGTGGCGGCCGCCGCGACGGCCCTGTCCGGGCCGAGCATTCTCAACGCCGTTGCCGGCTCGGTGAAATCCTTCCTGCAGGCCGGCCCCGTGGCGCTGGATGCGGCACGCGACCTGTTGGCGCAGGTGGACGCCGGGCATGGCGGCGATGCGGCAGCGGACTACATCCTGGATGAGTCCCGGGTACGCTTCCTGCCGCCGGTGCCTGATCCCGGCAAGTTCCTCTGTGTCGGCAAGAACTACCGCGACCATCTGGAGGAACTGAAGCGCACCGACCTGATCAAGGAACTGCCGAACGAGCCGACCTGCTTTGTGAAGCTGAACGGCGTGCTGTGCAGCCAGGCCGCCGAGGTGGCCCGGCCCGAGGGCATCACCACCTTCGACTACGAGCCGGAACTGGCCTTCGTCACCGGCAAGCCCGGCTACCGGAGCGCCAAGGCGGATGCGACGGACCACGTGGCCGGCATCACCATTCTCAACGACCTGACGGCGCGCGAGATCCAGAAGCGTGAAGTGGTTTCCGGCACCAAGTTCTGGAT
>JBHJIR010000129.1:0-7077 GCA_050043265.1 Kiloniellaceae bacterium
GTTGCAGGCCTTGCTGAGGTCCGGGTTGAGCAGCCAGTTCTCCAGCAGAGCGCCGTCATCGCGCACGATGACGATGGATCCAGCCCTTACCTGCTTGGTGCGGTCGAACAGCGGCGCCCCGCCGGCGGCGCCGCCGGCGCCCGGGCGCGCAAAATTGCTGGGATGCGTCGTCACCAGGTCCGCCGCCCCCGCAGCGGTGCTCAGCCCCGCCCAGCCCGAAAGCGCGCAAATGGTGGCTAATCCGATATATTTTAAGCACTTACCCAAGGTTACCTACCAGGTGGCGGTAAGAAATGGCTCTTCCTGCGCCGACACCACCGTACCGCGATTCCGCTAGTCTCCGGTTAAGAGGCATGCTTAAGCCGGCATTAACCGCCGCCTTCGGCCCCCCGTCTGGTGAAGCCGCTGCGAAGAACAGGCCCTCCGCGGGCGCCGCGTCCCGCAATGAACCGCCAGTAGGCCTCGCCGAGCCGGCCGCGCGGCTGGAAGATCATACAGAGTACGAAGATGCGGCCGCGGCCGAGCCGCCAGGCCGGCCCCAGCAGATCGCCCAGGGCATTTTCCGCCAGCCGCACCACGATGGCGCCGAGGAAGGCGGTCAGCAGCGATCGCCGCCCGCCCAGCGCCACCCAGATCAACACCTCGGTCGAGAGGGTGAAGCCGATCAGCGGCGGCGAGACGAAGCCGAACTGACTGGCAAACAGCGCCCCGGCGAAACCGGCGACCGCCGCCGACAGCGTGAACACCGACAGTTTCAGCGCCCGCGTATCGTGGCCGAGGAAGGCGGTGCGCGGCTCGTCGGCGCCCACCGCGCGCAGCACCACGCCGCGGCGCGAGCGCACCAGGGTTTCCAGCAGGACGTAGACGATCACCGCGGCAACGAGCGTGCCGTAGAACAGCGGCAGCGGATCGTAGAGTTCATAGCTCAAGCCGAAAGCGCCGAGTTCTATGGGCGGCACGCTCATCAGACCGTTCATGCCGCCGGCATAGCCCCAGCGCGTCATGATGCGCTCGGCGATCACCGCCACCGCCAGCATGACGATGGCAAGCTGTGCGCCCTGCAGGCCGCGGCCGTAGAACAGGAAACGCCCGAGGATATTGGCGCCAACGGCGGGCACGATCAGCGCCAGCACCATGCCGAGATAACTGGAGGTCCAGCCTTCGAGGCCCGGCAGCATGCCCAAGGTGGTGAGGCTCATGGCGTAGGCGCCGAGGCCGAAGAACACCGCATGACCGAAGGACAGCAGGCCGCACTGCCCCCAAATGAGGGCGAGGCTCATGGCGAAGATGCCGTAGGTCAGATACTGGGCGATCTGGCCGACCTGCCAGGCACCGACGACCAGCGGCAAGGCCGCGAGGCCGCCCCAGACAACGAGATCGACTGCCAAGCGCCGGTCGCGCAGCCGGTTCGTCAGCGCACTCATTTACGCCCGCCCAGCAGGCCGCCGGGAAACACCCGGATGGCGACGACGGCCATGGTGAAGACCACCACCTGGGCCAGGACCGGCGACCACAGGCTGGCGGTGAGGCTGTCGGTGGCGCCGATCAGGCCGGCACCCAGCACCGGCCCGCCCAGGGGCCCGGCGCCGCCGACCAGGATCGCGAGGAACGCCGGGATGAGGAAGCCGAGGCCCATCTGCGGATCGACGCTCATGATCGGCGCCATCACCGCGCCGGCGAGCCCGGCCAGCGCCGCGCCGTAGGCGAAGGTGGCCCGATCGAAGGCGCGCGTCGGCAGGCCAAGGCAGGCCGCCGTATGCCGGCTGGCGATCACCGCCCGCGCCGCAAGGCCGAAACGGGTGCGGAAGAACAGATAGAAGGTTCCCGCCACGACCAGAAGGGAGACCGCCATGATGAACAGGCGATAGGCCGGATAGGGCGTACCGAAAAGATCGAACTGCGTGGCAAATGGCGCCGCGGTCGACTGCGCACCGGGGCCGAACAGCAGGACGACGCCCTGCTTCATCATGATGGAGAGACCCCAGGTGGCGAGGATGGTGTCGAGGAAGCGGTGATAGATATGGCGGATCACCAGTTCCTCCATCAGCAGGCCGATGAGGCCGACCAGCAGCGGTGCGGCGACCAGGCCGACCCAGTACGAGACGCCGGCCTGCTGCAGCATCACCAGGGTGTAGGCGCCGAGCAGGAACAGTTCGCCGTGGGCCATGTTGATGACCCGCATGAGGCCGAAGATGATGACCAGACCCATGGCCACCAGCACGATGACCAGAACGTAGTTGGTGGCGTCGAGCAGCAGCAGGAGACCCTCGTTCATTTTGAGATCGGCTCCCTCTCAGATCGCCAGATGCTTGTGCAGCACGGCGGGATCGCGGCGCAGGTCCGCGCTTGCCGCTTCGGCGACGATGCTGCCGTTCTCGATGAACAGGGAGCGGCTGGCGACACGCAGCGCCAGGGCGACGTTCTGTTCCACGGTGATGAGGGTGAGGCCCTGTTCGACCGCTTCGCGCTTCAGCGCCTCGGCCACCTCGATGACGATGGAGGGCTGCAGGCCCTCGGAGGGCTCGTCGAGCAGCAGCAGGCGCGGATTGCCGGCCAGCGCCCTGCCGATGGCGAGTTGCTGCTGCTGGCCGCCCGACAGCGTGCCGCCGCGCTGGCCGCGGCGCTCCTTCAGGATCGGGAAGCGCCCGTAGATGTCCTCGGGGACCGGGGCGCCGAGGCCGCCGCGCCCCATGGCGCCCAGCAGCAGGTTCTCTTCCACGGTCAGGTCGGCGAAGATTTCGCGGCCCTGGGGCACGAAGGCGATGCCGGCCTTGGCCACCTGTTCGGGGCGGCGTCCCTCGATACGCCGGCCGGCGAAGCGGATCTCGCCACGGCTCACCGGCAGCAGACCCATGAGGGTCTTCAAAAGGGTCGTCTTGCCCATGCCGTTGCGGCCGAGCAGCGCGACACTCTCGCCTTCGGCGACCGACAGGGTGACACCGCGCAGCACCTGGCTGCCGCCGTAGCCGCTCTCCAGGTTCTCGATCTCCAGCATCATCCCGCGCTCTCCAGGTCGACGGCCCCGAGATAGACCTCGCGCACCAGGGGGTCGGCCTGCAGGTCCTCGTCGCTGCCCTGGCGTTCGCTGCGCCCGCGCACCATCAGCGCCACCGGGCAGCCGAGGTCGCGCACGAAACCCATGTCGTGTTCGATGACCAGTACCGCGCAGCCGAAGCGGGCGTGCAGGTCGCGGATCAAAGCGACCGTGGCGGCGGTCTCCGCCGCCGTCATGCCGTTGGTCGGTTCGTCGAGCAGCAGCAGGCGCGGCCGGCGCGCCAGGACCATGGCGATCTCCAGCCGCTGCTTCTCGCCATGGGCCAGGCTGCCGGCGGGCAGCCGCTGCCTGTCGCCGAGGCGCGCCAGGGCGAGCAGCTCGTCGAGCCGCGCATCGTCTTCCGCCCCGCTGCCCACCATGGCGACCGTCAGGTTCTCCGTCACGGAGAGGTCGGGGTAGATGCCCGGCACCTGAAACTTGCGTAGGATGCCGAGGCGCGCGATCTCGTAGGGTTCGCGGCCGCTCAAGGACTGACCGGCGAAGCGCAGGGTGCCGCTGTCGGCTTTGAGGGCGCCGGTGATGAGGTTGAACAGCGTGGTCTTACCGCAGCCGTTGGGGCCGATGAGGCAGAGCATCTCGCCCGCGCCCAAGCTCAGCGACAGGCCGGCGGCGGCACGGACGCCGCCGAAGTCCTTCTCGACCTCGGCGACTTCCAAAAGGGCGGTCATAAATTCAACATCACTCGTCGAGCACGACCTCGCCGACGATCTGCGCGCCGCGCGAGGCCATGAAGTACAGCCCCATGTGATGGGTGAGATCCTGCGGATGCGCCGCCGTCTCCGGCAGGCCGAGACCGGTCGCGACCTCCTTGGGCAGGGCGTAGGTGGCACAGCCGCGGGCGTAGACCGAGATGTCCTTCAGGCTGGGCATGAGGTCGTGGTTGCGCGCCGAAAGCAGCGTCAGGACGAAGTCCATCACGCAGATGTCGGTGCAGATGCCGACCACCAGCACATGGTCGAGACTGTTAGCGTTCACCCAGTCGACCACCGCGTTGCTGCCGTCAGGGCGGATCGCGCCGACGAAGCCGTTGATGCAGTCCTTGCGCACCAGGGTAGCGTTGGCATCCTGCTCCAGCCACGCCAGTTCCGGCACCAGGTTCTCCTCGCCGGTCCCGGCCTCGCAGTGCGGCGGATAGGGCGGCTCGGGCTTGCCCGGCACATGGGGGTCGAGGAAGGCCAGCACCGGCCAGCCCTTCGCGCTGAACGCCCGGGCGAGCCGGTCGGTCTCGGATACCATGGTCGAGACTTGTGGATTGTCCACCGGCGGCGCCAGATTGCCGGCCCCCACGGTGGCAAAGCCATTCACCTCGTCGACGATGACCAGCCCGACGCGTCCGGCGCCGAGCTTCAGCGCTGGCGCGGCCACCGGCAGAGCGGCCGCCACCTGGCGGGTCAACTGGGGCAGATCGAAGCTGTCGGGCATGGCGGCCTCCTGTTCAGCTGCAGCCGGCCTCGGGCGCGATGCGGCCGAGAGCCTGCACGGTCACCAGGCCGGCGCCCTCGGGCTTGGCCAGGAACATCGGCAGGGTCACGTGGTGATCCACCCCGCCGATGCTGACCGGGCCGGTCGGCGTCGCCACGGTCAGGCCCTCCAGCCCGTCGACCACGGCTTCCGCCGAGACCGCGTCCTGGCGGGTCAGCGCGTCGCGCAGGGCGTTGATGGCGTTGTAGTGGGTCATCACGTAGTGCGAGATCGGCACGTCGTTGCCGGCCTGGGCGCGGATGCGCGCCACGAAATCCGTCACACCCGGCTGCTCGCCGGAGGCGACGAAGGGCACCGTCACCCACATGTTCTGGCCGCCGCCGGGCCCGAAGGCGCCGAGGTAGGTTTCGGCGAAGCCGAGGAAGCCGACGGTCACCTTGTCGAACAGGCCGAAGGCCTCGGCCTGCTTGATGAAGGTGATGCCGTCGCCGCCGGGCAGCGCAAACAGCAGCACCTTGGCGCCGCTGTCGGCGATACGGCGGATCACCGGCGCGAACTCCTTCACGCCCCAGGGGGTGAACTCCTTGCCGGCGACAGAGCCGCCCAGCGTGCCGACGATGCCCTCGGCGGCCTCGAACATCTTCTGGGGCCAGACGTAGTCGGCGCCGAACATGTAGACGCTGGAGCCGGCGTGCTCGTTCAGGTAGGGCAGCAGCCTGGCCAGTTCCTGGTTCGGCACAGTATTGAAGGAGAAGATATAGCGGCTGCAGGCGCCGCCCTCGTAGTTGGTGGCGTAGAGCAGCGGTACTTTGGACCGCTCCACCGTCGCCGCCATGGCATCGCGCGACGACGACAGGATCGGCCCGGTCAGCGCGATGGCGCCGTCGCGCCCGATCAGGGTGCGCGCCTTTTCCACCGAGGTCTTGGGATCGGTCTTGTTGTCCTCGTAGAGGATCTCCAGCGGGCGCCCCAGGATGCCGCCGGCGTCGTTGATTTCCTTCATCGCCAGGTCGAGGCCGAGCTTGGCCTGGTTGCCGAACAGCTCCAGCCCGCCCGAGAACGGCAGCACCGCGCCGACCCGGATCGGGTCGGCCGCCACCACCCGGCTGGCCAGACCGGGCAGCACCGCTGCGCCCGCTGCCAGCCCAGCCGCCGCCGCGCAGGACGCCAAGACCCCGCGCCGAGAAACCTTCACCATCACCGCACCCCCTGTTTTTGGCTGATTTTTCAGGCAGGGAGTTTGGCGCGACTCCTGTTGCGCTGCAACACCCTCGCGCGCCCAGGCGCCGGGCGGCGCATTTCGGGGTTTGCAGCCGCCCGCGGCTTTGCTACCTCTCCGCCCCTCTGAGGCTCTCCCCGATCATCCGGGGCGGCCCGACGGAGGGGTGGCCGAGCGGTTGAAGGCACCAGTCTTGAAAACTGGCATGGGTGGAAGCCCATCGTGGGTTCGAATCCCACCCCCTCCGCCAAATGCTTTCTATGGCGCATTGATATTGTTGGTGTCTTGCGGATCCTACGGGTTACGGCCCAGGAGGTCGCTGGCGTGGCGGCACTGCTGGGCGGGGCAACTGACCCGGCGCAGGCCTGCGCCGGGGGATGTGCACCCGAGGCGTATCAGCGCTTGCGCACGAACTCCGTGCGCAGGACAAGGCCCTTTATTCCTTCGTAGCGGCAGTCGATCTCCTGGTCATTGTCGGTGAGCCGGATCGACTTGATGACCGTGCCCTGCTTCAGGGTCTGATTGGCTCCTTTCACCTTCAGGTCCTTTATGAGGCTGACCGAATCGCCATCGGCGAGGATATTCCCGGCAGCGTCGCGCACCACGACCTGACCTGCCTCGGCGGCTGCGGCCATCTCCGCGGCCGGACGCCATTCGCCTGTCACTTCGTCGTAGACATACTCATCGTTCTCGTCGGCCATGTCACACCTCTGTCGCAAAAAAACTTACTGTGCAGGCTTCGTAGGGGAACAGGCTTTAAGGCCCGCTCGACATCGAGAGTCTGGCGAAGCCCGCTTATACTACCTCAGCCAAATTGTGCAATTTCCCTCGAGGCCGGCCGCACGACCGGCAGCCTGGTTCTTTTGCCGTGACGTCCCGCGGACCCATTCCTGGCGCTGTGGCGCCCCACCAGGGCCCGGTTTCATTTCGCCCTGCCCGCGACAACATTGCCCGGCATCCACCCAAGCCCGGCGGGGATAAAGTTCCCGCGGGCGACGTAGACTCAAGCAAGGCCGCCGCCGGCAGTTCCCCCAACGCCCCTCAGCCTTGGTGCCGGGGGCGGCACCAAGGCTGAAACCCAGCACGCAACGAGGTTCCGATGTCCATCCCCGCCCCCCGTCCCGCCGCCTACAGCACGGCCCAGAAGTCGCTGCACTGGCTGATCTTCCTGCTGGTCGTCGGCCAGTACGGCATCACCTACGGCGAAGCGTGCTACCCGCGCGGCGATCCCGGCCGCGACACCCTCTGGTGGCTGCACATCTCCTTCGGGCTGCTGCTGGCCGCGCTGGTCGTGTGGCGCATCGCCGCACGGGTGGCGGCGGGCGCACCGGCGCTGCCGTCGTCGCCGAGCCGCTGGGAGCATCGCCTCGCCGCGGCGGCC
>JBHJIR010000130.1:0-15131 GCA_050043265.1 Kiloniellaceae bacterium
GCATACCCCCCCTACCCCGTGTCTTAATTTTCGCCGCTGCGCTCCTCCGTGATGGTGATGGCGGTGGTGCCGTCATCGCCCCCGGCCTTCACGGCTTCGTCGGCGTCATTGGCTAATATCGTCGGTGTCGGCGCCGTATCGTCGTTCAGGATGGTGCCGTTGGCGCTGCCGGCGGCAATTTGGGCGCCCGCCGAGGCGTTGGACAGGGAAACGGTGAAGCCCTCGTCGCTCTCGACGTCGGTATCGCCGGCCACATCCAGGGTCAGGGTCTTCACCACTTCGCCGGCGGCGAAGTTCAGGGTGCCGGCGGGCAGGACGCCGCCGGCAAAGTCGGCGGCATTCACGGCGCCGGTCACGGCGTAGTCGACGGTGGCCGCGACCGAGGTATCGCCGCTGCGCGTCACCGTGAAAGTGAAGCCCGTGGTGCCCGCATCGCCCTCGGCTTTGACCGCATCATCGGCGGCAATGCCGAAGATGATGGGGTCGGCCGGGGTGTCGCCGGCCGGGGCCGTGAGGCGCACGTCGTCGATGACGAGGTCGGCCTGCTCCAGGATCCAGGTCTTCAGATTGTTGTAGGCGCCGATGGCCAGGCTGTGACTGCCGGCGGCCAGTGTGCCCAGCACGGCCGAGAAGCTCTGCGCGCCGGTTTCCTGGTCGGGGCCGCCATTGCCGTCGCCGCTCAACTGGTCGACCAGGATCGGCGTGCCCCCGTCGATGCTCACCAGAACCTGGCTGTACTCGTTCGGCTCGTAGTCGTTGCCGATGTTCAGGCTGTAGCGGAACGAGAGGCTGACCTCCGCCGTCTCCGTCAGGGTGAACCCGGTCTGCCAGCCGCCGGACATGTCACGGCCGAAGGCGGTGGTGACGCCGCCCAGGGTCACGGTCAGGGCCTGCTCGTTCCATTCACCGCTGGCGTAGCGCTGCGACGTGCTGCCGCCGAACAGGCCGTCGGCGTAGGTGAAGCCCCCGGTGTCGCCCGCGGTATCGAAGTCGGCCTGCAGCAGGACAAGGGGGGCGGGCGGCGGCGCGTCGTCGTTGACGATGCTACCGGCGGCCTGCGGTGTGGCGATCGCGGCGCCTGGCGAAGGATTGGCGAGGGTGACGGTGAAGCCTTCGTCGTTCTCGAAGTCCGTGTCGCCGGCGACCTGCAGGGTCAGGGTCTTGCTGGTTTCGCCGGCGGCGAAGGCCAGGGTCCCGGCGGGCAGGACGCCGCCGAGGAAATCGTCGGGCTCGGCGTCGCCGCTCACCCCATAGTCGACGGAGCCGGCGACGGAGGTGTCGCCGCTACGCGTGACGGTGAAGGTGAAGGCGGTGCTGCCGTTGTCGCCTTCGGCCTGCACGGCGTTGTCGGCGGCAATGGCGAAGCGGCTGGCCGGCGGCGCCACGTCGTCGTTCAGGATCGTGCCGTCGGCACTGGCGATGGCGATCTCGCCGGTGCCCGAGGGATTGCTCAGGGTGACCGTGAAACCTTCGTCGTTTTCGAAGACGGTGTCGCCGGCGACCTGCAGGGTCAGCGTCTTGCTGGTTTGACCGGCGGCGAAGGTCAGCGTGCCGGCGGGCAGGACGCCGCCGAGGAAGTCGGCAGGATCGGCATCGCCGCTCACCGCGTAGTCGATGGAGCCGGCGGCCGAGGTATCGCCGCTGCGCGTGACGGTGAAGGTAAAGGCGGTGCTGCCGCTGTCGCCCTCGGCCTGCACGGCGTCGCCGGCGGCAATGGCGAAGGAGGGGGGCAGCGCCACGTCGTCGTTGAGGATGGTGCCGTCGGCGCTGGCGGTGACGATTTCGCCGTTGCCCGAGGGATTGCTCAGGGTAACGGTGAAGCCCTCGTCGGCCTCGACGTCGCTGTCGCCTTGAATCCAGACGGTGAGGGTCGTGATGGACTGGCCGGCGGCAAAGCCGATGACGCCGCTGGGCAGCACGCCGCCATAGAAGTCGGCGCCGTTGGCCTGGCTGCTGCCGACCGCATAGTCCACGGTCGCGCTTTCGGCGGTGTTGCCGCTGCGCGTCACGGTGAAGATGAAGGCCGTCGTGCCGTCGCCTTCGGCCTTGACCGCGCTGGTGGCGGCAATGGCGAAGTGGCTGGGATCGGGGGCCATGTCCAGAATCGCCTCGCCCAGGCTCACCACGTTGACCCGGGGGAAGGTCAGGCCGGTGTTGGCGACGTTGTCGTTCTCGTCGTCGCCGTCGATGATGAGGTCGCCGGTCGAGGCCAGCAGGTTGGAGATCTCGTTGAAGGTCAGCTTGCGGCCCAGGGTCTCCACGGCCAACTGCTGGGCCAGGGCGATGATGCCGGTGATGTGCGGCGCCGCCTGGCTGGTGCCGTGCATGGTTTCCAGGCCGGCGCCGGCGCCGGCACCGGTGATCGGCGCGCCCGGGGCGAAGACCGTGGTCAAGGCGTCGTCGCGCTGGCTGAACGGCGAGATGCGGTCGCTGCCGCTGGAGTAGGCGATGGCGCCGCTCTCGTAATACCAGCCGCCGGTGTTGCCGTCGTAGACGGCGCCGACGGAGAGGGAATTGGGATCGGCCGAAGGATAGCTGACACCCTGGACGGAGTTGTAACTGTAGAAGTCGTTGCCGGAGGCCGACACCACGACGACGCCCATCGACGCCAGCACCGACATTTCGTCGGCGATGCCGTACAGGCCGATGGGTGCGTTGTAGTTGCCGCTGTCGCCCAGCGACATGTTGACGCTGACGATGTTATAGGCGGCGGCGTTGTTGATCACCCACTGCAGCGACTCCTCGATGTCGCTGAAGTAGCCGGCGCCGGAATCGGAGAAGACCTTCAGGGCGATGATGTCGGCGCCCGGCGCCATGCCGGTGTAGGTGCCGTTGGACGACGCGGCGATACTGGCCACGTTGCTGCCGTGACCGTCCACGTCGCCGGCGTTGCCGTCGTTGTCGGCGAAGTCGTACTGGTAGACGATGCGGTCGGAGATGCCGTCGCCGTTGTTGTCGGCACCGAAGAAGGGGTCGTCCAGGTCGATGCCGGAATCGATGATCACGATGCCGTAGCCGCTGCCGTCGATATCGGCAAAGCGCGCATCGGCGCGGAAGTCGTCCACCCCGATCAGCGGGCCGGACAGGTTGGTCTGCGGCGAGACGCTGCCGTCCACCGGCACGACCTCGCCGATGGTGTAGACCGGGATGTCGGAATTCGTGGTGGTGTAGAGGCTGACCGGGTCTTCGCTGCCGCCCGTGCTTTCCATTCCGCGCGCCTCGCCATGGCGTTCACCCGGCGTGCGGAAGTCGATGACGGAGGGACGCGCCGCGCCGAAGCTCTCGAAGCTCGGCCAGTGGAAGTGGTCGTAGGCGAAACTGTCGGTGAAGGATTCTCTCAGCTCTTCGAAGAAACCGCTCAAAGTCCCGGTGGTCCCGGTGGCGTCGCCGGCGTGGGGGAAAGCGCGCGGGGTGTTCTTCATCGGCTTGGATCAACCTGTTGGGCGCATCCGGCAGCGTTCGGACGCGGCGGACGCATGGGATGCAGAGGATTGGCGGGATACAGGGGGTGTGGAAGGCGGCCGCGCCGGTCGTCCGGCAGGGTCGGCAGAAACCGTCTCCGCCGGTCGGTCGAGAAACGGCATTCGAGAGATGGGAATCCCGAAAATGGCCCGCTCAACATCGCCCCCCCTTTGGCCCCCCGTTTTGACGCGGCAAGGCTAACAAAAGCTTAAGGGCTACCAATCAGAAATTGAAGATCATATTGGGGAATTATCCATGGCACCTGAAAAGCCAAGGATTTTCGGGACATGGCGCCGGTGATTTTTCGCGTCAACCGTGTCGGGCCAGGCAGAACAGAGCGAAATGATTAGGTTAACGCCGCGCCCGAGCGGACAGGGCCGGCAGGGAACGTGTGCCCCCCTCAAGCGGGCAGGAAATTCAGCAAGCCGCTTCCCTAAACGATTCCCTCCCCTTCGATGGGGGAGGGTTGGGGTGGGGGTGACACTCTCCCGGCCGCGCTCAGCGCCGCGCGGCCAGCACCCGGTCGATGAAGGCGGCGGCGGCGCCGAGTTGGTTGGCCGGGTCGGCCAGCGCTGCCCAGTCGATCCCCTGCAGCCCTTGCGCGGCGCTTTTTTCCTGCAGCACCGCGATCAGGTCGCCACCCTGGGCCATCACCTCCTGGCAGGCCGCCTTCACCAGCGCCTGGGCCTCGGGCCGCGGCATCGCCGCGGACAGCGCGAAGCTGGCCGCCTCGGCCAGCACCAGCCCCTGGGTCGCCGCGATGTTGGCCCGCATCCGCTGGCGGTCGACCTTCAGGCCGTCGATCAGGGCCAGCGACTGGCGCAGCGCCGCGCCGGTGGCGACGATCATCTGCGGCAGCACCAGCCATTCGCTCTGCCAGGCGACGCCGTCGCGCTCGTGGTTGTGAAAGGCCGTCTGCTGCATCTGCCCGCTCAGCCCGGTGACGTGGCGGGCCAGCGACAGGATCGCCTCCGAGAGGATCGGGTTGGCTTTCTGCGGCAGGGTGGAAGACCCACCCCCGGCGCCTTCACGCAGTTCGCCCACTTCGTTCTGGCACAGCAGCAGGATGTCCCCCGCCGCCTTGCCCAGGCTGCCGCAGACGAGGCCCAGCCAGTTGCCCAGCTCGATCAGGCCGTCGCGCTGGCTGTGCCAGGGCATCGCCGGGGCGGGCAGGCCGAGGTCCTCGGCCAGTGCCGCCTCCACCGCCAGGCCGTTCGCGCCCAGGGCGGAGAGATTTCCCGCGGCGCCGCCGAAGCTCAGCACCTCCAGGCGCGGGCGCAGGCCGGCCAGGCGGGCGCGGTGGCGGTCCAGCGGCGCCAGCCAGCCGACGGCCTTCAGGCCGAAGGACGTCGGCGTCGCCTGCTGGCCGCGGGTGCGCGCCAGCATCACCGTCTCGCGCTCGGCCTCGGCCAGCGCCGCCAGCCGGTCGCCGCGCGCCCCCCGGCGCGCGTCGAGGATGTCGAGGATCGCGCCGAGGCGCAGCACCAGGCCGGTGTCCATCACGTCCTGGGTGGTGGCGCCCCAGTGCACGGAGGCGGCGTCCTCTCCGCCCACCGCCTGTCGCAGCACGGCGACCAGGGCCGGCACCGGGATGCCGTCGCGGGCGGTGCCCGCGGCCAGAGCGGCGGGATCGACCTCCAGCGCCGCCGCCACTGCGGCAATGCGTTCGGCGGCGGCTTCGGGGATCACACCGACGCGCCCCTCGGCCCGCGCCAGCGCCGCTTCGAACGTCAGCATGGCACGGATCTGGGCACGGTCGTCCAGCAGGCCCGCCAGTTCCGCATCGGACAGCAGCGGGCCGAACAGGGCGCTGTCGAAGGCCAGGATGCTCATGCGCTCATACGTCGAAGAAGACCGTTTCGGCGTCGCCCTGCATGTGGATGTCGAAGCGGTAGACGGGAACGCCGCCGGCTTCGTCGCGCCCAGGTTCTTTCAGGGCGGCGATCAGGGTGCCGCGCCGCTCGGCGGGCACGCTTTGCAGGACCGGGTCCTTGGCATTGGCCTCGGCCTCGTCGGCGAAATAGATCCGCGTGTAGAGGTGGCTCAGCAGGCCGCGCATGAACACGATGACGGTGATGTGCGGCGCCTGGTCGTCGCCCCCGCGATCGCCCACGGCGCCCGGCTTCACGGTGTCGAAGACGAAGCGGTTTTCCGCGTCGGTGCCGGTGCCGCAGCGCCCGAAGCCCTTGAATCCGATGTTGCCGCCGCGCGCATCCGCCGGATGGGCATAGCGTCCTTGGGGGTCGGCCTGCCAGATCTCGATCATGGCGTCGTTCACCACGTCGCCGTTGCCGTCCAGCACGCGGCCCTCTATGCGGATCGGCTGGCCGGCCACGTCCGGGCTGCGCAGGTTTGCGGAGGCGATGCTGGCCAGGGCGGGATAGCTGTACTGCTCCGGTGTCAGGCCGTAGGCGAAGTAGGGGCCGACGGTCTGCGACGGGGTCTGTCCTTTACTCATCGTCCCGTCTCCATCGGAGTCTCGCCGGGTCCGCGCAGCACGATGTCGAAGCGGTAGCCCAGGGCGAACTCCGGCTCGGTGAGCGACAGGTCGAACTGCGAGACCAGGCGGTCGCGCGCCGCCTCCTGCGTGCCGAGGAAGATCGGGTCGAGATCCAGCAGCGGGTCGCCCGGAAAATACATCTGCGTCACCAGGCGCGTACAGAGGCTGGGCCCGAACAGCGAGAAGTGGATGTGGTTGGGCCGCCAGGCGTTGGGGTGGTTGCCCCAGGGATAGGCGCCGGGCTTGATCGAATAGAAGCGGTAGTTGCCCTGGTCGTCGGTGACGCAGCGCCCGCCGCCGAAGAAGTTCGGGTCCAGCGGCGCGTCGTGCTGATCCACCGTGTGGATGTAGCGCCCGGCGGCATTGGCCTGCCACACCTCGACCAGCATGTTCGGCTGCGGCCGGCCCGCCTCGTCCACCACCGTGCCGCAGACGACGATGCGCTCGCCCAAAGGCGCGCCGTCTTTGCGGCCGTTCTTGGTCAGGTCGTTGTCGAGTTCGCCGACGGACTCCTGGCCGAACACCGGCCCGGTCAGTTCCGACAGAGACTGTTTGATCGGGATCAGCGGCTTGGTGGCGCCGCGCAGGCGCGTCGACTTGTAGTCGGGGGCGATGAGCGGCGGATGCGCGCGCCAGTCGCGCGGGGCATAGGTCATGACCGGCTCTCCTGTTTTTCTTCGCCGGCCTGGTGATCGAGGCGGTGGCCGCGCTTGTCGTACAGCACCCCGCCGTTCAGCGCTCTGAAGTCCAAGGTACCTTCCTCCTTAACTCTGCGGGCGGCCTCTTGCTGGGCCTTGCCGTTCCCCTCACCCTCCCCCTTCGTGAGTCCCTCCCTCTCCCCCGTGGGGAGAGGGTTACGGCGCGTTGGCGAGCCTGTGAGCTTACGCGGCGTGGGGTGAGGGGGCCCGCCCCGCAACCTGCAACGATCATTCCATACTTGTTTCGGCATTTAAAATGCTATGTTGCTATCGATACATAACCAATCGGATATGAAACGGTGACGCTGGAAGGCCGCATCAAGATCCGCCACCTGACCTGCTTCCTGGAGGTGGCGAACCGGCGCAGCTTCGGCGCGGCGGCGCAGGCCCTGGCGATCACCCAGCCGGCGGTTTCCAAGGCGATCGCCGAGCTGGAGGCGATCCTGGGCGCCACCCTCTTCGAGCGCAGCCGGCGCGGCGTCTTCCTGACCGGCTACGGCGAGGCCTTCCAGCGTTATGCCGGCGCCTCGCTGACCGCCCTGCGCCAGGGCGTCGACTCGGTGTCCCAGGCCCAGGCCCGCGGCGGCCACACCCTGGCCGTCGGCGCGCTGCCCACCACGGCGGCGCACATCATGCCCCAGGCGGTGCAGCGCGCCCGGGCCGAGGGCCTCGGCGCCACCCTGCGCCTGATCACCGGCCCCAACGAGCTGCTGCTGGAGGAACTGCGCCAGGGCGACCTCGACCTCGTCGTCGGGCGCCTGGCCCAGCCGCGCCAGATGCAGGCCCTGGCCTTCGAGTATCTCTATTCGGAGGAGATCGTCTTCGTCGTCCGCCCCGGCCATCCGCTGCTCGACTCTTCCTCATCGCGGGCGGGCACCGTGGAACTGGGCCGGATCGTGCCCTACACGGTGATCCTGCCCACCCTGCGCTCGATCATCCGGCCGGAGGTCGACCGCCTGCTGGTCAGCCAGGGCGTCGCCCGCCTGCCCGACATCATCGAATCCGTGACGCCGGATTTCTCGCGCCGCTACACCCGCATGACCGACGCGGTGTGGATCATCTCCTACGGCGTCGTCGCCGGCGACCTCGACGAGGGCACCCTGGTCCGCCTCGCCGTCAACGCCCCGCCGGCCCAGGGCCCCGTCGGCCTCACCCAGCGCGCCGAAATGCCCGCCTCGGTCAGTCTGCAGATTTTGATGAAGGCGATCCGCGAGGTGGCGGCGGAACAGGGGTGAAGCAACCGCTCTGCTGTCGCCCCGGGGCTTGACCCCGGGGCCCCTGGACGGGAGAGCGGCCAAGGCCGTCGGGGGTATTGCGTCAGGACTGTCCGCAACGACGGACACTCTTTTGCAAGCGACTTTGAAACGGTGAGGGTATTGGGTACCGGAATCACGTGACGGGACGACAGCGAGGGAGTGTCGACAGTGCGGACCGCCGGGGGAAACCGGCGCCGCGTCAATCCTCCATGCCCGCCACTTCCCCTCTCGTCACTCTCGGGCTTGTCCCGAGTGTCCAGGGGCCAAGCCTTCGCGCGCTCGCCCTGGAGGCTGGGAACAAGTCCCCGGCTGTCCGGTCAAATGGCGGAATAGAGTGAGACGGGCACCCGCCACCTCACGACTGTCGCCCCGGGGCTTGACCCCGGGGCCCATGGACGGGCGAGCGGCCAAGGCCGTCGGGGGTATTGCGTCAGGACTGTCCGCAACGACGGACACTCTTTTGCCAACGCCTGTGAAGCGGTGAGGTCCGGTGAAAACTCGAGCGCGAGTTGGTGAAGATCACTCCTCCGGCCTGTCCTCAGAACGATTCATCTGATCAATGAGAGGTAAGACGTGGTCTGCCATTTTTTGGATCTGTTTTCGACCAGTCCAGCGCACCTGAGCATCGCGCGCACTTTCAAACAATCTTTTGAGATGTGGGTCGGGCCCGGCATTTGGATCGTCAATGTAGTTGGTCAAAAATCTATAGGTTTCGTGGGCCACTAAATCAGCAGCTTGCAAGCCCATATTACCCAGCACTGGGGAATAGCCGTAGCTCACAGAATTGACGTCAATTCCGGCCGCATCTATGGCGTGTTCAACAATGGAATCCAGCGCCATGGATTTGCGCCCTCTATCAAATTTAAATGAAAGCGGCTGGCCATCGGATTCTGCATCCCTACAACTATCCCTAATCGCCACTGCAAATGCGTAGCGCTCGGCGTCCCCCATCAGAATACGTGCGTCACCGGTAACAATTTCATCCCAGTCACTGATCGAAACACCGAACGACAGCACGGTGAGGCCCGCATCCAAAATGATCTTGCGAAAATTTCGCCTGGTGAGATCTTTCTCCGCCTCACTATATCCCTCAAATTCGCCCCGGCCGGCAGACAGAAGCGAAGAATGAAACGCCTTTATTGGAGGTTTCCCATCGCATGGATGCGTTAACTGGGATTTCCAAGCCACCTCCAGTTCGTTGCAGTATTCAGTGTGCCCTGCGATGCCGCCCCATACTGCGACCCGAGAGCCGCGATGGGTTCCGCTATCGTCATAATAAAACTCAAGCATGGCAAACCTCTCCCCTCTCTTCCACGGTTCGAGCGAAACGCGGGCAAGGTCCCGAAGAAATGAAGCGTTCATCCTACTTCCCTCTCCTTGGGTGCGCCAAATATGACATCACCCCCCTTGATTGGGGGGACTAGGCGGGGGTCATCCTCCTAGTCCTCACCCCCCTCCCTCTACTCTCTCACGCCCCGTCGCCGGCACGCCGAACGGGTGCGCGAAGGCCGCCAGGCGGTCGTGCATGGCGGCGATCAGGCCGGCGCGCGGGGAGCCGATGCGCTGCACGATGCCCAACTGGCGGAACACGGTGGGGCTGCCGAAGGGCGCGCGGGGCAGGGAGCGGGCGCCGGCGGCCAGGGTCGCCACGTGCGGTACGATGGCGACGCCCAGGCCCGCCTTCACGCACTCGATGGTCGCCGGCACGGTATCGACCTCGGCGATGACCTCGGGCTGCAGGCCCAGGCGCGACATCTCGGTGTCGATCTGGCTGGCCAGCGGCACCGCGGTGCGGTAGCGCACGAAGGGATGCGCCATGATCATCGCTTCGGCCTCGGTCTGGGTCGCGCCGGGCGGCGCGATCACCACCAGCGGCTCACGCAGGAACGGCGTCCACTTCAGGATCGGCGCCACGCCGACGTTTTCCGCGACGATGGCGAGATCCAGCCGGCCCGACACCACGTCGTTCATCAGCGCCTCCGACAGGCCGACCTGCAGCTTGAAGGTCAGCTTGGGAAACGACCGGCGCAGATGCACGATGGCCCGCGGCAGGATTTCGATGGTGCTGGTGCGGATGGACCCGATGTTCAGGGTGCCCGTCACGCTGCCGCCGGAGATCGACGTGGTGGAATCGTCGACGATCTGCAGAATGGAATGGGCCGTTTCCAGGAACTGCAGCCCCTTGGCGTTCAGCGACGGCGGCCGGCTGCTGCGGTCGAACAGGGCGACGCCCAGTTCCCGTTCGAGGGCCTGCATCTGTTGGCTTACGGCCGACGGCGTCAGATTCACCCGCCGCGCGGCCTTGGCGAAAGTGCCCTGGTCCGCGATAGCGGCCAAGGTTTTCAGTTGTTTGGTGTCCATACCGTCAGATTAAGAGATTCTGCATCTAATCTGTAGATTTTTTCGCTTTGCATAAGAAAATTCGTCGATAGCATCCCCGGCAACGGGACGTGCAACAGGACGTTCAAGAGGCTGAAACAAAAGGGAACGTGATATGAAGAAAATCTTGGCACTGGCCGCCGGCCTGGGCGTCGCCGCCGCAATGGGCGCCGCGACCCCGGCCCTGGCGGAGTATCCGGACAAGCCGGTCGAGTTCATCGTGCCGTGGTCGCCGGGCGGCGGCAGCGACACCCTGATGCGCATCGTCGCCAACAACATCGAGCCCTATCTGGGCCAGCCGATGCCGGTCATCAACATGCCGGGCGTCAGCGGCACCACCGGCATCCGCGAGGCCTCCAAGCGCGCCGCCGACGGCTACACCGTGGTGCAGATCCACGAGGGTCTGCTGGTCGCCAAGGCGGTCGGGCTCACCGAAAACAACTGGGACGACTTCGATCCCATCGGCCTGATGACGTCGTCGCCGCAGTACCTGGTGATCAACCCGGACCGTCCCTACAAGACCCTCGACGAGTTCATTGCCTACGCCAAAGAGCACCCCGGCGAGATCAAGGTCGGCGTCACCCTGGGCGGCGTGCCGCACCTGCACGCCGCGATGATCGAGGATGCCTACGGCGTGGAATTCTCCTACGTCGGCTACGAAGGCACCGGCCAGCGCATCCGCGCCCTGGTCGGCGGCAATCTGGATGCCGCCATCGGCGACGTCTCCTCGTCCAAGCAGTTCGTCGACAACGGCGACCTGATCTTCCTGGCGACCGGCAACCCCGAGCGCCTGGAGCAGACGCCGGACGTGCCGACCTTCAAGGAACTGGGCAAGGATCTGGAGCTGCTGGTGACCCGCGGCATCTTCATGCCCAAGGGCAGCCCCGCCGAGGCGCGCGACGCCCTGGAGGCCGCGCTGCAGGAAGAGGCCGCCGACGAAACCTTCGTCAAGCAGGTCAACAATGCCGGCGGTGAAGTGAGTTTCCGCGGTCAGGAAGGCTACACCGCCTATCTGCAATCGCTGCAGAAAGCCATCGACCGGCTTGCAGCAAAGCTGGCCCCGTGACACCCGGCGTGACACCCGGCGAGGGTGGCGACACCCCCGGCGGGCTTCCGGGCATAGAGGTGATGGAGGCGGGCGAGGTTGCCCGCCTCCTGTCCTATGTCGCGATCCTGGCCGGCTCGGCCTACCTGTTCTTCGACGCGCGCGCGCTGCCGACCAGCCGCGGGGACGTGCTGGGGGCGGGCGCCTTTCCCCAGCTTGTCTTCGCGACGCTGGCGCTGCTGGCCGCCGCCGCGCTGGCCGCTTCCCTGCGCAAGGTGAGCCGGCAGGCCCTGCGCGGTTTCGGTGCCGCCACGGTGCAGTGGCTGCGGCACCGCTATCTCGTCGTCTGCGTGCTCGGCCTGTTCGGGCTCTACCTCGCCGTCCTGCCGATCCTCGGTTTCTCGCTGGCGACCTTCGGGTTTCTCCTCGTCACGCAACTGCTGCTGTTGCCGCGCTCGGCCAAGGCGATTGCCGCCGCCGTGGTCATCGCGCTGCTGTTCTCCTTCGGCTTGAACGCCCTCTTCGACACCGTCTTCAACGTCTTCCTGCCGCGTGGGGGGATCTAGGCGTGCTCGACTCGCTGCTGCTCGGGGCCGGCCAGATCTTTTCGCTGACGACGCTCACCTTCATGCTGCTGGGCTCGATCGCCGGCATCGTCGCGGCCGCCATTCCTGGCTTTACCGTCACCATGGCGATCATCCTGACGCTGCCGCTGACCTTCTCCATGCCGCCGCTGCAGGGCATCGCGGTCATGCTGTCGGTCTACGTCGGCGGCTACACCGGCGGCCTCCTCTCCGCGGCGCTTCTGGGCATCCCCGGCACGCCGTCCTCGGTGGCCACCACCTTCGATGCCTTTCCCATGGCGCGCGCCGGCCAGCCCGGGCGCGCGCTGTCGCCGGGCATCTGGGCCTCGTTCTTCGGGACGGTGATCTCGACCGTGGTTCTCATCGTCGCCGCGCCGCCGCTGGCGATCATCGCGGTCAAGCTGGGCCCCTGGGAATACTTTTCCCTCATCGTCTTCGCCCTCACCATCATCGCCAGCCTGGTGGCCAAGTCGCTGCTGCGCGGCCTGATGGCCGGCGCCATCGGCCTGGCGATCTCGACGGTCGGGCCGGACCCCATGATGGGCCGCCCGCGCTTCGATTTCGGCGTCGAGATGCTGGCCCCCGGCCTGCCCTTCCTGGTGGTGCTGATCGGCATCTTTGCGATCTCCCAATTGGTCTCCGAGGTCGAGGACGCCCGCGCCGTGCGGTCCGGAACGTCGCTGGCGACCAAGGACATCGACTTCCAGACCTGGGCCGTCATGCGCGAGATCCTCATGCGGCCGGTGAACCTCGTCCGCTCGTCCATCGTCGGCGTGCTGATCGGGGCGCTGCCGGGCGCCGGCGGGTCGATCGCCAATCTGCTGGCCTACGACCAGGCCAAGCGCGCCTCCAAGACACCGGAGAAATTCGGCACCGGCATCGCCGACGGCGTCGTCGCGTCGGAGGCCGGCAATTCGGCGCCCGCCGGCGGCGGGCTGATCCCGATGCTCGCCCTGGGCATTCCCGGCTCCGCCGTGGACGCCATCCTGATGGCCTCGCTCATGGTGCACGGCGTCTCCGTCGGCCCGCGTCTGATCCTCGACCACGCCGATCTGGTCTACGGCATGTTCGTCGCCATGATCGTCTCCAGCCTGATGATGCTGGTGGTCTGCCTGGCCTCCATGCGCCTGTTCCTGCGCGTCACCGAGATCCCCAAGTGGGTCATCGTGCCCGTGGTGATCGTGTGCTGCGTGGTCGGGTCGTTCGCCCTGAACAACCGGGTCACCGATCTCTACCTGCTCGGCTTCATCGGCGTCGCGGGCTATGCCCTGCGCGCTCTGGACTATCCCCTGGCGCCGCTGGTGCTGGGCGTGATCCTGGGCCCCATCGCGGAGACCAACCTGCGCCGGGCCCTGATGACCGATGCGGACTGGACCGTCTTCCTGACCCGGCCGGTCAGCCTGCTGCTGCTGGTCGCGGCGGTGCTTTCCATCGGCTGGGCCATCTGGAAACACAGAAAATCGACACTAAGGAAAGAAGCCGGCGTCTGATGCAGTTCCCCTACGAAAGCCTTTATCCCTCGCGCCGCTCGCCGGTGCTCGCCGACAACATGGTTGCGACCTCGCAGCCCCTGGCGGCCCAGGCCGGGCTGCGCATGCTGGCCCAGGGCGGCAACGCGGTCGATGCGGCGCTGGCCACCGCCATCGCGCTGACGGTGGTGGAGCCGACCGGCAACGGCCTCGGCTCCGATGCCTTCTGCATCCTGTGGGACGGCACGCAGCTTCACGGCCTGAACGCCTCCGGGCGCGCGCCCGCCGGCTGGTCGCCGGCGCGCTTTGCGGGCCACGACGCGATGCCGGAGCGCGGCTGGGACAGCGTCACCGTTCCCGGCGCGGTCAGCGCCTGGGTCGAACTCTCGCGGCGCTTCGGCAAGCTGGACTTCGCCGCGCTGTTCGAACCGGCCCTCGGCTATGCCGAGAACGGCTTCCCGGTGTCGCCGATCATCGCCGAGCTGTGGCAGCGCGGCGCCGATATCCTCTCGCAGCAGCCGGGCTTTGCCGATCACTTCATGCCGGAGGGGCGCCCGCCCAGGGCCGGCGAGCGCTTCGTGAACCCGGCGATCGCCGGGACCCTGCGCGCGATCGCGCAGACCAAGGGCGAGGCCTTCTATCGCGGGGCCCTGGCGGAAAAGATCGCGGCCTTCGCCGCGCAGCACGACGCGGCGCTCACCGCCGACGACCTGGCCGCGCAGCAGCCCGACTGGGTCGGCACCCTGGCGCAGTCCTTCGACGACGTGACCCTGCACGAGATTCCGCCTAACGGGCAGGGGATCGTCGCGCTGATGGCGCTCGGCATCCTCTCCCACACGCCGCTGCGCGACTACGCGCCCGATGACGCCCTGGCCCTGCATTACCAGTGGGAGGCCCTGAAGCTGGCCTTCCGCGACTGCGAGGCCTACGTGGCCGAAGCCCCCGCCATGCGCGAGGTGACGGCGGACGACCTGCTGTCGCCGGGCTACCTGGCCCAGCGCGCCCGCGAGATCTCGGCGGACCGGGCGCAGGATTTCGGCGCCGGCGCGCCGCGGGCCGGCGGCACCGTCTACCTTTCGACGGCGGATTCCTCGGGCATGATGGTGTCCTACATCCAGTCGAACTATTCCGGCTTCGGCTCGGGCGTGGTGGTGCCGCAGACCGGCATCCACCTGCAGAACCGGGGCTCGGCCTTCTCCCTGGTGGACGGCCACCCCAACCAGGTCGGCCCCGGCAAGCGGCCGTTCCACACCATCATCCCCGGCATGCTGATGAAGGACGGTGCGCCGCTGATGAGCTTTGGCGTCATGGGCGGCCCGATGCAGGCCCAGGGCCATGTCCAGATGGTCCTGCGCACCCAGCTCTGGGGCCAGGACGTGCAGACCGCCATCGACGCGCCGCGCTGGCGCGTCACCCAGGGCCTGGGCGTCGCCTGCGAGACCAGCATCGATGCCGCCACCCTGGACAGCCTGCGCGCCCTCGGCCACGAGATCACCCTGGAGTCGCCCGACAACGCCTTCGGCTTCGGCGGCGCCCAGTTGGTGCACCGCCTGCCCGGCGGCGGCTACGTCGCCGGCTCCGACCCGCGCAAGGACGGCCAGGCCGTCGGGTTTTAGCCGGGTAGGGTGTCGGGGGCCCCCCAACCAACACCACCAACAAAGAGGGGGGGGAAAAATATATTTAAAAAAACAGAAACAAAAAAACCCCCAAGAGGAGGGGGGAGGGGAGGGGGGGGGGG
>JBHJIR010000131.1:0-3824 GCA_050043265.1 Kiloniellaceae bacterium
AGGGAGTCGACCGCGGCGCGGGTGCCCGGGTCCTGTCCGGCACCCTGCGACAGCGCCGCTTCCAAGGTCGCCAGGCGTTCGTTGAGGCCCGACAGCGCCGCCGTGTTGTCCGCCGGCTGCGCCGCCTGCAGATCGGCGACGCGCTGGTCCAGGTCGCTCAATGCCGCGGCGACGGTGTCGCCGGCAGCCGAACCGCCCCCGGCCGAGGCGCCGCCGTTCAGCAACGGCGCCCAGTAGGGCTGGGTGTAAATCGTGGCACCGGCAACGGCAGCGGCCAGCAAGACGCCGAGGCCGAGACCCGGCAGGAAGCCGGCATGGCGTCGCGGCGCGGCAGCGGGTTTCGCATCGGCACTTTTCGGGTCGGCAGTTTTCGGGGCGGCGGTTTTCGGGTCGGCACTTCTTGAGTCGGCATCTCTTGAGTTGGGCATTTTTCCCTCGGGCCTGGCGGCAGCCGGTTTCGCAGGGCCTGCCGCCGCAGCAGCGGAGCTGCGCGGGGCGCCGAACGGTTTGTCGCCTGGTTTGTCCCCTGGCTTTCCGGGGGCCGCGGCGCCTGCGATGACCGGTGGCGGGGTCGGCGCGCCCTCAGCGGCGGAAGCGCGCAGCATTTCCCCGTCGAGGGTGATGTTGTGCTTGCGCGCGGCGGCGCGGATCTGGTCGTGGCGGTTGGCGGGGATCGCGCTGCGTGCCTTCCAGCCCTGCACCGTCGACACGGCCAGGCCCAGCGTCTTGGCCATCGGCCGGATGCCGCCGAAAGCGTCGATGATCGTCAGCGCCGGCGCTTCAGTCGGTTGTGCGGGCGATTGCGGGTTGCCTTGACCGCTGCCACCGCTGCCACCGCCGGTACCACTGGTGCCTGAGCCGCTGCCCTCCGGGCCATGGCCATCTGAGGTGTTGGATGTCGTCATCGCGCCCTGCCGAAAACCTTCCCCTGGTTCGCTTTGCCCGGCGGTTCGAGTCGCCGGTGTTCGTACGTTACCTTTGTACGCCTCATGGGCGTACGTTGCAGCGCTAAAATGCACCCGTCCTTACGTGTCGTCTCCCGCCTGGGCGTCAATCACCGCCAGGAGCGCCGCCTGATCGGGCCGCTGCGCCACCACGACGCGTCGCCAGGCAATCCCGGAGAGTGCCGCCGCCACCGCGTCGCTGAGGCAGCCCGCCGTCACTTGCCGGCCGGCCGCCGTCAGTCCCGCCGCCCGGATCAGGCTAACAAAGCCGGTCGCCGTACGGGGCGAGAAAAATGTGGCCGCATCAATCGATCCATCGGCGAAAGCCTCGGCACAGGCGGGGGTCAGCGCCGCCAGCGGCACGGCATCATAGAGCACCGCCCGCAGCACCGTGAAGCCGGCCGCGCCCAGCGCCCCCTGCAGGTCGCCGGCCCGTTGGCCCGCCGCCGGGTGCAGCAGCGGACCGCCGGCAGGGTCAAGTTTCCCCTGTACCAACGCCGCCAGGGCCTCGACGTTCCCTGCCGCCGAGACGACGTGCCGGAACCCGAGGTCGCGGGCCGCCGCCGCGCTGGCATCGCCGACGGCATAGACCGGCAGCGCGCGGCGGGTGTCGAGACGGGCGAAGGCGCGCAGGCCGTTGGCGCTGGTGACCAGCAGGGCCTGGGCGTCTTCATGGCCTTGCGGCCAGTCGACGCTGTCGCGCGAGTCGACGCCGTCCCGCGGTACGATGGTGAGCAGCGGTTCCAGCACAACGGCGTGGCCGCGCGCTTCCAGGTCCGCCACCAGCCCGGCGGCATCCTCGCGCGGGCGGGTGACGAGAATGCGCATCGCCCGGGGCGGACTCAGTGGCCGGTGATGGCGGCGAAGAAGGCGGTGCCGCCCGCCACCTTCAGGTCCTCACCGAGCCCCTTGCCCAACGCCGCGGCGTCGCCGGGCGCGCCGGTCACCTCGGCGCTGTGGGCGATGCTGCCGTCCGGCAGGGCGACCAGGCCGCGCAGGCGCAGGGAAGCGCCGTTCATCTCCGCGAGACCGGCGATCGGCGTCTTGCAGGAGCCGTCGAGTTCGGCCAGCAACGCGCGCTCGGCGGTCACCCGGATGGTGGTTTCGGAACAGGCGATGGCGTCCAGCCAGGCGCGGGTCTTCGCATCGTCGGCGCGGATTTCCAGCCCGACCGCACCCTGGCCGACCGCCGGCAGCATCTCCTCCGGTTCCAGGGCCGCGGTGATCTTGTCCGCTTCACCGAGGCGGTTCAGGCCGGCGACGGCCAGCAGCGTCGCATCGACCTCGCCGTCGGCCAGCTTGCGCAGGCGGGTCGCCACGTTGCCGCGGAAGGTCACCACCTTCAGGTCCGGGCGCCTGGCGAGCACCTGGGACTGGCGGCGCAGCGAGGCGGTGCCGACCACCGCGCCCCGGGGCAGGTCGGCCAGACGCGGGCCGTGGGGCGAGAAGAAGGCGTCGCGCGGATCCTCGCGCGGCAACAGGTGCTCGACCACCAGGCCGTCGGGCAGCCAGGTCGGCACGTCCTTCATGGAGTGCACCGCCGCGTCGATGGTGCCATCGAGCAGCGCCTCCTCGATTTCCTTGGTGAAGAGGCCCTTGCCGCCGATCTCCGACAGGGCGCGGTCCTGGATGAGGTCGCCGGTGGTCTTGATGACGACGATGGCGACGGCGTCTTCGCCGGCCAGCTCGGGATGGGCCGCGGCCAGGCGGCGGCGCGTTTCATGGGCCGGGGCCAGGGCCAGCGGCGAGCCCCGGGTGCCCAGGCGCAGAAGCGGCGTGGTGTTCGCGGTCGTGTTCGCATTCGTGTTCATGGCGCTAAGAATTAGATCATGCGCCGGCGGAATGAAACCGCCGCGCGCCGGCGTAGCCAAGTGCCGGGCGAGGCAGTAAGGTCCGGCGCCATGACGACAGCCACCCCAAAAGCCGGCCCCAAAGCCGACCCGAAAGACGGCGCCAAAGCCCCCCCCAAAGGCCGGGGCACCCTGACCGTTCTGGGGATCGAAACCTCCTGCGACGAGACCGCCGCGGCGGTGGTGACGGGCGATGGCGAGATTCTCGCGAATCTGGTGCTTTCCCAGCTCGATGAGCACCGCCCCTACGGCGGCGTGGTGCCGGAGATCGCCGCGCGCAGCCACCTGGACCACATCGACCGCCTGGTCGAAGAGGCCATGGCCGAGGCCGGGCTGGGCTACGCGGACCTGGACGGCATCGCCGCCACCGCCGGCCCCGGCCTGATCGGTGGCGTCTTCGTCGGCGTGATGACGGCCAAGGCCATCGCCCTGGCCTGGGACAAGCCCTTCCTGGCGGTGAACCACCTGGAAGGCCATGCGCTTTCCGCCCGGCTCAGCGACCGGTTCGATTTTCCCTACCTGCTGCTGCTGGTCTCCGGCGGACATTGCCAGATCCTGGCCGTCGAGGGCGTCGGCCGCTACCGCCGCCTGGGCGGCACCATCGACGACGCGGTGGGCGAGGCCTTCGACAAGACCGCCAAGCTGCTGGGGCTCGGCTATCCCGGCGGCCCGGCGGTGGAGCAGGCGGCGGCCGGCGGCAATCCGGAGGCCTTCGCCCTGCCGCGCCCGATGCAGGGACGTCCGGGCCTCGATTTCTCGTTTTCCGGCCTGAAGACCGCGGTGCGCCAGGCCGCCGAGAAGGCCGGCGTCTTAGGAGGTGCCGGCGACGACGCCACCCGGGCCGATCTCGCCGCGTCATTCCAGGCCGCCGTCGGCGACGTGCTGGCCGACCGTTGCGCCAGGGCGCTGGACGTCTTCAAAACGGAATACGGCCCGTTCGCGCAGGGGCCCGGCCCGCTGGTGGTGGCCCCGCTGGTGGTAGCTGGCGGCGTCGCCGCCAACCGCAGCCTGCGCGCCCGCCTGGAGGCCG
>JBHJIR010000132.1:0-19226 GCA_050043265.1 Kiloniellaceae bacterium
GGCACCCTGGGAGGCGTTGATGCCCGCCTGGGTGAGCGCGGTGACGTCGGCCTTCAGACGGGTGCCGATAGCGAGACCGGCAGCGTCGTCGGAAGCCTTCACAATGCGCGAACCCGAAGCCAGCTTGCTGACCGAGCTCGACGCCATGGACGAGTTATTGTTCAGGAAACGAAGGGCGGAGTTGGCCGCCGTATTTGTAGCAACAACAGGCATATCGATGTTCCTTCTACTTGAAGATTCCCCGCCGCTTCCTGCGGTGGGTGCTATGGCGACCTACATGGTTGCCGCGGGTCGCTGCACCGGACGGAGTCCAGCCGCAGTATCCCGTTGAAGTATGAGCAAAACCAATGCCAGTTCGCCCCTGCGAAGCTGATATTGATCTTCTTCAGATGGTTGGCGGAGTTTCTTTAAAGCGAATATGAGATGATAACGGTTGAGAGCGGCAGGAATTGCCGAGTTACCCCGGCAAAATCTGCCGCAGGGAGCCGTTTTCTGGGAAGAATTTTCCTATAGCGATAATGTCTATGAATCGCTTTTCGCTTTTTAAGCCAGGAAGCGGCGCCGCAGCTCCAGTCTGCGGCGCGGCTTCAACCGGCGCGCGGGCAAATAGCGCCCCCGCCTAAGCGTCAAACCTTACTGCAGCAGCCTGAGGAGCGCCTGAGGCAGCTCGTTGGCTTGCGAGAGCGCCGATACCGAGGCTTGGACAAGCACCTGGGAGGACACCAATCTGCTTTGCTCGGCCGCCAGGTCGACGTCCATGATGGAGGACTTCGCCGCCTCTATGTTTTCCAGTGAGGTGGCGATCTGCTGGCCGCGGAACTCGAACCGGGAGACCAGGCCGCCCAAGGTCGCCCGGGCCTCCGAGACGATATCGATGCAGGCGTCGACCACGGCCATCGCGGAGGCAGCGCCCGTCGCCGTCCCGACACTGGCAACCAGCCCCATGGCCGTCGCATGGAAGGCCGTCGCCGCGGCGGCCAGCGAGGAATAGGAGACGACGATGTTGTCCCCCGCCTCGGTACCGACGAAGAAGGTCTGCGGCGAAAGGCCCGTTCCGTCGAGCAGGGAGCCGCCGTTGAAGCGGGTGGTCTGCGCGATGGCGGTGACTTCGTCCCGCAACTGCTGGAATTCGGCGTCGATGAAACCGCGTTCCGTGTTGGAAGGCACGCCCGACAGCGACTGGGCCGCCAGCGCCTTCATGCGCTGCAGCACGTCGGCGATGCGGGCCATGCCGCCGTCAGCCACCTGCAGCACCGAGGCGCCCTGGGAGGCGTTCACCGCCGACTGGCGCAGCACCGTCACGTCGGCCAGCAGCCGGGTGCCGATGGCCAGGCCGGCCGCAGCATCGGAGGCCTTCACGATGCGTGAACCCGAAGCCAACTTCGAGACCGAGTTACCGGACATCGCCGAGTTGAAATTCAGGAACCGTAGGGCTGAGTTGGCCGCCGTGTTCGTTGTTACTGTAGGCATGGGTCCATTACTCCAATGACCTTCGGGGCTAAGCCTTTAACCCCGGTTTCCTGCCGGGAACACGCGCCAGCCGAAAGGTCGGTGCGCTGTGGGCATTACCAATAAGCAGGTTTCGTGCCAGTTTTGAAAACGTCATTTTATCGTTTATATTCAAAGGTATAAAAGAAAAGCGAGAAGCGTTTCGGCAAAACAAGGCGGCAAGATGGGACCGATTGGCCAGGCCTTGTGGAAAACTCTGCCGGGTGGAAAGTGACGAAACGGCCCAGCGCGCGCGGCACCTTTCCGCCTGGCCCCGAAATAGAGCCGGGGCGGGGCGCCTGCATGGCACCCCGCCCCGATCACCTCTGCCCAAAGAGGTGGTTACTGCAGCAGCCTGAGGAGCGCCTGAGGCAGCTCGTTGGCTTGCGATAGCGCCGATACCGAGGCTTGGACAAGGACCTGAGAGGAGACCAATCTGCTTTGCTCGGCCGCCAGGTCGACGTCCATGATGGAGGACTTCGCCGCCTCTATGTTTTCCAGTGAGGTGGCTATCTGCTGGCCGCGGAACTCGAACCGGGAGACCAGGCCACCCAGGGTGGCCCGCGATTCCGAGATCAGGTCAATCGCGCGGTCGACGACCGACATCGCCGCGGAGGCCGCGCCGGCGCTGGCGACATTCGTCGTGTTGGCAATGCCGATCCCCGCCGCCGTGAAGAAGTCGGCGCTGGCGGCCAAGGCGGTATAGGTCACGACGATATTATCGCCCGCCTCGGTGCCGACGAAGAAGGTCTGCGTCTGCTGGCCGGAGCCGTCGAGCAGGGACGCGCCATTGAAACGGGTGGTCTGCGCGATGGCGGTGATTTCCTGGCGCAGCTCCTGGAATTCGGCGTCGATGAAGCCGCGCTCCGTATCGGAAGGCACGCCCGAGAGGGACTGTGCCGACAGAGCCTTCATGCGCTGCAGCACGTCGGCGATGCGGGCCATGCCGCCATCGGCCACCTGCAGCACCGAGGCGCCCTGGGAGGCGTTCACCGCCGACTGGCGCAGCACCGTCACGTCAGCCAGCAGCCGGGTGCCGATGGCCAGGCCGGCGGCGTCGTCGGAGGCCTTCACGATGCGCGAGCCCGAGGCCAGCTTCGATACCGAGCTGCCGGACATCGCCGAGTTGAAATTCAGGAACCGTAGGGCCGAGTTGGCCGCCGTGTTCGTTGTTACTGTAGGCATCGGTCTACTCCAATAACCAAAGTGGGCAGAACCCTCGAGACCGGCTTCTTGCCGGCGTCGTCCGAATCAGGGCGTGCCCCCGATCCGATCGGGCACCCCCTTCACAGCACAGATCGTGCCAATTTTATCTACCCACTATTTTCTCTTTATTTTCAGTTGTTTATAGAAATGTCCGCTGCTGCGGGAGGCGGGAAAAATTTTCGACCTCCGGGAAAATCCTGCAGTTCACACGCGGCAAAGACTTCCTGCCGGGTCCCCGCAAAAGGCGATCGGCGCGCAGTCCTGTACCTTATGAATCACGGCATGTATCACGGGGCGGGAGCCGGATGAATCACGGCGCAGGGGCCGGCCGGACAAGAACCGCCCCGGAGATACCGCTCAGCCGCCGGGCCCGGCCCGCCCCGCTTCCGGATCCGTCCCGCGCCCGCCCTGCCCCAACTTGACGCTCGGCTCGGTGCTCTGGCCGCCCCCACCGGGCAAAGCTTGTCCCTGCACCCTGCAGGTTCTGCCAGGCAGCAACCGCCCGACAGCCTCGGCAGGCAGGTCGCCCGCAAATATTCTTCAAATAAAACAATGCACTAAAAGGAGACCCGCAATTTGGCCCGCGAATTGCGTTCTTAGTCCCGAGACCAGGATTGGCTGCACGATGAGCGTTGGCCGGTCCGGAAGCCCGAAACGGCAAGCCCTCTCCCGGGAGGTGCCGGCCTCGGGATGCAACACGGAGATAGAACCATGCCTCTTTCAGCTACCGACGCTTTTCGCAGCGAGGTAACCCGAGCCCGTCCGACGCGGGTCGTGGTGATGCTTTATGACGAAGCCATTGCGTCGCTCGCCGCGGCAATCGACGCCATGGAGCAGAATCATATCGAGGAGCGGTGCAACCGCGTCAACGTGGTCACCGAGATCATCGGGACACTGCACATGAGCCTCGACCTGGAAAACGGTGGCGAGCTCGCCGAGCAGCTCGGGAGTCTCTACCGCTTCGTGCTGGGCCAACTGATCCGGATCAACATCGGCAGCGATGCCAAGGGTGCGGCGAAGGTCATCGATCTCCTGGCACCGCTGCGCGATGCCTGGGAAGAAGTCGACCTGCGTCTGGCCAATGGCGACGACCATGCCGCCGTCGAGGCCACGATTCTGAGCCGCCTGAAAGCCGCCGGCTTCCGCCTCAACGTCCACGCCGCCTAAGCCGGATCAACCCTCAGGAACGCGAAGCATCAGATGCAAGTTATCGCTCCGGACTTTTACGCCAACACCGGCGGCAAGACCTCGACACGCAACGACGAACGCTCCGGTGACGGCGCTTTCGACTCGCTGCTGCGCGAGGAGGAGGCGCGGCACACGCGCGAGCCGCAGCGGTCACATGAAGCCCGCGACGACACGCGGCCGGCAAACGACGACTACGACCGTCACGCCTATGACCGCGACGACTATGCCCGGGACGACTATGACCGCGGCGACGACTATCGGCGAGACGACGCCTCGACCGAAGGCTCGGAGCGCCGGGCAGACGAGCCGGCGGACACCGAAACCGCAGCAGACCAGCGGGCCGACGGCGACAATCCGGGTGACGATGGCAGTCCTCGTCACGATGGCGATGAAGACAGCGGCGTAACGGACACCGCGACGGCAGACGCCGGCAGCGAGACCGCCGAGACAGCGGACGTTGCCGCCCAGGACACCGCCGGCACCCCGCAGACCAACCAGACCGCCACGGCAACGACGGTCGCCGCGGTATCCGGCCAGAACGCCGGCGCCACGGCCAATACCGCCGCTTCCACTCCCGCACCGGCCCAGGCGGCGGCTGCGACCGTGCCGGCGACCGGCACGGCAGACGACACCGCCGCGGCGCCCACCACCGCCCAGCCGGCCACCGGTACAGCCACGCCGGGCAAGACCGACAATGCTGCCGCGGGCGCGGCGGCAAGCGAACAGGCGGCGGCCAGCCCGCAGGCGGCACAGGCGGCCACCACGGAAGCGAACCGCCGGCCCAACGGCGGCACCGCCCGCAGCGGCCAGGGCGGCGATGCGGCTGTCACCGTGACCACAACCACCCCGAACGGCCTCGACTCGCGTCCGGCAGCGGCCCTCGGCGGCGGCGCGGCGACGGCCGCGCTGTCTCAGTCCGCCGAGGCCCAGCAGGCCACAGCCACCGCAAGCACCCCGAGCGGCCAGGCCGGTGTCCAGCAGACGGCCGCCAACAAGACCGCCGCCCAGCCCGGCCAGACCCCGGCCAAGACGCCGGACGCCCTCGCCGCCACAGCGGAGAAGACGACCGCCGCCGGCGCGGACTCCGTCAGCCCCCCCGGCACCACCACCCCGGGCACGCCGGCCGCAGGCGTGGCTGCCGCCACCGGCCACGGCCCGGTCCAGAACGCCAGCTTCGCCGATACCCTCGCCGCGACGCGGCACAGCGCGGCGGCAAATCCTGCCGAGCAGATCGCCGTCCAGGTTCAGCGGGCCCAGGTTGCCGGCCAGGACCAGATCAACATCAAGCTGCATCCGGCCGAACTGGGCCGCATCGAGGTGAAGCTCGAGACCGCCCAAGACGGCACCCTGCGCGCCGTCATCTCGGCAGAAAAGTCGGACACCCTCGATCTGTTGCAGCGTGATGCCCGCGGCCTCGAACGGGCCCTGCAGGACGCCGGTGTGAAGACCGATTCCGGCAGCCTCAACTTCAACCTGCGCGGCCAGGGCCAGGGCCAAGGCCAGCAGGCCGACGGCAATGACGGCTCCGGGCGCGGCGGCTTTGGCGGCGCATCCGCAGACGACAACACGGCTGCCGCGGCGGCCCCGCCCCCACAGTACGGGCCCAGCCACGACGGCGCCCTGGACATCCGGGTTTAAGGCGGACAGGAGACAGACATCATGGCGATTGACAGCGTACGCGACCCGGTCAACGGCGTCCCCTTCAAGAGCAGCGACAACGGCTCGATCACCGACAGTGCTTCTCTGGCCGAGACCTTCGACACCTTCCTGACGCTGCTGACCACCCAGTTGCAGTATCAGGATCCGCTCGATCCGATGGATACCAACGAGTTCACCTCCCAGCTGGTCGAGTTCACCAGCGTCGAGCAGGCAATGGCGACGAACAAGAAGCTGGACAGTCTGATCGCGTTGCAGAACAGCATGCAGATAAACGACGCGGTCGGCTACATCGGCAAGACGGTCGGCGCCGACGGCATCATCCTGATGCTGCAGGACGGCGAGTCGACGATCACCTACGACCTGGGCGCCAACGCGGACAAGGCCACCATCCTCATTATCGATGAGCAAGGCGATACCGTGCGCACCCTGGAGGCCGACACCGAAGTGGGCCACCACGAGGTCGTCTGGGACGGCCTCGACGACGACGGCGAGCCGGTGGAAGACGGCCTGTACGGCTTCCTGGTCACGGCGATCGATGCGGACAAAAAGCCGGTGCCACTGATCCAGGGCACCCAGGGCAAGGTTACGGGCGTGAAATTGATCGACGACCAGGTGGTCCTGGAAGTCGGGGAGTTGGAAATCCCCATGAACTATGTCCTCACGATTGAATAATAGGCCAGCGGCCGGCGCCGCAGCCCTTGCGAGAAACCAGAGTACTTAAAAAGCCAAAAGCTGATATCGGGCCAGTGACCCTCCCTTACCCCGGATGCGGTCCGACCCCAACAAAGGAGACGAAGTCATGAGTATCTACGGCGCAATGTTTGCCGGGGTTTCCGGACTGGCCGCCCAGAGTAACGCCCTGGGCATGATCTCGGATAACATCGCGAACGTGAATACGATCGGTTACAAGGGCACCTCGGCGCGCTTCTCGACCCTCGTCACGCAGGCCGCGACGCAGACGACCCATACGCCCGGCGGCGTGATGTCGTCACCCTATTCCTACGTCAATCGCCAGGGCCTGCTGCAGGGCTCTTCCTCCGGCACCGATCTGGCGGTCGCCGGCCAGGGATTCTTTGTGGTCAACGAGTCGGCCAACCCCGGCTTCGGCGACGATTTCTACTTCACCCGGGCGGGCTCCTTCAACCCGGACCAGAACGGCAATCTGGTGAACGCCGCCGGCTACTACCTGCAGGGCTATGATCTGCGCACCACAACGCCGCAGCCGAGTTCCAGCACCTTCACCGGCCTGTCGACCGTGAACATCTCGAACCTCTCGGGCAGCGCCGCGCCGACCACCAACATCGCCCTGGGCGTCAACCTGCCCTCCACGGCCCCTACGACGGCGCCGGGCAACTCCTTCTCGGTGACGGCACAGGTCTTCGACTCGCTGGGCAACGCCCACGACATGGACATCTCCTTCACCAAGACGGCGTCCATCAGCTGGTCCTGGTCGGCTAACGACCCGACCATGGCCAGCGTCGGCACCGCCGTGGCCACCGGCAGCGGCACGATCACCTTCACCAGCGCCGGTACCCCCGCCGCCTTCGTCCCGGCGGCGCCGACCATCACCCTCACCGGTTTCACCACCGGTGCCGGCAACGCCACCATCACCCTGGACCTCGGCACGGCGGGCGCCACCGACGGCCTGACCCAGTTCGCCGGTAACTTTACCATCTCGAACATCGACCAGGACGGCGTGCGCTTCGGCAACTACACCGGCATCAGTATAAGCGAAGAGGGAATCGTCACGGCCTTGTTCGACAACGGACAGAGACAGGACATCTACCAGCTACCGCTGGGGATGTTCCGGAACCCCAACGGCCTGGAGGGCAAGACCGGCAACGTCTACCTGGAGACCAACCGTTCCGGCAATTTCCAGCTGAACCTGGCCGGTGAAGGCGGTGCCGGCGTCGTCGCGCCGGGAGCCCTCGAATCCTCGACTGTCGACCTGGCCGAGGAGTTCACCAAGATGATCATCACCCAGCGTGCCTACTCGGCAAATACCAAGGTGATCACGACCGCCGATGAAATGCTGGACGAACTGATCCGCGTGAAGCGCTAGTCCTAAGTCCCCGATAGCTTCGGGCACTTAACCTTCCTGTTCGGCTTTCCCGGGATCGGCGCGCCTCCGAGCGCCTCCGGGAAGCCACAGGAAGGGGCGATTTCAGGGGGTTAGCCAAGCCGTCCGGCCGTTCCGGCAGGACAGCCTTAAGGAAGCCTTCAAGTTATCTAAAGCTTAGCTTAACTACCTGATTTAGCGAATTTTAAACCGCACGTGCCTATCTTTGCAGGACTGCAGATTTGAAATGAGAGACGGGATCTGTTCGATGTACTCCGACAGCTCAGGTAGGCCGAGCAACGTGATTGGACCGGCAGGCAAGCCGCTTAGCCTGGACGACCTGCCGCCGCCGGGCACCAAGCGCTGGGTGATTCGCCGCAAGGCCGAGGTCGTGACCGCGGTGCGGGCGGGTCTGCTCACGCTGGAAGAGGCCTGCGCCCGCTACAATCTTTCCGTCGAAGAGTTCCTGTCCTGGCAGAGCCTGATCGACAAGCACGGCATGCGTGGCCTGCGCACCACCCGCCTGCAGCAGTACCGCCGCCACCTGGCCGGCAACGGCGCCGAGAAGATGCACGATACTCGTTCAAACTCCTGACGGCCCGCCCAACGCCGGACGGCCGACCTCGCCGAAAAGTTGACGGCGCCCGCCACCCGACCCCGATCCAGACGCCCCGCCGGCCCTTCCGGCGGGGTTTTCTGCTTCCAGGGCCCGGGCGCGGCCTGCCCCCAGTCCTTCCCCGGCCCCCACCCCCGCCCTCACCCCCGCCCTCACCAGGGGAAAAAACTTCCTACCGGCTAGGCAATAATTGCCCGTTGTTAACGCCACCTTTACCGGAAGCAATTAGCCTAAAAATGCAAGCCAGCCAATGCGATGCATAGGAGAAGCTGGATTGTGGAGGCTAAGGGGAAAGAAGCCTTCGGCACCTCGGTCGATGACGCATCAGGATGGTCGATTTTGAACTCTCTCCTAGAGACGCTTAAAGGTCTGGGACCGGCGCGCCTCGGCACGATGGCCGCGGTCACTGCCGGCATCATTGCGTTCTTCATCTATCTGACGAGCCGACTTGCCTCGCCGGACATGGCACTACTTTACGGCGAGCTTGGTGCGCAGGACAGCGGCCAGATCACGGCGCGTCTCGAACAGATGAACGTGCCTTACCGAATCAGCGAGGAAGGCGGCAAGATTTTCGTGCCGCAGGACCAGGTCGGCCGCACGCGCATGGTCATGGCCGAGGAAGGCCTGCCGAGCGGCGGCAACATCGGCTACGAAATCTTCGATCGCTCCGAAGGCCTGGGCACCACCAACTTCGTACAGAACATCAATCACGTCCGCGCGCTGGAAGGCGAACTGGCGCGCACCATCCGCACGATCTCCTCGGTGAAGCAGGCGCGCGTACACCTGGTACTGCCGCGCCGCGAGCTGTTCAGCCGCGAGCGCCAGGAGCCCAGCGCCTCCATCATTCTCATGTTGGCCGGCAACAGCGGCCTCGACCGCCAGCAAGTGAGCTCGATCCAGCACCTGGTCGCCGCGGCGGTTCCCGGCCTCAAGCCGACCATGATTTCAATCGTCGACGACAAGGGCAACCTGCTGGCGCGCAGTACCGAGGAAGGCGATGTCTCGGAGACTGCCTCGCGCGCCGAGGAAATGCGCATCGGCTACGAGTCGCGGATGATCCGCACCATCGAAGAGCTTCTGGGGCGTTCACTAGGCGCCGGCAATGTCCGTGCCCAGGTGTCCGCCGAGATGGACTTCGACCGCGTGACCGAGAACGCCGAGATCTTCGACCCCGACGGCCAGGTCGTGCGCTCCACCCAGACCGTCGAGGAGCAGGCCAGCAACCAGGACGGGGCACCGGCCGGCGTGACCGTGGGCAACAACCTGCCCGACGCCCTGCCCGAGCTGGACGGCGGCGCCGGCAGCCAGAGCTCGACCTCGCGCACCGAAGAGACGGTCAACTACGAGATCACCAAGACGGTCAAAACGCACATCCGCGAGGCCGGCGAGGTCCGGCGCCTGTCGGTCGCGGTGATGGTCAACGGCAAGGTCACCCTCGACGACGCCGGCAACCCGACCTACGAGCCGCGCAACGCCGATGAGCTGGAAAAGATCACCGCCCTGGTACGCTCCGCTGTCGGCTACGACGAAGCGCGCGGCGACACCATCGAGGTGGTCGAGATGCCGTTCGTCGCGCTGGAAGGCGGCGATACCGCCTCTCAGGGCCTGCTGATGGGCCTGACCAAGTCGGATCTCATGCGCATCGCCGAACTGCTGGTGCTCGGCGTCGTCGCGGTTCTGGTGCTGCTGATGGTGGTTCGCCCGCTGCTTGGCCGCTTGCTGGAGGTCGACGAAGACGGCGCCGGCGGCGGCGCCATGGGCATGCTGCCGGGCGGTGCCCAACCGGCACTGGTCGGCCCCGACGGCCAGGAAGTGCCGCGTCTGGCCGGCGCCCCCTCCACCGCGGTGGCGACCCGCGTCGGCGAGGATGGCCGCCCCGAGAAGAACGTCGCCAACGAAATCGACCAGATGATCGACCTGAACCAGGTGGAAGGCCGCGTCCGCGCCTCCTCGGTCAAGAAGATCGCCGAAATCATCGAGAAGCACCCGGAAGAAGCCGTCAGCATCATCCGCGGCTGGCTCCACGCAGACGTATAATACGGACTTCACCCCATGGCTGTACGCGAAGATATCCAGAGCATGAGCGGCCCGGAAAAGGCCGCCCTCCTCATGCTTGCCGTCGGCGAGGACAATGCCGCGCGTCTGTTCAGCATGATGGACGACGAAGAAATCCGCGAGCTGTCCCAGGCGATGGCCAATCTCGGCACCGTCACCTCTGAACTGATCGAGCAGATGCTCGTCGAGTTCGCCGACCGCATCTCCACCACGGGGTCGGTGACGGGCAACTACACGAGCACAGAGCGCCTTCTCCTCAAGGTGATGGACACGGACAAAGTCAGTGGAATCATGGAGGAAATCCGTGGTCCGGCCGGCCGGACCATGTGGGACAAGCTGGCCAACGTCAACGAGATGGTGTTGGCCAACTACCTGAAGAACGAATATCCGCAGACCGTCGCCGTCGTGCTCTCCAAGATCAAGCCGGAGCATGCCGCAAAGGTTCTCGGCGTGCTGCCGGAGCCCTTCGCGATGGAAGTGGGCATGCGCATGCTGCGCATGGAAGCGGTCCAGAAAGAAGTTCTGGATGACGTCGAACGCACCCTGCGCAACGAGTTCATGTCGAATCTGGCGAAGACCAACCGCCGCGACTCGCACGAGCTCATGGCCGACATCTTCAACTACCTCGACCGCACGCTGGAAACACGGTTCCTCACCGCCCTGGAAGAACGCAACCGCGATTCGGCCGAGCGCATCAAGGCCCTGATGTTCACCTTCGAAGATCTCGGCAACCTCGATCCGGGCGGCGTGCAGACGCTGCTCAGCGCCGCCGACAAGGCCAAGCTGGCGACCGCCCTGAAGGGCGCTTCGGAAACGCTGCGAGACTTCTTCTTCTCCAACATGTCCGAACGCGCCGCCAAGATGATGAAGGAAGACATGGCCTCCATGGGTCCGGTGCGCCTGAAGGACGTCGACGAGGCGCAGATGTACATGGTGACCACAGCCAAGGAGCTGGCCGACAAGGGCGAGATCATCATCAGCGAGAACAAGGGCGAGGACGAGCTCGTCTTCTAAGAGAAGAACGCGCGCGGCAAGATCATGGGACAGATGGAAAAGTTTCTCTTCAACACCAGCTTCGACATGGAGAAGTCTCCTGCGGTCAAGGCCGAAGAGGCGCCCAAGGCCGCCGCGGTGGAGCCCCCCCCTGCCCCAACCTTCAGCGAGGAAGAGCTGGAGGCAGCACGCCAGGCCGCTTTCGCCGAAGGCAAGGCCGACGGCCTCGCCGAAGCGGAGGCCAACCAGGCCAACCGCCTGGCCGAAGCCGTCGCGGAACTGCCGCCGTTGTTCGACCGGCTGGCGCAGGATCTGGCAGCGCAGGCCGACGGCCAGCGCCGTGAGACTCTGGAGGCCGCCATCACGGTGGTGCGCAAGCTGTTCCCGCATCTCGCCCGCGAACACGGGCTCGACGAGACCCGCGCGGTGATCGAGCAGTGCCTGGAGCGTCTGCGCGACGAACCGCGACTGGTCATCCGCAGCGCCGACGAGGACCTGGATGCGCTGAAGGAGCACATCGAGGCCAGCGCCGCACACAGCGCCTTCGACGGCAAGCTGGTGTTCCTGGCCGACGACCGACTGGCGCCGGGCGACCTGCGCCTGGAGTGGGCCGACGGCGGCGCCGAGCGCGACCAGGCCGGCCTGTGGAAGGAAATCGATACCGTTATCGACCGCGCCCTGGCGCCCGCCCCGAATGGCAAGGGCCGCGGCGGCAAGGAACAGGACGCCACGGTCTCAGACGGCAACAAGCAGACGCGCGAACAGGTGGCGCCGAAAAACGCCGCCGCACACTCCGAGCCGGCAGAGCCGGTATCCCAATCCAAGCCGGCGGAGCCGGTATCCCAATCCAAGCCGGCGGAGCCGGCAAGGGTCGAACCGCTGCGGCGGGCACGGATCGCCTAACGGCGACCAGTTAACCAGGAGGTCATCATGGCCCAGGACGACAATTTGGATCTCGCCGACCTCGACGCCACCGCGTCGGAGATGGATGCGCAGGAAGAAGATGACGGCAGCCTCCCCGAGGCCAACAAGCCGCCCACCAACGCCAAGGAGCTGGAGGCGGTCTACGACATTCCCGTGCAGGTCTCTGCCGTGCTGGGCAAGGCCAACATGCAGGTCAGCCAGCTGCTGAAGCTGGGCCGCGGCGCGATCGTCGAGTTGGACCGCAAGGTCGGCGAGGCCATCGACATCTACGTGAACAACCGGCTGGTCGCCCGTGGTGAGGTGGTCGTGGTGGAAGAGCACCTCGGCGTCACCATGACGGAGATCATCAAAGTCGACCGCAGCGGCAACTGAGGCGGCACTCGGGCACCAGGATCATGGTCGATACGCAAACAACCAGCGCCAGTGCGCAGCCGCCTGTGGAAATCAAGATTCCACAGATCGGCGCCACCGTGGACTTCGCCACGCTGTTCGGCGTTGCGGGCGCTTTCACCATGATCGCCGGGGCCATCATGTTGAGCGGCCAGGCGGCGGGCTTCCTGGACGTGCCCTCTATCCTGATCGTGATCGGCGGTACTTTCCTGGTCACCACGGTTTCCTTCAGCCTGAGCGAGATCATCCAGGCCCAGGGCCTGATGGTCCGCGCCGCGATCTATCATGCAGAAACGCCGGAAAACGCCGTCTGGCAGGCGCTCTATCTGGCCGACATGGCCCGCAAGCGCGGCCGCCTGGCGCTGCAGAACGTCACCGAACAGCTGGGCGATGCCCCCTTCCTCCAACGGGCCGTCTACATGGTGGTCGACGGCGTCCCGGCCGAAGAGGTCGAGCGGGTCCTGGCGCGCGACAGCGAGGCGGCCTTCGAGCGCCATCACCGTTCGGCCGGCATCCTGCGCCGCGCCGGCGAGGTTGCCCCGGCGATGGGCCTGATCGGCACGCTGATCGGCCTGGTCCAGATGCTGGGCAGTCTGGACGACCCGTCTTCCATCGGCCCGGCCATGGCGGTCGCGCTGCTGACCACCTTCTACGGCGCCGTGCTGGCCAACATGGTGTTCAACCCGCTGGCCAGCAAGCTGGAGCGCAACGCGCAGATCGAGGCCACGGTGTGCCAGATCTACACCATCGGCGCGGCCTCCATCAGCCGACAGGAAAACCCGCGGCGTCTTGAAATGATGCTGAATACCATACTGCCCCCGGATAACCGGGTGGCCTTTTTCGACTGACTCGTGACGAACCGGAACTAAACCTTAGGGACTTGGAGAGAAGGCATGCGGCTTCTCATTGTTGGGACGCTAGACGGACACATCGCCACGGCGGGCAAGCTTGCGCTGGAAAGCGGCGCCAAGGTGGCCCACGTGGACGATATCGAGGCGGCGCTGACCGCGCTCAGATCCGGCCAGGGCGCGGACATGGTGATGGTCGAGGTTACCCTCGATATCGCCACGCTCTGCAAGAGCCTGAAATCGGAGCGGATTTCCGTGCCGGTGATCGCCTGCGGCATCGGGCCGGAGCCCTCGGCCGCGGCCAATGCCATTCGCGCCGGCGCGCAGGAGTACGTCCCCCTGCCCCCCGATGCGGAACTGATCGCGGCGGTGCTTGCCGCGGTGTCGGAGGAAACCGACACCATCGTGTTCCGCGACCCGGTGATGAATCCGGTCCTGCGGCTCGCCGAACAAGTGGCCCCCTCCGACGCCAGCGTTCTGATCACCGGTGAATCCGGCACCGGTAAGGAAGTGATGGCGCGGTTCCTGCACTCCAAGTCCAAGCGGGCCAACCAGAACTTCATCTCCGTCAACTGCGCGGCAATCCCCGAGAACCTGCTGGAATCCGAGCTGTTCGGCCACGAGAAGGGCGCCTTCACCGGCGCCATCACCCGCCGCCTCGGCAAGTTCGAGGAAGCCGACGGGGGGACCCTGCTGCTCGACGAAATCTCCGAGATGCACCCGCGCCTGCAGGCCAAGCTGCTGCGCGCCATCCAGGAACGTGAGATCGACCGCGTCGGCGGCGGTCAGCCGATCAAGGTGAACATCCGCCTGCTGGCGACCTCCAACCGCAATCTCGAGGAGGCCGTCGCCAACGGCAGCTTCCGCGAGGACCTTTTCTTCCGCCTGAACGTGGTCAACATCCAGCTGCCCGCCCTGCGCGAGCGGCCGCAGGACATTCCCATCCTGGCCCAGCACTTCGCCGCCAAGTATTCCGAGGCCAACGGCCTGGCGCGGCTGGAGGTGACGCCGGCGGCGCTGGAAATCCTGCTGGCCCACCACTGGCGCGGCAACGTGCGCGAACTGGAAAATACCATGCACCGCGCGGTGCTGCTGGCTCAGGACGGCCGCATCGGGCCGGAAGCCATCATGCTGACCGGTCAGAGCCTGCCGCCGAACCACGCCGTCAACGGCGCGGCCGCTGCCGCCGGTGGAGAAGCCGGTGGGGAAGCCGGCGAAGAGGCCAAGCGCCTGGTCGGGCGCACCGTCGCCGACGTCGAGAAGGACCTGATCCTCGACACCCTGCAGCACTGCCTGGGCAACCGAACCCATGCCGCGAACATCCTCGGCATCTCGATCCGTACCTTGCGCAACAAGCTGAAGCAGTACAGCGAGGATGGCGTGCCTGTCCCGATGCCTGGCGAGGGGGAACGCTCCACGGCTTGAGCCCCTTAGGCGAAAAGCGGGGCATGCTCCGACATGGCTGAAACGAAGGTCGAAGGTACAAGCGGCGGCGAACGTCTGCTCGGGATTTTCAATGCGCTGAGGCGCGGCGATATCGCGCTGGCGCTCGGCGTCACCGCAATCCTGGTGGTGCTCATCCTGCCGATGCCCAGCTGGATGCTGGACCTGTCCCTGGCCGTCTCGATGACCTTCTCGGTCCTCATCCTGATGACCGTGCTGTTCATCGGCAAACCGCTGGAATTCAACTCCTTTCCGACGATTCTGCTGATCGCGACGATGATGCGCCTGGCGCTCAACCTCGCCTCCACCCGGCTGATCCTGACCTACGGCCACGAAGGCACCGACGCCGCCGGCAAGGTCATCGAAGCCTTCGGCGGCTTCGTGATGGGCGGCAACTTCGTCATCGGCATCATCATCTTCGGCATCCTGGTGATCGTGAACTTCATCGTCATCACCAAGGGTTCCGGGCGCATCGCCGAAGTCTCCGCCCGCTTCAGCCTGGACGCCATGCCGGGCAAGCAGATGGCGATCGACGCCGATCTCTCCGCCGGCCTGATCGACGAGAACACCGCGCGTACCCGGCGCAAGGAACTGGAGGACGAAAGCAACATCTTCGGCTCGATGGACGGTGCTGCGAAGTTCGTGCGCGGCGACGCCATCGCCGGCCTGATGATCACCTTCATCAACGTCATCGGCGGCATCATAATCGGCGTGGCGCAGAAGGACCTGAGCTTCCTGCAGGCCGCCGAGACCTACACCATGCTGACCGTCGGCGACGGCCTGGTCAGCCAGATCCCGGCGCTGATCGTGTCCGGCGGCGCCGGCCTGCTTGTCTCCAAGTCGACCGCCACCTGCACCATGGACCAGGCGCTGATCGGCCAGCTCGGCGGCTATCCCCGCGCGCTCGGCCTGTCGTCCTTCCTGATGCTTTCGCTGGCCCTGCTGCCGGGCATTCCGGCGGTGCCTTTCCTGGCGCTCTCCGGCCTCGCCGCCACCGGCGCCTGGTTCGCCAGCAAGAAGAAGTCCCGCGCCGCCGCGGTGGACGCCAAGGCGCTGGCCGACAAGAATGCTGTGCCGGTCGCCGAGGAACCCATCGCCCACGCCCTGCAGATCGATCAGGTGCGCCTGGAACTGGGCTACGGCCTGCTGCCGATGATCAACGGCCAGGGCGGCCAGCGCCTGACCGACCAGATCAAGTCGCTGCGCCGCCAGCTGGCGCAGGAGATCGGCTTCGTGATGCCCTCGGTGCGCATCCAGGACAATCTGCAACTGCCGGCCAATACCTACGTGATCCGCGAGAAGGAGATCGAGGCCGGACGGGGCGAGCTGCGCCCCACCATGATGCTGGTGATGGATCCGCGCGGCGAGGCGATTCCCCTGCCCGGCGAGGAAACCGTCGAGCCGACCTTCGGCCTGCCGGCCAAGTGGTGCGACGAGGCCAGCCGCGAGGAGGCGCTGTTCCGTGGCTACACCGTGGTCGACCCGCCGACCGTGGTGACCACGCACCTGACGGAGATGATCAAGGACAACATGTCGGAGCTGCTGTCCTATGCGGAAACGCAGAAGCTGCTCGACGAGCAGGACAGCGAACAGCAGAAGCTGATCGCCGACCTGATCCCCAGCCAGATCACCGTCGGCGGCCTGCAGCGGGTGCTGCAGCACCTGCTGGCCGAGCGCATCTCGGTGCGCGACCTGCCGACCATCCTGGAGGGTGTGTCGGAGGCCTGCGGCTACACCCGCAATGTCACCGCGATCACCGAACACGTGCGTGCCCGCCTGGCCCGCCAGATCTCCAACGACCAGGTGAACCACGAGGGCTTCATTCCGATGATCACCCTCTCGGCCCAGTGGGAGCAGGCCTTCGCCGAGGCGATCGTCGGCGATGGCGAGGAGCGCCAGCTCTCGATGGCGCCGACCCGGCTGCAGGAGTTCATCAACGCCGTGCGCCAGACCTTCGAGCGCCATGCGATGATGGGGGAGAGCCCGGTGCTGCTGACCTCCCCGCCGGTGCGTCCTTTCGTGCGCTCGATCGTCGAGCGCTTCCGCCCGTCGACCGTGGTGCTCTCGCAGAATGAGATCCACGCCAAGGCCAAGATCAAGACGCTGGGGCAGATCTGATGCTGCTGCGCACCTTCACCGGCAAGACCGCCACGGAGGCGATGGAGCAGGTCCGCCAGATCCTCGGTGACGAGGCAATCATCCTGTCGACCCAGGACGACGCCGGGGGCGTGCGGGTGACCGCCGCCCTGGCGCCGGACTCGGCTGCCGCCGCGCCCGCCGACGGCGGGTTCAAAGGCGGATTCAACGGCGGATTCAACGGCCGGCCCGCCGGCGCGTCCGCCGGAACGTCGCCCGGCAAGCGCCGCACCGCGCCGCCATTGGACGAGTTGGAGGCCGCCGACCGTATCGCCGCCGTGCTGGACCACCACCGGGTGCCGCGCGGCCTGGCCGACCGGATCCTCAACGAAGCGACCGGCCACGCCTCCGACGACTGGATGATGGCCTTTGCCGCGGCGCTCGACCAGACCATGAACTTCAAGCCGCTGGGCGACCTGGGCCCGGAACGCCCGGTGATGCTGATCGGCCCGTCGGGGGCCGGCAAGAGCGTCACCGCCGCCAAGCTGTGCGCCTGCGCCCGCCTTGCCGAGGCCCGCAGCCTGCTGATCACCATGGACGGCGGCAAGGCCGGCGGCCGCGCCCAGGCCGAGACCTTCACCAAGGCATTGCAGGCCCGCCTGGTCTGCGCCGACACCGCCGAGGCGGTGGCCGAAGCCGCCGCGGCGCGCGAGGCCGATGAAATCGCCATCATCGACACCGTCGGCTGCAACCCTTTCGCCCCCGCCGAACGCCGGGTGCTGAGCGAAACGGCCGCGGCCGCCGGCGCCGACCTGGTGCTGGTACTGCCGGCCGGGGGCGATCCGGCGGAGGCCGCCGACACCGCCCTCGCCTTCGCCGACAGCGGCGCCCGCTACCTGATCCCGACGCGCCTCGATGCCGCGCGCCGCTTCGGCGGCGTGATCAGCGCGGCCCACGTCAGCGACCTGAGTTTCCTGGCGGCCGGCGTCTCGCGCCACATCGGCGGCGGCCTGATCGCCGTGAACCCGGTGTCGCTGGCACGCCTGCTCGCCACCCAACAGCCTTTCCAGGCTTCAACCCTTCTTGCTGCGGATTAACGGCATGACCGACGCCACCATCATGGACCCTGAAGAGCGGCAGCAGACCTGTGCCAACATGCTCGCGATTGCCTCCGGCAAAGGCGGCGTCGGCAAGACCTGGCTGTCCGTCACCCTGTCCCAGGCCCTGGCCCGCCACGGCCAGCGCGTCCTGCTGTTCGACGGCGACCTCGGGCTGGCCAATGTCGACATCCAGCTGGGCCTGCATCCCGACAACGACCTCGGCGGCGTACTCGATGGGTCCTACGCCTTGAAGGATGCCGTCGTCGCGCATCCCAGCGGCGGCTTCGACGTTATCGCCGGGCGCTCCGGCACCGGCAGCCTGGCCAACATTCCGGTCGGGCGTCTGCAGCAACTGATGGACGACCTCGCCGCCCTGGCCCCGGCCTACGGCAAGGTCATCCTGGACCTTGGCGCCGGCCTGGACCGCACGGTGCGCCATCTGGCCGGCATGGCGCGCACCAGCCTGGTGGTCGCCACCGACGAGCCGACCTCGCTGACCGACGCCTATGCCTTCATCAAGCTGGCACACATGCAGACTCCCGAGGCCGACCTGCGCATCGTCATCAACATGGCGGCCTCGCCGGCCGAAGGTGAGCGCACCTATGCGACGCTGCTGAAGGCCTGTGAGTCCTTCCTCAAGATTTCGCCGCCGCTGGCCGGCGTCATCCGCCGCGACGGCAAGGTGAAGGATGCGATCCGCCACCAGGTACCGATCCTGACGCGCCATCCCAACAGCGACGCGGCGCAGGACATCGAGGCCGTGGTGAACCGGCTAACCGCCAAGAACGCGCCCGGCCGGAACTGACGGACACTGCGGCATGAGCGACATCTTCGCCCCCCTTGCCGCAGGAACGCCGCGTCCGACGGGCACCGCCGCCGGTGAGTCCGCCGTGCGCGTGGTCGACCCTTCGCCCGACCTGGTCCGCCTGACCACCGGCGAGAGCCTGCGGGGCACCGTCGTCGGCAACGACGGCCGTGGACATCTGCTGGTCCGCACCGAACTCGGAGTCCTGAACCTCGCCGCCGTGCGCAACCTGCCGGTCGGCACCGAGGTGGTGCTGCAGGTCCGCAGTGTCGGGCCGCAGGTGATGCTGAATCTGCTGCCGCTGAACAGTGCCGGCGGCGCCGGCCAGCCGCCGGGCACGGGGCCGGCCGGGCCCGGCGGGGCCCCGGCGCCCGCG
>JBHJIR010000133.1:0-9336 GCA_050043265.1 Kiloniellaceae bacterium
CGTGGAGACCGCTCTGATCGTTAGGCTGATCGCCCTGCTCGTTGCCGGCGCCTTCCCTAACCGGCCGGGGGGCGGCGGGCGGCCGCCGGTGGTGCTGGCGGCCGCGGCCGGACAGCCGGGTGCGCTCTATGTCCTGCTGAATCGGGGCGCCGACGCCGACGCACGCGAGCAAGGCAGCGGCAACACCGCGCTGATGCTGGCGGCCAACCGCGCCCGTCTGGAAGAAGTGAAGCTGCTGCTGCAGGCCGGCGCCGACGTCACCCTGAAAGCCAACGACGGCTGGACCGCGCTGGCGGCGGCCGAAATGATCGGCGACGACGAGATCGCCGCCCTGCTGCGCGCCGCCGGCGCGAAAGAGTAGACGGAGCCCAGAGGCGGACGGCTCTAGAGGCGGACGTTCGAGGTCGCGTAGACGTCGCGGGTCGACATGTCCACGCCGGACAGCACCACCGCGCTCAGCACGGCGATAAGCACGGCGACGACAGCACCCATTACGATCGATTTCATGATCCTGGTATCCTCAAAAAATGCTTTCAACAGGGTTATGGCTCACTGCGCCGTCCCGTCGACGGCGGTGATACTCTTCAGATAGGCGATCAGGTCCTCGCGGTCCTCGGCCGAGGGCATGCGCTGCAGCGGCAGTTTGCTGCCCGGCGTGAAGGCGGCGGGGCCGATGGCAAAGAGCCGGTCGATGGTCTCCGCGCTCCACACCAGCTCGCTGTGGCGCAGGGCCTCGGAGTAGTTGTAGCCGTTGATCGTTCCGGCGCGGCGGCCGAACACACCGTACAACGTCGGCCCGGCACGGTTGCCGCCGTCGGCGGTGACCGTGTGGCAGGCCACGCACTTGCGGAACAGCTTGGCCCCCCGTGTTTCAGCGCGCGTTTCGGCGCGTGTTTCGGCGCCCGCATCCGCCGGCACCGCCGGCGCGGCTGCCGCTTCCGACGTACCGATCTCGCTACGCGTCGCCAGATCCCACACCCGGGTCACTTCGTCGGAACCGGCCGACAGCAGGCGCTTGCCGTCCGGCGCGAAGGCCAGCGCCCAGACCGGCTGGCGATGACCGTAAAGCGACGCCACCACGCGGCGTTCATCCAGCTTCCACAGATTCACCGTGCCGTCGACGCCGCCCGAGGCCGCCCACTGACCGTCCGGGGACACCGCGACGGCGAAGACCGGCCCCTTGTGGCCACGCAGTTCAGCCAGCTCGGCGCCGGTCCCCAGGTCCCACAGCCGGACGGTCTCATCGACCGAGGCGGAGACCGCCTGGCGGTCGTCGGGCAGGAAGGCCAGGGCGTTGACGCCGAAATCGTGGCCTTCCATGACGCCGGCCAGTTGCGGACGGCCGCCGTCGGGCGGCAGCTCGAAATAGCGGATGGTCGAATCGTAGCTGCCGGTCAGCAGATGCCGGCCGTCATGGGAAAAGGCGACGGCGTTCACGTTGCCACGGTGCTCGTCGAGCACGAAAAGCGGCGTCATCGTCACCAGATCCCACAGGCGCACGGTGCCGTCCCAGCCGGCCGACGCCGCGACGCGTCCATCGGGCGTAACGGCAACGCCGGCCACCTTGCCGGTATGGCCGGTGAAGACGTGCAGCAGCTTGCCGCCGCCCTCCAGGGACCAGAGCCTTAACGTGCCGTCATCGCTGGCCGAAACCGCCTTGCGGCCGCCGTCCAGCAGCGCCACGGCATTGACCGCGCCCTCGTGGGCGTCCAGCACTGCGATGGCTTCCTGGCTCTCCAGGTTCCACAGGATAAGGCTGTAGTCGAAGCTGGCGGAGATCGCCCTGGTGCCGTCGGACGTGACGGCGATCCCTTTCACGAAGCCGCCGTGGCCGCGCAGTTCCGCAAGCGCCGGCACCACCGGCACCAGCAGGGCGAGGCAGAGGACGGCCGCCATTTGCGCCGCCACCCGTCTCATGCACCGCCCGGCCGCCTCCCTGCCAACCACCAGGTCGTCCCTCTGCCGCCGATCAGGGCAGGCTGCCGCCGGGCGCCGCCGGCGGCAGGGTGTAGCCGTCGGCGGAATGCCGGAACGACGGCACCAGGGCGCCGCTGTTCTGGTCGACCGCCAGGACATGGACCTGGAAGGCGCCGTTGCTGTTGCCGCCGGGCATCATCACGGTGACCAGCCAGACTTCACGGCCATCGATATCACCGGGGCGAACCTTCAACACCTGCACGTCGTAGCGCTCGGCAATTTGCTTGCTTGCCGCTTCGCTACTGACAGCCGCCCAGGCGGGCGGCGCCGCCGGCATTCCGGCCAGCGCCAGCAGCAGGCTCGCGGCGGCCAGTCCGAGCAGGTCCTTGCGGAACGGGCGGGGCATGGTCATCGCCCTACTCCGCCGCCTGGGGCTGCCGGCCGCTGCGGATCTCGTCGACCCACTCCGAGTGGTGCTCCTTGGCCCAGTTGAGGTCGACCTGGCCGCTGCCCATGGCCTCGAAGGCGCCTTCCATGCCGAGCGACCCGATATAGATGTGCCCGATGATGATGGCGATGAGGATCAGCGCGACGATGCCATGCCACAGCTGCGACAGCTGCATCTCATGAATCGGGGCCAGGTTGGCCGGCAGGTCGAAACCGACGAGGTTCAGCACGGCGAAGGTCTTGCCGAACAGCGAGAACTCGAAGGGGAACATCAGCGCCAGACCGGACAGGCTGATCGAAATGCCACCCAGGATGACAGACCAGAAGATGAGCTTCTGGCCGGCGTTGAACTTGCCTGCTGCCGGATGGACGCCCTTCTTGAACAGGCCGCCGCCGACGGCCAGCCAATGCAGGTCCCGCCGGCGCGGAATATTGCGGCGGATCCACAGCACGAAGATCATCACCAGGCCGACCATGAAGGCGAAGGACAGGAAGTTATGGGCGTACTTGCCGGCAATGGTGATCGCCGAGAAGATGTCCGGACCGAGGATCGGCAGCAGCACGTGGCGGCCATAGAGAATGTTGAGGCCGGTCAGCGCCAGCACCACGAAGGACGATGCGATGATCCAATGCGCCGTGCGCTCCAGCATGTTGAAGCGCTCGATGGTGGTGCCGGCGGGGCCGGCGTCGATACGGATACGCCCGCGCACCGCGAAGAACAGCGCGATAATGGCGACGATGCCCAGCATCGCCCAGGCGCCGTAGACCGTCACCGGTCCATTGCGCACCGCACGCCAGTCGGAGCCTTGCGACTGGATCAGCCGGCCGGCCTGCTTGTCCGGGATCGAGACCGTGCCTTCCACGCCGCCGCGCACCGCGCGCCACATGTCGGCATCGGCCTGGTCGCCCAGGACGTTACCGGGCACGCGCCCGCCCGTCGGACTTTCGGCCGGCGTGGTATCGTTGGTCTGCTGCCCCCAGGCCGGCGTGGTCAGGGTCACAGTGGTAAGGGCCGCTGTCGCCATCGCCGCCGCGGCAATCAGCAGGACGATACCAAAGAGATACGATAGTGCGTCGCGCCGCTGGCGCTGGCCAGGCGCGGTCGTCGAGGCGATCACCGGGACGGTCATGACTGTTCCTCTCCCCAAGCTTCTTCTGTTCGTGTCAAGGCAAGGCGGCATCTTCGATCCCATCGATTCAGCCGCTCTGCAACCGAACGCGGTCCTGCAGTTCCTTGCGGTCCGCGTCGGAAAGAGGCGTGTCCTCTTTCCCCAGATAAACGCCCTTTTCGTGGTGCAGGATGCGGCCCTGCTCGGCCTCGTCACAGGCTGCCACGGCCAGCACGAGGCCGGCCGCCGCAGCGATCGATACTAAATTCTGCAAGGTCATCGGGTTTTCTACCTCCAATCGAGGCGATAAGACCAACGCGTCAAGGTCGGCAGACCTCGATGCCGGGACTCAGGGGCCCATGGGAAAGTGGGGGCGGCGCTTGGCGCCGCCCCCAGCCAGAAGCTATCCCGTTACGGCGAACAGGCCGGGATCAAGAGCCCGACTTCTGCTCGTAGGCCGTGCCCCAACCCCAGGCGCCCGACCCGAACCCACGGGCGACGACGCGCTCGCGGTAGATGTCGGACACCATGTCGCCGTCGCCGGCGAGCAGGGCCTTGGTGGAACACATCTCCGCACAGAGCGGCAGCTTGCCCTCGGCCAGACGGTTGCGCCCGTATTTCTGGAACTCGGCGGCGGAATTGTCCGCCTCCGGTCCGCCGGAGCAGAAGGTGCATTTGTCCATCTTGCCGCGGCTGCCGAAGTTACCCGCCTGCGGGTACTGCGGCGCGCCGAAGGGGCAGGCATAGAAGCAGTAACCGCAGCCGATGCAGAGATCCTTGGAATGCAGCACCACACCGTCGTCGGTCTGGTAGAAGCAGTCCACCGGACAGACGGCCATGCAGGGCGCGTCGGAGCAGTGCATGCAGGCGACCGAGATCGACCGTTCGCCGGGTTTGCCGTCGTTGATGGTGACGACCCGGCGGCGGTTCACGCCCCAGGGAACCTCGTTCTCGTTCTTACAGGCCGTGACACAGGCATTGCACTCGATGCAACGCTCGGCGTCACAGAGGAATTTCATACGTGCCATGATTCAATTCCTCCCTTACGCCGGCTCGATACGGCAGAGCGTGGCTTTGGTTTCCTGCATGTTGGTCACCGAGTCGTAGCCATACGTCTGTGCCGTATTGCAGGCTTCACCGAGTACATAGGGATCGGCGCCCGCAGGATACTTGCTGCGGAGGTCCTCGCCCTGCCAATGGCCGCCGAAGTGGAACGGCATGAAGGCCACGCCGCGTCCGACCCGTTCGGTCACCATCGCCTTGACCTTAACCTTGGCGCCTTCAGGGCCATGCACCCAGACCATCTCTCCGTCCCGCACGCCGTTGTTGTTGGCGTCGATCGGATTGATTTCCACGAACATGTCCTGCTGGAGCTCGGCCAGCCAGGGATTGGACCGGGTCTCGTCACCGCCGCCCTCGTATTCGACCAGACGGCCGGAGGTGAGGATGATCGGGAAGTCGCCCGAGAAGTCCTTTTCCTGGATCGACTTGTAGAGGATCGGCAAGCGGAACATCTTGCGATCGTCGTAAGTCGGGTAGTCGGCCACGAGGTCGCGCCGCGAGGTGTAGAGCGGCTCGCGGTGCACGGGCACCGGATCCGGGAAGTTCCACACCACGGTACGCGCCTTGGCGTTGCCGAAAGGCGCGCAGCCATGCTTGATGGCGACCCGCTGGATGCCGCCCGACAGGTCGACCTTCCAGTTGGTCTTCTCGCCGGCGATGGCATCGATGGTGGCACGCTCGTCGGCCGTCAGGTCCTTGTCCCAGCCGAGCTTCTGCAGCATGCCCATGGTGAACTCGGGATAACCGTCCTCGATTTCCGAGCCGACCGGATAGGAGCCTTCGGCCAGCAGGTTGTCGCCCTCGCGCTCCACGCCGAAACGGGCGCGGAAGCAGAGGCCGCCCTCGGCCACCGGCATGGAGGTGTCGTACAGCGCCGGCGTGCCCGGATGGTTCAACTCGGGCGATCCCCAGCACGGCCACGGCAGCCCGTAGTAGTCCCCGTCGGCGGGGCCTCCCAGGGCCAACAGCGTCGTCTTGTCGAAGGTCTGCTGGTTGGCCATGTGCGACTTCAGGCGTTCCGGCGACTGGCCGGTGTAGCCGATGGTCCACATGCCGCGATTGAACTCGCGGGTGATGTCCTCGATCAGAGGCTCGTCGTTTTCGACTTTGATGTTCTTGAACATCTCGTCGGCAAAGCCGAACTTCTTGGCGAAGAGATAGATGATCTCGTGATCCGTCTTCGACTCGAAGAGCGGATCGAAGAGCTTGTCGCGCCACTGGAGCGAACGGTTGGAAGCCGTCACCGAGCCGTAGGTCTCGAACTGGGTGGCCGCGGGCAGCAGATAGGTGCCGTCCTTACGGTCGTTCATGATCGAGGCCATGGTCGGATAGGGATCGACGATGACCAGCAGGTCCAGCTTCTCCATCGCCTGCTTCATGTCCGGCAGACGGGTCTGCGAGTTCGCCGCGTGGCCCCAGAACACCATCGCCCGCAGATTGTCGGGCTGATCGATGTTGTCCTTGGCTTCGAGAACCAGGTCGAACCAGCGCGACACCGGCACACCGGCCTTCTCCATGAAGTCCTGGCTGGCGAAGCGGCCCTTCAGCCACTCGTAGTCGACATCCCACACCCGTGCCCAGTGCTTCCACGAACCCGCGGCCAGGCCATAGTAGCCCGGCAGGGTATCGCACAGCACGCCGAGGTCGGTGGCGCCCTGCACGTTGTCGTGGCCGCGGTAGATGTTGGTGCCGCCGCCCTGGGTACCGATCACGCCGAGGGCGAGACCGAGGATGCAGTAGGCGCGCGTGTTGTTGTTGCCGTTGGAGTGCTGCGTGCCACCCATGCACCAGATGATGGTGAAGGGACGGTTGTTCGCCAGGGTCCGCGCGACGCGCTTCAGCTGCGAACCCGGCACGCCGGTGACCCGCTCGCCCTCGTCGGGCGTCCACTTGGCGACTTCGGCCTTGATCTGGTCCATGCCCCAGACGCGCTGGCGAATGAACTCCTTGTCTTCCCAGCTGTTCTCGAAGACATGCCAGAGGATGCCCCAGATCAGCGCGACGTCGGTGCCGGGACGGAACCGCACGTACTCATCGGCGTGCGCGGCCGTGCGCGTGAAGCGCGGGTCGCAGACGATGAAGGGCGCGTTGTTCTGTTCCTTGGCCTTCAGCATGTGCTGCATGGAGACCGGATGGGCCTCGGCCGGGTTGCCGCCGATCAGGAAGATGGCGCGCGAGTTGTGGATGTCGTTGTAGCTGTTCGTCATCGCGCCGTAGCCCCAGGTGTTGGCAACACCCGCGACCGTGGTCGAGTGACAAATACGCGCCTGGTGGTCTCCGTTGTTGGAGCCCCAGAAGGCGTAGAACTTGCGGAAGAGATAGGCCTGCTCGTTGTTGTGCTTGGCCGAGCCCAGCCAGTAGACGGAATCGGGGCCGGATTTCTGGTAGATCTCCTGCATCTTGTCGCCGATTTCGTCGATCGCCTGCTCCCAGGAGATCTTCGTCCACTTGCCGTCGACCATCTTGGTCGGATGCTTCAGGCGGCGTTCGCCGTGCGCGTGCTCGCGCACCGAGGCGCCTTTGGCGCAGTGAGAACCGAGGTTGAACGGGCTGTCCCAGCCGGGCTCCTGCCCGATCCAGACGCCGTTCTGCACTTCGGCCATGACCGTGCAGCCCACCGAACAGTGTGTACACACGGATTTGACCAACTTCACTTCGCCTGTCGCCGCAGTGGCCGCTTCGGCCCTTTTCACCATCCCGAGCGGGACCGATGCCGCGGCAATGCCGCCGGCAGTCAATCCGGATCGCTTGAGGAAGGTACGGCGGTCAATGGCGCTACCAGCAATGCCGGCTACCGCCTTTGACAAACGGGGGCCATTCGCAACCCCATTCGTCCTTTTGGTAAGCATTGACCTCTCCCTAGAGTAGATTGGTACGGAGGAGCCCCCTGGACTGTTCCTCGGGGCCCATAAATACGCGTCCGGCGCGGCTTAGAACCGGGCCAGCTCGTAGAACTTCCGCACGTGGTCGGTTTCCGTGTAGCCGGACCCCTTCGACGGCGGCGCGGCGGCCTCGGCAGCGCCCACCTGGGGGGCTGCCACGGCAACCGCCGCCGCACCGGCGCCTAAGCCGGCCTTCTTGAAGAAGTCGCGACGACCCGCATTGATCTCTTCCTTTTTACTCAATGGTCCACCCTCCTTTTGATCGTGGTGACCTTAACTGCTGCGGCGAATGGGCCTAGGACCCGCCACGTACCCGAATGCCGGCCCCGGTTACGGAGCCGATGACGCTAGGCCGCCATGTCGAAAGCCTGGGCCTCGATCGCCATGAACAGGCGGCCGATGGTGCCGACAGGCATGTAGAGCACGGCCGACTGGGCCGCCTGCAGGTCCTCGAAGAACCGCGGCGCCCAGCAGCCGATGTGGGTGTCGAAGAAGTCACGCTGCACCGACAGGTCGGCCGGCGCACCGAAGCTGCCGGTGATCAGCCCGGACATCATCTCGCACAGTGCGGCGATGTGGTCTTCCGGCTCGCTGACCTCGTCGGCGCGGGCAATATGCAGCTTCGCCATATCGCCGCGCAGCCGCGCCAGCGGCTTCTCGTTGAGAAAACCGGTCAGATAGTAGGAGGCATAGGGCAGCAGCTCGCCCTGGCCCAGGCCGACGAAGAGATCGAAGTATTCCTGCTTGGCGGTTTCGGCAACGGTGCCCCGGGCCGCGGCGGACAGCGCCTTGATGCCCTGCCCCAGTTCGGACTCGTCGCCGGCAAGGCCGCCCAGCATCTGCAGCAATTGGTCGCTCGGCTCATGCGACAACAGCTGCGCCAGCAACGCGTACCATCCGGCCCGCAGCTGGTCTTCTTCGGATATCTGGACTTGCGCCGCCATACTACCCAAGCGCGACACTCTCCTAAACCTCGGCAGGAGGCTGTCGTCAGCGCCGCAGGACCCCGTACCGATCAGTACGCCGGAGTCCTCGTGAGACCACCTCTGCCACTCTTATATCCCTGATTTTCCCAGGGTTTTTTCTTAGAACGTTTCGAATTAGACCCTCTTTGCGCTACAACTGTCAACATAATCGCATGTTGCAGTGCACAAGCCGCAGACAGCCGGAAACCGCCGAGATTCGCCCCCGAAGCCCCGTTTAGCGCCGGTTTCTCGCAACCGCAAAACAACCTATGGGTGCGCTTAGGTCTCGGGATCACCCCAGCGGCGTTGACGCGCCGAGCGCGCCGCCGGGCGGGAACTGTCGGTGCGTCGATTCGCCGGCGCGCCCGCCGCGACCCGCGGTGTGCCCGGCTTACGCGGTGCCGGCCGCGCCGGGCGCGGCGATACGGCATCGGGCTGTGATTCCGGCAACGGTTCCGGCTCCGCCTCCCCCTCCGGCCCAGCCTGCGCCGCGCCGCTCTCATCGCTCAGCGCCGCGGCCCGATCCCCGGCGCCTTCTTGGGGGTCTTCCAGGGCGCCTCCCTCGATGCTTTCCTGGGCGCCTTCCTGGGCGGCAACCGCTTCTTCTGCAGCATCCTCCTCAGGCTCCGCCTCGGGCAGCACCATGCCGCGGCCGACCTGATAGAGCGTCTTCAGATTCGGCACCACCGTGGCGGCGTCGGTGTAGTCGAGGTTGTAGTCGTCGAGCATGCAGATTTCTTTGAACGCCGGATCGACCTGCCACAGCTTGCGCAGCGCGCGCTGCTTCAGCGTCTGCGGCACGCCATCCTTCAGGAACGGGGTGAAGTCGGACCCGGCCTCCAGCGTATCGATATCGGGCAGCGCCTCTGGGTCGGGCAGCGCCTTGGGGTCGGGCAGCGCCTCGGGGGCCGCTGCGGACGTACCCTCCAGGGGCGGCCGGCCGGCGGACAGAGG
>JBHJIR010000134.1:0-19367 GCA_050043265.1 Kiloniellaceae bacterium
ACCCCCGCCGGCGGCACCAGGGTCAGCAGCTCTTCCGGCAGCACCCGGCTGACAAAGGTGCCGGAACCGGCATGGCCCTCCAGATAGCCTTCGCTGAGCAACTGGTCGAAGGCGCTGACCACGGTATTGCGCGAACAGCCAAGTTCCGTCGACAGAGCACGGCTGGACGGCAGGCGCGCGCCGGGCGCCAGGCCGCCGGCCAGGATCACCTCGCGCACCTGGTCGTAGAGCTGCCGCTGCAGGGAGGGTTCCGCGTCCCGGTCGAGCGCCAGGGAAAGCAGCGGCGTGCGGCGCCTGCCTGGTAGGTTGGGGCCCGGTAGGTTGGAGCCCGGCAGTTTCGGCAAAGTGGTCCCTGAGTTTGGCAAGAAGCGGCCCTTTCTAGGAAGCCACTATCCCTCTAGCGTGCCCCCCAGCCAAGCCCAAACGGATCCGCCGAGAAAAACCCGAGAGAGATCATGAGCGACACCGTCGACTTTCCCCCCACCGAACGCACCCGCATCAAGCGGCTGCATCAGCGCGCCCACTATGACCGCGAGACGGTCCACGCCATCCTGGATGCCGGGCTGATCTGCCACGTCGGCTATGTCATCGACGGCCAGCCCTACGTGACGCCGACGATGTACTGGCGCCACGAAGACCGGGTCTACTGGCACGGCTCCTCCGCCAGCAAGATGCTGCGTCACCTGCAGAGCGGCCCGCGCATCAGCTTCACCGTCGCCCTGATGGACGGCCTGGTGCTGGCGCGCTCGGGCTTTCACTCCTCGGTGAACTACCGCACGGTGATGGCCTACGGGAACGCCGAACTGGTGAGCGACCCGGCGGCCAAGCTGACCGCCCTGGAAGACATGATGGAGCGCATCGTGCCCGGCCGCTGGCCCGACCTGAAGCCGCCGACCCCGCAGGAGCTGAAGGCGACCACCGTGGTCTCCATGAAGCTGGAGGAAGTGGCGGCCAAGGTGCGCGACGGCGGCGCCAACGACGAGCCGGAGGACATCGCGCTGGACGTCTGGGCCGGCGTGGTGCCGGTCACCACCGTGCTGGGCACGCCGATCGACAACCCCGACCTGCGGCCCGGTATCGCCGTGCCCGAGAACCTGAAGCAGATCCGCTTCGGGTAGACCGCGCGGCGGCACCGCCTCGAACCAGACGGGGCCCGGCATCGACGGGGCAAGCGCGACCCACCCATGCCGGATGGGCGTTTGCCGTGGCGGGGCGGGACGGGCTATCAGCAGGGATGACCCTCGACGCCCCCAAACCCGCCGCCCGCGATCTGCCCAGAGACGTAAAGGGCCTGGGCGCCGCCGGCCTCTTCGTGATGCTGTGGAGCACCGGGTTCATCGGCGCCAAGCTGGGCGTGCCCCACGCCGATCCGCTGACCTTCCTGGCGCTGCGCTTCGTCTTTGCCACCGCGCTGCTGCTCGCCCTGGCCCTGGCCACCCGCGCGCCCTGGCCGCGCGACCCCTGGCAGATCCTGCACCTCTGCGTCGCCGGCATACTGCTGCACACGATTTATCTGGGCGGCGTCTACGTCGCCATGTCGATGGGGGTGGAAGCCGGCCTTTCCGCCCTGATCGTCAGCACCCAGCCGCTGCTGGTCGCCGCCCTGGCCGGCCTGCTGCTGGGCGAGCGGGTGACGCCGCGCCAATGGCTCGGCCTGCTGCTCGCCGTCATCGGCGTGACCCTGGTGGTGTGGCGCAAGCTGGACGCCGGCATCGGCACGCCGGAAGGCGTCGCGCTGTGCCTGATGTCGTTATGCGGCATCGCCGCGGCGACGCTGTATCAAAAGCGCTTCTGCAATGCCATGGACCTGCGCAGCGGCTCGGTCATCCAATACGCCGCCGCCGGCAGCGCCGCCGGGCTCGGCTCGCTGATCTTCGAGCAGCAGCGCATCGACTGGAGCGGCGAGCTGATTTTCGCGCTGGGCTGGCTGGTGGTGCTGCTGTCGCTGGGCGCCGTCATGCTGCTGTACTGGCTGATCCGCCGCGGCGAGGCCTCCCGCGTCTCCAGCCTGTTCTTCCTGGTGCCGCCGGTGACCGCCCTGGTCGCCTGGCCGGTGTTCGGGGAGACCTTCGGCCCGCTGGCGCTGGCCGGCAAGGTGGTCACGGTGATCGGGGTGGCGATGGTCAACCTGGAAAAGCGCGGCGCCCTGCCCAAGCCGCCGCCGGAAGATCTCGCCTAAGGACCTGCCTAAACCTCGACGTCAGAAGTCGACGCAGATGCCCTTGCGTTCCCAGTCGCCGTAACGGGTCGGCTCCGGCCCGCTGGGACCGCCGAGTTCCTTAGGCCGCTCGGGCGGCTTCTCGGCAGCCGTGGTTTTTGCCGGCGGCGGTGCCGCTTCCTGCAGCGGCGCCACCGCCGCCGGGCGCGGCTTGGGTTTGCGGGCGGTGAATTTGGCGCTCATTCCCTTTATATGGCATCGGCCCGGCGCCCCGCCAAGTCTTGAAGCGGGGCGGTCCGGCGCCTACCTGAGATAAGCCTTACGGCAGCGTTTTTCCCAGGAATCCGCGGATCTCGACACGATGAACAGCTTGCGCACCGGTATTCTGATGGCCGCCATGACCGGCCTGTTCCTGGCCGTCGGCTTCCTGCTGGGCGGCACCGGCGGCATGGTGATCGCCTTCCTGGTCGCCGTCGCCATGAATGCCTTTGCTTACTGGAACGCCGACAAGATGGTGCTGCGCCTCTACAAGGCACAGCCGGTCGACAAAAGCAGCGCACCGGCCCTGGTCGGCATCGTCGAGCAACTGGCCGACAACGCCGGCCTGCCGATGCCGCGCGTCTACATCATCGACGACCCGCAGCCCAACGCCTTCGCCACCGGGCGCAACCCGGAGAATGCGGCGGTCGCCGCCACCACCGGCCTGCTGAAGCGGCTGAGCGCGGAGGAAGTCGCCGGCGTCATGGCCCACGAACTGGCGCACATCCGCAACCGCGCCAGCCTGACCATGACGATCACCGCGCCCCTCGCCGGCGCGATCTCCATGCTGGCCAACATCGGCCTGTTCTTCGGCGGCAGCCGCAACAACCCGCTGGGCATCTTCGGCGCCATCCTGGTGATGATCCTGGCGCCGCTGGCCGCCGGCCTGGTGCAGATGGCGATCTCGCGCACCCGCGAGTACGCCGCCGACCGCGGCGGCGCCGAGATTTCCGGCCAGCCGCTGTGGCTCGCCTCCGCCCTGGAGAAGATCGACCGCGCCGCCCGCGGCATCGACAACCACACCGCCGAGGGCAACCCGGCGACGGCGCATATGTTCATCATCAACCCGCTGCACAGCCAGCAGGTCGACAACCTGTTCACCACCCACCCGCGCACCGAAAACCGCATCCAGCGGCTGCGCCAGATCGCCGCCGAGATGGGCCAGGCCACCGAATCCAGCCCGCGCCCCTGGGGTTAAACCCTGGGGCTAAACCCTGGGGCTAAAGGGCCTGAGCCGGGGTCGAGATGGGGCGGAAGCGGCGGCAAGACCTTGCAGTTCCCCGGCCCAGGTCGTACAGCCTAGCGCCATGACAGACCATCGACGGGGCGCCGCCCCCAAAGGCCCGACGTCGCAGGCCCGCGACGTGCGCGGCCAGCACGCCCGCAAGACCGCCCTCGCCCTGCTGCGCGCGGTGCTGGAAGAGGGCCGGCCGCTGGACGAGGCGCTGACCCGCAACCCCCATATGGCCAAGCTGGAGGTGCGCGACCGCGCCTTCGCCCGGCTGCTGCTGGTGACGGCACTGCGCCGCCTGGGCCAGATCGACGCGGTGATCGACGCCTGCCTGGCCCGGCCGATCCGGCCCAAGGACGTCATGCTGCGCCACATCCTGCGCCTGGGTGCCGTGCAGCTGCTGTTTCTCGACACCCCGCCGCATGCCGCGGTCAACACCTCCCTCGACCTCGCCAAGGGGCCGCGCCTGGCCGGCCAGCGCGGCCTGCTGAACGCGGTGCTGCGCCGCCTGTCGCGCGAAGGCAAGGCGATGGTCGCGGCCCAGGACGCCGCCCGCCTCAATACACCGGACTGGCTGTGGGACAGCTGGACCGCCGCCTACGGCGAGGACAACGCGCGCGCCATCGCCGAAGCGCAACTGGGCGAACCGCCGCTGGACCTGTCCTGCAAAACCGATCCCGAAGGCTGGGCCGAAAAGCTGGGCGCCGAGGTGCTGCCCGGCGGCAGCCTGCGCCTGGCCGCCGGCCAGGGCGCCGTGACCCGCCTGCCCGGCTATGGCGAGGGCGCCTGGTGGGTGCAGGACGCCGCCGCCGCCCTGCCCGCCCGCCTGCTGGGGGATGTTTCCGGCAAGACGGTGATCGACCTCTGCGCCGCGCCCGGCGGCAAGACCGCGCAGCTCGCCGCCGCCGGCGCCGAGGCCATCGCGGTGGAGCGCAGCCCCGAGCGCCTTGCCCGCCTGCAGGAGAACCTGCAGCGCCTGCAGCTTGGCGCCGCCACGGTGACCGCCGACGCCGCCACCTGGGAACCGCCGGCACCCGCCGACGCGGTGCTGCTGGACGCGCCCTGTTCGGCCACCGGCACGCTGCGCCGCCACCCCGACATCGCCTATCTGAAGGACAGCACCCAGATCGCCGGCCTGACCGCCGCCCAGGACAAGCTGCTGGCCCATGCCGTGGGCATGGTGAAACCGGGCGGCCTGCTGGTCTACGCGGTCTGCTCGCTGCAGCCGGAAGAAGGCCCCCAGCGCATCCACGCCCTGCTGTCTTCGGACGATCGTGTGGAGCGCCTGCCGCTGACGGCGGAGGACCTGCCCGGCATGGCCGAGATGATCACCCCGGAAGGCGATCTGCGCAGCCTGCCCTGTCACCTGGCGAACCCGGGAACCCTGGGAGGTGGCCTGGACGGCTTCTACGCCTGCCGCCTGCGCCGGCTTTAGCGGTAGCCTGGTTCCGGCGCTAGCTCTCGTCGCCCATGACGAGGCTGGGGCGGATCATGATCAGCAGTGTGTCGTCGTCGCCTTCGTGGGCGGTCCCGATGAACTGCTGGCGCAGCAGCGGCATGTCGGCCAGCGCCGGGGTGTTTGTCTCGGGAGCCGGGTCGAGCAACAGGCCCGTCAGCATCTGCACGGTCTCCTTGGCGGCCTGGCCGCGCAGCAGCTGCTGCATGGTCGGCAGCGCACCGAGGTCCGTCAGTTGGGACGGCGAGATATCGGTGATCTTCGGCCGCTCGCGGACGGTGTACTGGCCCTTGCCGTTGAATACCACGATCCGCTGGCCGTCCAGCGGCGTGTCGCCCGCCAGCACCACGGCCATGGTGTCGTCGCCGTCGCGGAATACGCTGCCGATGCGGTTGTCGCTCGTGAAGTCGTCGGCCCGGTAGGTTTTTTCGAACAGCCCGCCGCTCACCGGCAGGCCGTCGATGCCGACCCTGTCGGTGCTCTCGAAATCGATGCCGAAGGCGGCGGCCGACACGTAGGTCACCGTGCGCAGCATGACGACGACCCGCACCACGTTCATGAAGCGCTGGTCGGCGAACACCAGCGGCAGGTGGTTCAGCGGCCCGGTTTCATGGCGCGACTGGGTATCGCGCCGCTCGTTGTCGTCGTTGTTGCCGTTCTGGTTGGCCAAGGCGCCGGCCGGCGCCGATACCGCCAGCAGGAGTGCCAGGGCGGCTGCGATAAAACGTCGCTCGACCATTGGATCCGGTCCTCCCCCAAGGATGGTGCGCAAACCCCGAGCGAGGACTGTACCATAGGGAATGGGTGCAGGGCCGGATAAGCCGCACAAAACCGCCGTCCTACCCCCTTTGGGTGTCCCGCCGCGATGTCCCATGGGTGTCGCTTGCGGGCGCGGAATCTTGCTGATACCAAGACATCGACCCAACGAACGCTTACGATGCGTTCGCCCCCAACCCGAAGCGGGACCCGCCCCATGCAGCAAGCCGTCCGGATCGCCCCCTCCATCCTGGCCGCCGATTTCGCCCGCATGGGCGAGGAAGTGCGCGCCGTCGCCGACGCCGGCGCCGACTACATCCACGTCGACGTGATGGACGGCCATTTCGTGCCCAACATCACCCTGGGTCCGGACATGGTGGCCGCGCTGCGCCCCTACACCGACAAGGTGTTCGACGTGCACCTGATGATCTCGCCCATCGACCCCTACATCGAGGCCTTTGCCAAGGCCGGCGCCGACATCATCACCGTGCACCCGGAGGCCGGCGCGCACCTGCACCGCACGCTGCAGCTGATCAAAAGCCTGGGCAAGAAGGCCGGCATCTCGCTGAACCCGGGCACGCCGGCCGAGGCCGTCGACCCGGTGATCGGCGACGTCGACATGATCCTGGTCATGAGCGTGAACCCCGGCTTCGGCGGCCAGAGCTTCATCCCCTCCAGCCTGGACAAGATCGCGGCGCTGCGCCGCAAGATCGACGCCAGCGGCCGCGCCATCGACCTGGAGGTCGACGGCGGCATCAACGCCCAGACCGCGCCGCAGGCGAGCGCCGCCGGGGCCGACGTGCTGGTCGCCGGCAGCGCCACCTTCAAGGGCGGCCCGGAGGCCTACGCCGGCAACATCAGCAAGCTGCGCGGCGGCGCCTGATGTCGAGCGGCAGCCACGCGGAACCCCACGCGAAGGCTGGCCTGCCGCAACCCGACCGGGCCCGACCCGGCCCGGACCGCGCGGCAGGCCGCCGCGACGCGACCCCCAGAGGCCAGAGCGGCCTGAACCGGAGTCTCGACCGCTGGCGCGCCTGGGCCGCATTGCCGCGCGACCTGGCCCTGGGGCGTCTGTTCTATGCCTTGAAGCGGCCGCTGTTTGCCTTGCCGGAGGGGCCCTGGCGCTGGCAGGGCAACCCGCCGGCGACGGCCGCCCTGGTGCCGCCCGACCCCTGGCCCGGCAACGCCCAGCGCGGCGCCGCCATCCTGGACGACAGCTTCCACTTCCTGGGCCGCACGCTGACCAAGCCGGCGCCGCTGTGGAACCCGGTCGGCGTCGAGCGCGCCTGGCTGGAGACCCTGCACGGCTTCGGCTGGCTGCGCGACCTGCGCGCCGCCGGCGGCGACAGCGCCCGGCGCAAGGCCCGCGCCCTGACCGCCGACTGGATCGCCGCCAACGCCGCCTGGTCGCCGGTCGCCTGGCATCCGGTGGTGACCGGCAACCGCCTGGCCCAGTGGTTCAGCCAGTACGAATTCTTCGCCGCCAGCGCCGACGTCGAATTCCGCCAGCGCCTGCTCACCTCTGCCGCGCGCCAGGCCCGCCATCTGGCCGGCGTGCTGCCGGCCGGCCTGAGCGGCGCCGGTCTGGTCGCCGCCGCCAAGGGCCTGTGCATCGCCGGCCTGGGCCTGCCCGAGGGCGAGCCCTGGCTGACCCGCGGCCTCGCCCTGCTGACCCGCGCCCTGGAGGCGCAGATCCTGACTGACGGCGGCCAGCGCGAACGCTGCCCCATTCTGCTGCTGGCGGTATTGCGCGACTGCATCGACCTGCGCGCCGCCCTGCTGGCTGCCGGGCGCGAGGTGCCGTCCGACCTGAACCTGCGCATCGAGGGCATGGCCGCGATGCTGCGCCTGCTGCAGCACGGCGACGGCGGCTTGGCGCTGTTCAACGGCGCCAACGAGAGCGAGGACCTGCAGATCGGCCTGGTGCTGCAGCGGGCCGCCAGCGGCAGGGGACCGCTGCAGAGCGCCCCGGCGAGCGGCTTTCAGCGCCTGCAGGCCGGGCGCAGCCTGGTCCTGGTCGATGCCGGTGCGCCGCCGCCGCCGGGCTACGCCCGCCTGGCCCACGCAGGCACCCTGAGCTTCGAGATGTCGGTCGGCCGCGAGCGCCTGATCGTGAACTGCGGCGCCCAGACAGGTGGTGTAGGGGCGGGCTCGCGCGAGTGGGGCGACGCCCAGCGCAGCACCGCGGCCCATTCCACCGCGACCCTGGCCGACACCAATTCCTCCGAATTGCTGGCCGAGGGCGGTATCGGCGCGCGGCGCGCCGCCGTCACCTGCCGGCGCGACGAGGACGACGGCAACATCTGGCTGGAAGCGAGCCACGACGGCTACCAGCCGGTCTTCGGCCTGCTGCATCAGCGCCGCCTCTATCTCTCGGCCAGCGGCGAGGACCTGCGCGGCGAGGACCGCTTCACCGGGACACCGGCCCAGCCGGTCGCCTTCGCCCTGCGCTTTCACCTGCACCCCGAGGTCCAGGCGATGGCCGCCCAGGACGGCCATTCGGTGGTGCTGCGCCTGCCCATAGGCGGCGGCTGGCGCCTGCGCAGCGCCGGTGCCGCCCTGGCGCTGGAGCCGAGCGTCTACCTGGGCCAGCCCGGCCAGCTGCGCCGCAGCCAGCAGATCGTGCTGAGCGGCCGCGCCGAGGGCGAAGAGACCACCGTGAAATGGGCGCTGCAGCGCCTGGACAGCGCGCGCTGAGATGTCCGCCTGGCTGGACAGCCCCTTTGCCGGGATGGGGGTCTGGCTGATGCTGTCGATGGTGCCCTTCATTCTGCTGACCGCCCTGGTCAGCTGGGCGGCGACCTGGGCCGTGCTGCGCCTGCTGATCGTCTGGCGGGTCTTCGACGAGCCCAATCACCGCAGCAGCCACAGCCGGCCGACACCGCGCGGCGGCGGCCTGGCGGTGGTGCCGGTGGTGCTGATCGCCTGGATCGCCGGTGACGTCGCCACCCAGACGACCACTCTGGCGGTCTGGCACGTCATCGCCGGCGCGGCGCTGCTGGCCGTGGTCTCCTGGATCGACGACCTGCGGTCGCTGCCGGCCAGCCTGCGCTTCGGCGTGCAGGTTGCCGCCGTGGTCCTGGGCCTGTGGACTCTGGCGCCGGACGCGCTGGTGTTCCAGGGGCTGCTGCCCCTGCCGCTCGACCGTGTGGCGACCGCCCTCTTGTGGCTGTGGTTCGTGAACCTGTTCAACTTCATGGACGGCATCGACGGCATCACGGCGGTGGAGACCGCCAGCATCGCCGGCGGCCTGGCGCTGATTCACGTGCTGCTGGGCATGCCGGTGCCGACGATCTTCCGCGAGGCCGCCGTGGCCGCCGCCGCCCTGGGTTTTCTCTACTGGAACTGGGCCCCGTCGCGCATCTTCCTGGGCGACGTCGGCTCGGTGCCCCTGGGCTACCTGCTGGGCGGGCTGCTGATCGACGCGGCGAACGCCGGCTATTGGGCGGTGGCCGTGATCCTGCCGCTCTACTATCTGGCCGACGCGAGCCTGACCCTGGGGCGCCGGCTACTGCGCGGCGCGGCGCCCTGGCGGGCCCACCGGGAGCATTTCTATCAGCGGGCCGTCCAGCGCGGCTTCGGCCATGCTGGCGTCGTGCGGCGCATCCTGGCATGCAATATCGTCCTGTTCGTCCTGGCGGTCCCGGCGGCGAATGCGCCCGACGGCCTGACACCCTGGATTTCCATTGTTTTCGCAGCCCTTGCGGTTGCCGCCCTGCTGTTTATTCTGGCCCGGCAGGCGGCCCCGAGGGCGCCCCAGGACCCGGGTTCACGACCCTGAAACGGCCCCGAAACGGACCATGAAACCGGCATGAAATTGGGCTTTCCCAAATTCCCCAGATTTCCCAGGCAGGCCGTCGCCTTCCTGCATGACCTGACCATGGCGGCGGCGGCCTTTGTGATCGCGCTGATACTGCGCCTCGGCAACGAGGCCTGGGCCTCGCTGGCCTCCTCGCTGTGGCCCGCCATGCTGATGTTCACCGCCGTGTGCGGCCTGGTCTTCCTCACCACCGGCCTGTACCGCGGCGTCTGGCGCTACGCCTCGATGAACGATCTGGTGGCGATCATCCGGGCGGTCAGCCTGGCGCTGGCGGTGTTCCTGCCGGTCACCTTCCTGATCACCCGGCTGGACAGCCTGCCGCGCTCCTGGCTGGTGATCAGCTGGTTCGTGCTGATCTTCCTGCTGGGCGCGCCGCGCATGCTGTACCGCGTGTTCAAGGACCAGGGCTTCCGCCATCTGCTGGAGCGCGACCACCACCGCCGCATCCCGGTTCTGCTGATCGGCGCCGGCGACGCCGCCGAGACCTTCATCCGCGAGATGGCGCGCGACCGCGACGGGCCCTTCGAGATCCTGGCCGTCATCGACGAGAAGGGCACCCGCATCGGACGCAAGATCCACAGCGTGCCGGTGTTGGGCGAGCTGAGCGACTTGCCGGAGATTTTCAACCGCCTCGCCAGGCGCGAGCGCAATCCGCAGCGGGTGATCCTGACCAAGCCGCTGGAGCGCGACGAACTGGACAAGGTACTGGAGGTGGCCGACAGCCGCGGCGCGACCGTTGCCCGCCTGCCACGGCTGACCGACTTCAGCGGCGGCGTCGAGGAGCGCCTGCAGATCCGCCCGATCGCCATCGAGGATCTGCTGGGCCGGCCGCAGACCCCGCTGGACCGGGCGGCCATGCGGCAGCTGGTCGAGGGACGCCGCGTGCTGGTGACCGGCGCCGGCGGCTCCATCGGATCGGAGCTGGTCCGCCAGATCGCCGCCTTCCGGCCGGCCCAGCTGACGCTGTGCGACAATTCCGAATTCAATCTCTATTCGATCGACATGGAGATCGGCGAGCGGTTCCCGGACCTGCCGCGCCGCGCGCTGATCGGCGACGTGCGCGACCGCGGCAGAGTCGAGCGCGTGTTCGGGCAAGCCGGGCCCGACCTGGTGTTCCACGCCGCCGCCCTGAAACACGTCCCGATGGTGGAGTACAATCCGCTGGAAGGCCTGCACACCAATGTGCTGGGCACCCGCAACGTCGCCAACGCCTGCCGCCGCGCCGGCGTGGCCGCCATGGTGCTGGTGTCGACCGACAAGGCGGTGAACCCGCCCAACGTCATGGGCGCCAGCAAGCGGCTGGCCGAGAGTTACTGCCAGGCGCTGGATCTGTTGCGCCAGGGCCAGGGAGAAGGCGACAGCGGAAGCGGCGGCACCCGCTTCATCACCGTGCGCTTCGGCAACGTGCTGGGTTCGACCGGATCGGTGGTGCCGTTGTTCCAGCGACAGCTCGCCGGCGGGGGCCCGCTGACCGTGACCCACCCGGAGATGACACGCTATTTCATGACCATCCGCGAGTCCGTCGAGCTGGTGCTGCAGGCCTCGGCCCTGGGCATCGCCAGCCCGCCGGCCGAGGCCGGGCGCATCTACGTGCTGGACATGGGCGAACCGGTGAAAATCGTCGAGCTGGCGCGCCAGATGATCCGCCTGGCCGGCCTAACGCCCGACAAAGACGTCGAGATCCGCTTCACCGGGCTGCGGCCCGGCGAGAAGCTGCACGAGGAGCTGTTCCACGGCGGCGAGGCGCTGATGCCGACCCGCCATCCCGGCCTGCGGCTGGCCGCCCCGCGCACCGCCGACGCCGACCTGCTGGACCGCAGCCTGGACGAACTGGCTGCCCTGGTGCAGCAAGGCGAGCGCGACCGCGCGCTGGACCTGCTGCAACGTCTGGTGCCGGAGTTCCACGGCGCCCACAATGCCGATCAGCGCAACGCCGTAGCGGGGGGCTGACCTCCTGAGTCTTGATGGCTGAGTCTTGACGGCTGGGTCTTGACGGCTGGGTCTTGACGGGCCGGGCCCCGCCTCTTACTAACCGCGCATCCACCGCCTGCCTTGCGCCAACCACTGCCCCCGTGGAGTTGCCCCGATGCCCATCGACACGCCCATGCCGATCAAGCGCGCCCTGATCTCGGTGTCCGACAAGACCGGCCTGGCGGACTTCGGCCGCTTCCTGGCCGGCCAGGGCGTCGAGATCCTGTCCACCGGCGGCTCTGCCAAGGCACTGGCCGAGGCCGGCGTGCCGGTGGTCGAGGTGGCCGACCACACCGGCTTTCCGGAGATCATGGGCGGCCGGGTGAAGACCCTGCATCCCACAATTCACGGCGGCATCCTGGCGCGCCGCGACGCGCCGGACCACGTCGCCGCGATGCAGGAGCACGGCATCGGCGGCATCGACATGGTGGTCTCCAACCTTTACCCCTTCGAGGCGACGTTGGCGTCCGGCGCCGACTACGACACCTGCGTCGAAAACATCGACATCGGCGGCCCGGCCATGGTGCGCGCCTCGGCCAAGAACCACGACTTCGTCACCATCGTCACCGACCCGGCCGACTATGGCGCGGTCGAGGCGGAGATGACCGCCAACCAGGGCGCCGTCGGCGCCGCGCTGCGCCGCCGCCTGGCGATGACCGCCTTCAGCCACACCGCCGCCTACGACGCCATGATCGCCGGCTGGCTGGCGCGCCAGCAGGGCGAACGCTTCCCCGGCCGCCTGATCCTGGCCGGCCGCAAGACGCAGGACCTGCGCTACGGCGAGAACCCTCACCAGGCCGCCGCCGCCTACAGCAGCGGCGAGCCGCGGCCCGGCGTCGTCACCGCCACGCAGCTGCAGGGCAAGGCGCTGAGCTACAACAATCTGAACGACACCAACGCCGCCTTCGAACTGATCGCCGAGTTCGAGCAGCCCAGCGTCGCCATCATCAAGCATGCCAACACCTGCGGCGTCGCCAGCCGCGACAGCCTGGGCGCCGCTTATGCCGAAGCGCTGGCCTGCGATCCGGTCAGCGCCTTCGGCGGCATCATCGCGGTGAACCGCAGCCTGGACGCCGCCACCGCCGAGGAGGTCGCCAAGCTGTTCGCCGAGGTGGTGATCGCGCCGGCGATCGACGACGATGCGAAGGCCTTGTTGGCCGCCAAGAAGAACCTGCGCGTGCTGGTCACCGGCGGGTTGCCCGATCCGGCGGCACCCGGCATCGTCATGATGCCGCTGGCCGGTGGCTTCCTGGCGCAGAGCCGCGACAACGGGCGCATCGATCCCGACGCGCTGAAGGTCGTCACCAAGCGGGCGCCGAGCGCGCGCGAACTGGCCGACATGGTGTTTGCCTTTCGCGTCGCCAAGCACGTGAAGTCCAACGCCATCGTCTACGCCCGCGAGGGCGCGACCGTCGGCATCGGTGCCGGCCAGATGAGCCGCGTCGATTCATCGCGTATTGCCGCCTGGAAGGCGCGCGAGGCCGCGCCCGAAGGCCAGACGCCGAAGACCGCCGGGTCGGTGGTCGCCTCCGACGCCTTCTTCCCCTTCGCCGCCGGCCTGCTGGCCGCCGTCGAAGCCGGTGCCACCGCGGTGATCCAGCCCGGCGGCTCGATGCGCGACGACGAAGTGATCGCCGCCGCCGACGACGCCGGCCTGGCCATGGTGTTCACCGGTATGCGTCACTTCCGGCACTGATTGCGGCCGCGCGTCACGGCGCCCTCACCTGCGCCATCATCGGCATTCGAAATCAAGTGGTGTGCTGAGCGTACCGCTCAGCTAGTCGAATGCGTCAATGACATTTGACTAAGCACCTCTGGATTGTAGGCAATTGTTCATACATTCATTCTAGCTTCGCGTTAGCGGCGCCAGAAAGTTGCCGTGCAATCAAACACCTCTGCGCAAGCGTCCTCTCCCTCAAAGGCACAATTTCCGGGTCATCGATGCTGAAGTTGAAATGGGACAACATCGCGATCCTGGTGGTCGACGACAATGCGTTCATGCGCAACCTCATCGTCTCCACCGTGCGCGCCCTGGGCATGACCAACGTGGTCGCCAAGTCGAGCGCGACCGAAGCGATCGAGGCACTGAAAGAGAGCCGCCGCGATCCGGCCAGCGCCGGCTTCGGCACCATCGACATCATCCTGTCCGATTTCGTCATGGAAGAAGTCGACGGCGCGCTGTTCCTGCGCTGGATCCGCAGCAGCAAACAGGCACCCGACCGCTGCGTTCCTTTTCTCATGGTCTCCGGCGCCGCCGACCAGGTGGTCGTCGAGTCCGCGCGCGATGCCGGCGTGTCGGAGTTTCTCGCCAAGCCGTTCTCTGCCAAGAGCATGGGCGACCGCATCCTGGAGGTGATCAAGAACCCGCGGCAGTACGTTCTGGCGCCGGGCTACTTCGGGCCGGACCGGCGTCGCCAGGAGCGCCCGACCTCGTGGCGCCTGGGCGAGGACTTTTCCTCGCCGGAGAAGAACCGCCGCATCACCGGGGCCGAGCAGATCCAGGTCATCCACGCGCGGTCCAACATCCGTACCCTGCGCGAGGACGTGCGGGCGATCTATTTCCGGCCCGCCAACCGGCTGCGCGACAAGTTGGGGCCCAACGCGCTGCGCGGGCAGATCGACTTCGACCCGCTGGTCGTCCAGGCGGCCGAAGACCGCATCCACGAGATGGTCGGCGACTACTCGGTATGGGTGAAGAACTATCTCGCCACCATGGCATCTTCGTTGAAGGCACTCATCGGCAAAGCCGACGACCCCAAGCAGCACATTCTGACGATCAACCAGATTTCCCACGAGCTGCGCGGACAGGGCGGCATCTTCGACTATCCGCTGCTCACCTCCTTCGGCAAGTCGCTGTACCAGGCCACCCTGGAGACCCGCGGCACGGTCACCGAAAACAGACTGAAGCTGATCGAGGCACACATCGACGCCCTGCGCGTCGTCTTCAACAAACGCGTGCGCGGCGATGGCGGCAAGGTCGGCGCCGAGCTGCTGAAGGACATCGAGCGCGCGGTAAAGAAGTACAGCGAGCCGCCGCTGGCCGGCGCCGCCTCCTAGAGCCCGTCCCTTATTCGGCGAACCGTTCGACCAGGAAGTCGACGAAGCTGCGCACCCTGGCGGAGAGGTGGCGCCCCGGCGGATAGACCGCCTGGATCGCGCTGTCAGGCCAGTGATAGTCCGGCAGCACGCACTGCAGCCGCCCGGCCTTCACGTCCGGCCCGAGCAGCCACAGCGGCGACATCACGATACCCAGGCCGTCGAGCGCCGCCGCCCGCAGCATCATGGGATTGTTGGTTTCGAAATTGCCGCTGACCGTGATGAGGTGTTCGCGCCCCTCGGCATCCACCATCTGCCAGTCATAGCGCTGGGAGCGGTAGGTGTAGACCAGGCAGTTGTGATCCTTCAGATCCTCGGGATGGCGCAGTACGGGCCGGCCCTGCAGATACGCCGGCGCCGCGACCACCATGCGCCGGTTGGCGGCCAGGCGGCGGCTGATCAGGCTGGAATCCGCCAGGTCACCGATGCGCAGAGCGATGTCGAAGCCTTCCTCGATCATGTTGACGAAGCGGTCGTTGAGGTCGATCTCCACGGTCAGTTCCGGGTGGCGGGCGAGGAATTCCGGCAGCACCGGCAGCAGATGGAGAATGCCGAAGGCGGTCGGCAGGGTGACGCGCAGCCGGCCGCGCACCACCGTGCGGTGGCTGGAGACCGCGGCGGCGGCGTCTTCCAGGTCGGCGAGGATGCGGCTGGCGCGCTCGAAGAAGGCGGCGCCCTCCTCGGTCAGGCTGAGCCGGCGGGTGGTGCGGTTGAACAGGCGCACCGCAAGCTGGTCCTCCAGCCGGCCGATCTGCTTGCTGACCGCCGAAGGCGTCAGGCCGAGCACCCGCGCCGTGGCCGAAAAGCTGCCTTCGCGCACCGCCCGGACGAATACCGGGAGACCTTCCAGGGCGTCCATCACATCCTCTTCTTTTGCCTATTTGGCACAAATCATATGACAAACGGGGTGATTATCAATCTGGCGCCTTGACCATACGTTGGATGTCAGACCCACCAGCGATAGAGACCCGGAAGGGGAGCCAACCATGACCCGCTTCGCCACCGTGCATACCTTTCCTACACCCGCCTGGAGCGGCCCGATGAGCCGGGCCGAGAGCGATGCCGCCGTCGAGCGCGGCCGCACCCTGCAGGGCGAAGCCCTGCGAAGCGGCTTCCGTCGCGTCTTCGCCGCCCTGGTCGGGGGCTGCCGCCTGCGGGTACTGCGCCTGCCGGGCCGCACCGGATCCCAGCGTCAGCCCAGCTGCTGACCCGCGTCCCCGCGCTGCGGATCGCGCAGCGGCCACAGCAGCAGCAGACCGGCGAAAAAGAACAGCAGGATGGTCGCCATGCCCAGACGCTGGCTGTCGGCCCAGAGGGTGACCCAGCCGACCAGGGCCGGGCCGAGGAAGGCGGTGACCTTGCCGGAGAGGGCGTAGAGCCCGAAGAATTCGGCCGAGAGCTCCGGCGGCACGCTGCGCGCCATGAAGGAGCGGCTGGCCGTCTGCGCCGGCCCGATGAACGCGCCGATGCCGCAGCCGATGACGTAGAACCAGGTCTGGCTTTCGATCAGCAGGATGGCACCACCCAGCACGATCAGCGCGGCGACCGAGACCATGATGGTGAATTTGGCGCCGACCAGGTCGTCGACCCAGGCGAAGGCGAAGGCGCCCAGGCCCGCGGTCACGTTCAGCAGGATGCCGAAAATCAGGATGTCCTCGAAGCTCATGCCGAAACTGCCGGCGGCGTAGATGCCGCCGAAGGCAAAGAGGGTATTGAGGCCGTCGGTGTAGAGCATGCGCGCCAGCAGGAAGCGCCCGACCTGGCCGTGGCCCGGCAGCAGCTTCAGGGTGCGCCACAAGCTGGCGAGGCCATCGCGCACGGCGCGGCCCGGGCGGAACGGCTGCGGCGTCTCGCGGACCACGAGGAACAGCGGCAGGGCGAAGACCGCGAACCACAGGCCGACGAAAGGCCCGGTGATGCGCACCTGTTCCGACAGCGCCTTGTCGAGGCCGAACAGGGGCACCTCGGGCATAACGAAGAGGGCGAGGCAGAGCGCCAGGCACAGCAGGCCACCGGCATAGCCGAGCCCGCCGGCCCAGCCGGACAGCCGCCCGAGGTGGCTGGGCGGCGCCACCTGCGGCAGCATGGCGTTGACGAAGACCTGACCGAACTCGAAAGCCGTGTTGCCGAGCGCCACCAGCAGCAGCGCCGGCAGCACGAAGCGCGGGTCCGGTGCGATCCACCACAGGCCGATGGCGCAGGCGACGGCGATGACGGTGAACACGCCGATCCACGGCTTGCGCCCGCCGCCCTGGTCGGCGATGGCACCGAGGATCGGCGCCAGCACGGCGAGCGCCACGCCGGAGAGGCTGAGCATCAGCCCCCACTGGGCGGTGCCGAGCGCCGGCGTCTGTGCCACCCCGCGGGTGAAGTAAGCGGCAAAGACGAAGGTGACGATGACCGTCGGGTAGGACGAGTTGGCCCAGTCGAAGAGGCACCAGGCGAAGGCCGCCGCGCGGCGGCCTTTCCAGGCACCGGCGGGCGGCAGCGCGTGCGGCGCGGCGACGGCACTGGGATCGGAAACGATGGGGCCCACTCCTGACGATAATTGGGGGGAGACGGAGGCGACGGGGCGACGCGGCCGCTTCTCCGCTAGCAGCTTTCTGAAGCCTGCTCAAGCGGTGTAGGTTATCACCTGCCGCCACCGCACAGCCGAGAGGACCCGCGATGCTGATCGTCACCACCGATGGAATAGAAGGCCGCAAGATCGTCGAATACCTGGGCATCGTCTCCGGCGACGCCATCGTCGGGGCGAACGTGTTCCGCGATATCTTCGCCCGGGTGCGCGACGTGGTGGGCGGACGCGCCGGCGGCTACGAAAAGGCCCTGCGCGGCGCCAAGGATCACGCCATCGAGGACATGATCCGCGAGGCCGAGGCGGCCGGCGCCGACGCCGTGGTCGCCGTCGACCTGGATTATGAGGTGGTTGGCGATTCCATGCTGATGGTGTCGGCCAACGGCACCGCCGTCCGCTTCGGCTAGGCAGCCGCCGGAAAGCGGCGCAGCGGGCGGATTGACCTCGTGCTTCGAGACGCTCGCGAACGCTCGCTCCTCAGCATGAGGTCAATCGTTCCCCTCTCATGACCTCACCCTGACGAAGCGCGTCAGCGCCGTCACCAAAGGTGCCTGGCAAACGCCAAAGATGGTCACCGGCTAACCCTGCACCATCGACTTGAGCTGGCGGTTGGCCACGGCCAGCATGGCGAAGTCGGGCGTGCCGGAAGCTTTCAGTTCGTCCAGCAACTGTCCTGTGCGCGCGACCAGGGGTTCGCGCCCGGCCGACCAGCTGTCGATCACCTTGTCGCTGCCCGCCGCAGCGGCCTTGCCGGCGCCCTTACCGGAGCCTTTACCGGACCTGTCGCCGCCGTTCAGCACCCGGGTCGTCAGTTCGCTCTGGTGACCGTAGAAGTCGTCGATGATCGCCGACACCGCCAGCTTGTCCCAGGCGGTGTCGGTCGGCAGCGAGCCGGCCGAACGGCGCAGCCAGTTGAAACCGAAGCGTTCGCCGATGTTGAAGTAGGCTTCGGCCACCTTCTCCACCGGCAGCTTCAGCGTGGCGGCGATCCGCACGATGTCGCAGACCGGCGCCAGCAGCGGCAGGCTGGCGATGCGCCGCGCCAGGGCCGGCGGAGCGCCTTCCGCCGCCAGTTCGGCCGCACGCTGGTCGAGCAGGTGGCGTTCGCCCGGCGACAGCAGCGAGTCGATCTGCGCCGTCAGCGCGGTGATGCCGGCGCCGAAGCGTCCGACCTCGCCGGCGATGTCGAGCGGCATGCCGATCTCGCGCAGCAGCCACACGGTCTCACGCTCGATCAGGCGGCCGCATTCGACCAGCATGCGCGACTGCAATTCCGCCGGCACCTTGTTGTCCAGCGCCTCGATCTGCGCCCAGGTGTCGCGCATGCCAAAGGTCTCGCGGACAATGACATAGGCTTTGACCACCTCTTGCGGCGGCAGGCCGGTCTTCTCGCGCACCTCGTGCACGAAGTTGATGCCGACGCGGTTGATCAGGTCGTTGCTGACCACAGTGACGACGATCTCCCGCTTCAGCCGGTGGCGCGCGATCTGATCCGCGTAGGGTTCGCGCAGCGGCTTGGGGAAATAGGTCGCCAGATCGCCGGCGAAGTAGGTGTCGTCGGGCAGGTTGGAGCCCAGCAACTGGTCGTAGAGCACCAGCTTGGCATAGGACAGCAGCACGGCGATCTCGGCGCGGGTCAGGCCCTCGCCGCGCTTCAGGCGCTCCAGCACCTCCTCGTCGTCGGGCAGGTATTCGATGCGCCGGTTCAGCTGGCCTTCCTTTTCCAGCGCCCGCATGAAACGCGCGAAGCGGTCGAGCAGGTGGCCGCCCAGCGCATGGGTCACGGTGATCGCCTGACCCTGCAGGTAGTTGTCGCGCAGGCACTGCTGGGCGACATCGTCCGTCATCTTCTCCAGCAGCTTGTTGCGCTCCTTGCGGGTCATTTTGCCGGCCTGTTCGACGTCACCCAGCAGGATCTTGATGTTGACCTCGTGGTCCGAGCAGTCCACGCCGCCTGCGTTGTCAACAAAATCGGTGTTGATACGGCCACCGGCCAAGGCAAACTCCACGCGACCGTGCTGCGTCAGCCCCAGGTTGCCGCCTTCGCCGACCACCCGACAACGCAGCTCCGAACCGTTGACCCGCAGTGAATCGTTGTTGCGGTCGCCCACCTCCAGATCGGTCTCGCTGGCACCCTTCACGTAGGTGCCGATCCCGCCGTTCCAGAGCAGATCCACGGGCGCCCTTAGCAACGCCCGGATCAGATCGTTGGGCGCCATCGGACCGGCCTTGAGTCCCAACCATTCAGCGACGGGCTTGGTCACC
>JBHJIR010000135.1:0-39816 GCA_050043265.1 Kiloniellaceae bacterium
CTGTCGGCGCTGCTGCCGGTGCCCTGGAGCCCGATCGGCGTCATCGCCGGCATCTCGGTGATCATCGGCTATCTGGAATGGCCGGGCCTCGCCCGCTCGGTGCGCGCCAAGTTCCTGTCGCTGCGCGAGGAGGATTTCACCATGGCGGCGCAGTTGATGGGCGCCTCGCCGGCGCGCATCATCGGGCGCCACCTGCTGCCCAGTTTCACCAGCCACCTGATCGCTTCGCTGACCGTGTCGATCCCGACGGCGATCCTGGGCGAGACGGCGCTGTCGTTCCTCGGCATCGGCCTGCGTCCGCCGGTGACCTCCTGGGGCGTGGTGCTCTACGAGGCGCAGGACATCAACGTGGTCGCGATCTATCCCTGGCTGCTGCTGCCGGTGGTGCCGCTGTTCCTGGTGGTGCTGGCCTTCAATTTCCTGGGTGATGGCCTGCGCGACGCCGCCGACCCCTACAATTGAGCGTCACGGCGCGATAACGACCACATCCAAGGCCTCACCGACGCCGGCGATCCGGACGCCGGCAAGCGGTTGCGCCGCTGCCGCCGGCACGTAACCCTGGGCGAGCGCGCGGTCGTAGCTGGCGCGATCGCAGAGCGCGCGCGTGCCGAGTTCTTTGTTGTGCTTTTCCAGCTTGGCCGAGAGGTTCACCGCCTCGCCGATGACGGTGTATTCCAGGCGCGTCTCGTCGCCGACCGCACCGAACAGGATCCGCCCTGCCGCCACCGCGCCGTTGACCTGCGGACAGTTGCGCCCTGCGCTTTCACAGGCCGCCTGCCAGGCTGCCGCTTCCCGCATCGCCGCCTCCAGGGCGCGCAGCGCATCGGCGGCATAGCTGTCCGACGGACGCGCGGCCCCGAAGGTCGCCATGATGCCGTCGCCGAGGAACTTGTCGATGCTGCCGCCGTGGCGCTGGATCACCGGGACCATGCGCTGCTGATATTCCGCGAGCAGGCCCATCACCTCGTCCGGTGGCGCGGCGCCGGCCAGTTGCGTGAAGCCACGCATGTCGAGATTGAGAACGGCGGCCTCGCGCATTTCGCCGCTGCCGGCGCGGATGCCGTCCTCGGCCCCCTTGATGCGCGCGGCGATCTCCGGGGCGAAGAAGCGCGACAGTTCGCGCGCCGCGGTCTGTTCCGACACCGCCCGCACCAGCAGATCTTTGGCGCGGTACAGCGCCACGGCGATCAGCGCGGTCACCACCAGGATCGAGATGATCTTGTCGAACTCGGCACCCAGCAGCACCGAATTGGACGTGAGGTAGGCGACGTAGTCGCGGGTGATCATGGTGTTGCCGGGATCGGCCATGACCACATAGGCGATCAGTGCGCCCCACCCCAACGCCGCGAGCAGGCCGGCGAGGATCACGAACCGTGCGTCGAAGCGCAGCGCCCTGAGCGCGATGAAGATGAAGACGTAGAGCAGGGTCGGCGCCTTCAGATAGAACGACGGCGGCTGCATGTACTGAATGTGGAAGCTCCAGATCAGCACCATCAACAAGGTAACATCGACAAACACCGAGGCGGCCAACGCCCAGTCGGGCAGCCGCCCGGCGTGCGACCAGAGGAGGCGCCCGAGGGTTAGTGCCAGGTAAACGCCGAGGGCCCAGGGCACCGGCGCGATGCCGACGGTGGCCGGCTTGGGCGAGAGGAAATAGAGCGCGCCAAAGGTCAGCACGATGGCGAGCTGGGCCCAGGAAATCACCCGCTCGGTGGCGTCCTCCTGGGCGCGCACGGCAAGGCGCACCCGCTCCGGCAGGTCCGCTTCCGGGTCCTTGCGCCACCAGGTGAACATGATTGCTTTCCGACGAGGTTACGGCTGGCTACCGGGGGATATGGCGGCGCGGGAAGCTCACCTGCACGTCACATCTGCGTGACATCGCCAAGGGTCCAACGGGGGCCCCGCGCTAGAGGTTCAGCACCAGGCCTTCACGCGCGACCACGGTGCCGGGGCGTGCCACTTCGGCTTCCTTGGCGACCTGGTCCATGAAGCCATCTTCGTGGCTGGGGTCATGGTGGAACAGCACCAGTTGATCGACCCCCGCCTTGTCGCAAAGCCGCACGCCCTCCTGCCAGGTCGAATGGCCCCAGTTGCGGTATTTGGGAAATTCCTCGTCGGTGTAGGTGCTGTCGTAGATCACCAGATCGGCGCCCGCGATCAGCTCCAGGATGTTGCGGTCGGGGCGGCCTTCGACATGTTCGGTGTCGGTCACGTAGCACAGCGACCGGCCGTCGTAGTCGACGCGGTAGCCGGTGGCCCCGTTGGGATGGTTAAGCGGCGCGGTGGTCAGGCGCACGCCCGGCTTGGGCTCCAGCACGTCGCCGGCGGTAAAATCGTGGAACGAGACGTTGGCCGCGAAGATCTTCGGCGGCACCGGAAACAGCGGCGCATTCATGAACTGCACCAGCACGTCGTGCAACGTCAGCTCCGGCACCAGGTGGCCGGCCCACAGGCGGATGCGGTTACGCTTGTCGAACAGCGGCGCGAAGAACGGCAGACCGACGATGTGGTCGTGGGGGGTATGGGTGAGAAAGATGTCGGCTTCCAGCGCGCCGTTCTGGCACAGCTGTTTGCCCAGGGGGCGAAGCCCGGTGCCGGCATCGAAGATCAGCAGCTTTTCGCCGCAGCGGACCTCTAGACAGGAGGTGTTGCCGCCGTATCGCAAATAGCTGTCGCCTGGGCAGGAAATCGAGCCACGGGTTCCCCAAAACCGGACAAAAAAATCAGAACCGTTCCGCAAATTGCCAGTATCCCTTCGGTCCGACACTCTCTATGTAGGCCTCTCAGGTCCGGCGGCCTGTTCAATACGTTGCAATAATTGCAGTACTCTAACCTCTTGACCGAGAACGCCCCAATGAAATTTAGCCGAGTCCCGCCCCGCGCCCGCCGGCGATGACCGCGCCCCCACGCACGAGCCTGGCCCTGGTCGCCCTCGGCTTCGCCCTGGTGATCTATGCCGCTTTCAGCCAGTTCAAGCTGCCGGTGGTCCTGCCGGCGCTGCTGGCGGACTACAGCTACGGCCGCGTGCTGGCCGGTGGGTTCATGTCGATCTTCGCGGTCTTCGGCATCCTGCTGTCGATACCGATCGGCCGCCTGGTCGCCCGGCGCGGCGCGCTGATCCTGGCGATCACGGCACTGCCGGTGATGGCGCTCGGTACCGCGCTCAGCCTGACGATCCCCGATTCCGGCCTGATGATGCTGGCCGGGCGCGGCCTGGAAGGAGCGGCCTTCGCCGTGCTCGCCGTTGCCGGCCCGGCCCTGGCCACCGCCAATGCGGCGCCGCAGCATCGCGCCCTGGTCATCGGCCTGATGACCACCTGGATCCCCTGCGGCCAGTTGCTGGCCGCGCTGATCGGCGGACCCATAGCCGCCCAGGCCGGCGGCTGGCAGACCCTGTGGATCGCCAGCCTGGCGCTCGCCGCGCTGCTCGCCGCCTGGACCTTCACGATGATGCGGCGCGGCCCGCGCGGCACGACCCGCAGGGGTGACGCGGCGCCCGCCACAACCCAGCCGTGGAGCCGGGCGCAGTGGGCCGCGCTGCTGCTGACCGGCGCCACCTTCATGACCTGGACCGCGCAGTACCTTGCCTACATGACATGGCTGCCGCTCTATCTGGTGGAGGTACAGGGTCTCGACGTCGAGAGTGCCATCGGCGGCTACCTGATTCCCGTGGTCGTGGTCGGGCTGTTCAATCTGATCACCGGCGTGCTGCTGCAGCGCGGCTTCAAACCCCAGCGGCTGCTGTTGGGGGCGATCGTCGTGCAGGCGCTGGTGTGGTGGCTGCTGCCGATGACCGGCGGCGGCGCTGTCGGCATCGCGTCGCTGGTGATCTATGGCGCGACCGCCGGCATCGTCCCCACCTGCCTGTTCGCCCTGACCGCCCATCTGGTGACCGGCACCGGCGAGACGGCGCGCGCCTTCGGCGTGTCCATGACCGGGCGCAATCTCGGCGTCCGCGGCGGACCGCTGCTGCTCGCCATGGCGGTCGAGGCGAGCGGTGGCTGGCTGGCCGGCAGCCTGCTGTTCGGTGCCATTACCACCCTGGGCGTCGGGCTCTGCGTGATCCTGCAGATCGTGGTGCCGCGGGCCGAGACGCAACGGCGTGCCCGAGAGTTCCCCCAGGCGTTCCCAAAGGAATTCTCTGGAGCTTCTAGGGAACCAGGCGATAGCCGCCCGGTTCGGTGACCAGGATCTCGGCCGCCGAGGGATCTTCCTCGATCTTCTGACGCAGCCGGTAGACATGGGTTTCCAGGGTGTGGGTGGTGACCCCGGCATTGTAGCCCCAGACCTCGCCCAGCAGCTTGTCGCGCCCGACCACGGCGTCGCCGCTGCGGTAGAGGTACTTCAGGATCGAGGTTTCCTTCTCCGTCAGCCGTACCTTCTTCTTCGACTCGCCATGGGTCAGCAGCTTGGCGCTGGGGCGAAAGGTGTAGGGGCCGATGGTGAAGACCGCGTCCTCGCTCTGTTCATGCTGGCGCAGTTGGGCGCGCATGCGCGCCAGCAGCACGCCGAGGCGGAACGGCTTGGTCACGTAGTCGTTGGCGCCGGCATCCAGAGCCAGGATGGTATCGGCATCGGATTCCGCCGCCGTCAGCATGATGATCGGCGACTTCACGGCGCCGCGCCGCATCAGGCGGCAGACCTCGCGCCCGTCCATGTCGGGCAGGCCGACGTCGAGCAGGATAAGGTCGTAGTATTCCGCCTTGGCCTTCTCGATGCCTTCGGCGCCGGTGGCGGCCTCGGCGGTATCGAATTCCTCGTGCAGCCGCAGTTGCTCGCTCAGCGAATGGCGCAGCGCCTCATCGTCGTCGATCAGAAGGATTTTCTTGCCGCTTGCGCCGCTCATCTTGCGGGTCCATTTCCCAAAACCTCGACCGCCTCCTGCGGAAACCTCAGATAGCACCGCTGCCGCACGGGTTCAAGCGAACCCCCAAAACGGTTAACCCGCCGCTGGCACCCCCAACAGGTGCCGCACCGCGGCGTGCAGGCCGTGGCCCCGCTCGGCCAGGGCATCGACGGCGGTGAAGTGATTCAGCCCGGCCATGTCGACCTCCCCCACCGGCAGGCCGCGGTTCTGCCAGGCGGTGGCGTATTCGGCCTGCTGGCGCAGGAATTCGCCGGTCTCCTCGGACCCGACCGCCAGCAACAGCGGCGCAGCGTGGTCCGGCAGGGTGTGCAGCGGGCTCCAGGGCGCCGCCTCGCCGGCTTCGATGCCGAGCACTTTGTTGTGATAGCTGAGGCGGATCGGCTCCAGATCGTAGACGCCGGAAATCGCACAGCCGCCGGCCAGCAGACCGGCCGGCAGATCCGCCCCTTCGGCGGTCCAGTCGGTCGACAGCGCCATGGCGGCCAGATGGCCGCCGGCGGAGTGCCCGGCGACGACGATGCGCGCCGGATCGATGCCATAAGCGGCGGCGTTGCGGTAAAGCCAGGCCAGAGCCCGGCGCACCTGGTCGATCATGGTGCCGATCTTCGCCGCCGGGGCCAGGCCGTAGTTGAGGCTGGCGAAAGCCACCCCGATGCCGGTGAAGGCTGGTGCCATGTAGCTGTAGTCGCCCTTGTCGAGCGCCTGCCAGTAACCGCCGTGGATAAAGGCCAACAGCGGAGCGGCACCGCTGCCTTCAGCGCCACCGTCAGCGGGAAAAAGATCGAGGGTTTCCGCCAACGTGGGGCCATAGGCGAGATCGAGATGGGCCCTCGTCCGGCCGCGCACCGCCGCGCTGTCGCGGGCCCAGCGCTCGAAAAACTGCGGATGCTCGGGCCAGCGGGCCCGCAGATTCAGCTCACGATCCAGCGTTGCCTGGTCGTAGTCGCGGAAAATCCGCTCTGCCGCTTGCGCCATGCCGGTCCTGCCCCCCCCCTTGAGCCGTCTTCTTGAGCACCCTGCCGGTGCGTTCCGCCTGCGAAAAGCTGGCGTTTTGGGCCGGCGGCGCCTATCTGTTGCGTGACCCGGCACACCCCGGAAAGGACACGCGGGTGGCGGAACCGTGACGCGGCGGCGGCCAGCCCGTAAAGTGCGGAAAACCGAGCCAGAATTCCAATATGCAGCAGACCGCCAAACGCCAGAAATCTCCGGCTGCCGCCGTTCTTCAGGCGGTCGCACGGGCGCTCGCCGAACTGCGGCGCGGTGCCAGCGTGGTGCTGCACGACTGGTCCGGCCAGGGCGCTCTGGTCCAGGCGGCCGAGCAGGCGACGCCGGACGGCCTGGCGGCCCTGGCGGCGCTGACCGGGACCGAGCCGATGCTGCTGCTGACCGCGCGGCGGGCCGAGGCGCTGGGCCTGCCGGGCGCCGCGCCGCTGATCGCCAGCGGCGGCGTGATGGCGCTGGCCCTGGAAGAACAGCCGGCCCGAGAACGCCAGGCAGAGAGCGTCCGTGCCCTGGCCGACCCGACCACCCCGCAGGACGCCAGCCTGCGGCCGCGCCAGCTGGTGAACGCGCCGGCGGGCCTGGACATCGCCGCAGTGGAGCTGACCAAGCTGGCCCGCCTGCTGCCCGCCGCGCTGCTGGCTCCCTTGCCGAAACAGCCGGTGCAAAGCCCCGTCGCCTGGGCCGATGCCCGCGACCTGATGGCGGTGTCCGCCGCCAACGTGGCCGAATACCGCTTCGCCGCCGCCCGCGGGCTGACCAAGGTGGCCGAAGCGGCGGTGCCGCTGGCCGGCGCCGAGCAGGCCCGCATCATCGCTTTTCGCCCCGACGACGGCGGCATGGAGCACCTGGCCATCGTGGTGGGCGAGCCCAAGGCGGACGAACCGCTGCTGCTGCGCCTGCATTCCGAATGCTTCACCGGCGACCTGCTGGGCTCGCTGCGCTGCGACTGCGGCGACCAGCTGCGCGGCGCCATCCAGGCCATGGCGGAGGCAGGCGCCGGCATCGTGCTGTATCTGATGCAAGAGGGCCGCGGCATCGGCCTGGTCAACAAGCTGCGTGCCTATACCCTGCAGGATCTCGGCGCCGACACCCTGGACGCCAACGAGCAGCTGGGCTTCGACGCCGACGAGCGGGTCTACCTGCCGGCCGCCCAGATGTTGCACCAGCTCGGCTTCCGCAAGGTGCGCCTGCTGACCAACAACCCCCAGAAGGTGGCCGCGCTGAGCCGTTTCGGCATCGCGGTAGAAGAGCGGGTGGGGCACAGCTTCCCTTCCAACGGCCACAACGAGTTCTACCTGGCGACCAAGGCGACCCGCTTCGGCCACCTGTTCTAGGCACCGAGGGGCGGCTCCCACGCCCGGGAAACCCGGCAATTCCGTCGCCGTGCCGGCCGTTCCCGCCGGGTAGAAGCTGCAGCTTCTCCTGTGTGGCGCCCCGGCCGGATCATCCTAACCCATTGACCTTATTGAATATGAGCCGCTGGCCCGCTTCTTGCTGAAAAGAGGGCGGAGGACTCTATGCACGATTTGGAAGCCGTTGGAATTCACACAGGCCTGCCGCCCGGCGCGCAGGAAGGGCCGCGTTATGCGGGCCAGCCCGAGGTGGATTTCAGCTTCGACGACTTCCTGGACATCATCAACCCGCTGCAGCACATCCCGCTGGTCTCCAGCCTCTACCGCGAGATCACCGGCGACGAGATCAGTCCCCATGCGCGCATCCTGGGCGACACCCTGTTCGGCGGCGCAACGGGCTTCGTCGCCTCCCTCGCCAACGTGCTGTACGAGAGCGTGGCCGGCGAGGACGTCGGCGAGACGGTGATGGCCTTCTTCACCGGTGCGGAAAACAGCGACGACCCGCAATTCGCAGAGGCACCAGCCGCCGCGATGGACGCCGCCCAGCCCGCCCCGCTGGTCACCGCCGCCGGCCCGCTGCCCGAAATCGAAGCGCCGATGCAGCCGGCCGAGCCGGACCAGACAGCCCAAAGCCACGCGGTGCCGGCATCCTCCCCGGACCCGTCGGAAGCCATCCTGCCGGAAGCCGGCCCCGGCATGCTGACCGGCCAGGATGCCATGGCGGCACTGTTCATGGACCTGCGCGGCAGCCGCCAGGCGCCGCCCGCCGTGCCTTTGGCCGACGGGCAGCACAAGTCGATCCCGCTTACCGGGACCGCGGGCGAGACGGCCGCGAAATCCTATCCGCTGCCGCCACGCCACATCCGCGTCGGGCCGGCGCAGCCCCCAGGAGAGGCCCCCCTGCAGCCGGCGCCCCAGACCGGACCCCAGAGCGGGCCCCAGAGCACATCGCAGCCCGCCGATGCGGCGGCGGCCAATCCGCTGCTGGTGGCCCAGGAAGCCGGCGCCGGGGGCATCGCCGACCGCATGATGCAGGCGCTCGACAAGTATCAGGCCATGGCGCAGCAACGCCAGGCCGCGGGCAGTGAGAAGAAGGAAGACAGGCCGCAGTGGAAGGCCGATCCCGTGCTGGCGCCCGCCGGCGGGTCCTGAGGCTGAATCGGGCTTCAGAGCGGCCCAGCGGCCCCGGGAAATCCTGGCCTGGGCCCGGCCCCGGGCGCTAGGCTGCCGGCCATGACAAAGACCGATATCGATCTGCAGGTTTTCCTGGAAGACGGCCTGGCTCACGCCCAGTGGGGTGGGCAGGCCCGGCGTTGCGCCATCGGCCGCGGCGGGCTGGGCCGCAAGGAACGCGAGGGCGACGGCATAACGCCGATCGGGCGCTGGCCGATGCGCCGGGTCCTCTACCGCGCCGACCGTCTGGAAAAGCCGGTGACCGCGCTGCCCTGCCAGGCCATCGGCCCCGACGACGGCTGGTGCGACGACCCTGCCGACCCCGCCTATAACCGGCCGGTGACGCTGCCCTACCCGGCCGGGCACGAGCGCCTGACCCGTGACGACCACCTGTATGACGTCGTCGTCGTGCTGGCCCATAACGATGACCCGGTGGTGCCCGGCGCCGGCAGTGCCATCTTCCTGCATGTGGCGCGCAACGACTACGGCCCGACGGAAGGCTGCGTCGCCCTGGCGTTGCCGGATCTGCTGGACGTGCTGAAAGCGGCCGGCACGGGCAGCGCGGTAGCCGTCAAGGCGCCCTAGTCGTCTGTTCCGAGAATATTTGACACCGGACGTGGCGCCGATCGGGCCTCTGCCTACGTATGTTGTATGGCAGGGAACATTGGACGGCGGGGGCCGGACCTTCAGGAGGCTTATGCCATGACGGCATCGACGAAAACGACACGACACACCGCCCGGCGGCGCAAGGCGCTGGCCCAGGCCGCCGCCGCCATGCTGCTGGTTGCCGCAACGGCGGCCTGCGCGGCCAGCAGCTCGGGCGTTGTCTACAGCAGCGATTTCACGGCCGGCTACGACCCGCGCAGCCTCAGCGCGGCGATGTCGCGCGCACCCCTGCTGGTGGAAACCTATGGCAGTCCGGCGCCAGGTCAGGCCTCCGAAGACGTCGCCCGCGCCTCGGCCCTGGCGCTGCGCGAACACGGGCCGTCCTGGCTGCCGCGCAACTATACGGACAGCGCCACCGACGCCGGCAACGGGCCATATCACCTGCGCATCGCCTACGGCCTGCCCAAGGCCTTCGACCGCCAGCTGCTGTGCAGCGCCGGGATCAGCGTGCAGACCGCCGAGGCCGCCCGCCGCCAGGGCGAGACAGGGTCAACCCGCAGCGTTGCCAGCCTGTGCCGCGGCGAGACGGTGTTGGGTGTGGCCGAAGGGGCGCCCGCCGCGACCGATATCGCCAGCGAGGGCTTTGCCGCGTTCGTCGGCCGACTGGGCCGCGAAACGATGCCGCGGCGCAACCCGGTGCTGGACGACGACTGTATGTTCCGGTGCTGCGACTGACCTAGGCCGGGCCGTCCGGCTGGAGGGCCGGCGGGAGGGTTGCAGTCTGGCGGGCGCCGAAGATGCCGGTGCCGACGCGCACGAGGGTGGCGCCGAAGCGCACCGCGGTCTCGTAGTCGCCGCTCATGCCCATGGAGAGTCCTAAAGACGCACCGGGCAGATCGTTGCGCCGGGCGATTTCGCGCAGGAAGGCGAAATGCAGCGACGGCTCCTCGTCGACCGGCGGGATGCACATCAGGCCGGCGACCCGCAGGCCCAGGTCGCGACAGTCGGCGATGAAGGCGTCGGCTTCCGTCGGGGCGATACCGGCCTTTTGCGGTTCCTCGCCCGTGTTGATCTGGATGTAGCAGTCGGGTGTCACGCCCAGCTTGGCCGCTTCCTTGGCGATCGCGTTGGCCAGCTTGGGCCGGTCGACCGTCTCGATGACATCGAACAGAGCCAGCGCGTCCTTCACCTTATTGGTCTGCAGCGGGCCGATCAGGTGCAGGCGCAGGTCCGGGTGGGCCGCCTTCAGCGCCGGGAACTTGCCCTGTGCCTCCTGCACCCGGTTCTCACCGAACACCCGCTGCCCGGCAGCCAGCGCCGCCTCGACCGCCGCCGCTGGATGGGTCTTGCTGACGGCGACCAGGGAGACGGCGCCGGGATCGCGCTCGGCGTCCTGCGCCGCGGCGGCGATCTTCGCGCGCACTTCCGCGAGATTGGCGGCGATATGGCTATAAGCGGTGTCGGACATGGCTCCCCGGTCCCTGTTTCAGCGGCTCAAAGATAGCCGAAACGCTTCATCTGAACGGCATGATCGCGTTCGATGCGGGCGGCCTGTTCCGGCGTCAGCTTCTCCCGCCAGCCGCCGGAGCGCCCGGAGCGGAAGAACTTCTCACTGTGGATCGAGCGTTCGATGAAGCCCTGCTCCGCTTCCATCGTCTGCAGTTGCTTGAAGGACGAGAACTCGACCGCCTTCTTGATCCGTGCCTTGTCGGTGGTGATGCCGAAGTGGCGGGCGACGCGGCCGAACTGATCCATCGGATCGGCCAGCAGGTCCTCGTAACGCACCGTGAAGATGCCCGGATGGTTCCACTTGGTCCAGGATTCGACGTGGTTCGACCAACTGCTTTGCAGTTCGTGGACGATGGTGCCGGGCATCGCCACGCAGGTCGCCAGCGGATCGGCCATCCAGTCGATCATCTCGTCCAGAGTTTTGCCGAAGTGATCGGTGGCCGAGACCGCCACGTCACGCGGATCGCGGATGATGTAGATCGCGCCATAGGTCGCCGCCATGGAGATGATCGGGTGGCCGACGTCCTCGCCCAGATAGCTGTGGGTCTTCATCGGCACGATGTTCTTGTTCAGGCCGACCAGCCGTTCCTGCGCCTTGGTGCGCAGGGCGGCGACCTCCGGTGCCGGCAGTTCGCCGACCGGCTTGTCACTAAGCGGCTGAAACCACATCTCCGCCGGTTCGCTGGGGCAGACCTCGCCAATGCGTTTCAAAGGCAGCGGCTCCGCGGGATCGAGGATCAGATTGGCCAGAAAGGCACGAGTCCAGGTGTTGCCGGACTTGGGATAGGACGCCAACCAAAGGATGCCGGGCATCGGTCAGGGGGCCTTTGCCGTGGCGGAAGCGCCGGCAACCGGGCCGGCAACCGGAACGTCACCTAGGGGCGGCAGATAGCCGAAGCGGCGCATCTGGGCTGCGTGACCCTGCTCGATGGCGGCGGCCTGGGCGGGCGTCAGTTTGTCGCGCCCGCCGCCTGAGCGGCCGGAGCGGAAGCAACGCTGGCTGTTCACCGATTTCTCGACGAAACCGGTCTGCGCCTCCTGCGCCTGCAGGGTTTTGAACGACGAGAATTCGACGGCGCGACGGATGCGCGCCTCGTCCTGGGTGATGCCCAGCTTGCGGGCGACGCCGCCAAGCTGGCCGAGCGAGTCCGCCAGCATATCCTCGTAGCGCAGCACCAGCAGCGGAGTGTGCTTCCACAGGGCCCATGACTTTACATGGTCCGACCAGCTGCCCATCAGTTCGTGCACCGTGACCCCCGGGGTCCCGCGGCCACGCGCCTTCCTGTCGGCCATCATCTCGATCGCCTGATCGATGCTCAGGCCGTAGTGGTCGGCCGCCGAGATCACCACGTCGCGCGGGTCGCGGACGATATAGATGGCGCCGATGCTGGCTTTCGGGGAAATCGTCGGATAGCCGAAGTCCTTGCCGAACAGGCTGTGGGTCTTCATCGGGATGACGTTCTTGTTGAGGCTGGCCGCCCGCTCCTGCGCCTTGCAGCGCAGGGCCGCGATCTTCTTGTCGCTCAACGTGCTGACGGCTTTGTCGACCAGCGGCTTGAACCAGATCTCGTTAGGCTCGCTGGAGCACACCTCGTTGATGCGTTTAAGGGCCAGGGGCTCGGGCTCATCGAGGATCAGGTTGGCCAGGAAAACACGCATCCAGGTGTTGCCGGATTTCGGATAGGACGCGAGCCAGAGGATACCGGGCATGGGCGATAGGACCTTGGAATCGGAAAGATGCAGCAGAGATGGCCGCGCCGGCCGCGGCACGCCAGTCGAATTTCCACCCAGCAGGCACCTGTAGGCAAATGTGCCCAACGATGCAAGGACGGTGGCAGAGTAGGTTAACAGAGTCTTTAGGAGGACCAATCAACACGAAAGTGATTCTATGAACTGCTCTTTATGAGTGTGTTCTGTGCCTCCAGCGGGACAGCAGCGAGCGCGGGGAAGTTGTTGGCTTCAGGGCCAAAACATCCCCTGTTGCCGTAAAACCACAGTGTGTCGGAAAAACAACTTAACAGGCCTGCCAACCCTTGCGATCCGCACCGGAGGCTAGTACCAACAAGACATCCCGTGGCTTGGGGTACCCACAATAGACACCGTATTTGGAGCTTTTCGGATGAAAAACGTATTGATGGCTAGCAGCGCCATTGTCGGGGCCGCGGTCCTGGTGGCCAGCCCTGCTGCCGCTCAGGAGCTGAAGCTCTCGGCTTTCCAGCAGTTCATGGCGTCGGGCGGCGACTCCGACCGTGACACCTCGGATCGTGGTTTTGCTTTCGCGACCAACACCGAAGTGCACGTCAACGGCTCGATCATGGCCGACAACGGCATCACCTTCGGCTTCCGCGTGGAGTTCGAGGCTGACGCTGGTGCGAGCAACAACGTCGATGAGAACAGCATCTGGGCGTCGGGCAGCTTCGGTAAGATCGAGTTCGGCAACAACGATGGCGTCGAAGACACCTTCATGGTCAACGGTTCGAACTCCGGCGTTGATTACGGCGGCGTCGGCAACCCGACCTCGAACTTCCTGAGCACGGCGTACATCAGCGGCACTCGCACGTCGGTCGACCTGCGTGACACTGCTGATGCCACGAAGATCACCTACACCACGCCGAACTTCAGCGGCTTCAGCGCCGGCATCAGCTATACGCCGAACACCGGTCATGACGGCGTCGGCAATTCGTTCAACAATGCCAGCCTGCAGGACGACTACCACGATCACATCGGCCTGGGCCTCGGCTATGAGGCTGATTTCAACGGTGTCGGCCTCGAGCTCGGCATGGTCGGTAGCTGGGCGAAGGCTGACGAAGAGCCGGAAGACGATGCCTTCGGCATCGGCGGCGGCATGGCGATCAGCTTCGCTGGCTTCACCTTTGCAGCCGGTGCGATCTGGGAAGACCTGGACGACGGCGGCCCGAGCATCGCTACCGGTGAGACCTGGGCGGTTGATGCCGGTATCGGTTACGCGACCGGCCCCTGGGCTTTCTCGGTCAACGGCATCTACTCCAAGGTGGAAGATACCGATATCGACCTGCTCGGCGGTTCGGCCAACGTTGGCTACAACCTGGCCCCGGGCGTGACCGTCTTCCTGACCGGCTTCGTCGGTACGCAGGACGAGCCCAATGGCAGCACCGCGGGCGACAACGACATCGTTGCGGTCACCAGCGGCCTGAAGGTTTCCTTCTAAGCCAAGACCGTACGACGACTTCAGTCGTTTAGAGGGGCGGGACCATAAGGGGACGCCCCATTTATTTTTGTAAAGGCAGTTTACCCCCACCCCCCCCCGACCCCCCAGGGCAGGAGCGGCGGATCGGTTCACGGAATACGGCACAAGATGCCCTTTGGCGCAGCCAAATTTCTTTTTGCCCGCCTCCGGGCCCTATGATATCTACACGGGCGATGAATTCTCGGCAGACGCCGCCCACGGCGGGCGACGCGGATACCGTTGACAGCACCCAGGGACGCGGAAGCGATGACACAAACGGTTTTTGGCAATAAGACAGCCGGCTGGCGCTGGCTGACGCTGGCTTTGGCGCTAACCGTTGCCGGTTGCGGCCTTGGCGGCGAAGCCAAGTACCGGGACGAAACGGAAGAAAAGTACGAGGAGACGGGTGGCTCGATCCTGGGCAGCGACCGCATCGGCGTCGGCGGCGAGGAACAGCCGGACCGTCCGGGCGGCAGCGGTGGCGGCGATGCCGGCATCGGCGTCAATTCCTTCCTGTGGCGCGCCGCGCTCGACACCGTGTCCTTCATGCCCCTGGCCTCGGCCGATCCCTTCGGCGGCGTGATCATCACCGACTGGTATTCGCCGCCCCAGGCGACCAACGAGCGCTTCAAGCTGAACGTCTATATCCTGGGCCGCGACCTGCGCGCCGATGGCGTGCGCGCCTCGGTGTTCCGCCAGTTGCTCGATCCGCGCACCGGAAACTGGGTCGACGCGGTTGTCGATCCGAAGACCCAGACCGACGTCGAGAACGCCATCCTGACCAAGGCCCGGCAGCTGCGCATCGCGTCTATTCAGTAGGACCGGGCCGGTAGGACGGGCGGCGCCAGTGGCGTTCCGGACCGCCGGCCGCCCTACCGCTTCCTTCCCTCCGCGCGTCAGGGGCATCGGCCATCCCCGCCAGCCCGCCGGTTCCTGCCCCAGTCTGCGTCGCCAAAATATGCGTCCCCGAAGTATGCGATTCCCGACATGAGCCGTTACAACGCCAAGGAAACCGAGGAAAAGTGGCAGCAGCGCTGGGCCGAGGCCGGCTGCTTCGCCGTCCAGGAAGATTCCGCGCGCGAGAAGTACTACGTCCTGGAAATGTTCCCCTACCCCTCGGGGAAGATCCACATGGGGCACGTGCGCAACTATACGATCGGTGACGTGGTCGCCCGCTACAAGCGCGCCAGGGGCTTCAATGTACTGCACCCGATGGGCTGGGACGCTTTCGGCCTGCCGGCGGAGAACGCCGCGATGGAGCGCGGCGTCCATCCGGCCAGTTGGACCTACGATAACATCGCGACCATGCGCAGCCAGTTGAAGCTGATGGGCCTGTCCCTGGACTGGGACCGCGAGATCGCCACCTGCCACCCCGGCTACTATCAGCACCAGCAGCGCCTGTTCGTCGAAATGATGGGCAAGGACCTGGTCTACCGGAAGGAATCCTCGGTCAACTGGGATCCGGTCGATCACACCGTGCTGGCCAACGAGCAGGTCATCGACGGCAAGGGATGGCGCTCCGGCGCGGCGATCGAGCGGCGCAAGCTGTCCCAGTGGTGCTTCAAGATCACCGCCTTTTCCGACGACCTGCTGGCCGCCCTCGACGGCCTCGAGCGGTGGCCGGAAAAGGTGCGCCTGATGCAGCGCAACTGGATCGGCCGCTCCGAAGGCGCCACCATCCAGTTCAAGATGCACGGGCGGGACGACCGCTTGACGGTGTTCACCACCCGTCCGGATACGCTGTTCGGCGCGTCATTCTGCGCCATCGCCGCCAATCATCCATTGGCCGCCGAAATCGCCGGGAACAACCCGGCCGCCGCCGCCTTCATCGCTGACTGTAACCGCCTGGGCACCAGCGAAGAAGCGATCGAAACCGCGGAGAAGCAGGGTTTCGATACCGGCCTGACGGCAGAGCACCCCTTCCGCTCCGGCCAGAGGCTGCCGGTCTACATCGCCAACTTCGTGCTGATGGAATACGGCACCGGTGCCATCTTCGGCTGCCCGGCGCACGACCAGCGCGACCTGGACTTTGCCCGCAAGTACGGTCTGCCGGTCATCCCGGTGGTGCTGCCGGCCGATGCCGATCCCGCCACCTACACAGTCGGCGACGAGGCTTTCACCGGCGACGGCAAGGCATTCAATTCCGATTTCCTCGACGGGCTGGGCGTGACCGAAGCCAAGCGCGCGGCCATCGACAGGCTGGCCGCCCAGGGCGACGGTGAAGGCACCGTGCAATACCGCCTGCGCGACTGGGGCATCTCGCGCCAGCGCTATTGGGGCTGTCCGATCCCGGTCATCCACTGCGCCGGCTGTGGCCCGCAGGCGGTGCCGGTCGCCGATCTGCCGGTGCGCCTGCCCGAGGACGTGACCTTCGACCGGCCGGGCAATCCCCTGGTCCATCATCCGGCGTGGAAGCACACCACCTGTCCCAAGTGCGGCGGCACGGCCGAGCGCGACACCGATACCATGGATACCTTCGTCGATTCCTCATGGTATTTCGCCCGCTTCTGCAGCCCGCGCGCCGCAGCGCCGATGGATCGCACGGCCGTCGACTACTGGCTGCCGGTCGACCAGTACATCGGCGGCATCGAGCATGCCATCCTGCACCTGCTCTACGCCCGCTTCTTCACCCGCGCGCTGAAAGAGATCGGCTACGTCGGGGTGCCCGAGCCCTTTGCCGGGCTGTTTACCCAGGGCATGGTCTGCCACGAAACCTACCGCGATGCCGACGGCAAGTGGCTGTTCCCGGAACAGGTCGAGAAAGCCGCCGACGGCAGCGCCTTTCAGGTCGACGGCAAGGCGCCGGTGACCGTCGGCCGCGCCGAGAAGATGAGCAAGTCGAAGCGCAACGTGGTCGATCCGGAAGCCATCATCAGCACCTACGGCGCAGACACCGCGCGCTGGTTCATGCTGTCGGACTCACCGCCCGAGCGCGACATGGAATGGACCGATGCCGGCGGCGAGGGCGCCTGGCGCTTCAATCAGCGTCTGTGGCGTCTGGTCGGCGAGAACCTGGAGAGCCTGCCGGCGGCGGAGGCGCCGCTGCCGGAGGGGGAATTGTCCGAAGCTGTCGTCGAACTGCGCCGCACGGTGCACAAGACCGTTGCCGCCTGCGGCGAGGACCTGGAACAGTTCCGCTTCAATCGCGCCGTGGCACGCATCTACGAACTGGCCAACGCCCTGGGCGCCTTCAAAGCGGGAGATGCCGGCGGCCGTTGGGCGCTGCGCGAAGGCCTGGAACTGCTGGTGCGCCTGATCGGCCCGATGATGCCCCACCTGGGCGAGGAACTCTGGCAGCGGCTCGGCCACAGCGGTTATCTGGTCGCCGCGCCCTGGCCGATGCCCGAAGCCTCCCTGGTCAGCGACGAAAAAGCCACGCTGGCTGTACAGGTGAACGGCAAGAAACGTGCTACCATCACCCTGCCCGTCGATGCCGGGAACGAAGAAGCCGAGGCCGTGGCCTTGGCCGATCCGGCGGTGCAGCGGGCAATGGACGGCAAGTCCGCGCGCAAGGTCATCGTGGTCAGGAACCGGATCGTCAATGTTGTGGTCTAGAGGGTTGTGGTCTAGAGGGTTGCCGTCTACAGGGGTGTGGTCCCGAAGAGAAGTCATCCGGCTGCTCGCCGGAACGGCTACGGCGGTGGCCCTGTCCGGGCTTCCCGGCTGCGGATTCCAGCCGCTTTACGGCCAGGGCAAGAACGATTCCGCGGTCTCGGCGGAACTGGCCTCGGTCCGTGTCGATCCTCTGCGCGACCGCGTCGGTCAGCTCATGCACAATTTTTTGCGCAACCGCCTCAATCCCGGCGGCCAGCCGGTGTCGCCAAGCTACCGGCTGCAGGTACAGTTGGAAGAGACCATTAGCGAGCTCGGCGTGCGGCGGGACGAGACGGCAACACGCGCCAACCTGCGCATGGAGGCGACCTTTTTGCTGCTGCGTCACGATGGCGAGTCGGTGCTGCTCAGCGGGCGCTCAACCTCGACCACCAGCTACGACATCCTGAACAATCCCTTCGCAACGACCGTGTCCGAGGATGATGCGCGCGAGCGGGCCTTGCAGGAGGTGGCCGATGACATCCAGCCCAGGTTGGCGTTGTTTTTTGCCCAGGGCTGCCGCGCGGCGGTGGCCGCGGTGAAGCTGGCCGGCAAACAGGCCGAAGCCTTCGTCAAGGCGCCCGACCCGGCCGTACGGGCTGTGCTGCTGTACGGCCCGGACGCCGGTTTGCGGCGCGAACGCAGTGCTGCACTGCTGGCCAGGATCGTGCCGGACCCGAGCGATCCGTTTTCCGTCAGCGAGATACTGGCCGGTCAACTGAAAGACGATCCGGCGCGGTTGGCCGACGAAGCCGCTGCCCTGACTTTCGGTGGCGGGCGCCGTTTTGTACGCGTACGCGACGCCGGCGATAAGATCACCCCCGTTTTGAAAGACTTCCTGGCCGATTGTCCGGGTGAGGCCTTCGTCGTCGTCGAGGCGGACGACCTGCCGGCACGCTCTACCCTCAGAAAGCTGTTCGAGGCTGACAAGACCGCCGCGGCGATGGCCTGCTATCACGACGACGCCCGCGGTCTGGAAACGGTGGTGCGCAGCTTCTTTGCCGAAGCCGACGTTGCTGTTTCGCGCGAAGCGATCGGCTTTCTGGCTGGCCATCTCGGTGGGGACCGCGAGCAGACCCGCCGCGAGCTGGAGAAGGTGCTGCTGTATAAGGGCGCCGATGGCGAAGTGAGTTTGGCGGACGCGGAGACCTGTGTCGGCGATTCGGCGCTGTTGAGCCTCGACGACGTTGCCCTGGCCACGGCCAGCGGCAACTTGCCGGCGCTCGAGCGCGCGCTCGGCCGCAGCCTGAAGGAGGGCAACTCGCCGGTCGGCGTGTTGCGGGCGGTCGCCCGGCACTTTCAGCGGATACACGCGGTGGCGGGGTCGACGGGGTCAATGGAAGACGCCATGCGACGGCTGCGCCCGCCGGTGTTCTGGAAAAGCGAAGCAGCGTTCAAGGCCCAGGCAGCGGCATGGCGGCCGGCGGCGTTGGGCCGCGCGATGGATCGGCTGCTGGAGGCCGAGGCCGCCTGCAAGCGCAGCGGTGCCCCGGCGGAATTGCTGGCGTCGCGGGCCTTGCTGGAAATTGCGGCCAACGCACCGGGCCGCCGGCGGCGGGCCGGCTGAGTCTGGCCGGCTGGGTTTGGCCGGCTGGGATTGGCCGGTTGTGGCGCCCTACTCCGCCCGCGGCGGCATCTGGTTCAGGCGATGCAGCACGTCGTCGAGCTGCTCTAGCGTTCGGTAGTGGATGGTCAGGGAGCCGCCGGCGCCCTGGAACTTGATGCTGACCTTCAGGCCCAGCAATGCGGTGAGGTCGCGCTCCAGCGCCAGGGTGTCGGTATCCTTGGGATGATCGTCGTCGGCGGAGGCCGCGGTTTTGCGCGCGCCGCCACCGCTTGCGGCTTTGGCGTTCTGCACCAGCTTTTCGGCCTGGCGCACGTTGAGCCCGCGGCTGATCATCTGCGTCGCTAGGCTTTCGGCTTCGTCGCTGCCGATCAGGGTGCGGGCGTGGCCGGCGCTCAGCTTGCCTTCGTCGAGCAGCAGTTTCACCCCTTCCGGCAGGGACAGCAGGCGCAGGGTGTTGGCGATGTGGCTGCGGCTCTTGCCCAAACTGCGCGCCAAGTCCTCCTGGGTGCGCTGGAAATCGTCCATCAGGCGCCGGTAGCCTTCGGCCTCTTCCAAAGGGGTCAGGTCTTGCCGTTGGACATTTTCGACAATGGCCAGTTCGAGGGATTCGGCATCGGTGAGGTCGCGGATGACCACCGGCACTTCGTGCAGTTTGGCGATCTGGGCGGCGCGCCAGCGGCGCTCGCCCGCAACGATCTCGAAGTCGTTGGGGCGGTCCGGATCGCGGCGCACCAGGATCGGCTGCAGAATGCCCTGGGCCTTGATCGATTCGGCCAGCGCGTTGACCGCCGCTTCGTCGAAGTGGTGGCGCGGCTGGAATCGGCCCGGGCGCAGATGCTCGATCGGCACCGTTTTGGTGGAGCGCACCTTGTCGAGCGAGGCGTAGTCTTCGTTCTCCTCACCGAAGAGGGCGGCGAGGCCGCGGCCGAGGTTGGTCCGCTTGGTTGGATCCGAAGATGGCCCGTCAGTCATGTCACGTCGTTCCCTGACCCGGGATCTTCTCGCGTCATGTGGGAAGATCGTCCGGGATGCTGTATTTCACGGCATCGGGCGGTTGTTAGACCGCCGGGCGCCGCCCCTCCCCTATCATTCCGCAGCTGGAATGAAAACACTGCCGACCGGGGCCGCGTCTTAGGACGCCAGCGCGGCCTGCCCCGGCAGGCTCTGCTCGCGCTGCAGGATCTCCCGCGCCAAGCGGATATAGGCCTGGGCGCCGGCACAACGCACGTCGTAGAGCAGCACCGGCTTGCCGTGGGACGGCGCTTCGGAGACCCGCACGTTGCGCGGGATCATGGTCTTGTAGACCCGGTCGCCGAGATACTCGCGCACGTCGGCCGCCACCATTTCGCAGAGATTGTTGCGGCGGTCGAACATGGTCAGCACCACGCCCTGCAGGGAGAGCCGATCGTTGAGGCCACGGCGCACCCGATCGATGGTGCGCATCAGGTGGCTGAGACCTTCCAGGGCGTAGAATTCTGCCTGCAGCGGGACCAGCACCGAATCCGCCGACACCAGGGCGTTCAGGGTCAGCAGGCCCAGCGCCGGCGGGCAGTCGATCAGCACGAAGTCATAGGTGCCGCGCACAGCCTGGATCGCCTCGCGCAGGCGGTATTCGCGCCGCGTCACGTCGATCAGCTCCAGCTCGGCACCGGAGAGGTCGACGCCGGAGGGGATGATGTCCATGCCGGGCACGATGGTCGGGCTCACCGCTTCGGACAGCGGCATGCTGTCCAGCAGCACCTGGTAGATGCTGTGGCCGCGCTTGTCGGCGGCGACACCCAATCCGGTGCTCGCATTACCCTGCGGGTCCATATCGACGATCAGCACCTGCTTGCCGCAGGCCGCCAAGGCGGTCGCCAGGTTCACCGTGGTCGTGGTCTTGCCGACCCCGCCCTTCTGGTTGGCGACGGCAATGACTCGGGTCACGACAGGAGCCGGCGGGATCGTCCCGCGCTCCGGGGCACTATCAACATGTTGTAGATTCAAGACGCTCCATCCCCAAGACATAGAAGTCTGAGACGCAAGATCGAGGCCAGGGGATCTGTCTCGCTCTCAAAGCGCTCCAATTGCAGTTTCCATGTTTTCGCCGCTTCGGTCAATTCTTCATCGGCCCGGCGGCCTTTGAGAAACAGCCCAATCGGTTGTTTTTGTGCGTTTTCGGGACTCAGGAAACGTTCGGTCAGGCTCAGGATCTTGCTCAAAGGGGCAAAGGCCCTGCAGGTGACCACATCGACGCCGGCCAATTCCAGGCTTTCGATGCGCTGGGCATGGACCTGTGCCGGGGCGCCGGTGGCCCGGACCGCCTGGCGCAGGAACTCGGCCTTACGCTGATCCGATTCCACCAAGTGCACTTCGCCGCCCCCCAGCAAAGCCAGGACCAAGCCGGGAAAGCCGGCGCCGGCGCCAACATCGAGAATGACCCGCGCCGCCGGGTTCGGCGTTTCCGGCAGATAGGACAGCAGTTGGGCGGAATCGAGGAAGTGGCGGCGCCACAGGTCCTGCAGCGTCGTGGGGCCGACCAGATTGATTGCCCGGTTCCACTTGGTGAGAAGGGCCGCATATGTGCGAAACTTGTCGAGTGTTTCACGTGAAACAGCGGTCCGGGCCTGGAAGGCCTCCGGCGTCAGGGGCGCCGCCCCCGCCTCGCTCGGTGCTGACATGCCGACCGCTCAGGCGGCTGAGGAGCCGGAAGCGGCTCCGGCTGCATGGTCGCGCTTCTTGACGTGGCGCAGCAAGGCCATGACGGCCGCCGGCGTCATGCCGGGAATGCGTGAAGCGGCCCCGAGCGTGGCGGGACGGCTTATGGTTAACAGCTGCTTAACCTCGGTGGAGAGCCCGCCCACGGTTGCGAAGTCCAGGCTGGCCGGCAGTTCCAGCGCCTCATCCTTGCGGAAAGCACGGATATCAGCCTCCTGACGCTCCAGGTAGCCTTGATATCGGCCTTCGATTTCAAGCTGACGGGCCACCGCCGGCTCCAGGCTGCCCAGTTCCGGCCAGATTGTTGCCAAGCGCGCCAGGTCCAGCTCCGGATAGCGCAACAGCTCGAAAGCGCTGCGGCGGACACCGTCCTGATTGATCGCCACGCCGGTAGCGGCCAGGGCGTTGGGCGTGGTGGTCAGAGAGTCGGCCAGGCTGCGGGCGGCGGTCAGGGCCGCCATCCCGGCATCGAAGGCGGCGCGGCGCGGTCGGCCAACACAGCCGAGGTCCACCCCGCGCGCCGTTAGGCGCTGGTCGGCGTTGTCGGCGCGCAGCCGCAGGCGGTATTCGGCCCGGCTGGTGAACATGCGGTACGGCTCGCTGACCCCCCGGGTGACCAGATCGTCGATCATCACCCCAATGTAGGCCTCGGAGCGGTCCAGCACGAAGGGCGCGCCGGATCCGGCACCGCCGGCGGCCCCGGCAATCAGGGCCGCATTCAGCCCCACCATCACTCCCTGGGCCGCAGCCTCCTCGTAACCCGTGGTGCCGTTGATCTGGCCGGCGAGGAACAGCCCCGGCAGCCGCCGGGTTTCCAGGCTGACCGTCAACTCGCGGGGATCGACGTAGTCATACTCGATGGCATAGCCCGGCTGCAGCATGACGGCGCGTTCCAGCCCCGGAATGGTCTTCAGCAGCGCCAGCTGGACGTCCTGGGGCAGCGAGGTGGAAATGCCGTTCGGGTACACCGTCGGATCGTCCAACCCTTCCGGCTCCAGGAAGATCTGGTGCTGGCCCCGCTCGGCGAAGCGCACCACCTTATCTTCGATGGAGGGGCAGTAGCGCGGCCCGATGGACTCGATCTGCCCCGAATAGAGCGGTGCCCGGTGCAGGTGCTCACGGATCAGCGCGTGCCCGGCTTCCGTCGTCGTGGTGATGTGGCAGCTGATCTGCGGCTGCACGATCCGCGCCGTCAGGGTCGAAAAGGGCTCCGGCGGCGTATCGCCCTGCTGCTCCTGCAGGCCGGCGGTGTCGATAGTCCGGCCATCCCGCCGCGGTGGCGTTCCTGTCTTCAACCGGCCCAGCGCGAAGCCGGCGCGTTCCAGCGTCACCGCCCGCCCCAGTGCCGGCGCCTCGCCGACACGGCCGGCCGGAATGCGTTCCTCGCCGATGTGAATGAGGCCGCGCAGAAAGGTGCCCGTGGTCAGCACAACGGCCCTGGCGCGGATTTCCGCCCCCTCACCCGTCATCACACCGCAGCAGCGGCCCTCACCGTCGAGGACCAGGTCCTCAACCGCCGCCTCGACAATGCTCAGGTTGGGTTGCTCGGCCAGTATCGCCTGCATGGCCTGCCGATAGAGCTTGCGGTCGGCCTGGGCGCGGGGCCCGCGCACCGCCGGCCCCTTACTGGCGTTCAGCACCCGGAACTGGATCCCGGCGGCAGCGGCGACCCGGCCCATGACGCCGTCCAGGGCATCGATCTCCCGCACCAGGTGGCCCTTGCCCAGGCCACCGATGGCGGGATTGCAGGACATGACGCCAATGCTGTCGCGGCGATGGGTGACCAGAGCCGTGCGGGCGCCCAAGCGCGCGGCCGCCGCCGCGGCCGCGCAGCCGGCGTGTCCACCACCCACCACAATTACATCGAAGCTGTCGCTGTCAGCCATCATCGGCACCCTCGCGCCTGGGCCGCCGAACGGCCCCTAAACTCAGGCGGGTTATAGCAAGCCGCCAAAACTCCGCAAGAGCGGCGGTCTTTGCCACCCCTTGCGGGCTTTATCCGGTTAAGGATCGTTCACCATGTTTCACGTGAAACATTCACCTCGGACCCATCATTTGCCGATACAGAACTCAGAGAACACAATATCTAGTAAATCCTCCACATCGACCCGACCCGTGATCCGCCCTAGTGCCCGCAGCGCCAGGCGCAGTTCCTCCGCCCGCAACTCCGGCAGAGCCCCAATTTGGGACCGGCCCAAGGCATCGCGGCAATCCTCCAGGGCCCGCCGATGGCGCAGGCGGGTGATTCCCGCAGCGCCCTCGCCGCCGCCGAAAGCCTGCTCGGCCCGGTCGACCAGTCGCTCCAGCACCCGATCCAGCCCGGCCCCATCCCGCGCGGAAATCACCAGCGGATCGCAGTCCGCCAACTCCGCGCAGAGCCGCTTCACCGGCGCTGCCGCGCAGCGGTCGACCTTATTAAGAAGCAGCAGCGAGCGCTGGTCGAACAACGCCCGCGCCGCGTCGAGCGGCGCCGCATCCTCCAGCACCGCCGGCAGATCGACCAGCAGCAGCTGCACGTCGGCCCGCGCCGCGCGTTCCCGCGCCCGGGCGATGCCTTCGCGCTCGACCGCCGCCTGCCCCTTCTCATGCTCGGCGATCTCGCGCAGACCGGCCGTGTCGGCCAGAACCACCGGATAGCCGCCGAGATCGAGATGCACCTCCACGACGTCGCGGGTTGTGCCTGCCGTCTCCGAAACGATCGCCGCCTCGCGCCTTGCCAAAGCGTTCAGCAGCGAAGACTTGCCCGCATTGGGCGCGCCGAGAATCACCACCGACAAGCCTTCGCGCAGGCGCTCGCCGCGATGCCCATCGTCCAGCGCCGCAGCGATCTCCGCCGCCACCGCCGCAGCCTCGGCCAGGGCCGCCTGCTCCAGTTCCGCCGGCAATTCCTCCTCCACGAAGTCGATGGCCGCCTCGAAGTGGGCCAGCACCCGCGTGAGGCGCGCCGCCCAGCCGCCGCTCAGTCGGGCCAGGCCGCCCTCCATCTGCCGCAGGGCCTGGCGCCGCTGGGCTTCCGTCTCGGCGTCGATGAGGTCGGCCAGGCCTTCGACGGCGCTGAGGTCCAGCTTGCCGTTATCGAAGGCGCGGCGGGTGAACTCGCCGGGCTCGGCCGGCCTCAGGCCGGGCAGCGCCGACAAGACCTCGAGCATCGCGGCGACCACCGCGCGCCCGCCGTGCAGATGCAGCTCGCCGACGTCCTCGCCGGTAAAGCTGGCCGGTCCCGGAAACCACAGCAGCAGGCCGCGATCTATGATCTTGTCTTTGCTAGGGCCCGGACCCGGATCGATGAAGCAACGCAAGACCGCACCCCTCGGTGGTGGTAACTGAATACCCCCAACGGCTCTCAGCGCCGCGCCGGCCTGCGGCCCGGAAATGCGGATCACGGCAACCCCCGCCCGGCCCGGGGCCGTCGAGGGTGCGAAGATGGTGTCGTCGGTCATGGAAATCCGGCCGGCTGTGAATCGCCCAGCGGAGCGATCGGTCCCCCGCTCATTCTTCCGGCGGGGTCTCGTCGTCCGGCTGCAGCAGCAAACGCCCGACCCGGCCGCCCTTCACCAGGTGCGTCTGCAGGATCTCCTCGGCGTCCTCGATCGTGCGGTAGTGGTACCAGACCCCTTCGGGGTAGATCACCATCACCGGGCCCAGTTCGCAGCGGTCGAGGCAACCGGATTGATTGATGCGGATGCCCTCGATACCCAGTTCCTTGGCGCGCGCCTTCAGATAGTTGCGCAGCCGGATGGCACCCTTTTCCTTGCAGCAGCCGCGCTCGTGCCCCGGCGGGCGCTCGTTCATGCAGCAAAAAACGTGGCAGCGAAAGTAAGGCGCCGGATCGCCGTCAGCCTGGGTCCCGGCCTCGCCGGCCGGCGCGTCCTGTTGCACGACTTCCGTCATAACCCGCCGCTATCCTTCCTTCTTCTCGCCAGCCGCGCCGCCCATCTGGGCCCAGAAGGCCTTCTGCAGCTGCTCCCAACCCTGCAGGCCCGCCGGCAGCCAGGTCTTGAACAGCTGCTCCGGCTCCATCGCCTGCATATTCGCCATCATCCGCTTTTGCAGTTCGGCCATCAGCGCTTCCTGCATCGGCCCGACGTCGGGCAGGCCAAGGAAGGCGCGCGCCTCCTCCGGCGTGCAGTCGATATCCACGTGAATCTTCATCGCCGCCACCTTCCTTCCGCGGAAAACGCCTGCCGGGGAAACATCCGCCGTGTCCAGGCATACCCATTTGGCATTTATGGTTGAGCCGACAAAGACCCGCGTCCCATATAGGATGACTGAGCCTACATGTCACCCTTACGCCGCCGCAATCCCATGCCTTAGCATTCCGGGGGCCGAACGCGCAGCCCGCTTCATCACAGGAACGCTCCTTCATGGCCGACACCGAGCCCTCCCACACCGCCGCCGCTGGCCAGGCAGACGGCAACCGGCTGGGTGCGGAGACCAGTCCCTACCTGCTGCAGCACCGCGACAACCCGGTCGCCTGGCAGGCCTGGGGCGAGACCGCCTTCGCCGCGGCCCGTGCCGCCGACAAGCCGGTGCTGCTCTCGGTCGGCTATGCCGCCTGCCACTGGTGCCACGTGATGGCCCACGAGTGTTTCGAAGACCCTGAAATCGCCGGCCTGATGAACACGCTCTTCGTGAACATCAAGGTCGACCGCGAAGAACGCCCGGACATCGACAGTATCTATCAGGCCGCCCTGGCGCTGCTCGGCGAACACGGCGGCTGGCCACTGACCATGTTCCTAACCCCGGCGGGCGAGCCCTTCTGGGGCGGCACCTACTTCCCGCCGACGCCACGCTATGGGCGTCCCAGCTTTCCCCAGGTGCTGCACGCGGTCGCCGAGATCTATGCCAACGACAAAGCCCGCATCGAAAAGAACACCACGGCCCTGAAAGACGCCCTCGACCGCCTGTCGCAGAACCTCAGCGGCACAGCGATCCCGCCGCAGGCAATCGACCAGGTCGCCCAGCACCTGGTCGGCGAGATCGATCCGGTCGACGGCGGCATCGGCGGCGCCCCGAAATTCCCGCAGCCGGCGATCCTCAAGCTGTTCTGGCGCGCCTGGAAACGCAGCGGCGACCCCGCGCTGCGCCACGCCGTCGAGCTGACCATGACGAAGATGGCGCAAGGCGGCATCTACGACCATCTCGGCGGCGGCTTCGCCCGCTATGCGACCGATGCCCGCTGGCTGGTGCCGCACTTCGAGAAGATGCTCTACGACAATGCCCAATTGCTCGAGGTGCTGACCTGGCTGTGGCAGGACACCGGCCATCCGCTGTATGCCGCCCGCGCGCGCGAAACCGTTGCCTGGGTGCTGCGCGAGATGATCGCCGATGACGCCGACGGCGAGCCCAGCGGCGGCTTCGCCGCCACCCTGGACGCCGACAGCGACGGCGAGGAAGGCAAGTTCTACGTCTGGAGTGAAAAAGAAATCGACACGCTGCTGGGCGACGACGACGCCGCCCTCTTCAAGACGCACTACGACGTGACGCCGCAGGGCAATTGGGAAGGCAAGACCATCCTCAACCGCACGGCCCTCACCCAATCGGGCCAGCCGGCGCTGGCCGACGCGGCAACCGAAGTCCGCCTCGCCGCCTGCCGCGATATCCTGCTGGCCGAACGCGCCAAACGAGTCTGGCCGGGCTGGGACGACAAGGTGCTGGCCGACTGGAACGGGCTGATGATCGCCGCGCTCGCCGAAGCGGCAACGGCCTTCGGCGAACCCGCCTGGCTGGCCGCCGCCGAACGCGCCTTCGCCTTCGTCTGCCGCGAGATGGAACGCGACGGGCGGCTGTATCACAGCTGGCGCCACGGCATCCTGAAGCATCCGGCGACCCTGGACGACTACGCCAACATGGCCGCCGCCGCCATTGCGCTCAACGAAGCGACCGGGCAAGGCGACTACCTGGCGAAAGCCGAGGTGTGGACTGCACAACTCGACCGCCACTATTGGGATGCGCAGAATGGCGGCTACTTCCTTACCGCCGACGATACCCCCGACCTCATCGTGCGCACCAAGACCGCCTACGACAGCGCGGTGCCCGCCGGCAACGGAACGGTCCTCGGGGTCCTGGCCCGCCTGTTCTACCTGACCGGCAAGCCGGCCTATCGCGAACGCGCCGACGCCCTGGCAACCGCCTTCTCCGGCGAACTGGCGCGCAACGTCTTCCCGCTGGCCGCTCTGCTAAACAGCGTGGACGTTCTCATCACCGGCACCCAGGTGGTCATCGTCGGCCAACGCGGCACGTCGGCGACCGACGCCCTGATCGGTGCCGTCACCAGCCGCTGCCTGCCCACCCGCATCCTCCAGGTCATCGCCCCGGACGAGCGCCTGCCCGACGGTCATCCCGCCGCCGGCAAGGGACAAGTCGATAACCGGCCGACGGCCTACGTCTGCCACGGCCCGTCATGTTCCCTACCGATGACGGACCCGGAAGCTTTCGCCGCCGCCCTCAACACCAAGCCCACCCAGCCATGACCCATCCGGCCACAAAACGATCCCGCCTCACCGTCGACACGCCGACGGGCCCGATCACCCTCAGCGAGGAGGACGGCGCCATTGTCGCCGTTTTCTGGGACGGCAGATCCAAGGGCAGCGCCGCCACCGACGACAGTCCCCTGCTGCAGAAGGCGGCGCAGCAACTGCGCGACTACTTCGCCGGAACGCGGCGCGAATTCGACCTGCCGCTGAAACCCACCGGCAGCGATTTCCAGCGCGCGGTGTGGCACGAGATGCTGGCGATCCCCTACGGGCAGACCCGGTCCTACGGCGATCTCGCCAAGGCGACCGCCGGCATCGCACGGGCGGTCGGGACCGCCTGCGGCGCCAACCCGATCCCCATCTTCATTCCCTGCCACCGGGTGCTGGCGGCCGACCGCCAGCTCGGCGGCTTTTCCGGCGGCCAGGGACCGCAGACCAAAGCCTGGCTGTTAACGTTGGAAGGTGCCTGGCCGGTACAGCATGCCCTGCAGCTGTAACGGCGCGGCGGCTGTGCCGCCCCGCGGTTTCGGATTAAGCTAGCGCCGACACATCACCAACGGCCGCACGCGGCCACCACTCTGTGCACTCAAGAAAAGGAAGGCTCATGGCAGAGGTCACCATCGACGGCAAGGACGGCAGCTTCACGGTCTATGCCGCGGTGCCCGAGGTTACGCCGGCACCCGGCATCGTCGTCGCCCAGGAAATCTTCGGCGTGAACCAGGTCATGCGCGACACCTGTGACTGGCTCGCCACCCAGGGCTTTGTCGCTATCTGTCCCGATCTGTTCTGGCGCATCGAACCCGGTATCCAGATCACCGACAAGACCGAGGCGGAATGGAAGCGCGCCTTCGAACTGTTTGGCCTCTTCGACGTCGACAAGGGCATCGAAGACATGAAGGCTACGCTGGCCGAGCTGCGCGCCCATGACCTCTGCAACGGCAAGGCGGGCAGTGTCGGTTACTGCCTCGGCGGCAAGCTCGCCTACCTGATGGCGACACGGTCGGACTCCGATGCCAACGTCGGCTACTACGGCGTCAGCCTCGGCGACCTCATGGGCGAAGCGGACAAGATCGCCAAGCCGCTGATGCTGCACATCGCCGAGAAGGACAAGTTCTCCTCGGCCGAGGAAATCGCCAAGGTGCAAAAAATCCTCTCGGGCAAAGCGACGGTCCACCTCTACGCCGGACAGGACCACGCCTTCGCGCGCCAGGGCGGCGAACATTACGACGCGGCGGCGGCGACGCTTGCCAACGACCGCACCGTTTCATTCTTCAAGGAGCATCTCGTCTGATGGTCAAGGCAATCCGCATTCACGAGCCCGGCGGCCCCGAAGTCCTGCGCTACGAAGACGTCGAGGTGCCGGCACCCGGCGCCGGCGAAGTGCTGTTGCAGCAGAAGGCCTGCGGCCTCAACTACATCGACGTCTACCAGCGCATGGGGGTCTATCCGCTCAGCTATCCGGCCACCATCGGCATGGAAGGCATGGGCGTTGTCAAGGCCGTCGGCGAGGGCGTTTCCGCGTTCAAGCCCGGCGACCGCGTCGCCTATGCCGACAATCCGCCAGGCGCCTATGCCGAAGCGCGCGTCATGCCGTGGGACAGGCTGGTGAAGCTACCCGACGACATCGACGATCAGACTGCCGCGGCGATGATGCTGCAGGGCATGACGGTGGAGTATCTCATCCGCCGTACCTTCAAGGTCAACAAGGGCGACACCGTACTGTTCCACGCCGCCGCCGGCGGCGTCGGCCTCATCGCCTGCCAATGGCTGAACCATATCGGCGCCACGGTGATCGGCACCGTCGGCTCCAAGGAGAAAGCCGAACTCGCCAAAGCGCATGGCTGTCACCACACCATCAACTACCGCAGCGAAGACTTCGTCACCCGGGTGAAGGAACTGACCGACGGCAAGGGCGTGCCGGTGGTCTATGACTCGGTCGGCAAGGACACCTTCGACGGCTCGCTCGACTGTCTGCAGCCGCGCGGCATGATGGTCCTGTTCGGCGCGGCCTCCGGTCCGGTGCCGCCGGTCGACCCGAACGTCCTCGCCAAGAAGGGCTGCCTCTACCTCACCCGCCCCAGCCTGATGGTCTACAACAAGGAGCGCGAAGAGCTCGAGGCCTGCGCCGCCGCGCTGTTTGCGATGGTCACTTCCGGCAAGGTGAAGATCGAGGTGAACCAGACCTATCCTTTAAGCGATACCGCCCAGGCGCACCGCGATCTGGAAGCGCGCAAGACCACCGGCTCGACTGTGCTGTTGCCGTAACAGGAGAGGAAGAGAAATGGCGAAGGGATATTGGATCGCCCGCGTCGATGTCGGTGATGAAGAGGCTTACAAGAAATACATCGCCGCCAATGCCGAACCTTTTGCCGAATTCGGTGCACGTTTCATCGTGCGCGCGGGACGCTTTGAAACCATGGAAGGAACGTCACGCAGCCGCAACGTCGTGATCGAATTTCCCAGCTACGACGCGGCGCTCGCCTGCTACCGCTCGCCGGCCTATCAGAAGGCCATCGCGCTTCGCAGCGGCGCATCGGAAGCCGATCTCGTCATCATCGAAGGCTACGACGGGCCGCAGCCCGGCGACGCCTGAACCATATCGGACAAGAAAAAACCCGGAGCGAAGACCGCTCCGGGTTTCGTTTTTACGGCTTCTCGCGACGCTTACTGATTCATCGAGTCGAAGAAGTCCTGGTTGGTCTTCTGATGCTTCAGCTTGTCGACCAGGAAGTCGATGGAGTCGGTGACGCCCATCGGCATGAGGATGCGGCGCAGCACCCACATCTTCGACAGCGTGCCCTTGTCCACCAGCAGTTCTTCCTTACGGGTACCGGACTTGCCGATATCGATGGCCGGGAAGGTACGCTTGTCGGCCAGCTTGCGGTCCAGGACGATTTCGCAGTTACCGGTACCCTTGAACTCTTCGAAGATGACCTCGTCCATACGGCTGCCGGTATCGATCAGGGCAGTCGCGATGATGGTCAGCGAGCCGCCTTCCTCGATGTTGCGCGCGGCGCCGAAGAAGCGCTTCGGGCGCTGCAGCGCGTTGGCGTCGACACCGCCGGTCAGCACCTTGCCGGACGAGGGCACCACGGTGTTGTAGGCGCGCGCTAGGCGGGTGATGGAGTCCAGCAGGATCACCACGTCCTTCTTGTGCTCGACCAGACGCTTGGCCTTTTCGATCACCATCTCGGCGACCTGCACGTGGCGCTGGGCCGGCTCGTCGAAAGTGGAGCTCACCACCTCGCCCTTCACCGAACGGTCCATGTCGGTGACTTCCTCGGGCCGCTCGTCGATCAGCAGCACGATGAGGAAGATTTCCGGATGATTGGCGGCAATCGACTTGGCGACGTTCTGCAGGATCATCGTCTTGCCGGTACGCGGCGGCGCCACGATCAGGGCGCGCTGGCCCTTGCCGATCGGCGCCGTCAGGGCGATCACCCGCGGCGTCAGATCCTTGATGGTCGGGTCCTCGACTTCCAGCTTGATCCGGTCGTCGGGATAGAGCGGCGTCAGGTTGTCGAAGTTGATCCGATGGCGCGAATTCTCCGGCGGATCGTAGTTGATCTGGCTGACCTTCAGCAGGGCGAAGTAGCGCTCGCCCTCCTTGGGGGCGCGGATCTGCCCTTCCACCGTGTCGCCGGTGCGAAGGCCGAAGCGGCGCACCTGGCTGGGGCTGACGTAGATGTCGTCCGGCCCGGCGTGGTAGTTCGATTCGGGCGAGCGGAGGAACCCGAAGCCGTCCTGGAGGATCTCCAGCACACCGCCGCCATAGATCGGCTGATCGTTCTCGGCCAGGTGCTTGAGGATCGCGAACATCATGTCCTGCTTGCGCAAGGTGCTCGCGTTTTCGATTTCCAGTTCTTCGGCAAAGGCCAGAAGGTCCGGCGGACTCTTGGCTTTCAGTTCTTGAAGGTTCATGGGCGCTTACGCCTGTGCTCGCTATGCATCGGGGAAGGGGAGAATTTTCGGGACGGGACCTGCACCGCGGCGTCGGAAGCTTCTAAAAGAATGCCGGGGGTGCGGGATCAAAACCGCAAAGCGGGAGAGATTTGACTAACTGCAGCCTACGCTGGGCTGGTTACCGTTTCGTTAACCATATATGGGACGCGACTTGCCGGGCGGCAAGGTCAGAAGATCGCTGACCGTTAATGCATCCGGCGGCGTAAGTCAAGCTATCCTCACCCCGCCGGAGCAGGAACTAAAAAGGCCTCACCACGGCCAAAATGACGATCCCCACCATCAGGACCGCCGGCACCTCGTTCATTACGCGGTAGAAACGTTCCGAGCGCCGGTTGGTGTCGGCGGCAAAATCCTTGCGCCAGCGCGCCGCCATCATGTGGACCACGGTCAGGATCACCAGCAGGGTCAGCTTGGCGTGGAACCAGCCGAAGGACCACGCCTCGATGTTGACCATCAGGGCCAGGCCGGCGGCCCAGGCCACGATCATCGAGGGGTTCATGATGCCGCGCAGCAGGCGCCGCTCCATCACCTTGAAGGTCTCCGATTGCCGGGAGCCCGGCTCGGCCTGGCAGTGATAAACGAACAGCCGGGGGAGATAGAGAAAGGCCGCCATCCACGAGATGACCGCCAGGATGTGCAGCGCCTTCACCCAGAGATAGGCTTCGCCCAGAAATCCCGCCATCTTTTCCCTCAGATTCCGATTATTCGGCCGCGGCCTGCGGACAGCCACTCCACGCCGCCGGACAGAACCGACCACCGGCGTGGGAGCAGATCGGCTGTTCCGCCGCAGCCACACTCCCGACCAGCTCCGCCAGTCCGGAGATGAAGGGCGCGTCGGTGCCCACCGTCGCCACCCGGACATAGGCCGGCGCCCCGGCCCGCTCGGCCAGTTCGCGGTATTCGATATCCAACTCGACCAGGGTTTCCGAATGTTCGGAGACGAAGGCGATGGGCACCACGACGATGGGGCGGCCGTCCGCGCCCGCCTTTTCGATCTCGCTTTCGGTCGCTGGCCCGATCCACTCCAGCGGGCCGACCCGGCTCTGATAGCAGATCTGCCAGTCCAGGTTCACCTCGCCCATCCGGCGTAACACCGCGGCGACACTCTGTTCGACCTGCCACTGATAGGGATCGCCCTGATCGACGATCTTTTTCGGCAGTCCGTGGGCTGAAAACAGCACCCGTGGTGCCTTTTCGTGATCGACCTGGCGCAAGGCATCGCGCAGCCGCGCGGCCACCGCGTCGACGAAGCCCGGCGCTTCCGGATAGCAGCAAAGGGCCCGCGTCGGCGCCTTCAGCCCCACGGCCTTGGCCTCGCAGTGCCATTCCTGCAGCGACGACGCCGTGGTGGTGGTGGAATACTGCGGATAGAGCGGCAGCAGGATCACCCGGTCGGGCCCATAGGCCGCAACCTCCTTCGCCGTCGCGCTGGCCCGTGGGTGCCAATAGCGCATGGCGATGAACACCCGCGCCTCGGCAATCCCTTGTTCCTGCAGGGCCGCCGTCAGCGCCGCCGCCTGGGCCGGGGTGTTGGGCAGCAGCGGCGAGCCGCCGCCCATCTCCCGGTAGATCTGCTGTGCGATCGGCGCCCGCCGCTTGGAAATCAGCTGCGCCAGAAGCCAGCGCAGCGGCAATGGCAGGCGGATGATGGCCGGATCGAAAAACAGGTTGAAGAGGAAAGGCTGTACCGCTTCCGGGCGGTCGGGACCGCCGAGATTGAACAGCACCACAGCGGTTTTCGTCATGTCACCCCGCTTGATTGCCGGCCGTCGGAGCGTCGCTCAGCCACGCCAGGCCCGGATCTGCGCCAACATTTCCGCCACATGCTCCAACGGCGTCTGCGGCACGATACCGTGTCCCAGATTGAAGACGAAAGGCCCTCCGGCCAGCGTCTCGAGGATAGTCTCCACGGCTTGGCGCAGGCTATCGCCCCCGGCGACCAGCAGCAAGGGATCGAGGTTTCCCTGCAGGCAGGCCTTGGGCTGCAGCACATCGCGTGCCCAGCCCAGCGGCACCGTGGTGTCGAGCCCCAGGGCATCGGCGCCACATTCTTCCGCATAGGTCTGGTACAGCAACCCCGCGCCGCGCGGAAAGACGATGATCGGCACGCCGGGCCGCTCGCTCTTGAGGCGCTTGACCAGCGCCTTCACCGGCTCCAGGCACCAACGTCTCAGATGGGCTTCCGGCCATACCCCGGCCCAGGAATCGAAGATCTGAACCGCCTCGGCCCCCGCATCGATCTGCGCGATGAGGTAATCGCCGGTGGCCTCGACCAGCAGGTCGATCAACCGCTGCATCGCCTCGGGATCCCCATAGGCCCAGCGCTTGCCGGCAGCGAAATCCTTGCTGGAGCCACCCTCCAGCATGTAGCTGGCCACTGTCCAGGGCGCTCCGGCAAAACCGATCAGCGTCGTTTCCGCCGGCAGTTCCCCGCTCAACCGGCCGAGGGTCTCGTAGACCGGGGCCAGAGCCTGATGCAGGCGCCCGCGGTCCAGGCGGTCCAGATCGGCGCTGGTTTCCAGCGGCTCCAGCCGCGGTCCGTGCCCCTCCTCGAACCAGACTTTCTGGCCGAGGGCATGGGGTACCACCAGGATATCGGAAAACAGGATCGCGGCATCGAAGCCGAAGCGCCGGATCGGCTGCAGCGTGACCTCGACGGCATAGTCCGGCGTGTAGCAAAGATCCAGGAAGCCGTCGGCCTTGGCGCGCAGATCGCGATATTCCGGCAAGTACCGACCGGCCTGCCGCATCAGCCAAACCGGCGGGCTTTCCAGCGTTTCCCCCTGCAAGGCGCGCAGCATCTTTTTGGCCGGCCGGGCAGCAGCGGAATGCGTCGTCGGGCTGGTACTCTCAGGCGTCTGGCTCATCGGGTCGTCGATCGTCCTTCGGTGCCGGGTTGGCTGGGTAACTTGGCTGGGCGAGCAGCGTTTCTGCAGGGCTCAAGTTCCGACAAGATGGCCTTTTCGCCCCGCAAGGCAAAGCCCTCTTCTTCAAATAAGAAATTATATAAAGCTTTAGTTGTTGTAGTTGATCCCTGTGAGTCCTGGGGATTGCCGCTGTCCGATAAACTATCCCGCGAGTCATCCGCAGGCATTGTAGACAGGTCCCATCCTGTGGGCTTTCGGGGGGATTCTATCCGGAAAACCGGCAGGACCACTGCGGCTTGCGCCGCAGCGGCGGTCAGGGGATAACGGGGATAAGCCGCCTGGGTCCATCGTCTTTCCCAGGATGAGTCCGGCTGTGGGCGAGATTTGTCCCGGGGGCACGAACCCGAGGGAGTAATGCGAGGCTGACGTGTTCAGTTTTTTGACGACCGGCAAAACGGCATCACTTGTCCCCGGGTTTAGATACTTTGCGCTGAATCGTGCACAGCCCTTCCCGGCCGTCCTGGATGGATTCCGCCGATGAGCAGCCCTCACCTGCATCTTGTGTCCGATGCCACCGGCGAGACCATCAACTCGGTCGCCCGCGCCTGCCTGGTGCAGTTCGGCGGCATCGAGCCGATCGAGCATGTCTGGAGCCTGGTGCGCACCCGCGGGATGATGACCAAGGTCGTCCAGGGCATCGAAGCCAATCCCGGCCCGGTCCTCTACACCATGGTGAACCGCGACCTGCGCGACCAACTGACCGGCTGCTGCGCCTCGCTCGGCCTGCCCTGCATCCCGGTGCTCGATCCGGTCATCCATACCCTCGCCAACTACTTCGGCGTCGAGATCACCGGCACGCCGGGTCTGCAGCACGCGCTGGATGCGGAATATTTCAGCCGCATGGATGCGATGACCTTCGCGCTTACCCATGACGACGGCCAGCACACCAGCGACATCGCCAAGGCCGACATCATCCTGGTCGGCGTATCGCGCACGTCGAAGACGCCGACCTGCATGTATCTCGCCAACCGCGGCATCAAGGCCGCCAACGTGCCCGTGGTGCCCGGTTGCCCGATGCCCGAGGAACTGCTGCACGCCCGCGGTCCGCTGGTCGTCGGCCTGACCAAGGATCCGGCGAGCCTGGTGCAAGTGCGCCAGAACCGCTTGCGCATGCTGACCGACGACCGACAGGAAACCGACTACGTGAATCTGGAGGCGGTGCGACAGGAGATCGCCCAGGCGCGCCGCTTCTGCGTCGAACACGGCTGGCCGCTGATCGATGTGACGCGCCGCTCCATCGAAGAAACTGCCGCCACCATCATGAACTACTATGCCAAGCACGTCGGCGCTGAGAGCAAATGAACGCTTCCGCCGACAACGCCGCTGCAGCACCGGCCCTGATCGCACCCGATGCGCCGGCGGTGGTGCTGGCCTCGGCCAGTGCCGCGCGGGTGCGCCTGCTTGCCGACGCCGGCGTGTCGGTGCACGGCCAGGCCGCCGCGGTCGACGAAGAATCCTTGAAACAATCGCTGAAGGGCGAAGGGGCGACCCCAGCCCAGGTCGCCGAAACTCTGGCCGAGTTGAAGGCTCAGCGTGTCGCGTCGAAGTTTGCCGGCGCCTTGGTCATCGGCGCCGACCAGATGTTGTCGTGCAACGACGTGTGGTTCGACAAGCCCGTCGATCGCGATCACGCCGCCGCACAGCTGCGCGCGCTCAGTGGCAAGACCCATACGCTGTGGACTGCCGTCTGCGTGGTGCGTAACGGCAGCCGTATGTGGCATCACAACGCCGCCGCGCAGCTGACCATGCGGCCGCTGAGCGATGACTTCATCCAGGCCTATCTGGCGGCGGCCGGTCCGGCGGTGACCACCGCCGTCGGTGCCTATCAACTGGAAGGCCTTGGCGCGCAGCTCTTCGCCAAGGTCGAGGGCGACTTCTTCACCATCCTCGGTCTGCCGCTGTTGCCGCTGCTCGACTTCCTGCGACTGAACAAGGTGCTGCCCGCATGACGTCTTCTTCCGTCGCGCCGTTGGGAAAAGCTCTCTCGGGGAATGCGAGGGTCGCCGGCCTCATCGGCTGGCCGGTGTCGCATTCGCGCTCGCCGCGCCTGCACGGCTACTGGCTGGCCGAACATGGCATCGACGGTGCCTATGTGCCCCTGCCGGTGGCGCCCGAAAACATCGCGGTTGCAGTGCGCGGCCTTGCCGCCGCCGGTCTTGCCGGGGTCAACGTCACCATTCCGCACAAGCAGGCGGTCCTGGCACTCTGCGATCGGGTCGACGACATCGCCCGGCGCATTGGGGCGGTCAATCTGCTGATTTTTAAGGATGGCCAGATCGTCGGCAGCAATACCGACGCCTTCGGCTTCATGGCCAACCTGGCGGCGGGCGCGCCGGCCGGGACGGCGGCCGCGGCGCCGGCGGTGCGGCTGGGGGCTGGCGGTGGTGCCCGCGCGGTGGCGGCCGGCCTGCTGGATGCCGGCGTGCCGGAGGTGCGCCTGACCAACCGCAGCCGCGAGCGTGCCGAGCAACTGGCGCAGGAAATCGGCGGTCCGATCACCGTGGTGCCCTGGAACGAGCGCGCCGCCGCCCTGGACGGTGCCGGCCTGCTGGTCAACTCGACCAGTCTGGGCATGACCGGGCAGCCGGCCCTCGACCTGTCTTTGGATGCGCTTGCGGTCGGCGCGGTGGTCTGCGACCTGGTCTACAGCCCGCTGGAAACCGCGTTGCTGGCGGCAGCGCGTGCCAAGGGCTGCATCGGTGTCGACGGCCTCGGCATGCTGCTGCACCAGGCGCGGCCCTGCTTTACCGCCTGGTTCGGCCCCGATCCCCAGGTCACGCCGGCGTTGCGCGCTTTCGTTCAGGACGCGGGATAGGCCCGCTATGCTGGTTATCGGCCTCACCGGCTCCATCGGCATGGGCAAGTCGACCGCGGCGGCGATGCTGCGGCGTCTCGGCCTGCCGGTGCACGATGCCGATGCCGCGGTGCACCGGCTGATGGAACGTGGCGGTGCGGCGGTAGCGGCGGTGGCCGCCGCTTTTCCCGGTGTGGAACGCGATGGCCGGATTGACCGCGGCCTGCTGGGCGCCAAGGTGTTGGGCGACGACGGCGCGATGAAGCGGCTGGAGGCGATCCTGCACCCGCTGGTGCGGGCCGAGGCGCGACGCTTCCTCGCCAAGCAGGCGCGGGCCCGCCGGCCGCTCGCAGTGCTCGACATTCCGCTGCTGTTCGAGACCGGCGGCGAGCGTCTCTGCGATGCGGTCATCGTGGTCTCGGCACCGCCCTTCATCCAGCGGGCGCGGGTGCTGCGCCGCCCCGGCATGACGGCGGCGAAGTTTCAGGCGATTCTGGCGCGCCAACTGCCCGATGCGGAAAAACGCCGGCGCGCCGACTTCGTGGTGCAGACCGGCCTCAACAAGGTGCACGCCTTGCACCAACTTGCCGCCATCGTCAAACTGCTGAAACGGAAAAACGCGGCGAAAAGGAAGACCTGATGCGCGAGATCGTCCTCGATACGGAAACCACCGGCCTGGATCCCGCTTCCGGCCACCGCATCGTCGAGGTCGCCGGGCTGGAGCTGCTGCACCATCTGCCGACGGGGCGCACCTTCCGCGAATACATCAACCCCCAGCGCGATATGCCGGCCGAGGCTGAGCGCATTCACGGCCTCAGCGAAGAGTTCCTGAAGGACAAGCCGCTGTTCCCGGACATCGCGCCGGCTTTCCTCGACTTCATCGGCGATGCCAAATTGGTCATCCACAACGCCGCTTTCGACATGAAGTTTCTCAACGCCGAACTGCGTCAGGCAGGCCACGACATCCTCGCCATGGACCGCGCTATCGATACCGTGACCCTGGCCCGTGAACGGTTTCCCGGGGCCCAGGTGAACCTCGATGCACTGTGCCGGCGCTTCGAGATCGACAACTCCTCGCGCACCTTTCACGGCGCGCTGCTGGACTGCGAGTTGCTGGCGGAGGTCTACCTGGAACTGCGCGGCGGCCGCCAGCCGGGTCTGGTGCTGGAGAGCCAGCGCAACCGGGCCCGCGCCATCGCCCCGGCGGCGCGCGACGTGCGCCCGCCGCGGGTTCATCCGGTCAGCCCGGAGGAACAGGCTGCTCACGAGGCGATGGTGGAAAAGCTGTCGAACCCGCTCTGGCGCGCCTGAAGCGGTTCAGGCCGCGCCGTTGCCGCTTTCCCCGGCGTTGCCCGATGCGGCGGCTTCCGCCTGGGCCTTGCGGCTGAGGTAGAGCTGCGCGAAATCGATCGGGCTCATCATCAGCGGCGGGAAACCGCCGTCACGGGTGTCGTCGGCCAGGATCGCCCGGGCGAAGGGGAAGAGGTGGCGCGGTACTTCGACCATCACCATGCGCTCGCGCATCTCCTCGTTGAGGTCCGGCGACAGGCTGATCACCGCGGCGTAGTCCAGCTCCGACATGAAGGCGGTGGTCTCGCCGATTTTGGCCGAGGCGTGCAGCTTCAGCACGACCTCATAGACCTGATCCTGCAGCTGGGTCGGCGTCACCTCGACGCTGACGTTCAGGTCGGGCTTCTCCGTCCGCATGGTGCCGTAGATGGCCGGCGCGTTGGGGTTTTCGAAGGAATGATCCTTCACGTACTGCGTGTTGATGGTCAGCGGCGGCAGTGCGGCTTCTTCGGCCATTTCCGGCTCCTGTGGTCACGGGCGGGCTTGGCTATCACGGATCGTTACGCCAGACAATAACGGGCCCCGCCATGGGCGATCAAAAGGCCGGAACGGCAGCCCCTTCCACCGGGTCGAAGCGCAGCGCCACCCCGTTTTCGACCGCATGGCCGGTCAGGCCGCGGATGAAACCCCAGTGGCTCACCACCAGCAGGCCGTCCCAGCTGTCGGCCGCGAAGAGGACCACGCGGAAACGGGCGCCCCCCAGGGGCAGGGCGGACACCCACAACACCGGTTAAGGC
>JBHJIR010000136.1:0-7706 GCA_050043265.1 Kiloniellaceae bacterium
GGGTGGGGGTTGGGGAGGGGGTTGGGTGGGGGTTTGGGGGGGGGGTTGCGGGTGGGAGTCGGGGGCCGGTTCGGGGGCGGCGGGCAGAGGCGCGCGGACGCCGGGGCCGGGTGCGGCCGGGTGGGGCAGTTCGGCGGTCACGGCCTCGCCCGCGGGGGCGTCCTCTGCAGGGACCTCTGCCGCCTGCTCCTCGGCGCTGTCCGGGACCGGTTCACTGGGGGCCGGCTGCTCACCGGGTGTCAGTTCACCGGTCGTCAGGTCACTGGGCATCAGGTCACTGGAGGCTACCCCGTCTGGCCCCCCACCGTCTTGGTTCCCCGCGTCGTGCATGGCTTCTTCGTGGCGGGTCTGCGCATCCTGCGCCGGCTGGGCCCCGGCCGCTTGCGGAGCGAACGGTTCGGGCAGCGTCATGAAGACCGGTTCGGCGCTGGGCGGCGGCGGCCGCTGCAGCAGGGCGAGGCCCACCGTGGCGGCCATGATCGCCAACACCGCAAGCCAAGCGGCGGCAAGCACACCCCAGTTGGTGAACAGCCGTTTCAAGGCGCGCCGGGACTCAGGCGACGCGCCGGGCGCGCCCGACCTGCTTGCGGCCCGGGCGCGCCTGCCGGGGGGATCGACGACGGATCGTCATGAACAGATTACCGGCCCTCTTTACGGCGCGACTCCGCGCCGGTTTTCGCGTCTGAACCCCTCTTTTAGTTCACGACCCGCTGATTATAAAGGGCCAGGCCACGCAGCAGATCGATGGCCCGGGCAAGTTGATAGTCCTGCTGGGCGGCCTCGGACAGGCTGTGCGCCTCGTCGGCCGGGGTCTCGCCGCCGACGCCGTTCTCCTCGTTCGGGTTGGACAACGCGCCGGGCAGGTCGGCCTCGCGGCGGCCGGGGGCGGTCGCCTCGGCCCTTTCCAGCTTGGCCTGCTCGATCATGATGTCCGGATCGATGCCGAGCGCCTGGATCGCCCGGCCCGAGGGCGTGAAATAGCGCGCCGTGGTCAGTCGCATGGCGCCGTTCAGGCCGAGCGGGATGATGGTCTGCACGGAGCCCTTGCCGAACGACTTGGTGCCCATGAGGATCGCCCGGCGGTGGTCCTGCAGGGCGCCGGCCACGATTTCCGAGGCCGACGCGGAACCGCCGGTGATCAGCACGACGACCGGCAGGCCGTCGGCCAGGTCGCCGGGGGTGGCGTTGAAGCGCTGGGCATCGTCCGCCGCGCGGCCGCGGGTCGAGACGATCTCGCCCTGGTCGATGAAGGCATCGGACACGTCGATGGCCTGATCGAGCAGGCCGCCCGGATTGTTGCGCAGATCCAGTACGTAGCCGCGCAGGTCGCTGCCCGCCTCGGCCTTGATCTCCTGGATCGCCTTTTCCAGGCCCGGCATGGTCTGCTGGTTGAAGGTGGTGATGCGGATGTAGCCGACGCTATCCTCGACGCGGTTGCGCACCGACTGGATCTTGATGACGTCGCGCGTGATCGCCAGGTCGAAGGGCTCTTCGCCCTCGCGGCGGATGGTCACCGTCAGGTCGGTGTTCACCGGCCCGCGCATCTTTTCGACCGCTTCGTTCAGCGACAGGCCCAGGATCGGCTCGCCGTCCAGGTGGGTGATGTAGTCGCCGGGCTTCACGCCGGCGCGGTACGCCGGGGTGTCGTCGATCGGCGAGACCACCTTGATGAAGCCGTTCTCCATGGTGACTTCGATGCCGAGGCCGCCGAACTCACCCTTGGTCTGCACCCGCATGTCACCGAAGGAGTCGGCGTTCAGGTAGCTGGAGTGGGGGTCGAGCGTGGAGAGCATGCCCTGGATGGCATATTCGATCAGCTGCTGGTCGCTGACGTCCTCGACGTAGTCGGCGCGGACGCGCTCGAAGACCTCGCTGAACAGCTTCAGCTGCTTGTAGGTGTCGGAAGGGTTCTCCTGTGCCGGCGAAAACTGCGGCAGGGCGATAAGAAGAGCTGCGACCACGGCCGCGATCTGGAATTTGCGCATTAACCTCGCACCTTGTCGTCCGTTGTAGCCAACCAGGGGAGCGGATTGATGGCCTGCCCTGTGCGGCGGAGTTCGAAATAAAGCTCCGGGTTGTCACCGGTGGAGTCTTCCATCCGGGCGACAGGCTCACCAGCCAACACCCACTGCCCGACCACGGCATCGATCCGATCGAAACCGGCCAATATCGTATGATATCGCCCGCCGTGGTCGATGATCAAGATGAGCCCATAGCCGCGGAACGGTCCGGCATAGGCAATCTTGCCGTCGAAGGGCGCCACCACCTGCGCTTTGGCCCGCGTCAGGATTGAAATTCCCTTGGCGGTGGCTCCCGGATTCTCGCTTTCCTGGCCGAAAAGCCGCACGACCTGGCCGCGAACCGGCATGGTCAGGCTGGCCTGGGCTTCCGGGAAAGGACGCAGCGAATCCGGCGGCGCCAGGCGGGCGACCTGCGGCGCGTCGCGTTCAACTTGGCGTGAAGGCGCCGGCGCGGCCGGGACGGCCTTGGAGTCGGCCTTCGCTTTCGCTTCGGTTTCGGCCTGGAGTCGCGCGGCTTCCCGGGCCGCTTTTTGGCGCTCCGCTTGCTGGCGGGCGGCCTCCTGTCGCGCCGCGGCATCGCGAGCGGCCTCGGCCTCCAGCCGCGCGGTCAGTTCCTGCAGGTCGCGGGCTTCGCCGGCCAGCTTGGCGACGCGGGCCTCGGCGGCCTTGCGCTCGGCATCGGCGGTGGCCTGCAGTTGGCCCTTGCGGGCCAGCAGGGCGGTCAGGCGGTCGCGCTCGATACCGAGGGAGGCGGTGGCGGCGGCAAGGTCGTCGCGCTCGATGGCGATGCGCGCGCGCAGCACGGCAAGATCGCCCAGTTCCGCGCGCAAATCCTCGGCCTTGGCTTCCAGGGCCGGGATGGCCACCTGTAGCAGCAGGGCGGCGCGGGCCGATTCGACCGGCTGCTCGCTGCGCGCCAGGGCAGCCTCCGGCGGCTGCAGGGCGAGGCGCTGCAGGGCGCCGAGGGTGCGGCCCAACTGGTCGCGGCGGGTGGCGAGATCGGCGGCTTTGGCCGCTTCCTCGGCGCGCAACGCCGTCAGGGTCTCCTCGGCGGCGGTCATTTCGCTTTCCAGATCCTGGGTACGCTTGGCGGCGGCGATCGACTTGGCGCGCAGTTCCTCGATTTCCCGTGCCAGGGCGGCGGCCTCGGCGGCCAGCTTTTCGGCGCGGGCGCGGTCGGCGGCCAGTTCCTTCTCGACCTTTTCCAGATCCCCCTTCCTGGGGGCGTCCTGCGCCAGCAGCGGCGGAGCGTTTCCCAGGGCGGCGATCCCCAGGGTCAGAAACAGGCAGATCCCGCCGACGAGTTGCCGGCCCAATCTGCAGCCCTGGCGTCCGCGTTGCTGGAGGGGGCGTGCCAAGATTACTCCGCGGCCGCCTCGCCGCGTGCTGCTGCGGGCTTCAGCAGGCTGTGGCCGGTCATCGCCGCCGGTTTCGGCAGGGCCATGAGGTCCAGCACCGTCGGCGCGATGTCCGCCAGCCGCCCGTCGTTGAGGGCGGCGACCCGCCCGGGGCCGTTGATCAGCAGCAGCGGGACCTTGTTCATGGTGTGGGCGGTGTGCGCCTGGCCGGTCTCCTGGTCGCTCATCTGCTCGGCATTGCCGTGGTCGGCGGTCAGCAGGATGCAGCCGCCGGTCCTTTCCACCGCCTTGGCCAGGCGGCCGACGCAGGTGTCGACGCAGGCCACCGCCTTCATGGCAGCGGCCAGATCGCCGGTGTGGCCGACCATGTCGCCGTTGGCGTAGTTCACCACGATCAGGTCGAAGCCGCCGCCTTCGATGGCGGCGACCAGCTTGTCGGTCACCTCCGGCGCCGACATTTCGGGTTGCAGGTCGTAGGTGGCGACATCGGGCGAGGGCACCAGGATGCGCTCTTCGCCGGCAAAGACATCCTCGCGCCCGCCGTTGAAGAAGAAGGTCACGTGGGCATACTTCTCCGTCTCGGCGATGCGCAGCTGGCGCTTGCCGGCCTCGGCGACCACCTCGCCCAGGGTCTCGGTGAGGTCCTCCGGCGGGAACAGCGTGGTGAGGAAGGCATTCAGGTGGGTGGAGTACTCCACCATGCCGGCGCTGGCGGCGAAGGCCGGGCGCGTTCCCGCGTCGAAGCCGTCGAAGGCGGGGTCCAGCAGGGTGGCCAGGATCTCGCGGGCACGGTCGGCGCGGAAGTTGGCCATGAACAGGCCGTCGCCGTCGCGCATGCCGCCGTAGCCGCCGATCACCGTGGGCAGCACGAATTCGTCGTTGGTGCCGGCGGCGTAGCTCTGCTCGACCGCCTGCAGCGGGTCGCCGGCGCGCTCACCCTCGGCCCGCACCAGGGCGCGATAGGCTTTTTCGACCCTTGCCCAGCGCTTGTCGCGATCCATGGCGTAGTAGCGCCCGGACACCGTGGCGATGGTGGCCTTGGGGGCCTTGGCCTGGAACGCCTTCAGGTAGTCGAGGGCGCTGCGCGGCGGCGTATCGCGGCCGTCGAGGAAGGCATGCACGGCGACGGGGATGCCTTCTTTCACCAGAACCTCGGCCAGGTAGGCCATCTGGTTCTGGTGGGAGTGGACGCCGCCGGGCGACAGCAGGCCCATCACATGGGCGGTGCCGCCGGATTTCTTCAGGGCGGCGATGGCCTGGGTCAGCGCCGGGATTCTCGCGAAACTGCCGTCGGCGATGGCGGCGTCGATGCGCGGCAGGTCCTGCATCACCACGCGCCCGGCGCCCAGGTTCATGTGACCGACTTCGGAATTGCCCATCTGGCCGATCGGCAGGCCGACCTGCCCCTCGGAGGCGTCGACCAGGGCGTGCGGCAACTCCTGGAGCATGCGGTCCAGGTTCGGCGTCGGACCCTCGCAGATCGCGTTGTTCTCGCAGCTCTCGCGGTGGCCCCAGCCATCGAGGATGCAGAGGATGACGGGGCGCGGCGTGTCCGGATGGTGGGGCTTGTCGGTCATGGCAGTTCCAGGCGGTTTCAATCCCGGTGATAAGGGTGTCCGGCGAGGATGCTTTCGGCGCGGAACAGCTGTTCGGCCAGCAGGCCTCGTACCAACATATGGGGCCAGGTCATGCGGCCCAAGGAGAGAATGATATCGGCGGCCTGGCGGACCTCCTTAGACAGACCGTCGGCGCCGCCGATCACGAAGGCCAGATCCTGCACCGCCTCGTCCTGCCAGCGGCCGAGCTGTGCGGCGAAATCGCGGCTGGCCATCTGCTTGCCGCCTTCGTCGAGGGCGATCACCCGGGCGCCGCGCGGCAGCGCCGCCAGGATCAGTGCGCCTTCCTGTTCTTTCAGCGCTTCGGGCGGCAGCGCCCGCCGTTCCTCCACTTCCTTCAGGGTGATGCGCCAGCGCAAGCGCGCGGCGTAGAGCTCATAAAGCTCCTGGGCGGGGCCGGCCTTCATACGGCCGACGGCCACCAACGTGATTTTCATGCGTTTCCCTGCGCCCGCCGGAGCCTGGCGCCAGACCTTAGGGACCAGACCTTAGGGGCCGTCTCAGGCTGGTGTGGCGTCCAGTTCCGTGTCCCCGGCCGTCTCGCCGTTCGACCCTGCGCCGATCGGCACCAGGGTCACGCCCCACATCTTTTCCAGATTATAGAACGCGCGCACTTCCGGGCGGAAGAGATGGACGATGACGTCACCGCAGTCGATCAGAACCCAGTCGCAGCGCTCCAGGCCTTCGACCGAGACGCCGGCGGCGCCTTCGGCTTTCAGCCCGTCGCGCAGATGATCGGCCATGGCGCCGACCTGCCGCGTGGAACGGCCGGAGGCGATCACCATGAAATCTGCGATGCTGGATTTGTCGGCGAGTTCGATGACGACGATGTCGTCCGCCTTGTCGTCTTCCAGGGACGACTGGATAACGGATAGCAGGCGCCGGCTCTCGGCGAGGACGTCCTGCTCAGCGGCCCGTTGGGCCTTGGTCTCCTGCAGTATGACCCTAAGTCTCCTGTCAGTTGTTGCGGTGGACCTGACGCCGCCCGGCCCTGTCCCGACGTTACGGGCGGGGGACCGGTTGACGGGCCCTGATCTCGGTCGCGGACTGAGGGTTCAAGCGGCAATGAATGAATGCCCAAGCCGGCGGCCTTGCCTCGGCCAGGCGCCGCACCGAACTGTCCTTCAGTCGATGCCGGGCAAAGGCACGCGCTGCCTTACCTGACAACGCCCTTAAAGAATAGGAGGGGCGGTCAAAAACCGCAACGGGTAGGCTATTAAAGATTTGTGGCCAGTCCTGCCATAAATGAACTTGAATCAAGTTATCTGCGCCCATCAGCCAGACGAAGTGGACCCGCGGCAGCAGGTGGACCAGGGCGCGCAGGGTGTCGGCGGTGTAGGTGCTGCCCAGGCGCGCTTCCAGGCCGGTGACCAGGATGCGCGGGTCGCCGGCGGCCCGCCGGGCCTGGGCGATGCGCTCGGCCTGGGGGGCCATGCCGTCGGCCGGCTTCAGCGGGTTCTGCGGCGATACCAGCCACCACACCCGGTCCAGGCCGAGGCGCCGCAGTGCGGTTTCGGAGATTTCCCGGTGGCCGTCGTGGGCCGGGTTGAACGACCCGCCGAGCAGGCCGATGCGCGCGCCCGGTGGCGGCAGCCGGCCGTCGAGCGCCGCCCCGAGATCGGCGGGGGTCAGGCAGGGAAGGCGCGCGCTCATGCTCCGGTCGGGGTCCTGGCAGCCGTTGGGTCGGGATGTCGCTGTTCCGGGCGATCAGAAACCAGCCGCCCTCCAGAGACAAGACATAACGAGGTTTAACTCGAACAGAGTTAAACAGAACCTAAGCGGCGGAGACCTGGGGCAGGCGGCCTTCTTCGACGGCGTGGCAGGCGACGCGGCTACCCTGGGACGACAGCATCCGCGGAGGTTCGACGCGGCAGCGTTCGTTGGCAAAGGGGCAGCGCGGGTTGAAGGTACAGCCTTCAGGCGGATTCAGCGGCGAGGGCAGTTCCCCGGTCAACTTGATGCGTTGATGGCGCTGGGTCGGGTCGGCCGTGGGCGGGGCCGACAGCAGGGCCGGGGTGTAGGGGTGCTGCGGATTCGAAAAAACGGCCGCGCGCGGGCCCTGTTCCACCGGATGGCCAAGGTACATGACGATCACCTCGTCGGCGATGTGGCGCACCACGGAGAGGTCGTGGGAGATGAACAGGTAGGCGAGGTCGAATTCCTCCTGCAGGTCGGCCAGCAGGTTCAGCACCTGGGCCTGGATCGACACGTCGAGCGCCGAGACCGGTTCGTCCAGCACCACAATGTCCGGGTTCAGCATCAGGGCGCGGGCGATGGCGATGCGCTGGCGCTGGCCGCCGGAGAACATGTGCGGGTAGCGGTCGTAGTGCGCGGGGCGCAGGCCGACGCGGGCCATCATGGCCTCCGCCGCTGCGCGGCGCTCGGCCGCGGTCATCTTGCGATTGATGACCAGCGGCGCCTCCAGAATGGTACCGACCTTCTGACGCGGGGTCAGCGAGCCGGAGGGGGCCTGGAACACGATCTGCACCGACTGGCGCAGCGTGCGCTGGGTCTCGCCCTTGGCGGCGGTCACGTCGACGCCGTTCAGCACCAGGCTGCCATCGGGCGGCCGCTCGATCAGCGTGACCATGCGGGCCAGGGGCGACTTGCCGCAGCCGGACTCGCCAACCACCGCCAGGGTCTTGCCGGCGGTGAGGGTAAAGCTGGCGCCGTCGACCGCCTTCAGCACGCGGTCCGCCGCGAACAAGCCG
>JBHJIR010000137.1:0-15765 GCA_050043265.1 Kiloniellaceae bacterium
CGCCGACGCGGATATCGGTGGTCGCCGAATAATATAAAACATTGATGACGGGCAGGGTGCCCGGGCGCGGCAGGGGGGTCAGGGTGGCCCGCGCATTCAGGTGGCGGCGGCGCACCTCGGTGTCTTCCAGGGTCAGCAGGATCTGCGCCACGGTGATGTCGTGGCGGGCCAGCGATTCCTGGTAGGCATGGGCCAGGCGGATCTGCCCGGTGGCCGCGGCGGCCTGCTTTTCCTCCAGCCGCAGGGTCTTCTGGGTCAGTCCCAGGTGGTGGCGGCCGACGGCGATGGCGCCGGAGGACACCAGCAGCACCTCGGTGCCGCGGCGCATCAGGGCGGCGACGTCGTCGGTCAGCGCATCCAGCCAGTCGCGGCGGATGGTGCCTTGGGTGGCATCGACCAACAGCGCCGAGCCGATCTTCACCACCAGGCGCCGCGCGCTGGCGAAGCTGGCCTGGGTGCCCTCGGCGGCGGGCTGGGCGCTCACGGCTGGAAGCCCTCCTCGGCGGCCTCGTCGCGCTTATGGCGCTCGGCCTGGATGTGGGTCCACAGGCGGGCGACCACCTTGTCGACGCCGGCCCCGGAGACGCCGGAGAGACAGAGCACCTCGGCCCCGGAGGCCTCGGCCAGGGCGGCCTGTTTCTCCGCCCGGGTTTCTTCGTCCAAAGCATCGATCTTGTTGAGACCGATGACTTCGGACTTGTTCTCCAGGCCGCCGCCGTAGGCGGTCAACTCGTCGCGCACCGTGCGGTAGGCGCCCACCACGTCGTCCTGGGTGCCGTCGATCAGGTGCAGCAGCACGCCGCAGCGCTCGATGTGGCCCAGGAAGCGGTCGCCCAGGCCGCTGCCCTCGTGCGCCCCTTCGATCAGGCCGGGGATGTCGGCGACGATGAACTCGTTGTCGCCCAGGGTCACCACACCCAGGTTGGGGTGCAGGGTGGTGAAGGGATAGTCGCCGATTTTCGGCCGGGCGCGCGACACGACGGAAAGGAAGGTCGACTTGCCGGCGTTGGGCAGCCCGACCAGGCCGGCGTCGGCGATCAGCTTCAGGCGCAGCCAGACCCACATCTCCTCGCCCGGCCAGCCGGGGTCGGCGCGGCGCGGCGCCTGGTTGGTGGAGGACTTGAAGTGGGTATTGCCGAAGCCGCCGTCGCCGCCGGTCAGGAAAACGAGGCGTTGGCCCAGTTCGGTCATGTCGGCCAGCACGGTTTCCTTGTCCTCACTGAGGATCTGGGTGCCGACGGGGACCTTGATGACGATGGGCGGGGCGGCGGCGCCGGTCATGTTCTGGCCCATGCCGCCGTCACCGCGCTTGGCCTTGAAGTGCTGGCGATAGCGGAAGTCGATCAGGGTGTTCAGGCTGTTCACCGCCTCGAACACGATGTCGCCGCCGCGCCCGCCGTCGCCGCCGTTGGGACCGCCGAACTCGACGAACTTCTCACGCCGGAAGGCGACGCAGCCATTGCCCCCGTCGCCGCTCTTCAGGAAAATCTTGGCCTCGTCGAGGAACTTCATGACGCGGCTCCCGCGTGGGTCTGCTGGCGGGCCTGCTGCCACGACTCGCGGGTCAGCAGGAAGCGGTTGGCGTCGACGAAGACCTGGCGTGCCTCGCTCCAATGGCGGGCGATGCCGTTGGCGCGGAAGCCGGCTTTCTCCAGCACCCGGCCGGAGGCGGGGTTGTCGGCGAAGTGGCCGGAATTGAGCGCCTCGGCACCCAGCTTCTCGAAGCCGTAGACCACCAGCGCCTGGGCCGCTTCGGTGGCCAGGCCCTGGCCCCAGTAGGCCGGCGTCAGCACATAGCCAAGCTCCAGGTTGCCGGGCTCGCTGCGGCGCAGGCTGGCACCGCCGATCACGGCACCGTTTTCTTTCAAGGTGACGGCGAAGCTGTATTCGGTGCCGTTTTCGCGCATGGTGGCATGGCCGGCGATCCACTCGGCGGAACCGCCCTGCGGATAGGGATGGGCGATGCGGGTGGTCATGCGCGCGACCTCCCACAGGCTGACGTAGTCCTGGACCGCCTCGGCGTCCGCGGCGGTGAAGGGCCTGAGTACCAGGCGGCGGGTTTCCAATCTGATCGTCATCGAAGCACTTAAACTCTCTGCCGAGCTGTAGGGCCGAGCTGTAGGAGGGCCCCACTGTTAGGAGGGCATAGAAAAAGGGAGATGGCGACCCATCTCCCTCCTCTTTAAGTCGGCTGTAGCAGATGGGTGCCCCGGTGGACCCCCACCGGCGTTATTCAGCGGCGCTCGGCGACGGCTGCCCGGCGGCCTCGACCGACACGTAGGTGCGGCCGCCGCGCTTGGTCTCGAAGGAAACCGCGCCTTCGACCGTGGCGAAGATGGTGTGGTCCTTGCCGATGCCGACGTTGCGGCCCGGGTGGAACTTGGTGCCGCGCTGGCGCACCAGGATGTTGCCCGGCACGACGACTTCGCCGCCGAACTTCTTCACGCCGAGACGGCGTCCGGCGGAATCGCGTCCGTTGCGGGAGCTACCACCAGCCTTTTTATGTGCCATGGCTTAGTCTTCCTTCTTCTTGGCCGCTGCCTTCTTGGTCGCTGCCTTCTTAGCAGGCGCCTTCTTGGCAGTGGTCTTCTTGGCGGCGGCCTTCTTCGGCGCGGCCTTCTTTGTGGCGGCCTTCTTCGGCGCGTCGTCACCCTCGGCTTCGGTCTTCTTCGGTGCCGCGGCCTTCTTCGCCTTGGCTTCCGGCTTCTTACCGTCGGTCAGGATGTCGGTGATGCGCACCACCGTCAGGTCCTGGCGGTGGCCGTTGGTGCGGCGGTAGTTCTGGCGGCGCTTCTTCTTGAACACCAGAATCTTGTCGCCGCGGGTCTGCTCGACGACCTCGCCGGCCACGCAGACGCCCTCGACGAAGGGGGCGCCGGCCTTGGTATCGGCGCCTTCGCCGACCATCAGAACGGAGTCGAAGGCCACGACCTCACCGGTCTCGCCATTCAGTTTCTCGACGACAATGACATCGTCCTTAGCGACTTTGTACTGCTTGCCGCCGGTTTTGATCACTGCAAACATTGCGCGGGCTCGCCTAATTCTTCGGCATTTCTGGGCTCTCTGGCGCGAATGCTCGCCGCCGGGAAGGCCCAACATGAAAGACCGCGGCCAGAGGACCGCGGTTGATGGGCGCGAACTATAGTCCTCACGCCCGGACTGTCAACGCGATTCTGGCCGTTATTTTTCGGCCTTTCGGCCCCGGATTTCTGCGGCTTTTTGTCCCCTCCGCTTATGCTTAACGGGCGGCCGGTTACGGCCGGATATCGGTCGCCGCGGTCGCCGGTGCGACGTGGTTGGGGCCGGCCGCCTCGAAGCCCTGGGCCACCAGGTGCCCGCTGGCCGGTTCGGCATAGACCGCCAGGCGGCTGGTCGGGTTCAGCACGGGGGCCTTCAGCCAGGCCAGGTCGGCGCCGGCGTCGCCGGCCTCGGCCCGCATCACCTCGGCGCGCCGGGCGGAGACCATGCCGCGCGGACGGGCCGGCGGCAGGGCCCCGCCGGACCAGTGGTTGGCCGCCACGTGAGACCCTTGGTGGATCACCGCATGGTCCTCCAGGCGCTCGATCACCGCCAGTTCGCCGGGCCCGGGGCCGGCCAGGGAGAAGATCGCCGGCAGCGCCAGCGGGGTTTCCGCCAGCATCGCTTTGGCGGCGGCGAAGTCGGGCGCGGTGTCGAAGGCCCGGCGCAGCAGGTGGCCGGGTGGCAGGGCGTCGGACCGCCACAGGCCGTAGCGGTCGAGCGCCCAGTCGAGATATTTCAGCGCTGTGCGCTTGCGCAGCGGCGCCTGGTTGAACGCAGCGGAGAAGCGCCCGGGGGCGTGGCCCTGGATGCAGCCGGTGAAGCCCGGCCAAGTCAGGTTGATCCAGCTTCCGGCCGGGCCCTGCTGCTGGGCGGCGACGATCTCGGCGCCCAGGCCGTCGAACGGCCAGTCGAGCACCCGGGTCAGGCGGTTCCGTCCCTCGGGCGTCACGCCGACGCTGCAGGTACAGGCCCACTCGTAGCTCATGTTCAGGAAGTGCGCGCCCGGCCGGCCGAGCGCCGTGGCGACCCGCCCGATCTCCTCCAGATAGGGGTTTGCGGTCTTCTCCAGCCAGCGCCGCGACAGCCGGTCGGCCAGGGCGATCCCGGCGACCGGGTAGCGCCGCTCGGCGGCGGCGATCAGGGCGGCCCGCCGTGCCGGTTCCAGGCGCAGCAGGTCGTCGGGCCCGGCGACCCGGTGCAGCGGGATGGCGGGCAGGCCGCCGGTTCCGGGCTCCGGCGCGGTTTCTGGCTTGGGCGAAAGCGTCATGGCGCCGTTATATCAGGGCGCCCTTTGCAACCCCAGGCCAGAACCACGCTCAGTGCAGAACCGGGGCGTCCCGCGCAGCCTGCTCTTGCCAGGGCGGCAGCGCTTCGCTAGTAAGGGCGCGCCGTTCGCGGCGGACCCGGCCAAGGTGGCCGCGCGCCGCCGCGCCTGCTTTCGGAGGGGTGCCGGAGTGGTTGAACGGGACGGTCTCGAAAACCGTTGTGCGTGCAAACGTACCGAGGGTTCGAATCCCTCCCCCTCCGCCATAGCAAAAGACCCCGGTTTACCGGGGTCTTTTGCTGTGTGGATGCGGGATCGGTGAACGGATCCTGGTTCGTGCCGGCGTCAGCAAGACTCCGGCGGCACCGAGGCTCAGAGATTCTCCGGGGCAAGGCGTCCACCCCATCAAAAGGGGAGGCAGGAGACCGCCGTCCAGCCGTCTCTCGTCCAGCCGTCTCCGCCGCCACGCCGCCAGAGCGCGACCGGGTTTGGCTTTGCCTGACGCGCCGCTGCGTACCTTGTTGTCAAACCATCGGCGGGTCGAGGCGTGCGAAGCCTTCCTGTCGACGGTAAGGGAAATGCGGGTATGGCGCGGTCACGGCACTCGCCGTATCGAGGCGTGCGATCTGATCGCCGGTCAGCGCCCAGCCAACAGCACCCAGATTGTCGCGCAGTTGGGTCTCGTTGCGCGCACCGATGATGACTGACGAGACCGTGGGCCGTTGCAGGAGCCAGTTGAGTGCGACTTGCGGAACCGTCTTGCCGGTCTCTTCCGCGATCGCATCGAGGGCGTCGACGACCGTGTAGAGATAGTCGTCGTCCACCGGCGGTCCGAAGCTCGCGGTTTCGTGCAGGCGGCTGCCGTCGGGAATCGGACGGCCCCGGCGGATCTTGCCGGTGAGGCGCCCCCAGCCCAGCGGGCTCCAAATCATGGCGCCAAGGCCCTGGTCTGCGCCGAGCGGCATCAGATCCCACTCATAATCCCGGCCGACGAGCGAATAGTAGACCTGATTGACGACATAGCGCGGCCAACCGTACTTCTCCGCCACGGCGAGCGATTTCATGATCTGCCAGCCGGAGAAGTTGGAGACGCCGACATAACGGACCTTCCCGTCGCGCACCAGTTGGTCGAGGGTCGAAAGCACCTCTTCGACCGGCGTGAGGGCGTCGAAGGCGTGCAACTGGAGAAGATCGATATGGTCCGTGCGGAGACGTCTCAGTGCGGCTTCGACACCTCCGATCAGCCGGAATCGCGAGGAACCGGCCTCGTTCGGTCCGTCTCCCAGCGGCAGACTCATCTTGGTGGAAAGTAAAAGCGCGCCGCGTCGCCCCTTGATCGCCTCGCCCAGCACTTCTTCGGACGCGCCGTCAGAGTAAACGTCGGCGGTGGCGAACAGGTTGACGCCGGCCTCCAGACAGATGTCAACGAGGCGGCGCGCCTCCGTGACGTCGGAGGTGCCCCAATGACTGAAGAGCGGTCCCGATCCGCCGAACGTACCGGCGCCGAAGCTCAGGGCGGGCACCTTGAGGCCGGATTTTCCAAGATAGCGATAGTCCATATCGGTAAACTCCATTCTAGCAAGCTGGCTGCCGAGGTGAATTCGAGGAAAGATCGCGCCGCCGATCGAGTGCAAAGGCGGCAAGCGCGACCAGAATGGCGAGTGCGGGAACCGCGGCTGCAGCAAGCGGCAGGGCTTTCAATCCCGGCCCTTGCGAGATCACGACACCCCCCGCCCAGGCGCCGAGCGCGTTGCCGAGATTGAAGGCTGCGATATTGAGGCTGGAGGCGAGACTTTCACCCGCGTCGATGGCTTTTGACAGGACCCAGGACTGGAGCGGCGGTACCGTCGCGAATCCCGCCGCGCCGAGAAGCCCCGTCAGGGCGATCGCCGCGATCGGGTTCTGGAATCCGATCGTCATGAACGCCAGCACCACCGCGAGCGCCGCCATGCTGCCGATGAGCGCCGTCTTCAGCCGGATGTCCGCGAGCTTGCCGCCCAGGAGATTTCCGGCGACCAGGCCGCCGCCAAAGACCAGCAGGATCGGCGATACGGCCCTGTCGGCAAATCCGCTGACCTGGGTGAGCAGGGGCGCGATATAGGTGAACAGGGCAAAGACACCCGCAAAACCCAGGACCGTGGTCAGGAAGCCGAGCAACACCGGCGTGCGGGACACGGCCTTCAGGTCCGCCTTCCAGTTCGATGGGGCCGGCGGCGAGCGGTCCGACGGGACGAGCAGGATGAGAGTGACCGATGCCAGGACACCGATCGCCGTCACTGCCCAGAACGTCATGCGCCAGCCGAATTGTTGCCCGAGCCATGTGCCGGCCGGCACCCCCAGAATGTTCGCCAGCGTCAGCCCGGTGAACATGATGGCGATGGCAGAAGCGCGCCTGTCCTTGCCGACGAGACCGGCGGCGAAGACCGCGCCGACGCCGAAATAGGTGCCATGGGTCAGCGCCGTCAGCACGCGCGCCGCCATCAGCAGGCCGTAAGTCGGCGCCAGCGCGCAGGCAGCATTGCCGATGATGAAGATCGCCATCAGGCCGATCAGCACAGGCTTGCGATTCCATCTCGCCGTGAAGACCGTCAGGATCGGCGCGCCGACCACGACCCCCAGCGCATAACCGGAAATGAGCATGCCCGCCGCCGCAACCGAAACGCCGAGATCACGGCTGACCTCCAGGAGAAGGCCCATGATGACGAACTCGGTGACGCCGATGCCAAAAGCACCGGCCGCCAGCGCATAGAGTGCAACGGGCATGGCTTCTATCCATCAAGATTTCGCTGGATAGAACCTAGGTTGCGGGCATCGCATGAATTATATAGCAATATGAAATATGATAAGTGAATTGAATTCATATGTCGCGTGTCAGCGTAAATCGTAGTGGGGAAATGGCGGTCTTCGTCCAGGTCGTCGAACTGGGCGGGTTCTCCCATGCGGCGCGGCAACTGGGCCTGTCCCAGTCGGCTGTCAGCAAGCTGATTTCCCGGCTGGAGGCGCGGCTTGGGGCGCGCCTCTTCAATCGCTCCACGCGCCGTCTGGACCTCACCGCCGAAGGCTGCGCCTTCTACGAGCGCGCCACCGCGATCCTGTCGGATATCGAGGAAGCCGAGCGGCAGGCCGGTCGTGGCGAACAGCCCGTCGGGCGCATTCGGCTGAACACCAGCGCATCTTACGCGACCCACATTCTGGAGCCGATGCTGCCGGCCTTTCTCGTGCAATATCCCGAAATCATGCTCGACATCGTGCTGACCGACACTGTGATCGACCTCCTGGCGGAGCGGACCGATGTTGTCGTCCGGGCCGGACCGCTCAAGGATTCGAGCCTCATCGCGCGCAAGCTCGGTGAAACGCCGATGCTGATCGTGGCCGCACCGGATTATTTGCAGCGCGCCGGGGAACCGGCGGGCGTTGCTGACCTCGACCGGCACAAAAGGATCGGGTTCGGTTATCCGCGCGAGATCGAGGGCTGGCGATTCATCGTCAATGGCGCCCCCATTCATGCCAATCCAGCCATCAGTGTTCAGGCCAGTGACGGAGAGGCTATTCGCCGGCTGGCGCTCAAAGGTCTCGGCCTTGCGCGCCTCGCGTCGTTTACCGTGCGGGACGACATCGCGGCCGGGCGGTTAAAGGCCGTGCTTGAGGACTGTTATGCCGATGACAGGGAAGCCTTCCACGCTGTCTATACCGGCCAGGGCGGTCCCTTGCCTGCGCGTGTCAGGGCCTTGCTGAACTTCATGGCCGAGCATGGCGCTGTAGATTAAAGCGCCTCTTTAGCCGTCACGGCGCTATAGCAAACGGCCTCCGCTATGGGGCAGTGGGGCCGGCGATCACGAGCCCCGGCTTCGGCGAGGACCAGGTGGCGCCCGCCGCCGCGGAGGCAGACGCGGTCCCGCGCGCGAGCGCCGCCGTCAGGAGCGCCTGCGCCGGCGCGCCGGTGATGGCGTCGTCGATGGGAATCGAGGCCAGCCCCCAGGGGTGCACGATGCGCTCGTGCATCAGCGACACGAGCAGGATGGGCCGCTGTCCTTCGGGGCCCTCGGCGGCAAAGCCCGACGGCCAGGCCCGCAGCAGCAGGCGCTCCTCTGCGCCCGGTGCCGGCACGCCCCCCTACGCCGGCACGCCCCCCGGTGTTGGCACGCCCCCGCGCACCGGGGCTACAAGGGTCAGGGCCGGTGTATGCCCGTCGTGCAGCAGCGGCAGGGCCGGCAGGGTTGCCGGGGTGGCCGCGGCGGTCGCAAAGCCAGCGGCGGACTCCAGCGACCAAGCGGCGGGAGGGGTCCATCCGGCTGTCTGCAGCCATGCCCCCAGCGCCTCGGGCGTACCGGCCCATTGCAGGACGAAGGCCTCCTCGGTCTCGCCGCCCAGGTCGATGCGCCGTTGCGGCAGTCGCTGCCATCCGCCTGCGCGCCATTCCGCCGCCGCTATCGCCGACACCTGCTGCTGGCGGGCGTAGCGTTCCAGATTGGCATCGAAACCTTGCCAGAGATGCCAGCCGCCGACGCCCGTCAGGGTGACCAGGACCACCGGCAGCAGGCCGGTCAGGGGCCGGTGCGTCTCCGCGGTCCGGCGGAAGACCAGGGCGAAGACGGCAGCGAGGGTGAAGCCCAGGGTGATGCCGGCGCCCACGTCCGAGGGCCAGTGCGCGGCAAGATAGATGCGCGAGGCGGCCATCAGACCCACCACCGCGCCGGCGATGGCCAGGGCGGCGACGCGCCCGCGCGGCGACAACGCGGTGGCGACCAGCCAGGCCAGCGTGCCGTAAAGCACCGCCGCCATGGTTGCGTGGCCACTGGGAAAGCTGAAAGTCTCGGCACCGACGTAGATGTCGATGGGTCGCGGCTGCTGCAGCACCGCCTTCAGCAGGATCACCGAGGCCCGGGCCAGAACAATGGTGAGGGCGAAACCAGCCGCCAGCCGCCATTGGCGGCGCCACGCCAGCCAGCCGGCGGCGGCCACGGCAACCGGCAGAGTCACCACGCCGTCCCCCAGCATGGTGACGACGACCATCGCGTGGTCGGCCCAGGCAGTGCGCAGGCCCTGGACGAAATTGCTGATCGCCTGGTCGGCCTGGACCAGCGAGTCCTTCTCGATGATGTCTTCCAGGATGTTGAGGAAGCCGATGCCGCAGACCGCGCCCAGCGTTCCCAACAGCAAGACGGTGCGCGCCCCCGGATCGGCCGGGTCGAGGGCGCTGGCGGCCGTGCGGGCCAGCAGGCCGGAGCGATTGCTGGCCCAGGCGAAGGCCGCGATCTGCAGGCGGGCGATCAGCGGGGCGATCTGCAACACGGCGAGGCGCAGCAGCCAGGCGACGGCGGCGGCGAGCAACAGCACCCCAACCAGCACAGCGACCAGGCGGCCGCTGATGCCGCTCAACACAGTGAGCATGCCGCCCAGCAGAACGCCGGGCAGGATGTGCAGCGGCGCCCAGGCGATCGCCGAGAGGACGTTGGCGATGTAGAAACGCAGCGGATTCATGCCCAGGGTGCCGGCGACCAGGGGCACCACGGCGCGGGTCATCGGCAGGAAGCGGCCGAGGACGACGCTCTTGGCGCCGTGCCGCCCGAAGAAGGCCTCGCCCTGGCCCAGCAGCTCCGGCCGGCGTGAGAACGGCCAGATCTGGGCGACGTGGCGGCCGTAGCGGTGCCCCAGCCAGTAAGAAACGCCGTCGCCGGCGATGGCGCCCAGGGTCGCCCAGATGAGAATCGGCCATAGCGGCAGGTGGCCCAGCCCGACGATGGCCCCGACGCCGACCAGGATGGTCGTGCCCGGGATCAGGGCGCCGATCACCGCGATCGCTTCGGTGGCGGCGGGCAAAAACACCAGGATGCCGGCCCAATGCGGATGTTGGGAGATAAAGTCGATGACAGCCTGGATGTATCCGCTCACGCCTGCCGTTCCACCGTGTCGCCCCCTGCGGCCTGTCCGCAGTTTCGTGGCATAGCGCATTGCCGCCCGGCTTGGCCAGACAGACTTGGCCAAAGAGGCTTGGCCCTGCCGGCCGCAGCCGCAAAAGCCCCCGCGGTGCCGTTTCAGGCGAGTCCGCGGGGGCGATCGGTTTTGCCGTTTTCCGGGCCCTTGCCGGGCCTGGCCTCTAGGCTCTTGCTCTTGTGCAGGGCGTAGGCGATGACGTAGTCGCCGATCTTGGTCTCCATGAAGTGGTGGCCGCCGGGGGCGATGGCGACGTAGTGGCGGCCGGCGACCTGGTAGGTGATCGGGATGGTCTGGCCGCCGGCCGGCAGGGTGTCGTGCCACAACTCCTCGCCGGTCTTGATGTCAAAGGCGCGGAAAATGTTGTCGGTGGTGGCGGCAATGAACACCAGGCCTCCGGCCGTCACCAGCGGGCCGCCGTTGTTGGGCGTGCCGATGGTGAGCGGCAGCATCGAGGGGATGCCGAAGGGGCCGTTGTTCACCGCGCTGCCCAGCGGATGGTCCCACAGGGTCTCGCCGCTTTTCAGGTCGATGGCGCGGATGTGGCCGTAGGGCGGCTCTTTGCACAGCAGGCCGGTGTGCTGACGCCAGCCGGCGTTCACGTTGATGGCGTAGGGCGATCCGGCCTGCGGGTCGCCGGCGCCTTCGGCGCTGGGCGGCGTGCCGCCTTCGTCGATGGGCTTAAGGCCCATGGCGTCGGCCTTTTCGCGCGGGATCAGCTGGTTGAAGTTCGGCATGTCGTTGTAGTTGGCAATCAGGATGCCGTTCTTCTGGTCGACCGCCACGCTGCCCCAGTCCGAGCCGCCGTTGTAGCCGGGATATTCGATGAAGGGACGGTCCACCGTCGGCGGCGTGTACTCGCCGTCGTAGGACGCCCGGTGGAACTGGATGCGGCACCACAGTTGGTCCAGCGGGCTCATGCCCCACATGTCCTTCTCGGTCAGCACCGGTTGGTCGAGATGGGCATAGCCGGAGTAGGGCTGGGTGTCGGAGATGTTCTGCGGCTCGACGCCGCGACCCGGGACCTTGCGCTCTTCCACGGGAAACAGGGATTCGCCGGTTTTGCGGTTCAGCACGTAGATCTGCCCCTGTTTGCTGGGCAGGATGATGGCCGGGACGGTGCCGTTGTCGGTCGGCAGATCAACCAGCGAGGGCTGCGAGCCGAGGTCGTAGTCCCACAGATCGTAGTGGACGGTCTGGAAATGCCACACCGGCTTGCCGGTGGTCACGTCGATGGCCACCAGGGAGGAGCTGTAGTCGTTCTCAAAGTCCTTGCGGTTGCCGCCGTAATAGTCGACGGCGGAATTGCCCAGCGGCAGATAGACGTAGCCCAGATCTTCGTCGGCGGCCGCCATCGTCCACATATTGGGCGTGCCGCGGGAATAGACCTCGCCCTCGGGCGGCGCGCCGTTCCAGTCCGGGTGGCCCATGTCCCAGGCCCAGGCCAGCTTGCCGGTGACCGCGTCGTAGCCGCGGATGACGCCGGAGGGGGCGTCTTCGGCCTGGCCGTCTTTCACCTGGGCGCCGACCACGGCGATGCCCTTCACAATGGTCGGCGGCGCGGTGACGGCGTACCAGCCGGGGACGGTCTGGCCGATGCCTTCGTTCAGGTCGACGCTGCCGTTGTCACCAAAGTCGGCGCAGAGCGCGCCGCTCTCGGCATCCACGGCGATGAGGCGCGCGTCGAGGGTCCCTTCGATGATGCGCGCAGCGCAGGGCTGGTCGGCGGCGGCATTCGGCCCCGCGTAATAGGCAACACCGCGGCAGGTCGCGCCGTAGGGAATCGCATCGGCCGAAACTTTCGGGTCATAGCGCCAGCTCTCCTTGCCGGTCGCGGCGTCGAGGGCGATCAGGATGTTCATCGCCGTGCAGGTGAAGAGCTGGTTCCCGACTTTCAGCGGGGTATTTTCCGGTGAGTATTTGCCGTTGGTCTCCGCAGTGGGCATGTCGCCGCTGCGGTAGCTCCACACCTTTTCCAACTGGCCGACGTTCTGCGCGGTAATCTGTTCGAGCGGAGAATAGCGCCGGGCCTGTACGGTACCGCCATAGACTGGCCAGTCGGCGCCGGCCTGCAGCGTTTGAGCCGGATCCGCGGTGGTCTGCGCCAACACGGGCGTCGGGCTGGCGACGAACGATAGAGCGGTGCCCGCTGCGATCAACAGGGCGACCGTGGCCGTTGCGGTGCGTCGCCCCGTCGCCCGGTAATGCCGATGACGCAGCGCGGGTATGGTCAGCAGCACGAGCAACAGGATCACGCTGGGTGCGACGACCCGCGGCACCAGGGCCCAGCCGTCCAGGCCGACCTCCCAATAGGCCCAGGCGAGGGTGAAGACCCAGGTCGCCAGATAGACCCAGAGGCTCGCGATATTGCCGCGCAGCATAAGCGCACCGGCAACGATCAGGCCTAGGCCGGCGACCAGATAGTACCAGCTGCCGCCCAGAACGATCAGCCAGAGGCCACCGCCGCCGAGCACGAGGCCGAGCAGAATCATCAGGCTGCCGAGAAAGGCACACCACCAGAAGCCAAGGCCGTGGCGGTCAGATTCAGGAAGATCGGTGGAAGTATCGGTTCCGCTTAGCGTTGAATGCGTCATGATGCCGTCGCTCCCCTTGAATAAAGGTCTCGTCGGCACAACGCTCTCGCGACGGCGATGGTTCGGTTTTTATTTCCTGATGAACGAGATTTAACCTTGGCGGATCCATGCCATCGTGCGCCGTGACATTGCGCGGGATTGGGCGCAGGGTGGTTCGGCTGAGATTGCCTTGCTATCGGCGCAGGAAGACCTCCGCGCGATCGGGTTGCACCGGTCGCTGTCGCCACCAACCCCATATCACCCCGTCAGGAGTCTGAAAAGAGCAAGGGTCAGCAACGCAGCTACCGCGAAGCCAAGAAGCCGATAAAAGTGAAGTCGAAGGATCCCATTCCGGCTTCGAACGCCTCCGTGACGTCCGCCGGCCTGGCCAAGTCGAACCCCCTGTCACGCGGCAAGAAGTAACGCCGCGCGGCAGGGAGTGACACCGCGCCGTTAGGCCCAACCGCCGGCTATTCGGTCACCACCAGACTGCGCAGTTCGATACTCTCGCGCGGCGGCGCGTCGGCGCGCTGCTGCGGCAGCCGAAAGGCGCTGTGCGGGGTGAAGCGGGCGCGCCCGTCGTCCAGGCTGTCCCAGCCCTTGATCAGCAGCACCTCGTCGCGGGTCATCCGTGGCGCGTAGTACCAGCGCTGTGCCGGGTGGTAGGCCAGGTGATAGATCTCGCCGACGCGGCCGGGGAACAACTGGTCGGTGGCAACCAGGTCTTCCGGCCGGATCGACGCGGCATCGGCCAGGGTCAGCGGCGAGCGTTCGACCGGGCCGCGGATCGGACGCCAGACGTTGACCTGCTGGATCCTTGCCCCCGCCGCGGCAAGGCGCGCCGCCTCGTCTTCGCCCAGCAGATCCTTCACCCGGCGCGGGCCGCTTTTGGCCGTGTAGTCGACATGGACCCGGCTGGCCGGGCCGCGGGCGCCATCGCGGTTGGCCGCGCCCTTGCCGTCGTCGGAGCGCCGTGTGGCGTCGAAGATGACGACGCGGGTCGCGCCCAGTTCCCGTTTCAGGAAGGCTTCGGTCTCCGGGATGTAATGCTGCGCCAGGGCGTCGTCATCGTAGAGATCGGCGACCGCCGTCGGCGCCCGGCGCAGGGCGAAGCCCTCGCGGTCGAGGGAGAACCACTCCGCCAGGGGGCGCATGTCCTGGATGGCGACCTGGCGTTCTTCGGTCTGAAACAAGTGGCGCGGCGCGCCGCCGGTCGCCGCAGCGCTGAGCAGCACCGGCTTTTCGGCCTGCGGCAGGATGAAGGTCAGGGGCGTGCGCAGGCCGGCGGGCGACTGCGGAACGCTGATGCGCAGGGGCAGGGTCGGGGCGATCTGGTTCATCTGTGAACTCCTCATCTTGGTCCACCGGACGGAAAGGCGGGCAGCATGATGAGAAGATGCGACCTCCTGATCTAATTGATAATAACCCATTTCGGAACTTGATTAGTGCCTAATGGGCACAAATATCGTCTCGATGCCGGGCCGCCACTGTCCTCTGCGGTGCATCCGGGCCGCATCCAAGGTACAGGGGGAAGCGCCGCTGGGGCAGTGGGTTTGCTCCAAATTTCAATGTCTTCGGCGCCTTTGGCTTGCCGCAGGAAGTCATTGCGCTAGATCGTCAGGCAGCCTCATAATCCCAACCGCTGGCTGACGGATGCCAGCCCCAGGCGGGTTGATCTGAATGGATTTCATCGGGCTTGCGATCAGGCGGCCGACGGCGGTGGCCGCGGCGGTGCTCATTGTGCTGGCGCTCGGCCTTGTCGCCTTGCAGACCATTCCGATTCAGCTGACGCCCGACGTGCGCCGCCCGGTGCTGCAGATCACCACCTCGTGGTCCGGCACCTCGCCGCTGGAAATCGAGCGCGAGATCACCAACCGCATCGAGGAAGAACTCACCGGCCTCGAAGGGCTGTCGGAGATGGTCAGCGAGTCGGAGCTGGGGCGCAGCCGCATCACCCTGGAATTCAACATCGGCCAGAATATGGACCGCGCCTTCATGCTGGTGTCGAACCGGCTGGGCAATGTCTCCGATCTGCCCGATGAGGCGAGCGAGCCGTCGATCCGCACCTCCGGGTCGGAGGACGTGCCGATCGCGCGCCTGGCGCTGCGCCGGCTGCCGGGCAACGACCGCAACATCGAAGTCTATGGCGACATGGTTGAGGACGTGGTGGCCGACCGGCTGCAGCGGGTCGCCGGCGTTTCCCAGGTCGACACCTCCGGTGGCAGCGGGCGCGAACTCCAGGTCATCGTCGAGCCGGGCGTTCTCGCCGGCTACGGCCTGACCGTGCCGAAAGTGCTGCAGGCGCTGCGCGAGGCCAACATCTCGCTGACTGCCGGCGCGGTGGAGGAAGGCAAGCGGCGTTACATCGTGCGCACCGATTCGGAGACCGCGACGGTCGACAAGGTGCGCGCCGTGGTGCTGCAGACCTCCTATAACCCCGGCAGCGCCGGGGGGACGACGTCCCAGGCCAGCCGGCGCCTCGCCGAGGTGACCGTCGGCGACATCGCCGATGTCCGCCTGGATTACGAGGAGCCGACCAGCAACCGCCGCTTCAACGGCGAACCGATGATCAGCCTCAACGTGGTGCGCGAGAGCGGCGCCAACGTCATCGAAACCATGGATGGGCTGCGCGACGCGGTGGCGGAACTGAACGCGGGGCCCCTGCGGTTCGAGCAGCTCGAACTGGTGATGTATTACGACGAGACGCTGTACATCAACTCGGCCATCGACCTGGTGCAGCAGAACATCTTCGTCGGCGGCATTCTGGCGGCGCTGATCCTGATGATGTTCCTGCGCTCCTGGCGCGCCACCCTGGTGGTTGTCGTGGCGATCCCGATCTCGGTGATCGCCACTTTCGTCGCCATGGCGATGGGCGGGCGATCGCGGAACGTCATCTCGCTGGCCGGCATCGCTTTTGCCGTCGGCATGGGGGGCGATGCCGCCATCGTGGTGCTGGAGAACATTTTTCGTCTG
>JBHJIR010000138.1:0-4638 GCA_050043265.1 Kiloniellaceae bacterium
GGTCGGTGTGCGGGCGGATGCTGCCGCCGGTCACCGGCATGGAGGAGAACTCGAAGCGCGAGCGCAGCGTCGGGAAGTGCGGTTGCGGGCTGCCCTTCTTCAGGGCCTTGAAGCGTTTGACGAGGCGCTGCTTCAACGGGATGTTGGTCAGGCCCAGATCGATGTTGTTGGCTCGCAGCATCGCCATGGTGTCGGTGATGAAACGCTCGCTCTTGATGTAGTCGTAGAAGCGGCCCCACGCGGCGTTCTTGTGCAGATGTGCGTAGTAGCCGACCCGGTTGTTCAGCTGGGAAAGCGAGTATTTGACGCCGTTGAATTCCTTCAGGATAAAGGTTTTGTCATCCGGGAAGGTGTCGATCAGTTCCTGATACAGTGCGGGGTCCATCGCACTTTGGGCAATGCCGATGGGGTAGGGGTCGTAGTCGAACTTGATGCCGCTAAGATTCAGCATGCTATGGCTTTGCTTTCTGCTGGTCGGAAAATAGCATTGTAAGCAACCATCTCCGGGTCGGCGCCTGCATTGATCTGGCGCAAAACGCCCATGGTGTCGTTGCGCCCGGCGAAGGCGTAGCCCTGCGCTTCCATGAAGCCGAAGAGGGCGTCCTTCTCGCGGACGTTGACCTCCACGCTCAAGACCTTGGGACGGTTCGGTCCGCTCAGCAGCCTCTGCATCCCGCGCAGGATGCGGGCTTCGTTGCCGTCGACATCGATCTTGATGAAGTCGGGCGCGCGCATGACGCCGGACTCCACCAGGTCGTCCAGGCTGGCGCCGTACTTCATCTCGGTCACCAAGGGTGCGAAGCTGGTCTCGTGATCGTCGACAGCCTCGTGCAACTGGCTGCCGGAGGAACCGGCCTCAAGGCGCAGGTAGTGGAAGGGAAACAGCCCCGAGCTGTCGGTCAGGGCCAGGGAGAACGGCGTCATCCGGCCGCAGTAGCCGTTCAGGCGGACGTTCTCCACCAGGCTGGCGAAGTTGGCGGCCAGCGGCTCGAAGGAATAGACCTGCCCGGTCGCGCCGACCCGCGCCGCCGCCATCAGGCTGTACAGGCCGATGTTGGCGCCGATGTCGCAAAACACATCGCCTTCGCGCAGTTCGCTGCGGATCAGTTCGACGGTTCCGGCTTCTTTCAGATAGATGCCGCTGATGCGCCAGAACTCGCGAAAGGACGTGGGGGCCAGGTTATAGACGTGGTCCTGGTCCTTCAGCTGGTAGTGGCCCATCAGCCGGCGGGCCAGGCGGTAGCGCTGCTTCGCCCAGTACCGCTTGGCCAAGCGCCACCAGGAGCCCTTGAGCCTGGAGTATCCCAGTTCTGCCATGATGATCCGTTCTGTCAGCGGTGCCGAGGCTCAGCCGCGAAACACCCTGTCGCTCTTGCCCTTGCCGACCTTGGTCTTCAACTGGGCGCAGAGCTGCCACTTTACACCCGGATTGCGCCGCGAGGCGGCCTCCAGCTGCTCGCGCCACCATTCCGGCGGCAGGACCGTGCAGTGGGCGTTCTGGCCGTCCGGTAGCAGCTTCTTGGCCGGGTAGCAGGCCGCCACCGCATAGACGAAGTGCCGCGCGTGGTGGAACAGCTTGTCCAGCACCCAGGGGATGTCTTCCTCGGTGATGTGCTCCAGCACGTCGGTGCAGATGACCCCGTCGTAGGCCGGCTCGACCGGGCCGGAGAAGGGTTCGTAGCCCGGGTCGTAGCAGGTCACCTTGGTGTCGCCCCATTCCTTCTGGGACTTGAAGCGGGAGTCCTGGGCCTCGCCCGGATAGGGCGCGTAGTAGAGCGCCTTGCCGGAGCCATAGCCGAGCAGCGTCTTCGTGCCGGTCTCCGGGAGCAGCGCGGCGATCGGGCCGACGTGTTCGCTCAGCGACTTGCCGGAGAAGGTTTTCTCCGGCGGGCGGCCGACGTCCGGCGAACCTTCCTGGTGCATGGTCTTGTACATCTCGACCAGCTTGCGGTAGCTGCCGCTCGGGTTCTCCTCGGTGAACAGGGTGAAGCCGGCGGCGTCGGCCGCCTTCTCCATCTCGAACCAGATCTCGCCGTTGGGGTTCTCTTTGTACTTCAGAACCTTGGGGAAGGGCTGCCACGGCTGCATCTGCAGGGTGGTGTAGTGCAGCAGCTTGGAGACGCCCGGCTCGTACTCGTGGTCGCGCGAGTTCCACACGCCCGGCAACTGGCGCCACATGCCGTCGATGGCCTGCACGCGGTGGCGGAAGAACTTGTGGCGCTCGCCGCGCTGGGCGTCCTCGCGGTGCCAGATCTTGGCCATCTTCTCGCAGTCCAGCAGCATCACCGCAGTCTCTTTCTCGGTGATGCACATCTGGCCGGCGCCCTGCATGTCCATGTCGAACATCTCGGCCGGGTCGGTCAGGTAGATCTGGTCGACGTCGTTGTAGATCGCGCGCCCGGTCTTGCCGGCCATATCGGGGATCGCATAGCGGTAGGCGGTGAAGCCGGTCTTCCACTTCAGCCGGTCGTAGCCCTTCAGGTCCTTCATCAGGTAGATCTCGTAGCGCCGCGACGGGTCGCGCACCTGCAGGATCGACCAGACGAAGATGCGCTCGGCGCGGTGCTGCGCCGGCTCGGTGCCCAGGAAGATGCGCACCGGCGGTTTCGTGCTGGGGGTAACGCCGGGCAGCGGGTCGAGGGCCACCAGTTCCGGCTCGTTGCGGATGCCGGCCGGGCGGTCGCGCTCCAGGCGCAGCAGGTGTCCGATCTTCTTGTGGTAGTACTTGGTCTTGAAACTGGGTTGGGCGAGGGTCACGGCGCTACACTCTCTTCAGCAGAAATTGGGCACAGTAGGCGGCGGGCTGTCCGTCCCCTTGGATATCGTGGCAGGATATCGCGGCGGCAACAGCCGGCCACAGACCGCTTCTCAGCCTCATTCCGGGCTCCGGCACTTGCGCCCCCTTTGGCAAAGCCGGTACCAGCCTCAAATTCGGTCGGCAGATAGGTCACGTTTAGATCAGAGCCGCCCCTCAGGCAAGATTCAGATCGCCGGGTCCGCCCGGATTCTACCGCCCGGATTCTGGGGTATCGGCCGTCAGGCCGGCTCAAACCGCCCCCTGAAGGCCCTGGCGGCCGCTCCGGTGCTCGTCCCAGCGTTCCTGCAGGGCGGGGCTCAGGATCACCAGTTCCCCCTGGTACAGGCTGAGAGCGGCCATCAGCAGGGCCAGTTCCGACTCGGCCTCGTGGCCCGGGGAATAGGCGTTGGGGGTCGCCGTGTCGCCCGGATAGGTGCCGGCCGGGTGGCTGAACAGGTCGATGCCGGCGATCACCAGCCGGGCCGGCTGCAGGGCCACCGCCACGGCCAGCATGGCGGCGCCGTTGGTCGGCCGGACACCCTCCCAGCGCGGCTCCGTGAGGTAGAGCGCGAAGCGCTCGATGGTCGCATAGCGCACCAGCCCGAAATAGGGCTGCAGCAGCCGGGTGGCCAGCAGGCGGGCTTCCGACTTGATGCTCTGCAGGCCGAAAATCGCCCCCTTGACCAGGGCCAGGGTGGACTTGGAGCCGGTGAACACCATGTCCGGCTCGGTCAGGAAGCCGCGGGGCAGCCAGCTGTGATTCACCCGGAACAGGCAGTCGTAGTCGACGGCGGCCACCGCCGGGTCCTCGGAGGAGGGGCCGTTGCCGAGGCAGAGAATGGTCTGCGGGTCGCCGAGAGCGCGGCCCAGCGCGCGGATATCGTCCAAGCGCTCGATCCGTCTGGCGAGCAGGCGGCGCAGGCGTGGCTGCTCCATCGACCACAGGGCGAGGGCCTCCAGGCGCCGGCGGATCGGCCGCTGGCTGCTGCGGTTCAGCTTCAGATCCTGCATCAGCAGCCGGGCGAGGACCGTTATCGTGGCGGCGGTCCGCTCGGCCGGCGTTCCGGCCAGCAGGGTTATCCTGTCCCTGGCGATGCCGGCGGCCGCCAGGCTCTCCGCGGCCCCCGCGGCGGTGACGAAGTGATGATCGAGACGCTCCGGCACCGCGCCCAGCGCGCCGACATCCGGGTTCGCCTGCGGGCCCGCCGCCTGCCCGATGGCAGCGGGGATGGCGCGGCGGTTGGCGGCGCGCAGGACCGGGCGGTCCTCCGTCGCCAGATCGCCCAGGATCATCAGGCAGCGGACGTTGAGGTTCATCAGGTAGCGGTTGGCGATGGTGGCGAACGGCAGCGGCGGCGGCAGCACCAGCACGCGGGGAAAGGCTTCGCGCAGCCACTGCCGCGTCGTCCGGCCGGGAGCGGTGAAGACGATGTCGAGGCGCGGGTAGCGGTCCATCAAGGCGGCGACCAGGTCGCGGGCGGCTTCGAAATCTTCCCGCTTTCGGCCGATGAACCAGAAGCTGCGCTCGCCCGGATTGCGGACCTGGCCGCAGCGCACGGGGAAACCTTCGCAGGCGGTGGGATGGGGCTGTTCGGACAAGGCTAGCGGGACTCCAGGAGCTGGCGGATGCGATCGACCAGGGTGGCGAAGCGTGCGGCCGGCGCGGCGCCCCCGGTGCCGGCGGGAGCCGTAGCGTCGCCGAAATTGCGCGCGATGCCGGCCTCGACCATGCCGCGGTGCATGACCGCGAGGTCGCGCGGCGGCACCACGAGGCCGCCCTGGATCAGGCGCTCGCAGAGGCGGGCCCAGGGGCCGCTGCCGCGCTGGGCGGCGGCCAGCAC
>JBHJIR010000139.1:0-36176 GCA_050043265.1 Kiloniellaceae bacterium
TAGCCCAGGGTCAGGGTCTCGCCGCGGGTGATTTCCTCCAGGAACCGCTTGGCTTCCACGGCCAGCGGCCAGGCCTGGAAACCGGGCCGGCCGAGCGGCAGCTTGGGTGCCTGGATGCCGACCAGACGGATTTCCCGCCCGTCGGCCAGGGTCAGGGTATCGCCGTCGGTCACCCCGGCCACCGGCCCGCCGGCCGCCGGGACCAGGGCGCCGGCCGGTATTTCGGCCGTTGGATATTCCGGCCGTGGATTTTCGGCCGCCGCCGGCACGGTCGGCGACAACAGCCAGATGGCGAGGAAAAGCCTGGGGTACAGCTTCATGGCTGCAATTCTAGCAGCCCAGGGCTGCACCCGGTAAGCCGGAAGAAACGTTGGCAGCCCCCGGCCGCTGCGATATGACGGGGAACCCCCGCAAGGTCCCCCGATGAGCCTGGGGCGAGCTTGACGCGAACCTGGGGGAACGGAGAAATTCATGGATCCAGCGCGTTCGATGCTTGCCCAGGACCTGTTTCCGCCGATCGAGCCCTTCTCCCAGGGACGGCTCGACCTGGACGGCCGCCACTCCATGTACTGGGAGGTCTCCGGCAATCCGGAGGGCCGCCCGGTGGTGTTCCTGCACGGCGGCCCCGGGGCCGGGGCGGGACCGGACCACCGGCGTTTCTTCGATCCGCGCACCTACCGCATCGTGGTGTTCGACCAGCGCGGCGCCGGACGGTCGGCGCCGCTGGGCGAGATCGCCGACAACACGACCCAGCACCTGATCGCCGACATGGAGCGCCTGCGCGACCACCTGGGCATCATGCGCTGGCACGTCTTCGGCGGTTCCTGGGGCTCGACCCTGGCGCTGGCCTATGCCCAGGCCCATCCGGAACGGGTCAGCGCCCTGGTGCTGCGCGGCATCTTCCTGGGCAGCGAGCCGGAGATCGACTGGTTCCTCTACGGCATGGGCAAGATCTATCCGGAGAACTGGCGCAACTTCATCGCCGAGATCCCCGAGGGCGAGCGCCGCGACCTGATGGCCGCCTTCGAAAAGCGCCTGAACCACCCGGACCCCAAGGTCCACCTGCCCGCCGCGCGGGCCTGGAGCGTCTACGAGGGGAGCTGTTCCACCCTGCTGCCGTCGCCCCAGACCGTCGCCGCCTTCGGCGAGGAGCGCCATGCCCTGGGCCTGGCGCGCATCGAGGCGCACTACTTCAAGAACGAGGTCTTCATGGCGCCGGGCCAACTGCTGGACGGCATCGCCGGGATCCGCAACATCCCGGCGACCATCATCCAGTGCCGCTTCGACATCGTCTGCCCGATCGAGACCGCCGACACCCTGCACCGGGCATGGCCGGAGGCCGACTACCTGGTGGTCCCCGACGCCGGCCACTCGGCCATGGAGCCCGGCATCCGCCGCGCCCTGGTCGCCGCCACGGAGCGCTACAAGGCGCTGGAGTAGGATCGCTTATGGTCTACTCTCATCTTCTCGAAATAACGTCTCATTGGGCAGCTATCCTTACTGCCGCTGTGGCAGTCTTCGCCTACGGTCGCTACGTTTATGAGCGGTTCAACAAGCGCCGGAAGCTCGAAGAACACCTAAAGAACGAAAGGGACCTGGGTACTGACCAGGGAAAGCGATCCGTGCTGCACCTGATGGCCAATCTCAGCATGTCCGAGAGCGAAGTCTTGGATGCTGCCTTCAGAAGCACGCGCGTTCGACCTGCCGTTTCTGTGGATTGCCAAGGTCGTGCGGAAGCCATACTTTTCGTATATGACCCTTAAGTGTCGCTCTTAACCATAGCGGCGTAAACAGGCACAACCTGCGCCAAGAAGGCGCCTGAAATCTGGCGATTTTCTCGCCCGCATTGCCTAATCCGGCGCTTTGTCCTATCAAATGTCGGCGTTCTCCCCGCCAGGGGCGAGCCCCGGCCTAGGCTTTTAAGGCCGGGCGCATTGCTGGCCCAGCTCAGTAGGATAGAGCGACAGATTCCTAATCTTTAGGTCGCAAGTTCGAATCTTGCCAGGGTCACCAGCTTTTCCATGTCGATACAGCCACTTATACTTGTCGACTTTCTCGCGCGGCAGTTCGTTGATCGGCTCATAGGCCCACCATAAATGACAGCAATGTGGGCGAAGGTTTCGCAAATCAACCAATAGTGTAACCTATCGGATTGCGATGCAGGATTGAGTGGCGATTTGGAATGTCGCGTGACTGCAGAGGCAGTGGAGGACGGCGAATGGCGGAGCAATTGGAAATCGAGGATTTTGACACTGCGAAGGCAGTGTTCGAGAAACTGAGGGATGTACCAGCAGAGCGCAGAAAGCGAATTCTAAACTGGGTGGCTGAGGGCCTAGGTATCGTCTTGCGTGCTGACCCTATGCCCGCTACGCACGCCCATTCGGCAGTTGCTCCACCAGCGACATCAACCTTCGCATCCCCCTCGGGATATCCGCAGCAAAACCCGATGACCGACATAAAGACGTTCGTCGCAGCGAAGACACCAAAAAGCGATGTCCAATTTGCAGCGACTGTTGCGTATTACTATCAATTCGAAGCACCGGAAGCGAGCCGGCGCGAGACAATCGATGGCAACGCCTTGCAAGAAGCGGCGCGACTCGCTGGTCGCCATAGATTGGGGAATCCGCGAGCTACTCTTAACAATGCTAAGAGTCTGGGATATCTCGATGGCATTTCTCGAGGTGAGTTCACGATCAATAGCGTGGGCGAGAACTTAGTTGCGATGACATTGCCAGGAACCTCAGAGGCAGGCGGCGCAGGCAACAGCATGAGAGCGAAAAGAGCGAAGAAGTCGAAAACGTCGAAAAGGGTGAGGAAGTCGCCGAAGGCGACGAAGGCGCAGAAAAGTAGGCGCAAGGGGTAAGCGGAATTGGGCGACCCATACGCCGATCTGGACGACCTAATCCGCGAGGTCGATAAAGCCCTCAATGTCCTCAAAAAAATAAAGTCCGCACAAGTCCGGAACGGGGAGCATCGAGATTTCTTTCGGGCGACAGCGCTTGGCTGGTTCAAGCGCCGCAGACCGACCGTGGCTCAAGACATGCCGCCTGATGTAGTCGAAGCGATCGACACACCGTACCAGACTATTCTCAACGCTGCCGAGAGGCACGCTTCCAAGACTACATACGTTAATGCAGCAAAGAATGCGAAGCAGGCGCTCGTTGCGGCGCGTACGCACGCGCTAGTCCCGCAACCCATTGCGCACACGGCGGATTCCGCACCGAGCTTCTCGGCTTTGGCGTCGGATCCACTTATGCAAGGTATTCTCCAACGTCGCTGGGAAGAGTGCAGTCGCTGTATCGAAGCAGGTGCTCCTCTTGCAGCTACGGTGATGATGGGGGGATTATTAGAAGCACTTCTGGTCGCAAGAGCGAACAAACTGTTCGACAAGTCGAAACTGTTCAAGACTAAGTCGGCGCCGATGGATCCAAAGACGAAGAAGCCACTAGAGCTCCGGAAGTGGACGCTAGCGGCATACATCGATGTTGGTCACGAACTCAACTGGATTTCTAACTCTGCTAAGGATGTGGCGGTGATTGTGCGCGACTACCGCAACTACATTCATCCTGAAAAAGAGAGATCTCATGGCATGACCCTTTCGTCCAACGATGCGGCGCTGTTCTGGGACGTCACGAAGAACTTAAGCCGTGAGCTACTCGCCATGAAAGGCGAGGTGTAGCGTGAGACTTTCGGTCCGGTTTATGCCGTGCTTGCGTGCTAGCTGCAGAATCGAATGGACTGCATCGATAACAATCGTTTTGCAATAGAAGCCGCCCACCTTCCGATCTATAGAACGCAGATTCGAATCCTGCTGGAGTCACCAGCCTTCACGAACGCTTGAGAGCCCATACACCTCTAGGACATTCATCGGCCGCGATCATCCGGCCATCTTGCCTCAATTGGGTAGCCGCCCAGCGCATGTCATATTGCCATGTGTACAGCATCTTTCCCGATGCAGTTAGATCGGCCTGATGATGCGTCCAAATGTGCTTCGCTACATCTACGATCTGCGCCTTTCCTCCCTTCGCGTCCAAGGCCCGCCATACCCACTCCTTCATCGTCGATCGCCGGGACAAATCTTTCTCCTTTCAACGAAACTCTACCGGAACACGGCTTCAAAAATCCCAAATCAGATCGGCACCAACTCTTGCTTGCAATCATAGCCAGAGAAACAGTTTAATTATGTTATTCAGGCAACTCTACAAATGAAACTGAGATGGTTGGAAAAAAGAAAAAGAAGCAGAAAAGCAGCCGAGCAAAGCAAGGCGGAATCACTGTCCGCCAGGGCCGGGCTGCGCCTCATGGATCTCTAGAAAACGACCTAGTCCACGTATTCGTCGACGATCAGAACTTATTTTGGGGAATCATAAACGATGCACAAGGTCCAAACTTTCGCGTGGACTTCGGCAGACTCTTGCTAGCGGCAGCAAAGGGCTCTGATGGAAGAACGCGTGCAGTAGGTAGCGCCTACATTGCGGGCGTCATTCCGGACGACGACAGTTTCTGGAAAGTCGCCGAGAATAGAGGTTTCAGGGTTCGGAGAGGATATCTCGGAGCAAACAACCGCTCAAAGCAAGACGATGCTTATTTGATCACTGATATGACCAGAACGTTATTCAAGGAGTCAGGCCCTTCGACAATAGTACTGGTTGCGGGAGACGCAGACTATGTACCGCCGCTCAAAGCCGCTCTGGAAGAAAATTGGCGAACCGAGGTGGCATTCATTGACCGTGGCGTATCAGTTGCATTGGAAGCTTGCACACACGAGATCAGGACGATCTCTCCTTTGGAGATCGAGCATTTGATAACATAATCCACATCGAAAAAGTGTTCCAGACTTGTAGAAATTTCATAAACGATTCCGGCATTGCGCATAGTTCTCACGCGCTGGCGCGCAGGGCCTCGTCGTCCATGAGGCCCAGGATCTCGCGCTCGTAGTCGGTGAAGGCGGAAGACGTCAGCACCTCGATGCCGCGCGGGCGGGGCAGGTCGATGGCCAGCGAGCGCTTGATGCGGCCGGGGCGCGCGGTCATCACGTGGACCACGTCGCCCAGGAAGATCGCCTCGTCGATGTCGTGGGTGATGAACAGCACGGTCTTGCGCTGGCCCTGGCAGATTTCCAGCAGCAGTTCCTGCATGAGTTGGCGGGTCTGACTGTCCAGGACGCCGAAGGGCTCATCCATCAAAAGAATGCACGGGTCGTTGGCCAGGGCGCGGGCCAGGGCCACGTGCTGGCGCATGCCGCCGGACAACTTCCTCGGGGTAGGAGCGCTCAAAACCGTTCAGGTGAACCGCCGCGATCAGCCGGTCGGCGATCGCCTCGCACTCCCCCTTGGGCAGATGCTTCAGCTTCGGCCCGAACATCACGTTCTCGCGCACGGTCAGCCAGGGAAACAGCGTGTAGCTCTGGAACACCATGCCGCGGGCGGCGGAGGGGCCGTCGATCGCCTGGCCGCACAGCGTCATGAGGCCGGAGGCCGACTACCTGGTGGTCCCCGACGCCGGCCACTCGGCCATGGAGCCCGGCATCCGCCGCGCCCTGGTCGCCGCCACGGAGCGCTACAAGGCGCTGGAGTAGACAGGCCGGATCAGGCTGCCGCGGCGGCGGCCTTGGGCGCGGTCTTGGGCGCGGTCTTCTTGCCGACGCTGATCAGCCGGTCGATCGCCGCCTGATCGGTGATCGCCGCGACGACGCCGCGGTCGGTCTGCTTGGTGACCGTGACCGGCGTGTTGATCTGCTGGCCGGGGATCGTCAGGCTGCCGCTTTCGCCCACCTGCAGCACCTCGTTCAGGCCATCGGGAATCAGCAGGCAGACGCCCACGGCATTCACGTCGAACACCTCGACCGGCAGGCTGCGGCCCTTGGCCTCCAGCGCGCCGGGCAGGCCCAGCGGGAAGCGTTCGTGCTCGCGCCGGTCGGCCTCGGGGATCGCCGTGCGGACGATCTTGGTGAGCGTGGTCCTGAGGTCGCTCACGCGCCCGTCCAGCCCCTTGGACGCGGTGGAGACGTTGCCGGCCAGGTCGGAAATGCCGGCACTGGTCTGCGACACCTCGGCGATACGCTCGGTCACCGTGCGGGCGCCCTGGGCGCTCTCGTTCACCGAGCGATTGATCTCCTGCGTGGCCTGGTCCTGCTGCGTGACGGAGTCCGCCACGTCACCCATGGCATCGTTGATGCGGGTGATGATCTCCGCGATGGCGTCCATGGAGGTCACCGCGGAGTCCGCGATCTCCTGAATCCCGTTGATCTGGGTTTCGATCTCCGAGGTCGACTTCTGGGTCTGGTTGGCCAGGTTCTTCACCTCGCCGGCAACCACGGCGAAGCCCTTGCCGGCATCGCCGGCACGCGCCGCCTCGATGGTCGCGTTCAAGGCCAGCAGATTGGTCTGCTCGGCGATTTCGCTGATCACCTTCACCACGTTGCCGATGTTGCGCGCGGCGTCGGACAGGCCCGCGACGATCTGCATGGTGTCGGGGGAGCGCCGCGAGGCTTCGTTGGAGATCTGGGCCGTCGAGGTCGTGCGCTGCGCCACATCGCTGATGGAGCTGGACAGCTCCGTCGTCGCCGAGGCCACGGTCTCGGCACTACGCAGGGAGTCGGCCGCCGTAGTGGAGACGGTCTGCGCATTGGACTGGACATGCTCGGCCGAGGTCTTCATTTCGCTGGAAACCGACAGCAGGCGCCCGACCTCCTCGGCCACCGCGCCGACAGCGCCGAAGATCTCGCTTTCGATGGAATCGCAGAGCTTGCGGATCGCCACCGTGCGGGTCTTCGTCGCCTCTTCCTCCTGCTGCTGGTGCAGTGTCTGCAGGCGCTGGTTTTCCTGGCTGGCCGTCTTGTAGGCGCCGATCGCGCGGGCCATCTCGCCGATCTCGCCCGGGTCGGCCTCGTAGGGCACTTCCTGCTTCAGGTTGCCGCTGGCCAGCGAAGCGACGGCATTAGCCAGACGCTTGACCGGGGTGGAGACGCGCAGCGCCAGGAGGAAGCCGGCGACGATGGCGATGGCCAGGCTCGCCAGGTTGATCCCGGTCAGGAGCAGGACCTTCGCGTAGGTCTCTTCCAGTTCGTGCCGGGCAACCGCCTTGGCATCCTCGGCGACACTGTCCTCGACCTGCTGGATCAGCTCAATACGCCGGGTCGCCACGGCGAACCAGGCCTGCGGGTCGACGCCCTGGGTATCCAGCGTTTCCGGCAGGGCGCGCAGCACCTGACGCCATGCCAGAACCTGGTCGACGTCCGGGCCGGCCACCGTCTCTTCGAACCGGACCTTCTGTTCGGGGATGGCGAAGTCCTCGAACTCCTTCAGGGCGGTCAGTTCGCCGACCAAACGGCGGTAATAGCCGAGGTAGGACGCCATGGAGAACTGGCCGTTGGCCGTTGCATACAATACAGCCGCGCCGAGCGCCCGCTCCAGGCCGGCGTTCTCCTTGGCGACAACCAGGGTGTAGAACGGCAGCAGCCGCTCGGCCAGGTGCGCGGAGGTATTGTGCTCGACGACCTTGGCGATGAGAGTGATGGCCGTCTCGACGACGCCGGTATAGAAAGCGACGTTGTCGGCCGCCGTCATCGCCTTGCCGTCCACCGCCGCGCGATGGTCGGGCACCAGGCCCAACTGCGCATCGAGGGTGTCGAGGATCGGCTGCAGCTCCGGCTCGGACTCGGCGATGCCGGTGTCGACGACCGCGGCCCGGAAGGCGGCGATGCGCGCGTCGGTGACCGCGCGCTGTTCGGCCACCTCACCGACCAGGGGGCCTTCAAAGCCTTCGTTGATCAGGCTCACGGTCTTGCCACGTTCGATCTGCAGGCCGTCCAGGGCGGCACTGGCGTGCTGCACGATTTCGGTCAGCGGCACCATGGCCTCGCGCCGGGCCAGAATCTCCATCTCGACGATGAACTGCTCGACCGAGACGACACAGAGGGCCAGCAAGGGCACCACGAGGACGGCGAGCACCTTGACACGGATACTGGCGAAGAAAGCGCGCATGACGGCAGCCCCAAAAAACAGTTCCAGCAGGAAAAGATCCGTATACGGACGATATGGCTAAGCGAAATTGAGCGCTTTTTCTTAAATTGCGATTAAAATGGCTCCCATCTGCACGCATTAATTGAAGATGGACCGGGCCGTTCGGCCCCACGATCCTGTTTGGCCCCGGTTCCGGCCCAAGCCCGCAAGCCACCCCATAAGCCCGCCCCGCCGGCCCGCCCCCCCCCGGCCCGCCCCCTAGGCCTACCCCCTAGGCCTACCCCCAGGCCTGCATTGCCTAACGGCGCGCTTTGGCCTATCTGTTAGCCGCCTTTTCCGCGCCGCAGCAGCGCCAAAGGCCGCGATAGCCAGGCTCGCGACACCTGAGGTCGCGATGGGGCCCCGTAGCTCAGTCGGATAGAGCGACAGATTCCTAATCTGTAGGTCGCAGGTTCGAATCCTGCCGGGGTCACCAGCCTCCCCGGGCTTCCCCGCGGCAATCTGGCCCCGCGACAATCTGGCCTGTGACGCCGGGCCCGCCCACGCCTATGCTCCCGGTTATGCGCATTCTCTGGATTCTTCTCGGCCTGCTGGGCCTCGCCGGTGTGGCGCTGGGCGCCTACGCCAGCCACGGCACCGCCTTTGCCGACGCCTATCACCAGGACGTCTTCGGGACCGCCGTGCGCTACCACCTGGCGCACCTGCCGGCCTTGGGCCTGGCGGCGCTGATCGGCAGCCTGGCGCCGGCCACCGCCCCAAATGCAACGCGGCGCGCGGGCATCGCCGGGGCCCTCATCCTGGCCGGCATGGCCCTGTTCTGCGGCACGCTGTACCTGAAAGGCGCCGGCATCGCCGAGCTGACCAACCCGACGGCGCCGATCGGCGGCTTCGCGCTGATGGCCGGCTGGCTGGCGCTCGCCTGGGCCGGCCTGGGGATCGTCCGCAGAGCGTAGCCGCACCCTTCCCCGTTTCTTCCCCGGCGCGTTCCGCCTCTCGTCCCGGGCTCGGCCCCCGCCCCGCATCTCGCCAGGCCGGCCGGGCTCTGCTATAGAGCCGGCGCTTTTCATGATTTCGCCGCCAGCGGCGGCTAAGGAACCAAGAAGGAAGACGACATGGACGTGAAGGGGCTTGCAGCGATCGTGACCGGCGGCGGATCGGGCCTGGGCGCGGAGAGCGCGCGCCACCTGGCGGCGGCCGGCGCCAAGGTGACCGTGCTGGACGTGAACCGGGAGGCCGCCGAAGCGGTGGCCAAGGAGACCGGCGGCCTGGGCCTGGCCTGCGACGTTTCCAGTGCCGACGCCGCCGAAGCCGCCGTCGCCAAGGCCCGCGAGGCCCACGGCCCCTGCCGCGTGCTGGTGAACTGCGCCGGCATCGCCCCGGCCAAGCGCATCGTCGGGCGCGACGGCCCGATGGCGCTGGACGCCTTCGAGCAGGTCATCCGGGTGAACCTGATCGGCAGCTTCAACCTGCTGCGCCTGGCTGCGGCCGACATGCTGGCGGGCGACCCGCTGAACGACGACGGCGAGCGCGGCGTGAGCATCTCCACCGCCTCCATCGCCGCCAGCGAGGGCCAGCTGGGCCAGGCCGCCTACGCCGCCTCCAAGGCCGGGATCATCGGCATGATGCTGCCGGCGGCCCGCGAGTTCGCCAAGATGGGCGTGCGCGTGCTGACCATCGCGCCGGGCCTGATCGGCACCCCGCTGCTGCTGAACATGCCCCAGGAAGTGCAGGACAACCTGGCCGGCCAGGTGCCCTTCCCGCACCGCTTCGGCACCCCGGCGGAATACGCCAAGCTGGTCATGCACATCTGCGACAACGTCATGCTGAACGCCGATACCATCCGCCTGGATGGCGCCATGAGGATGCAGTAGGGGCGGATGCCGTAGGGAACCGACGGCACCCGCCGTCCTGGCCCCCAATACCATTCCAAATACCATTGTCGTCCCGGCACTTGTTGCCGGGACCCAATGCCCTCGACGCCCAGCCGAAGCAAAGGCCATAGGGCGTCACCAGTTTCCCGCGCCAATGGGTCCCGGGGTCAAGCCCCGGGACGACAGCCGAGGATCTGGCGAAAGTTCTGCAATCCTCGTCCCCTCTCCCGCAAGGGGAGAGGGTCAGGGTTTTGTGGGGACTTCACGGCCCTGCCCCGGCGGCGCTAGACTTCCCGGAACAAACAAAAAAAGTTCCGGAGGAAATGCCATGCCGGGCGACGCCGCGCCGCAAGGCGCCACACCCCGAGGATCCCAGGGGCCCCATTACGATCACGACTACACGCTGATCGATCCGAAGCCGCTGTGCGGCGCCCTGGGCGCCGAGATCGCCGGGGTCGACCTGTCCAGGCCGCTGGACGACGCCCTGTTCGCCGAGATCGAGGCGGCCTTCCACGAACACATCGTGCTGGTCTTCCCGGACCAGACCTGGACACCGGCCCAGCAGGTCGCCTTCACCGCGCGCTTCGGACCGGTGGAGGAGCACCCCCTGCGCTCGCGCCCCGGCCTGCCCGACCAGCCGGAGGTGCTGGTGCTGGTGAACAAGCCGGGCACCCGCGGCGCCCGCAACGACATCTGGCACAGCGACATCTCGTTCTGGGAGCGGCCGCCGCTGGGCTCCGTGCTGTATGGCCTGCAGGTGCCCGAAGGCTACGGCGACACCCTGTTCTGCAACATGGCCGCGGCCTACGCCAGGCTCTCGCCGGCGCTGCAGCAGATGCTGCGCCCGCTGCGGGCGCTGCACTCCGCCGCCGGCCTGGCCGCCCGCAACAATGCCGGCGACAACAACGCCAGCCCGATCGCCCAGGTGCCCGACCCGGTGGTTCATCCGGTGGTGCGCACCCACCCGGGCAGCGGCAAGCTGGCGCTATACGTCAATCCCTGGTTCACCGAACGCTTCGAGGGCATGACCGCCGCGGAGAGCCGACCGCTGCTGGACTTCCTGGCGGCCGAGGCGACCCGGCCGGAAAACGTCTACCGCCACCGCTGGCGCCAACGCGACGTGATCATGTGGGACAACCGCGCGGCCATGCACTACGCGGTGCGCGACTACGACGAAAGCCAGGTCCGCATCATGCACCGCACCACGGCCCTGGGCGACCGGCCCGTGTGAGTCGCCGGTTGATCGGCCTGTCTGGCCGCACCCTTCGAGACCGGCCGGCAGGCCCGTCTCGCCCGTCTCGAAGGACGTCCCCGGTTCACGCCGCGTAGCTGTCGATCCGCTTGGCCAGGGTCACGTCGAGGTCGGAGAGGCCGTCGCAGTCGTGGGTGGTCAGGGTGATCTCGACACGGTTGTAGACGTTGAACCATTCCGGGTGGTGGTTGAGTTTTTCCGCCGCCAAAGCAACCCGCGTCATGAAGCCCCAGGCCTGGCTGAACGACTTGAACTGGAATGTCTTTTTTAGGGCGTCGCGGCCCTCCACCGGAGCCCATCCGGGCAGCGTCTCCGACAGGGCGCCGCGGACCGCATCGCTTAACCTTTCCGCCATAAATCCTCCTCGGAAATGGAATCCGTTCAAGTAAGGTTAACTGGAGGTTACTGTGCTTGGCCTGCCGGTCAAGGCAGGCTAGGGTGACCCCAAGATTAGGCGAATGGGAACGGTTATGGCTCAAATGCACGATGTCGGGCGCTTCACGACACCGCCAGAAACCCAGCACCTGGAAGCGCTGGCCCGGGAGGCTTATGCCGAGATCCCGGAAGAGCTGCGCCAGGCCCTGGGCAACGTGGTTATTCGCGTGCTCGACTTCCCGGATGACGACACGCTGGAAGAGATGGACTGCGAGTCGCCCTTCGACCTGCTGGGCCTTTACCGCGGCGTCGATCTGCTGCGCAAGTCGACCTACGACACGGCGGAAGACCTCGACATGATCTACCTCTACCGCCGCCCGATCCTGGACTACTGGTGCGACAGCGGCGAGGACCTGGCCGAGGTCGTCAAGCACGTGCTGGTCCACGAGATCGGCCACCACTTCGGCTTCTCCGACGACGACATGGACCGCATCGCGCGCGCCGTCTAGCAGACCGCATCTGGCAGACCGCGTCCAGCAGACCGCGCCGCACGGCGAACACGAAAACGGCCCGCCTTCCCGGCGGGCCGTTTCTCTTTTGGCGCCCCGGTTCAGGCCCCCGGTTCAGGCCCCGGGGTCAGGCGCGGGCGTCAGGCGCCGCAGAAGCAGCAGCCGAGCCGCGGCACCGGCGGCAGGGTATTCTGCAGGTGGCGGCTGCGCAGACCGCGCAGAGAAATGCTCTGCAACAGGATCCTGGGGGTGAAGAGGCGGCGAAACAGGCACATGAACGGTCTCCTCGATTTTCTCTCTTGGCCTCAGCTTAACCTTCCGCGGCGACAAAGCCCATCGCTTGATGGGCGACGCGCAGCGGATGCTTGCGGCGCAGCGGCTCGTTGAGAAAACGGTTCAGCGCCGCCAGCAGCACAGGGACCCAGGCGGGCGCCTGACCCGGCCCAGCGGATGCCGCCGCGATCTCCGCCTTGGCCGCCGACAGCAGCTTCACCACGTGAATGGAGACGATGTATTCCTGCTGGTCGTGATCGAGCAGGCCGGCGAGCCCGGTGTCGAGAAAGGCGCCGCCGTCGTCGACCTGCCAGCGCGCCGCATCGACACCCTTGTCGACGAAGCCGGCGTTGCGGCCGACGAAGCAGGCGATCTGCAGCAGACCCTGGGGCCACAGCCGCGGATAGCGCGTGCAGACGTCGCGCACCGCGTGGCCGAAGGTGATGGCGTGGGTGAAGTCCAGCCAGTTCACGTTGTGCGACACCGGCTTGTCGACGGCCTGCATCAGCGTCATGTCGTAGTGCAGGAACTGCCAGCTCGCCGCGCCGAGGAGCGCATCGTAGAGCGCCGGGATGTCGCCCGAGGCGGCATTCGCCCGCGCCAGCACCTTGGCGACGGGCAGGCCCAGCAGATCCCCAGCATCGATCGGGGCACTGCCCTGGCCGTCCCACTGCGCCAAAGCCGGCGCGTAGGCGCGGAATTCCGGAATGAGATCCTCGCGCGTGGCATAGATCAGGGCGCGCAGCAGGCAGAGCAACAGCGGTTCGGCACTGTCCGGCCCCAGGCGGTCGATCAACTCGCCGGTCTTCTGCACGTAGATGAGGGAATGGCCGAAGTCGTTGTAGTGCGCCAAGGCCGCCTCGGCGAGGGGTTCTTCCAGATCGCGGAAGGTGAGGCCCGCCGCCAGCGCGCCGCGCAGCAGGGCGACGGCGGCGGCTTCGTCCTCCGCCTCGATGGCGGCGACCAGGGCGGCGGCGGCATAAGGGCGCTGCCCGTCGGGATAGGGATAGGACGGCTCGCGCAGACTATCCCAGGCGAGGTGGCCGACGACCTCGACCAGGGGCACCAGCTTTGCCTGTTCGCTGGTCGCATAGACGTCACGGATCGCCAGCCAGTCGGCGGCGCCGGCCTGGGCATGGGTGCAGCCGAACTCGAAACGATCGGCGGTCCAGGCAAAGGCGGCGCGCACGGCGTCCAGCGGATCGGCGCCGGCCTTGTGCAGGCGGGAGATCTCGCGCGCCATGCGGTCGTACTCGTGACGGCGGAACGAGGCGCGCAGGCTGTCCAGCGCCGCGGCGGCGACGTCCTCCGCCGGCGGATCGGCGACGTCGACCCAGACGTCGCCGTCGACGATTTCCACCGGGTAGCGCCGCAGCCTGTCGCCGCCGACCAGCGTCTCGCCGCTGGCCAGATCGAATTTCCAGTTGTGCCAGTTGCAGGTCAGCACGCAGTCCCCCTGCGCGCCCTGGGCCAGCGACCCCTCCATCAACGGATAGCCCTCGTGGGGGCAGCGGTTGTTGCAGGCGAAAATGCCGCCGTCGCCGGCGAAGACCGCGATCTGCTTGCCGTCGCTCTTGAACAGATGGCGGCCTTTCTTCAGCAGCGTCTCCAGCGGAGCGACGCGGACCAGCGTCGGCGCGGTTTCCCGGGGCAGGGCCATGGCGGATTTCCCGATCTTTACTTCTGAAAGAATTTTCTTTCGAAAAGCCTATCCCTGGCTCTTGTCTTTCTCAAGAAAAATCTTTAGAAACCATCCATGAGCAGCCGCACCCTCGTTCCGGCGGAAAAGCGCACCCGCCGCGCCATCATCGACAACCTGAAGCAGGACGGCCCGCAGGACGCGGCCAGCCTGGCGCGCCGGTTGGGTATTTCCGCCATGGCGGTGCGCCAGCATCTCTATGACCTGGAGGGCGAGGGCCTGGTGACCCACGAGGCCGAGGCCCGCCCCCCCGGCAGCAAGGCGCTCGGCCGGCCGGCGAAGCTGTGGGCGCTGACCCCCGCGGCCGACCGCTTTTTCCCCGACGGCCATGCGGAATTCACCGTCGGCCTGATCCATTCCATGAAGCAGGCCTTCGGCGACGCGGGCCTCGACAAGCTGCTGAAGATCCGCGCCAAGGAACAGACCGCCGGCTACAAGGCCCGCATCGACAAACAGCCGAGCCTGCCCAAGAAGCTGCAGGCGCTGGCGGCGATCCGCACCGAGGAGGGCTACATGGCCGAGGTGCAGAAGACCAACGGCGGCTACCTGCTGATCGAGAACCATTGCCCGGTGTGCTCGGCCGCTGCCGCCTGCACCAACCTCTGCAACATGGAGCTGGACGTGTTCCGCAAGGCGCTGGGCCGCGAGCACGAGGTGAAACGCATCGATCACATCCTGGCCGGCGCGCGCCGCTGTGCCTACCTGGTGACGCGCAAAGACTGAACACAGGCCCGCGCCATCGGTCGACGGCACTGTGGACCCTCGGAACAAGTCCGAGGGTGACAGTTTGAGAAGGGGCGCGGACGGTGCGATCTTGCTTGATTGTCATGCTCGGGCTTGTCCCGAGCATCCAGGGCAAGCGCACTCACCCCACCAGCGTCTTCACGCGCTTCCGCAACACCGGCAGCAGGTCGGTCTCGAACCACGGGTGCTTTTTCAGCCACGCGGTGTTGCGCCAGCTCGGGTGCGGCAGCGGCAGGAAGTCGGGCAGATAGGCGCGTCCGTGGCGCACGGTCTCGGTCAGCGTTTTCTGCCGCCGCTTGCCCAGGTAGTGCGCCTGGGCATACATGCCGACCAGCAAGGTGAGCTCCACGTTGGGCAGCGCGGCGCGCAGCGGCGGATGCCATTGCGGCGCACATTCCGGGCGCGGCGGCTTGTCGCCGCCCTTGGCATCGACGCCGGGATAGCAAAAGCCCATCGGCACGATGGCGACCCGGGCCTCGTCGTAGAACACCTCGGCCGGGATCTGCAGCCAGTCGCGCAGGCGGTCGCCGGAGCGGTCGTTCCAGGGGATGCCGGTCTCGTGCACCCGGGTGCCCGGCGCCTGGCCGACGATCATCAGCCGCGCCGCAGCGGCCGCCCGCAGCACCGGACGCGGCCCCAAAGGCAGATGCGCCTCGCAGAGGCGGCAGGCGCGGGCCTCTGCCTCGATCCTCTGCAGATCACGCGCCGGCTTTGCCGCTTTACCAGCCATCGGCAAGGATACGCGCGACGAAGGCCGGCACCTCGGCGGTCGCCGGGCCGTGGTGATATTCGTCGAAGGCGGAAAAGCCCTCCGAGGGCTCCAGGTTCAGCTCGACGGTATGGGCCTGGCCGCCCGCGCGCACCTCGGCGACGAAACCGGCCGCCGGGTAGACGTTGCCCGAGGTGCCGATGGAGACGAAGAGATCGCAGTCGCCCAGCGCCTGGTAGATGCGATCCATCTCCAGCGGCATCTCGCCGAACCACACCACGTGGACGCGCAGGGTGCCCTCGGCACCGCAGGCGGGACAGAGGCTGTCGCGGGTCATCGGCTCGCGCCAGGGGCTGATGCCGCCGCAGACCAGGCAGCGCGCCTTCAGCAGCTCGCCGTGCATGTGGATGAGATTCCTGGAGCCGGCACGCTCGTGCAGGTCGTCGATGTTCTGCGTCACCAGCAGCAGCTCGCCCGGCCATTCCGCCTCCAGGCGGGCCAGGGCGGCATGGGCCGCGTGGGGCACGATCCCGGCCGACAGCAGGGTGTCGCGGCGGTGGTTGTAGAAGGCGTGCACGCGGTCCGGAGCGCGGGCGAAGGCCTCCGGCGTCGCGACATCCTCGATGCGCACGCGCGCCCACAGCCCGTCCGGGTCGCGGAAGGTGTCGAGGCCCGACTCCTTGGAGATCCCCGCCCCGGTCAGGATGACGATGCGCCGGCTTTTCATTGACGTCAGTCGGGGCCGCTCGACGGGTCCGATCCCTGGAATGCCGCGCCTCGGCGCGCAGTTGCGTGAAACCAGGGGCGATGATAGACGAAACCAACCGTCGAGAAACACTACCAAAGTCTTCGACATCGAGCTTCAGGGGGATGACGTGCCGTTCAAGATTCTGACCGTCTGCACCGGCAACATCTGCCGCTCGCCCAGCGCCGAGGTGATCCTGCGCGACCACCTGGCCGCTGCCGGCCTGGGCGACCTGGTCGAGGTCGATTCCGCCGGCACCGCCGACTACCACATCGGCGAGCCGCCCTCGGACCCGGCGATGCGCCTGGGCGCCCAGCGCGGCTATGACCTGTCGCCGCTGCGGGCGCGCCAGATCACGGCGGCGGATTTCGACGCCTTCGACCTGATCCTCGTGATGGACCGCGGCCACCTGGACCGCCTGAGCGCCCTGCAGCCGGCCGGCGCCAAAGCCAGCGTACGCCTGTTTCTGGACCTGATGCCGCCCGCTGGGGCCAAGGGGGCTGGCGCCGAGGTGGCCGACCCCTACTACGGCGGCGACGCCGATTACGCCGCCATGTTCGATGTCATCGAAGCGGCGGTGCCGTCCTGGATCGCCCACCTGCAAGGCAGCCTCCGCGGGCCGGCATGAGCCTGCACGATGCCGTCCTGGCGGCCTGCGGCGCCACGCCGCGGCAGGCCACGCCGCTGTTCGGCGGCTGCATCGCCGAGGTCTACCGCCTGGATTTCGACAGCCGACCGCCCCTGGTGGCCAAGGTGGCGCGGCAAGGCGGCCTCGCCGTCGAGGGCTTCATGCTGGACTACCTGGCCGCGCACACCGCCCTGCCGGTGCCGGCCACGCACCACGTCAGCGATACCCTGCTGCTGATGGACTACGTCGAAAACACGGGGGGCAACGCGGGGGGCAACACGGGGAAGACCGCGGGCGGCCACAGCCGCGCCGCCGAAGAGGACGCCGCCGAGCGGCTGGCCGCGCTGCACGCGGTGCGCGCCCCGGCCTTCGGCTTCGAGCGCGACACGGTGATCGGCGCGCTGCCCCAGCCCAACCCCTGGAGCGACGACTGGTGCGGCTTCTACCGCGACCAGCGCCTGCTGGTGATGGGCCGCATCGCCCGTGAGTCTGGGCGGCTGCCGGCGGAAAGCCACCGCGCCCTGGAGCGCTTCTGCGCCCGGCTGGAGGATTTCATCGACGCGCCGCCGGCCCCGGGCCTGGTGCACGGCGATGTGTGGTCCGGCAACGTGCTGTACGGCACGGGTAGCGCCAGGGGCCGCATCGCCGCCTTCATCGACCCGGCGCTGTATTTCGCCGACCCGGAGGTCGAGATCGCCTACATCGAACTGCTGTCGACCTTCGGCCCGGCTTTTCACCGGCGTTACCGGGAGCTGCGGCCGCTGCGGCCGGGCTACGCCGAGGGACGGCGCGACGTCTACAACCTCTTCCCGCTGCTGGTACATACCCGGATCGTGGGCAGCCCCTATACCGAAATGGCGCAGGACATTCTGCGCCGCTACGGCTAGACAGGGGCATGCCCCAGTCCACCACAGAAGCGGCTGCCGGCCCGGCGACAGGCGCTGGCCCCACCACCGTGGAGCGCATTGGCTTCGGCATCGCCTGTGCCGTGGCCGGCATGTTCGGCATGGCGATCATGGACACCTGCGCCAAGCTGCTGGGTGCCGGTTATGCCATCAGCCAACTGGTGCTGGTGCGCAACGGCATCGGCGCCGTGGCGGTCCTGGCCTTCGTCCTGGTATCGCGCGGCGGCCTGGCGACCCTGCGCCCGCGCCAGCCCGTCCTGCTGCTGCTGCGCACCGTCACCAATATCGGCGCCGCCTTCCTGTTCTTCTCCGGCCTGCGCTATCTGCCGCTGGCCGATGCCTTCGCCATCGCCTTCGCCGCGCCGCTGTTCGTCACCGGCCTGTCCGTGCCGATGCTGGGCGAGCATGTCGGCCTGCGGCGCTGGGCCGCGGTCATCGTCGGCTTCATCGGCGTCCTGGTGGTGGTGCAGCCCGGCACCGACAGCTTCCAGCCTGCCGCGCTGCTGCCACTGGGGGCCGCCCTCTCCTACGCCCTGGCCATGCTGCTGGGGCGCAAACTGACGCGCAGCCTGTCGACCCCGACGATCATGTTCTGGCCCTCCCTGGGCGCCGTCCTGGCCATGGCGGTGATGATTCCCCCGGACTGGCAGACGCCGACCCTGCCGGATACCGGCACCTTCCTCCTGATGGGCATCATCGGCACCCTGGGCGCCGCGCTGATCACCCAGGGTTACCGCCATGCCCCGGCCGCGGTGATCGCGCCGTTCGACTATTCGGTGCTGCTGTGGGGCGTGATCTTCGGCTGGCTGCTGTGGAACGACATCCCCGGCCCCAACGTCTGGATCGGCGCCAGCCTGCTGGTTGCCAGCGGGCTCTACATCCTGCACCGCGAGACCCGCAAGCCCAAGCCGGTGCAGCCGGTGCCGGGGCCGATGGGGCCAACGTCTTAGGGGCCACCCCCTGAAGACGACGCAGGCGCTTCCCTGGACTATCTCTAGTTATAACGCTTAGGATTGCGCGGGAGCAGCACAGTCCGCGAGGGCGATGCCGTCATGACGGGGAATCCACATCCAGCAGCACGCGCCGTCAGCGCCGGCGCGCGATCGGCCGCGGTGGCGGCGGTACTGCTGACGCTGAGCCTCGCCCTCTGCCGCCCCTGCCCCGCCGGCGCACGCGAACAGGAGATCCACACGCGCGCGGCAACCACCGTGCGGATCCTGGCCGAGGTGCCGGCGGACGCCCGGGCCGTGCTGCTGCTGTTCGAGGGCGCGCAGGGCCTGCTGCAGCGCGGCTACCAGGGTTTCGCCCACCGCGTCTTCGACCGTTTTCCGCCGCACGGGATCGGCGCCGTCCTGATGGACGCGCCGGCCGACAAAAGCGGCTTTCGCGGCGGCCTCGATCCCCGCTTCCGGGAGTCGGCGAGACACATCGCCGACATCGACGGTGTCGTCGCGGCGCTGAAGCGGGACTACGGCCTGCCGGTGTGGATCCTGGGCGTCAGCAACGGCACGCGCTCGGCGGCCAGCTATGCCATGCACCGCAGCAAAGACATCGGCGGCGTGGTGCTGGTGTCGAGTTCCACCACCCCGCCCAACGGCACGCCGATCGGGGAGCTGCCCGGGATCGCGCGCATCACGGTGCCGCTGCTGGCGGTCGCGCATCGCGACGCTGCCTGCCTGGGATCGCCGCCGTCCGGCGCGGCACAGCTCGCCAACGCCGCCACCGCCTCGCCCCACGCGGCGGCGATGTTCTTCACCGGCGGAGAGAACGACGGGCCCCTGCCCTGCGGCACCGGGACCCATCACCAGCTCCACGGCAACGAGGACGACGTCGTCGATGCCGTCGTCTGGTTCATCGACGCCTACACGGCCCGGCCGGCCGCACCGCCAAGGCGCCCCGACGGCGCCGCCCTGGGGGCGATGAGTCTGGAAGGGCGGTAAGTCCGGGGGTAACAGCTTCAGTCCAGAGGGTACACCGCCTCCGGCGAATAGATCGCGCCCTCGTGGGCCAGATAGCTGGAATAGAGCGTGAAACCGGTCACCGGGAAGGGCGGGCAGCGGAACAGCGCGCGCTCGGCGAAGTAGTCCTCCAGCCGTCCGCCCGGGTGCGACTTGAAGCGCGCCAGGGTCACATGCGGCTTGAACTTGCGCTTTTCCGGGGGCTGGCCGGCGCGCCGCACCGCCTGCTCCACCTTGGCCTGCAGGCGCTCCAGCACCTCGTTGGCCTCGACCCCGACCCAGACCGAGCGCAGGCGGCGCCCGTCGCCGAAGTCGCCGACCCCGGCGAGGGTGAGCGAAAAGCGCGGGCAATGGATGCCGGAAAGCGCGGCATCGATGTCCTCGGCAACGCCGCCGTCGACCTCGCCGATGAACCGCAGGGTCAGATGGAGGCTTTCCGGCGCCACCCAGCGGGCGCCGGGCAGGCCGCTGCACAGGCCGCAGAGGCGCTCGCGCACGGTATCGGGCAGGGAAAGGGCAACGAAGAGACGCATGGCGAAAGATCGGGTCTGTCGATCACGGGAAACGGATGCCGGCGGGCACCGGCTAAGAGGTCACGGACAGGGATAGGTGTAGAGCTTGTGGATGTCCTCCAGGGCGGCCAGCGTTTCGTCGGTCAGGGTGATTTTGGCAGCCCCGATGTCGGTCTTCAATTGTGCCATATCGGTGGCGCCAATGATGGCGGCGGTGAGGAAGCGCTGGCGCAGCACGAAGGCCAGCGCCAGGTGCGCCGGGTCGAGCCCGTGATCCTTCGCCAACCCCACGTAGGCCGCCGTCGCCTTGTCGGCCTGCGGGCCCTGGTAGCGCCGGTTGTCCGGCCACAGGGTGCGCCGCGCGCCGGACGGCCGCTGGCCGTCCAGATACTTGCCGGTCAGCGTGCCGGCGGCCAGCGGCGCATAGGCCAGCAGGCCGACGGCCTCGCGGATCGCCACCTCGCCCAGGCGGGTCTCGAAGCTGCGGTGCAGCAGGCTGTAGGGATGCTGCACCGAGACGACGCGCGGCCCGCGGCCCTGCTCGGCGCCGGCGACGAAACGCATGACGCCCCAGGGGTTCTCGTTGGACAGGCCGACCTGGCGGACCTTGCCGGCCTTCACCACCGCGTCGAGCGCCGCGAGGGTCTCGTCCACCGCGGTCTCTTCCGCCGCATCCTCATGAGTGTAGGCCAGCGTGCCGAAGTCGTTGGTGGCGCGGTCCGGCCAATGCAGCTGATAGAGATCGATATAGTCGGTCTTCAGGCGCTGCAGGCTGGCGTCCACCGCCGCTTCGATGTGTGCCTTGTTGAAGCGGGTCTCGCCGCCGCGGATGTAGGGAAAGCGCCCCGCGTTGGGGCCGACGATCTTGGTGGCGATCACCACCTTGTCGCGGCTGCCGCGGGCGGCCATCCAGTTGCCGATGATCTCCTCGGTGCGGCCGTAGGTCTCCGCCCTGGTGGCGATCGGATACATCTCGGCGGTGTCGATGAAGTTCACGCCCTGGTCGAGGGCGTAGTCCATCTGCGCGAAGCCTTCTTCCTGGGTGTTCTGCTGGCCCCAGGTCATGCTGCCCAGGCAGACGGTGCTGACCTTGATGTCGCTGCGCCCGAGCGGACGGTATTCCATGGTTCTCTCTCCAAGCAAAAAGGCCGCCCGACCCCGCGAGCCGATCGCGAGGCGGCGGCAGATCGAATCTCATCCCTAGAGCAGCAGCGTGAGCACGCCGGTGTAGCCGTAGAGCCGGTTGTTGCAGATTTCACCGTTGGCGAAGAATCCGGTGAGCGGCATGTCGCCGAAGGCCTCGCGAATCAGCTGCAGCTCTTCGGACTGCGGCCCGAAGAGGTGACGACCGCGCGCCACGCAGGAGAAGTAGAGCGCCCCGCGCGGCGCCCCGCCGGCGCGTTCGCGCAGATCCTCCAGCATGCGTTTCAGGTCGGCCTTCGCCGTCTGATGGTCGCGGCGGCAGACCCGCAGGCGCTCGCCGGGCCGCAGATCGGCACCGATCTGCAGCAGGCCGCGTGCCGGGTCGATGCCGATCAGGTTGCGCACCAGATAGTCGCCGGTATCGCTGCCGGTGATCGGCAAAGCAGCGAAGATGTAGCCGGCGATGCGGCTGAGGTCGCGGGCCAGCAGTTCGCCGACTTCCTCGCGCAGCACCTCCAGCACCGGACGTCCGTCGACACTCTCGATCACGCCCGGTCCTTCGACCGCGGTGATCACATGTTCTTCGCCGATCAGGGAGCAGCCCTGGGAGAGCCCGGCCACCACCATCTGCTCGGAACTGAGCAGCACGCCGGAAAGGCCGCCTTCGGCCAGAACGCCCGATTCGAGAAGTCCGGATCCGAGATCGCCCGCCACCTGGGGCAGGCTGTGTTCCGACGCGGTGAGGCCGCCGACCAGGAAGGCCGAGGTCGCCGCCGCCACGCCCTCGACAATGTCGATGATCGCCGTATTGCGCGGGTCGCCGTGCACCACGCCCAGGATCGGCCGGTGCTGCGCGATCCAGTCGCCGTGCGCCGCGGTGAAAGCCTGCAGGCCGCCGTCGCCGGGGGCGGCGGTGACCGGGGCAAAGGCGCGGAAGGCGTCGTCCGGCAGCGCCGCCACCAGCAGCGACAGCGCCGGCCGGTCGTAGTATTCGACACCGCTGGCCACCACGCCGAGCCCGACGGTGCCGACCCAGCGGGGAATGCCGGTGCGTTCGCGCAGGAAGGTGACGATGGAGCCGAGATCGTCGGCCAGAGCGTCGGTAGCGTAGAGGAAGCCCAGGTTGGCGCCCTCCGGCAGATCGCCGAGCGCCTCCAGGCAGCCCTTGGCAACGGCCGCCCAGGATTGTCCCGGGGATTGTCCGGGGGATTGTCCGGGGGATTGCCCGGGGTCGGCCGCCTCGGTTTCCTCCAACGCGGCGTGGGCCGCCTTGTAGCGGCCGGCGCGCTGGGCGCCGCATTCCAGGCTGGAGGTGAGGGTCATGCCGCCTGGGTCCTGTCCTAGTTGCCGGCGCCCGGCCGCTCCGCGCCCGAACGCTCTGCGCCCGAACGCTCTGCAAGGGACTTGGCCTCCAGCAGGCGGACGACGTGAGGCTTGATGCGGGCGACGATCTCCGCCACGCCGGCGGCATTGGGGTGGATCCCATCGGCCTGGTTCAGCGCCGGATCGAGGGCAACGCCGTCCAGGAAGAAGGGGTAAAACGGCTGATCGTATTTCTTGGCGAGGCGCGGGAAGACCGCGTTGAAAGCCTCGCCGTATTCACGCCCCAGGTTGGGCGGCGCCAGCATGCCGGCGATCAGCACCGGCAGGTCTTCGCCGGTCAGCCGCGCCATGATGGCGTCGAGGTTGTCGTAGGTCGCCGCCGGATCGAGCCCGCGCAGGCCGGCGTTGGCGCCCAGTTCCAGGATCACCGCTTCGGGGTCGTCGGCCAGCGCCCAGTCGAGCCGCGCCCGGCCGCCGGCGGTGGTGTCGCCGGAATTGCCGGCAGTGATCACCGTCACGTCCAGGCCGTCGGCGCGCAGCGCCGCCTCCAACTGCTCCGGAAAGGTATCGCCCGGCGACAGGCCGTAGCCATGGGTCAGGCTGTCGCCGAAGGCCATCAGGCGCACCGGCTCCGCCGCCGCCGTACCCGCCGCCAACCCAGCCGCCGCCCCGGCGAGGATCGGGGCGAGCATCAGGGCGGGCATCAGGGCAGACGTCAGGCCCTGGCCGATCCTTCGTAAAGCCCTGAAATGTCGGGAAATGCGCATCCGTCAGCCTGATGTGGGAAGGGCGCCGCCCGCCGTGGCGCCTTGCGAGGGAGAATCGAGCGTCTTCAAGACGTAAGGGCTTAGCGCCCGGGGATCAAGCCGGCCCGGCCCTCCGGGGACGCCTCTACCGCGTTGAAAAGTCCGCCAAACGGGCCATATGGCATCAAGGCCTTACAACAAAAAGCGAATCATGAACCCGCGCGACCAAGCGACCGCCCCCGAGACGTCCCGCGACACGGCCGGGGCCACGTCCCAGCCAGGGCCCAACGCCATGCCCAACGCCATGATTGAGCTGGCCGGTGTCGAGCTGACGCTGCCCTCGGCCGCCGGGCCGGTGCACATTCTGCGCGGCCTCGACCTGGCGATCGGCCGCGGCGAGACGGTCAGCGTGGTCGGCCCTTCGGGCTCCGGCAAATCCTCGATGATGATGATCATCGCCGGGCTGGAGCGCGCCAGCAAGGGCGAGGTCACCGTCGGCGGCACCCGCTTCGACGGCCTGGACGAGGACTCGCTGGCCCGCTTCCGTCGCGATTCCGTCGGCATCGTGTTCCAGGACTTCCATCTGGTGCCGACCATGACGGCGCTGGAAAACGTCGCCATCCCGCTGGAGTTCGCCGGCCGCCGCGACGCCTTCGCGCGCGCGGCCGAGTGCCTGGAATCGGTGGGCCTGGGGCACCGCCTGACCCATTACCCGGGCCAGCTGTCCGGCGGCGAACAGCAGCGCACGGCGCTGGCCCGCGCCTTTGCCGCCGCCCCCGACCTGCTGCTGGCCGACGAGCCGACCGGCAACCTGGACGGCGAGACCGGCCAGCAGATCATCGAACTGCTGTTCCGGCTGCAGGCCGAACACGGCACCACCCTGCTGCTGATCACCCACGACCCGCAGCTGGCCGCCCGCTGCGCCCGGTCGGTCAAGCTGCTCGACGGCCTGATCGTGGATGACGTGACCAATGGCGACGTGATGGCCGGGGATGTAACGGCCAGCAGCGTGTCCGGGCTGTGAGCACCACGGCCCAGGCCGGCGCGTCCGGCGCGTCCGGCTTCGGGGGCCGCTGGCCGCTGGCCCTGCGCCTTGCCCGCCGCGAACTGCGCGGCGGCCTCAGGGGTTTCCGCATCTTCCTGGCCTGCCTGACCCTGGGCGTCACCGCCATCGCCGGCGTCGGCTCGGTGTCCGAATCCCTGCTGACCGGCCTGCAGCGCGACGGCCGCGTCCTGCTGGGCGGCGACATGGACCTGCGCCTGACCCATGTGGCGGCGACCCCCGAGCAGCAGGCCTTTCTCGACAGCCGCGCCGAGGTCTCCCGCGTCGCCGAGATGCGCGCCATGGCGCGCGGTACGGAGGAAGACAGCCGCCGCGTGCTGGTCGAACTGCGCGCCGTCGACAGCCTCTACCCGCTGTTCGGCAGCGCCGAGATCACCCCGGCGGGTAACCTGGAAACCACGCTGGCCAAACGCGCCGGCCCCGACGGCGTTCATTGGGGCGCCGCCATCGACGGCAGCCTGCTGCGCCGGCTGAACATCGAGCCCGGCGCCCTGGTGCGCGTGGGCGACATCGACTACCGCGTCACCGCGGTGCTGGAGCGCGAGCCGGACCGGACCTCGCGCGCCTTCACCCTGGGGCCGACCTTCATGGTCGCCCGCGACAGCCTGCCCGAGACCGGTCTGGTGCAGCCGGGCAGCCTGATCCAGTACCACTACCGCCTGCGCCTCGACCCCGGCGCCACGCCGCAGGCCATGCGCGCGGCCCTGACCGAGACCTTCCCCGAAGCGGGCTGGCGCATCCGCGACACCACCGAGGCCGCGCCCGGTATCGGCCGCTTCATCGACCGTCTGACGCTGTTCCTCACCCTGGTCGGCCTCACCGCCCTGCTGGTGGGCGGCGTCGGCGTCGGCAACGCGGTGCGCAGCTACCTGGACGGCAAGACGCCGACCATCGCGACGCTGAAGTGCCTGGGCGCGCCGGGCCGGCTGATCTTCCAGGTCTACATGGCGCAGATCCTGGCACTCGCCCTCATCGGCATCGTGCTCGGCCTGGTGCTCGGCGCCGCCGCGACCTACGCCGCCGCCGGCATTCTGGGCGACGCCCTGGGCTGGCGCGCCGAACTGGGCCTGTATCCGCTGCCGCTGGCGACCGCCGCCGCCTTCGGCGTGCTGACCGCCATCACCTTCTCGCTGTGGCCGCTGGCGCGGGCGCGCAGCGTCGCCGCCGCCAGCCTGTTCCGCGACCTTATCGCGCCGGCGGGTGGCGGGGCCGGCGCCGCCGGTAAACTGCTGCGTGCCACCCTGCCCGCCCTGCTGGTTTCCGGCGGCCTGCTGGCGGCCCTGGCGATCTTCACCGCCGCCGACCGCCGCCTCGCCTTCTTCTTCGTCATCGGCGCCATCGGCGCGCTGTTGCTGTTCCGCCTCGCCGCACTGGGCATCATCGCCGCGGCGCGGCGCCTGCCGCGGCCGCGCCGGCCCGGCCTGCGCCTGGCCCTGACCAACCTCTACCGGCCCGGCGCGCCGCCCGCCTCGGTCGTCATGTCCCTCGGCCTCGGCCTGACCGTCCTGGTCACCATCGCGCTGATCGAGGGCAACCTGTCGCGCCAGGTGCGCCAGAGCCTGCCGGAGGAAGCCCCGGGCTTCTATTTCATCGACATCCAACCCGACCAGGTCGCCGACTTCGACGCCCTTGTGGAGAGTTTCCCCGGCGTTACCGAACTGCGCCAGGTGCCGATGCTGCGCGGACGCATCGCCGCGGTGAACGGCGTGCCGCCCAGCGAACTGGAGATTCCCAGCGACGTGCAGTGGGTGTTCCGCGGCGACCGCGGCCTGACCTGGATGCGCGAACCGCGCGCCGACGACCACCTGACCGCCGGGCAATGGTGGCCGGCCGACTACGACGGCCCGCCGCTGGTCTCGCTGCACGACGAGGTCGGCCGCGCCCTGGGCATCGGGCCCGGCGACAAGCTGAGCATCAACATCCTGGGCCGCGACGTCGAGGTGACCATCGCCAACCTGCGCGAGATCGACTGGGCCAACCTCAGCATCAACTTCGTGATGATCTTCTCGCCCGGCCTGCTGGAACAGGCACCGCAGAGCCACATCGCCACGGTGAAAGCCGACGCGGAAACCGAAGATGCGCTGGAGATCGCCGTCACCGACCGCTTCACCAATGTCTCCTCGATCCGCGTGAAAGAGGCGCTGGAACAGGTCGGCGCGCTGATCGCCCAGATCGCCGTCGCCGTGCGCGCCATCGCCGCCGTCGCCCTGGTGGCCGGCGTGCTGGTGCTGGCCGGGGCGGTCGCCGCCGGGCACCACCGCCGGGTCTATGACTCCGTGGTGCTGAAAGTGCTGGGTGCCACCCGGCGCAGCATCGCCCAGGCCTTTCTGCTCGAATACGGCCTGCTCGGCCTGGTCACCGCCACCATCGCCGCGGGCATCGGCACCCTGGCCGCCTGGCTGGTGCTGACCGAGATCATGCGGGCCGATTTCGTCTTCCTGCCCCAGGCGGTGATTCTGACCGCCCTGCTGGCCACCGCCATCACCGTCGGCTTCGGATTCCTGGGCACCTGGCGGGCCCTCGGCCAGAAGGCCGCGCCCCTGCTGCGCAACGAATAGGCGCTGCCGTCCGAATACACAGGCGCAGGCTGTGATTTAGACGCTTGATTTCGCAGCAGAATTTACGCACCGCTCGTGCGGAAATAGGCTTGATTCAGGTGCCGTAACCCCCAATATTAGAGGCTGAATTCATGGGCAGAGCGTGGCCTCCGGTCGCGCATCGCAACGAAAGGGTGCTTTGATGGCTCTCGGTGATCGCAGATACATGTCGCAGACTCAAACGCAGGCTGGCGCCGCGCAATACGACGAGGGCCTGCGCAAGTACATGCTGGGCGTCTACAACTACATGACCGTGGCGATGGCCATCACCGGTCTGGTGGCCTACCTGCTGGCCGACCAGATGCTGCGCAGCCCCGAGTTGGTCCAGACCGTATACGGCAGCCCGCTGAAGTGGGTGATCATGCTGGCGCCGCTCGGCTTCGTGTTCTTCCTGTCGGCGCGCATCAACAAGATGGCCGCCTCGACGGCGCAGATCACCTTCTGGATCTTCGCCGGGGCGATGGGCCTGTCGCTGGCCTCCATCTTCCTGGCCTACACCGGTGAGTCGGTGGCCAAGGTGTTCTTCATCACCGCCGGTTCCTTCGCGGGCCTCAGCCTGTTCGGCTACACCACGAAGAAGAACCTGTCGGGCATGGGCAGCTTCCTGTTCATGGGGCTGATCGGCCTGATCCTCGCCTCGGTGGTGAACATCTTCCTCGCCTCCTCGGCGATGGCCTTCGTGATCTCGGTGGTGGGCGTGCTGGTCTTTGCCGGCCTCACCGCCTATGACACCCAGCAGATCAAGAACATGTACTACGCCGCCGACAGCGGCGAGGTGACGACCAAGAAGTCGATCATGGGCGCGCTGCGTCTCTACCTCGACTTCCTGAACATGTTCCTCTTCCTGCTGCAGCTCTTCGGCAACCGCAACTAAGCGCCGCCGAAAGCGCGACACACGAAAGGCCCGGAGCGAAAGTTCCGGGCCTTTTGCTTTGCACGACCGGGAACGGTTCAGATGCAACGGCCGCCGTCCACCTCCAGGGTGACGCCAGTGAGGAAGGCGGCTTCGTCGGAGGCGAGGAAGGTGGCCGCCTGGGCGATGTCCTTGGGCGTCGAGAAGCGCCCCAGCGGAATCGTCGCTTCGTACTACTTGCGGGTTTCCGGAGTGTCCGCCACGCCCATGATGGTTTCCATCAGCGCGGGCTCGCCGATCTCCGGTCAGATCGCGTTCACCCGGATGTTGTCCGGTGCCAGCTCCACCGCCATCGACTTGGTCAGCACGTTCACCGCGCCCTTGGAGGAATTGTAGACCGTGAGGCCCGGGCGCGGGCGCAGCGCCGCGGTGGAACTGGTGTTGATGATGCAGCCGCCGCCCTGGGCGCGCAGCAGCGGAATCGCCTCCAGCGCGGAGAGGTAGATCGCCTTCACGTTCACCGCGTAGATGCGATCGAATTCCTCTTCGGTCACCTCGGTCATCGGCTTGTTGCGGTGGGCGACGCCGGCATTGTTCACCAGGATGTCGAGGCGCCCGTAGGTATCCAGCGCGGCGCGCATCATCGCCGCCACGTCGGCCGTGTCCGTCACGTCGGCCTTGAGGCCGACCGCGGCGCCGCCGGCCCGGTCGAGCTCCGCCGCCACCGCTTCAGCCGCTTCGCCGGCGATGTCGGCCAGCACCACGCGGCCACCCTCGGCGGCGAACAGCCGGGCGATCCCGGCCCCGAAGCCGGAGCCCGCGCCGGTAACCACGGCGACCTTTCCCTGCAGGCGCATCTGTCTTCTCCTCCCGCGAAATCTTTTCCGGTGCCGGCGGCCGGTTCATGCCTCGCCGGGCAGCGCTATCATGCAACGATTATAGACCTTTCGCCCTCGGGCAAGGATACTGTCCAACAATATTTCAGTACCTGCGAATTTGAACAACGATGAGGCTATTATGCCGGCCTATGTTATTGCCCAGCTGACGGTGACCGATCCGGAGGGTTTCGAAGCCTATCGCCAGGCGGCGCCGCCGGTGATCGAGGCTTACGGCGGCCGCTGCCTGGTGCGCGGCAGCACCACGTCCCCCCTGGAAGGCGACCACGACAAACCGCGCGTCATCGTCCTGGAATTTCCAGACAAGGCGGCGGCGGAGCGCTTCTACAACTCGCCGGAATACCAGGAGATCCTGCCGTTACGGCGCAACACCGCCACCGGCTCCGTCGTGGTCGTCGAAGGCGGCGTCTGAGCAGCCCGACGGCTGGAGATCCGGACGCTAGAGGATGGTGTCGCTGAAGCCGGGCGGCTTCCAGCCGGCGCGCCATGCCTCCAGCGGCACCACGTGGGCGGCGCGGCCGTTATCCTCGAACCAGCTGTCGACCGCATAGGCCCGGCCGCTGGCGGTCTCCATGACGACCGCGGTCTGGTGCGGCCAGGCGCCGTCGATCAGGGCGCCGCGCCCGGCCCAGCCTTGCAGCTTGTGCCACTTCAGATAGCCGGCGCGCGCCAGCAGGGTCAGGTAGACCGAGGTGTTGGTGGTTTCGTCATAGCAGTCGAACTGGTCGTCGCCGCTCATCGCGTTGAAGGTGCCGCCAAGATCGGCGGCGGTGCCGGCCTTGGCCCCCACGGCATTTTCCAGCATGCCGATGGCGGTGGCGATGCGGCTGCGCTCGCTGCGGGCATCCGCCGCCGGTTCGGCGAAGAGATCGGCGACCGGGGCCCATTCCAGCGCGGTGAGACCGATTTCGCTGCGCAGGCGGCAGCCGTGGCCGTGGCAGATGGTGAAGCCGCCCACCTGGGCGCCGGCGACCTGGCGTTCGGTCATCAGATCATCGTAGCCGCCGCCCGAGGCGCCGCAGCCGGCCAAGGCGGCGGTGAGGGTGGCGGCCAGAGTCATCGCCGCAAGATTGAACCCGATTGCCATTGTTCCCCTTGGCTTCCGCATCGCCCCGACCGGCCGGCATTTAAGCACCGCGCCGCCGCCGGGGCAAAGCCACAGAGGCGGTACCGGCAGCCGCGGCGCCCCTGTATAAGCCCTTGCGGCGATGTGTTTTAATCGTCCCCACAGCAAGAGTTCAATCAAGACACGACGAGAGTGCCGCTGCCGCGACTGGCGGGGGCCGTAACAGGGAGGTTCATCCGATGCGCTGGAGCGAGCGCCGCAGGCGCTTTCGTACCCTCTTCGCCGGGGGACGCTGCGTCCATCCCGGCTCCGTCTTCGACCCGCTCTCGGCGCGCATCGCTGCGGAACTGGGCTTCGAAGCCGGCATGTTCGCCGGCTCCGTCGCCTCGCTGACGGTGCTGGGCGCCCCCGACCATATCGTGCTGACCCTCAGCGAGTTCGCCGACCAGGCCCATCGCATCAACCGGGCCGGCGAGCTGCCGCTGATGGTCGACGCCGATCACGGCTACGGCAACGCCCTGAACGTCACCCGCACGGTGGAGGAGCTGGAAACCGCCGGGGTTGCGGGCCTGTCCATCGAGGATACCCTGCTGCCGCAGCCCTTCGGTGCGTCCGGCAAGGCCCAGTTGGTCTCCGTCGAGGAGGGCGCCGGCAAGATGCGCGCGGCGCTGGCCGGGCGGCGCGATCCCCAGTTGGTAATCGCCGGGCGCACCTCCGCGGTCTCGGTCGCCGGCGTCGACGAGGCGATCCGCCGCATCACCGCCTACGAGGCCGCCGGGGTCGACGCCATTTTCCTGATCGGCGTGAAGACGAAGGAGCAACTGGCCGCCTGCCGCAACGCGGTGACCCTGCCGCTGATCCTGGGCGGCGCCGGGCCGGAGATCATGGATCTAGACTACCTTTCATCCATGGGTGTGAAGCTCTGCCTGCAGGGCCACCAGCCCTTCATGGCGGCGGTGCAGGCGGTCTACGACACCCTCGCCGCGCTGCGCGCCGGCACGCCGCCGAAGGACCTGGCCGGCGTCGCCTCCTCCGAGACCATGAAACGCCTCAGCGGCGACGCCGACTACGCCGCCTGGATGGAGGACTTCCTGGGCGCCGGCCGCTAATCCCCCAACTTCACCAGCCCGGCTTCACGATACCTGAATTTGTGCCGCCGCGTCGTCCACCAGATCGGTCAGCGCATCGACGCTGCCGGTGCCGGACCCCAGGAAGGTGATCGAGGCGCCGTTGCCGAAGGAAACGGTGACGTCACCGCCAGTGCCGCCGTCGCTGACATCCGCGACCGCCGCAACCAAGTCGTCGAGATCGCTGTCGCCATCGCCGTCGGCATCGATCACGTCGAGAAACGAGAGCTTGTCGCTGGCCTTCGCGAAATCCGCGACGGTGTCGTGGCCGTCGCCGCCGGCCGTGTCGAGGCGGGTGAAGCGGAAGGTGTCGGCGCCCGCACCGCCGCTCAGCAGATCGTCGCCGCCGCGGCCGATGAGCAGGTCCCTGCCGTCGCCGCCGCTGAGCGCATTGGCATCGGCACTGCCCGCGATGGTGTCGTTGCCCAAGCCGCCGACGATATTCTCGATCGAGACGAAGGTTTCGGGACCGCTGGCCGTCGTCAGGGTGCCGGCGTCGAGGTCCACCGTCAAAGCCGCGCGCGCGCCGGTGAGCAGGATGGTGTCGCCGCCCGCGCCGCCGTCGTAGCTGTCGATGCCGCCGCCGCCGCGCAGGGTGTCGTCGCCGGCCCCACCGAGCAGCAGGTCGTCGCCGGCGTCCCCGAAGATAAAGTCGTTGCCCGCGCCGCCGCTCAGCACGTCGTCCGCCGCCGTGCCGATCAGCGTGTCGTCGCCGCCGTCAGGACCGATTGGGGGCAGCGCCACGTCGTCCAGTGCGTAGGCGCGGATATAGTCGATCTGCATCTCGGCGCCGTCCGCCAGGTCGGCGCCGGGCGTGCCGGCGATGCCGCCGAGGGCGAGATTGACGATCATGTACATGTCGCCGTGCATGTCGGCCGGCGTGTCGGTGGTGGCGACCACCACGCCGTCGTAGGTCCAGGCAATCTCCTCCGGGCCCCAGAGCACGCCGAAGCGGTGAAAGCCCGCGCTGTCGGAGACATCCGCGTGATGCCCATCGATGACGTGGGCGCCGGTCTGGTTGGAATGCGCGGTCAGGATGAGTTCGTTGGGGGTCTGTCCGATCTTTTCGATGACGTCCAGTTCAGGGGGCCAGGCGCCGTCGGCCGGCAGCAGCCAGAAGGCCGGCCAGGCGCCGTGGTCTTCGGGCATGTCGGCGCGGATCTCGAAGTAGCCATAGGTCTGCGCGAAGGTGGGATAGGTGGTCAGCAGGCCGGAGGTGTAGTCGTAGCCGCCGATCAGCGGCTGGATCGCCGCATCGGCCGGGGCGGCGGTGATGGTGAGCACGCCGTCGGCGACGCTGAAGGGGTTGACCGCGGCGGTCGGCGCGTAGTCGGTGTCGATGTACCACTGGTCCTGTCCGATCTGCGAGACGCCGGACGGATCGCCCCACCAGAAGTTCGAGTCCCAGGTGCCGTTCCCGCCGTCCCAGAGGTCGAGGCTGTCGAAGTCGTCGGCAAAGGTGAGCGTCCAGCCGCCGGTGTCGAGTTCCAGCGCGAACTGTTCGGCGCCGAGGTCCGCCACCGCCGTGTCGGCGAAGACCAGGATCTCGCCGTCGCCGAGATCGAGCACCGTGTCGTCGCCGTCCTGGGTCAGCTGCGCGGCGATCTGATCGAAGCTGGAAAAGCCGAAACCGGTCAGCCGCAGGCTGTCCTCGGCAGCGAAGTCGAGGATGAGGTCGCTGCCGTCGCCCCGCGACACCGCGAAGATGTCGGCGCCGGCACCGCCGATCAGCACGTCGTCGCCGGCCGAACCGTCGAGCGTCTGGCTGCCCGCCGCGCCGCTGATGATGTTGTCGAGGCTGTTGCCGGTCGCCTGGCGGCCGCCGCCGGTGACCACCAGGTTTTCGATGTGAGCCGGCAGCCGGTAGTCCATCCAGGTTTCGACAGTGTCGATGCCGGCATCGGAGTCATCGAGGGCGGTATTGCGCGCGCTGTAGAGATGGTAGATGTCGTCGCCCGCGCCGCCGGCCAGGATGACGGTGACGCCGCCGTCGCCCCAGAAGGAATCGTTGTCCGGGGTGCCCTCCAGCAGCGGGCCGGCAAGGGTGGCGGAGAAGTGGTGCAGCGAGGCGGCGCTGGTGGAAAGCAGCACGCCGCGGGCGTTGGCGACAACCGTCATGGAGAGACTCCCACATCCTGCGTTGATGAGACCGACAGGACCCTGGGACATCCGAGCAAAGCGATCGTTTGCCTGAAAATAAAGCCGTACCAGAGCCTTGTGCATCGCCGGGCGAACCGGGGCGACGCTCAAGGGGCTAACACGGAAACCATTCAAGGTGGTAAACGCGCGGCGGGTTCGCCCAGCTTTGCTTCAAGCTGTGACAGCGCGCGGGCGCCGGGGGCACGTAAAAGCGTCGGCGCAACGGTCCGCGGGCCCGAGGGTGTCAATTCGGTGAGAACGGAAATGGGGGGAGGAATGGTGCCGCCTGGGTGACTTGAACACCCGACCCTCGCATTACGAATGCGATGCTCTACCAGCTGAGCTAAGGCGGCACAGCGGCCGGGGCCTGAACTGAAAGGCGGACCCGGCGGTTCCTGGGCGCGGACATTACAGCGAAGCCGCCGTCCGACGCAAGGCCCGCGGCAGCCCCGACAACCAGGACCGCGCACCCCCTTCTAGCTAAGGCTTCCGCCTAAAACCAGGGTTAACGGTGCTTTAAAAAAGGTCCGTTCGGGAAAGATCCCCTTAAGAAGGACGGGGCGGCATATAGCCTTCGACCGCCGCGGAGTCGGAATCATCGTCGTCCTCCTTCGGCTTGGCGGCGGGAGGCTTCGGCTTCGGGGTTTCATCGCCAGCGTTGGCCGCGGCGGGTTTCACCCGGTCCGGCGGGCCGGGCAGCGGGGGCACTTCCGGCAGGCGCGGCAGGCCCGGGGACTGCTGGCCGAGGGGATGCTGGTCGGGGTGCTGGCCGCCACCCTCCGCGCCTGGGGTGCCCGGGGTACCTGGGGCACGGGATGCCGGCGGCGCCTGCACGGCGATGCGCGGCGGCTCGGTGCTGGGCACGCCGGCGGCAAGCACGCCGACCCGGCGCGGCAGGCGCCAGCCGAGGCTGTCGAAACTGGCGCAGGAGCCGCAGTTGGCGCTCCACCGGGTCGCCACGGCGCCGCAGCTATCGCAGACCCAGGCGGGATCGGGCGGCGCCACGGCGGCACGCTCCCGCCAGCGGTGCGCGGCGGCGGTGTCCTTTCGCTCGGCCTCTTCCAGGCGGGCCATCAGGCGGCAGACCTGGGCGCGCGGCGGGTCCTCGCCCGCCAAGGTCACCAGATCGGCGAGATGGCGCCGCACCTCGCCCCACAGGCCGGCTTCCAGGCTGGCCTCGGCGAGAGCGAGATGGCTTTCGCGGTGCTTGGGGTTCCGCGCCGCCAGCTTGACGAAGCGCTTCACCTGCTCCAGCGGTTTGGCGTCCGGCGCGGCATCGCGGTAGAGCGCGGCCAGCTCGGCACTGGGCGTGCGCGGCCAGGAGCGTTCGACCACCTTGGCGGCCTCCTTCCAGGCCTTGCGCTCGACGGCAAGGCGGGCGTGCAGCAGCGCCGCGGCCAGCAGGTCGGGATCGCTGCGGTCGGCGAGGCGGGCCTGGGTGAAGGCCTCCTCCTTCTGGCCCGCCGCCAGCAGGCGTTCGGCCTTGGCCAGGGTGATGACGGCGCCCTTGTGGCCGGCTGCCGGCTTGTCCAGCGCCTTGATCTTCACCGCCTGCTTCAGCGCCGCGGCGGCGCTGTCGAGGTCGCCGGTGCGCTGGCTCAGTTCGAAGAGGTTGGTCACCACCCAGGGCGTCTTCGGCCGCATCGCATGGGCCTGGCGCACGTAGCCGAGGGCGCGCTGGTGGTCGCCCTCGCGCAGCGCCTGCATCAGCAGGCCGCGCAGGCCGAGGAAGCGCGTCTCCGGCTTTTCCAGCATGGCGTTGAAGTATTTCTCCGCCGCTTTCTCGTCGCCGTTCAGCTGCGCCGCCTGGGCGGAGAGCAGCAGCGTAATCGGCGGATCCTCCAGCAGGTCGTCGGCGCGGCGCGACCAGCGCGCCGCCTCCTGCGCGTCGCCGGCGGCAACCGCGACCATGCCCTGGCTCAAGGCCTTGTAGCCGCGCTTACGCCGGCTGGCCTCCAGGGCGCGGCCGATGCGCCGCGGCGTCCCCAGAATCGCGCGGATCACCCGGTACAGCAGGGTGACGATGATGGCAAAGACCAGCACCGCCAGCACCAGCACGCCGATCGGCGGCTCCATGCGGTAGCCCAGCCAGTCGATGGTGACGTTGCCCGGATGCAGCGCCATCCAGTAGGCGGCGAAGATGGCGGCGGCGGCGAGAACCGCGAAGACGATCGCTTTGCGCATCGCTCAGCCGCCGGCCATGCCGGAGAAGCGCTGCGACACCAGCACACCCAGGTCGTTCACCGCGCGGTTCGCGGCCAGGCGCGCCTCGGCATCGGCACGCCAGCTTGCCGCCGCTTCGGCGGCCGCACCCTGCAGGGTGTCGATCTCAGCCAGCGCCCCGGTGAGGTCGCCGTCGTTCAGCTTCACCTCGGCGCGGGCAGCCACCGCCGTCGGCGCGTCGCCCTCGACCAGGCCGACCGGCCTGAGGTTCACCGCCTCGGAAAGCCGGCGCAGCACGCCGGCAGGCCAGCCCTCGCCTTCCTGGCCGACTTCGATGGCGGCGATGCGGCGGGCGACCGCCGGGAAACCGGCCTGCAGATCGCGCAGGCTGGGCAGGCCGGCCGAAGCGCGGCGTTCCAGCGGGGCGATGATCGGGCCTACCGCGGCATCCTGGCTGGCCAGGTTCTTCAGCATGGCGAGCGGCTGGGCATAGGGACCGGAGCCCTGCAGCGCGTCGCGCAACTGCAGCGTGGCCAGCAGCAGCAGGGTTTCCTGGCTGCCCGGCGCCGCCTCGCGCGCCGCCAGGGTCGCGTCGAGATCGGCCTCCGCCGTGGCGAGGCGCTGGGCCAGTTCGCTCTGCGCGGCCAGCATTTCGTCGAGCCGCTGGGCCTCGCTGCTGAGACGGTCGGTGACCTCCGCCGAGGGCGCACCGGCGAGATCGCGCACCGTGGCGACATCCTGCTCCAGCGCCGCGAGGCGGTCGGTCTGGCGGGCCAGCTGGGCGTTCAGGGAGTCGACCGCGGCGCGGGTGCCCGGGTACTGTACGGCACCCTGCGACCGCGCCGCTTACAAGGTAGCCCGGCGTTCGGTGAGGACCGACCGCGCCGCCGGGGTGTACGCCGGCAGCGCCGCCTGC
>JBHJIR010000140.1:0-7566 GCA_050043265.1 Kiloniellaceae bacterium
CGCGCCGCCGCCACCTGAATGCGCGGTCCACCCTGACCACCCTGCTGCTCCTGCGCACCCTGCCCGTCAGCAACGATTTATACTATTCGGCGACCACCGATATCCGCGTCGGCGACAACGACCGCCTGGCCGCCCGCGTCGCCGCCATGCTGGGCGCCGACACCCTGGTGCTGCTGTCCGACATCGACGGCCTCTACACCGCCGACCCACGGGGCAACCCCGCCGCCGCCTTCATTCCCGAGGTCGCCGAGCTCACCCCGGAGATCGAGGCCATGGCCGGCGTGGCGCCGACCGGCTATTCCTCCGGCGGCATGGTGACCAAGCTGCCCGCCGGCAAGATCGCCACCGCCGCCGGCTGCCGCATGGCGATCGCCAACGGCCGGCGCCTGCACCCGCTGAGCGCCGTCGATGCCGGCGCGCGCTGCACCTGGTTCCTGGCCACCGTCGAGCCGCGCACCGCGCGCAAGCGCTGGATCGCCGGCAGCCTGAAGCCCGCCGGCCGGGTGACGGTCGATGCCGGCGCCCTGAAGGCGCTGAACAGCGGCAAGTCGCTGCTGCCCGCCGGGGTCACCGCGGTGGAGGGCAACTTCGACCGCGGCGACGCGGTAGTGGTCTGCGACCCCGCCGGCCAGGAGGTCGCGCGTGGCCTCGCGGCCTACGCCGCCGCCGATGCGCGCCGCATCATGGGCCACAAGAGCCGTGAAATCGAAGCCGTTCTCGGCTACCGTGGCCGCGAGGAGCTGATCCACCGCGACGACCTGGTGGTTTCCTAACAGACTGAAAGACTTGGAGATTCGAGCGATGCCCGCCGAAGCGGCCCTCAAGCAGGATGACCTCCAGAGCACCATGACGGCGCTGGGCCGGGCGGCCCGCGACGCCGCCGCGATCCTGGCGCTGGCCGACCCGGAGACCAAGAATCGCGCCCTCCTGGCCGCCGCCGGGGCGATCCGCGCGCAGGCCGGCCTCATCGCCGCCGCCAACGCCCAGGACATGGCCGCGGCCCGCACCAAGGGCCTGACCCCGGCGCTGCTCGACCGCCTGGAGCTGACCCCCGCGCGCAGCGAGGCGATGGCCCAGGGCGTCGAGGACGGCGCCGCCCTGCCCGACCCCGTTGGCCGCGTGCTGGCCGAGTGGGACCGCCCCAACGGCCTGAAGATCGCCCGTGTTTCTGTACCCCTGGGCGTTATCGGCATCATCTACGAGAGCCGCCCCAACGTGACCGCCGACGCCGGTGCCCTGTGCCTGAAGTCCGGCAACGCCGCCATCCTGCGCGGCGGCTCCGAGAGCTTCCATTCCGCCGGAGCCATCCTGGACTGCCTGCAGGCGGGCCTGAAAGAGGCCGGCCTGCCCGAGACGGCGATCCAGCGCCTGCCGACCACCGACCGCGCCGCCGTCGGCATCCTGCTGACCATGACCGACTTCGTCGATGTCATCGTGCCACGCGGCGGGCGCGGCCTGATCGAGCGGGTGCAGCGCGAAAGCCGCATCCCGGTGTTCTCCCATCTGGACGGCATGGTGCACACCTACGTGCATGAAGCCGCCGACCCGGAGATGGCGGTGGAGATCGTGGTGAACGCCAAAATGCGGCGCACCGGCATCTGCGGCGCGACCGAGACCCTGCTGGTCGACAAGGCCCTGGCCGACACGCTGCTGCCCCGGCTGCTGACGGCCCTGCACGACGCCGACTGCGCCATCCGCGGCGACGCCGTGGTGCGCCGGATCATGCCAGAGGCCGAGGCGGCGACGGAAACCGACTGGGAAACCGAGTACCTGGCACCGATCATCGCGGTAAAGGTGGTCGACGGCCTGGACGAGGCCATCGCCCACATCAACCGCCACGGCTCGCACCATACCGAGGCGATCGTCACCGGGGACGATAGCGCCGCCGCGCGCTTCCTGAACGAGGTCGATGCCGGAATTGTGATGCACAACGCCTCGACCCAGTTCGCCGACGGCGGCGAGTTCGGCATGGGCGCCGAAATCGGCATTTCCACCGGCAAGCTGCACGCCCGCGGACCGGTCGGCGCCGAGCAGCTCACCAGCTACAAGTACAAGGTGCAGGGCCAGGGCCAGACCCGGCCCTGACGCCGGCGAAATTCCCTCCCCGCCACGGCGCCCCGCTGCGCCGCCCCGGGAATTCCACGCCCGGCCGGACATTCCCGGCCGGCGGGCGTCACCGGATGTTCATTGACAGGTAATTTCCCCGCCATTTAGCTTGCTAAATCAGTGACGGCGCGGTATCGCGCCTAGGCCGCAACAAAGACAATAAGTCATCTAACGGCTCTAGCAGGGAGTTCACCATGAATAAGACGCTTACCACCACCGCGCTCGGCCTGGTCATGGCCATGAGCGTGAGCCTGGCCGCCGAGGCGAAGACCCTGGTCTTCTGCGCGGAAGGCAGCCCGGAGGGGTGCAACCCTTCGCTGTATACCGCCGGCACCACCTTCGACGCCTCATCGCGCCAGATCTTCAACAAGCTGGTCGAGTTCACCATCGGCACCACCAACATAGAGCCGGGCCTGGCCGAATCCTGGGACGTCTCCGACGACGGCCTGGAATACACCTTCCACCTGAGTCAGGGCTTATAGTGGCAGACCACCGACATCTTCACGCCCAGCCGTGAGTTCAACGCCGACGACGTGGTCTATTCCTTCGCGCGCCAGTGGGACAAAAACCATCCCTATCACGGCGTTTCCGGCGGCTCTTACGAGTACTTCAACGGCATGTCGATGCCCGACCTGATCAAGGACATCGTGAAGGTCGACGACTACACCGTGAAGTTCCTGTTAAACCGTCCGGAAGCCCCGATGATCGCCAACCTGGCGATGGACTTCGCCTCCATCCTGTCGGCGGAATATGCCGACAAGATGATGGAAGCCGGCACGCCGGAGAAGGTCGATCTGGAGCCGGTCGGCACCGGCCCGTTCCAACTGGTCGCCTACCAGAAAGACGCGGTGATCCGCTACAAGGCCTTCCCGGACTATTGGCGCGGCAAGGCGGCGATCGACAATCTGATCTTCGCCATCACGCCGGATGCCAGCGTGCGCTATCAGAAGCTGAAGGCCAACGAGTGCCACGTCATGCCCTATCCGAACCCGGCCGACATCGAGGCGATGGAGGCGGACCCGGACATCAACCTGATGCAGAAGGAAGGCCTCAACGTCGGCTACCTGGCCTATAACGCCCTGAAGCCGCCGTTCGACAATCCGGCGGTGCGCAAGGCCCTCAACATGGCCATCAACAAGCAGGCCATCATCGACGGCGTGTTCCAGGGCGCCGGCAAGATCGCCAAGAATCCGATCCCGCCGACCATCTGGTCCTACAACGAGACAACCGTTGACGACACCTACAATCCGGACAACGCCAAGGCCTTGCTGGCCGAGGCCGGCGTCACCAACCTGAAGACCAAGATCTGGGCCATGCCGGTGCAGCGTCCCTACAACCCCAACGCCCGCCGCATGGCCGAGTTGATCCAGGCCGACTGGGCCGCGGTCGGCGTCGAGGCGGAGATCGTCAGCTACGAGTGGGGTGAGTACCTGGAGCGCTCCAAGAGTAAGGAGCGTGACGGTGCCGTGCTGCTGGGCTGGACCGGCGACAACGGCGACCCGGACAACTTCCTGGCGGTGCTGCTGGGCTGCGACGCCGTCGGCGGTGCCAACCGCGCTCAATGGTGCTATCAGCCCTTCGAAGACCTGATCCAGCAGGCCAAGGTCGTCAGCGACCACGACAAGCGTGCCGAGCTCTACAAGCAGGCCCAGGTGGTGTTCAAGGAGCAGGCACCTTGGGCGACCATCGCACACTCGGTCGTCTTCGAGCCGCTGCGCAAGGAAGTGAAGAACTACAAGATCGATCCCTTCGGCGGCCACGTCTTCTACGGCGTGGATATCGCGGAGTAGTCTTGCGCAATTAAAGCGCAAACGATGCGGGAGGAGCCTCAAGCTCCTCCCGTTCTCGCTTCGGCCTTGAGGCTTCACCAGCATGTTCCGCTTTTTCGTCACCAAGCTTGGCCAGCTGATTCCGACCTTTCTCGGAATCACCCTGCTGGCCTTCGCCTTCATCCGGCTGCTGCCGGGCGATCCGGTGACCCTGCTGGCCGGAGAGCGCGGCGTCACGCCGGAACGCCACGCCGAATTGATGGTGCTGCTGGGCTTCGACAAGCCGATCTGGCAGCAGTACCTCAACTACATCGGCCAGGTGCTGCAGGGCGACCTGGGCAATTCGCTGGTCACCAGACAGCCGGTGCTGCAGGAATTCTTCACGCTGTTTCCGGCAACGCTGGAACTCTCGCTCTGCGCCATGCTCTTGGCCACGATCCTGGGGCTGCCGGCCGGCGTGATCGCCGCCGTCAAGCGCGGGTCCTGGTTCGACCACACCCTGATGGGTGTCGCCCTGACCGGCTATTCCATGCCGATCTTCTGGTGGGCACTGATCCTCATCATTCTGTTTTCGACGCCACCCTTGGCCTGGACGCCGGTGTCGGGACGCATCGATATCCTCTACTACTTCAACCAGCCGACCGGCTTCATGCTGATCGACAGCCTGCTGTCGGGCGAGAAGGGTGCCTTCAGATCGGCGCTCAGCCACCTGATCCTGCCGGCCATCGTGCTGGGCACCATCCCGCTGGCGGTGATCGCGCGGCAGACCCGATCGGCCATGCTGGAAGTGCTGGGCGAGGACTATGTGCGCACGGCACGGGCCAAGGGCCTGGCACCCTGGCGCATCGTCGGGCTGCACGCCCTGCGCAACGCCCTCATCCCGGTCATCACGGTCATCGGTCTCTCCGTCGGTGTGCTGCTGTGCGGCGCCATCCTCACCGAGACCATCTTCGCCTGGCCGGGCATCGGCAAGTGGATGCTGGATTCGATCGCACGCCGCGACTACCCCTCGGTACAGGGTGGTCTACTGCTGATCGCCGGCATCGTGATGGTGGTGAACATCGCCGTGGAACTGCTCTACGGCCTCATCAACCCGCGCATCCGCCACCGGCGCTAGGAGGGATCTGTGTCGACCAGCGACGAAGCCCTGAAGAGTCCCGCCGCCAAGCGCCACATTCATGCCGAGCGACTGCGCGAGTTCTGGCACTACTTCTCGGAAAACAACGGCGCCGTCGCCGGGCTCGGCATCGTCATCCTGCTGGTGTTGCTGGCGGTCTTCGCCGACGTGGTGGCGCCGCATTCGCCCATCCAGCAATATCGCGACCACTTCCTCACGCCGCCGGTATGGATGGAGGGCGGCAGCTGGGAATTTATCCTCGGCACCGACGCGGTGGGACGCGACATGCTCTCGCGCCTGATCCACGGCGCCCGCTACTCGCTCTACGTCGGCGCCATCGTCATCGCCATCGCCTTCAGCGCCGGCATCAGCCTGGGCCTCATCGCCGGCTTCTTCCGCGGCACCGTGGAGACGCTGATCGCGCGGACGATGGACATCATCCTCGCCTTCCCCGCCATTCTGCTGGCCCTCGTCCTGGTCACCATTCTAGGCCCCAGCCTGACCAACGCCCTGATCGCCGTCTCTGTGGTCGTGCTGCCGCATTTCGTGCGCCTGACCCGGGCTTCGGTGGTTTCCGAGAGCAGCCGCGACTACGTCACCTCCGCCAGGGTCGCCGGCGCCCGCTTGCCGCGCCTGATGTTCATCACCGTGCTGCCCAACTGCATGGCGCCGCTGATCGTGCAGGCGACGCTCTCCTTCTCCAACGCGATCCTCGAGGCAGCGGCGCTCGGTTTCCTCGGCCAGGGCGCCCAGCCGCCGACGCCGGAAGGGGGCGCCTTGCTGGCCGACTCGCGTGAGTTCATCACCCGCGCCTGGTGGGTGGTCACCTTCCCGGGCCTCGCCATCCTGATCACGGTGCTGGCCATCAACCTGTTCGGCGACGGGCTGCGCGACGCGCTCGACCCGAAGATGAAGCGTTCGTGAGCCCACCATGACGAGTCTGCCATGAGCCAGCCCGCCAGCCTGCTCGAGATCCGCAACCTCTCCGTCGACTTCCAGACCGCCCACGGCCTGTTCCGCGCCGTCGATGCCATCGACCTGGACGTCGCCGAGGGCGACCTGGTGGCCATCGTCGGCGAATCCGGCTCGGGCAAGTCGGTCTCCATGCTGGCGCTGATGGGCCTCTTGCCCTGGACCGCCAAGGTGACCGCCGACCGCATGGCCTTCGACGGCCGCGACCTGCTGACCATGGCGCCCCGCGAGCGCCGCAAGATCATCGGCAAGGACATGGCGATGATCTTCCAGGAGCCGATGACATCGCTGAACCCCTGCTTCACCGTCGGCTTCCAGATCACTGAGTCCCTGAAGACCCACCTGGGCGGCGGCCGCGCCGAACAGCGCCGCCGTGCCGTCGAACTGCTCGACCTGGTCGGCATCCCCGCGCCGGAGACCCGGCTTTCGGCCTTCCCCCACCAGCTTTCCGGCGGCATGAACCAGCGGGTGATGATCGCCATCGCCATCGCCTGCAACCCGCGCCTGCTGATCGCCGACGAGCCGACCACGGCACTGGACGTCACCATCCAGGCGCAGATCCTGGAGCTGCTGGTGGAGCTGCAGCGCGAGCGCGACATGGCCCTGGTACTGATTACCCACGATATGGGCGTGGTCGCCGAGCCCGCCGAGCGCGTGGTGGTGCAGTACGCCGGCCAGCAGGTCGAAAAGCAGACGGTCGAAGGGCTGTTCGCCGACCCGCACCACCCTTACACGTCCGCGCTGCTGTCCGCCCTGCCGGAGCGCGCGACGACCAAGCGCCTGCCGTCGATCCCCGGCGTGGTGCCGGGCCAGTTCGACCGCCCCGCGGCCTGCCTGTTCAATCCGCGCTGCGGCTTCGCCACCGACCACTGCCGACGCGAAGAGCCGGCGCTGAACGGTCCGCCGCTGCCCGGCGTGCGCTGCCACTACCCGCTCTCCCACGGCATGCCCGCCGATCATCCGGGCAAGGTGGAGGAGCCGGCATGAGCGCCCCCGCAACAGACCGCCAGAAGGGCCGCCAGGTGCTCTCGGCGAGCGATCTGAAGCGCCATTACCAGATCGGCGGCGGCTTGTTCGCGGCGGACCGCGTGCTGAAGGCGGTCGACGGCGCCAGCTTTACCCTCACCGCCGGCAAGACCCTGGCGGTGGTTGGCGAGTCCGGCTGCGGCAAGTCGACCCTGGCCCGCATGGTCACGCTGATCGAGCGGCCGACCGATGGCAGCCTGGTGCTGAACGGCGTCGACGTGACCGCCGCCAAGGGCGAGACCCAGCGCAAGCTGCGCCAGTCGGTGCAGATCGTGTTCCAGGACCCCTACGGCTCGCTGAACCCGCGTCAGAAGGTCGGTACCATTCTGGAGGAGCCGCTGGTCATCAATCGCAAGATGACCGCGGCCGAGCGCCGCGCAGCGGCGGAGGCCATGATGGCCCGCGTCGGCCTGCGCCCCGAGCACTACGACCGCTACCCACACATGTTCTCCGGCGGCCAGCGCCAGCGCATCGCCATCGCCCGCGCCCTGATGCTGCACCCGGACATTGTGGTGCTGGACGCACCGGTCTCGGCGCTCGACGTGTCGATCCAGGCCCAGGTGCTGCACCTGCTGG
>JBHJIR010000141.1:0-7365 GCA_050043265.1 Kiloniellaceae bacterium
CAACGATCTAACGGGCTAACAATCCCAAGGGAGGAAAGCTGTGAAAGAGACGAACGAAAACAAGACTCTGTCGCGTCGTAAGCTGCTGAAGGGCGGTGCCATTGCGGCCGGTGCGACGGCCGCCAGCACGTTGGGCGCGCCGGCGGTGGTCGGTCAGGCGCCGATCGTGGTGAAAATGCAGACGTCCTGGCCGTCGTCCGACATCTGGATGGACTTCGCCCGCCAGTACGTCGAGCGGGTCGAGCAGATGTCCGGCGGCCGCCTGAAGGTCGACCTGCTGCCGGCAGGCGCCGTCGTCGGTGCCTTCCAGGTGCTCGACGCGGTGAACGACGGTGTCATCGACGCCGCCCACACGGTGCCGGTCTACTGGTACGGCAAGCACAAGGCGGCCTCGCTGTTCGGCACCGGCCCGGTGTTCGGCGGCAGCGCCAACACCATGCTGGCGTGGTTCTATGCCGGCGGCGGTAAGGATCTGTACCGCGAACTGACGCAGGATATCCTCGGGCTCAACGTCTATGGCTTCTACGGCTTCCCGATGCCGGCGCAGCCCTTCGGCTGGTTCAAGAACCCGGTCAGCGAGGTGGCCGACCTGCAGGGCTTCAAGTACCGCACCGTGGGCCTGGCCGCCGACCTCATGCAGCGGCTCGGCATGAGCGTCGCGCAGCTGCCGGGCGGCGAAATCGTCCCGGCCATGGAGCGCGGCGTGATCGACGCCTTCGAGTTCAACAACCCGTCCTCCGACATGCGCTTCGGCGCCCAGGACGTGGCCAAGAACTACATGCTGTCGTCCTACCACCAGGCCAGCGAATCCTTCGAGTTCCTGTTCAACAAGGACTTCTTCGACGACCTGCCGAAGGACCTCGGCGCGATCCTGCAGTACGGTGTCGAGGCGGTCAGCACCTCCAACACGGCGCTGGCGCTGGACAACTACTCCGCCGATCTGCAGAAGCTGCAGAACGATCATGGGGTGCAGGTCCACCGCACCTCGAAGGCGATCCTCGACGCCGAGCTGAAGGCCTGGGATGCGATCATTCCGGAGCTGGAAGAGGATGCCTACATGAAGAAGGTCCTCGACAGCCAGCGCGCCTGGGTCGAGCGGGTCGTGTTCTACGAGCTGATGAACTCGCCGGACTACGCCCTGGCCTATGACCACTACTTCCCGGGCAAGCTGAAGCTGTAAGCTTCGCTTTACCGCAGCATCAGCCGCTCCGGCGGCCCGCCCAGGGTTTTACCCTATGCGGGCTCCGGAGCGGCTCGCTGAGGGGCCCCTGAGAAGGCGCGCAACGCTATGGATTTTCGATGATCCACTACATCAAACTGGCTGACCGGATATCCGCATGGTTCGGCAAGGCTTTTGCCTGGACGATCCTGGTGATGACTTTCGGCATGGCCTATGAGGTCTTCGTCCGCTATCTGCTCAACGCGCCGACGTCCTGGTCGCTCGACGTCTCCTTCATCATGTACGGCACGCTGTTCATGATGGGCGGCGCCTACACGCTGTCGCGCGGCGGTCACGTGCGCGGCGATTTCCTGTACCGGCTGTGGCAGCCGCGGACCCAGGCGAAGGTGGAGCTGGTGCTCTACTTCCTGTTCTTCTTCCCGGGGGTCCTGGCGTTGATCTTTTCCGGCTGGAAGTATGCTTCGCGCTCCTGGCGATACCTGGAGGTCAGCGTGAACAGCCCGGCCGGCGTGCCGATCTTCCAACTTAAAACCATCATCGTCGCGGCGGGGATACTGCTGCTGATCCAGGGCATTGCCCAGGTCATGCGCTGCCTGCTCTGCATGCGTACCAACGAGTGGATGCGCGCCGCCGACGACATCGAGGAAACCGAGGTGATGCTGATGGAGAAGGGCGCGCACGATGTGCTCGACCATGCTTCGGAAGCCATCGATATCGTCAAGCCGCTGGATACCAATCCCACCGGCGGCCGGAGTGACAAACGCTCATGAGCGATCCGCAAATTGCCCTCTTCATGCTGGGCATCTTCATTATCATCATCTTCCTCGGCTTCCCCATCGCCTTCACGCTGATGGCCATGGGCATCATCTTTGGCTACTACGCCTATTTCGACCCGTCGCGCATGTGGCGCGCCTACAACCGGGCGGTGGAGGGTGGCGCGGACTCCTGGACCCAGGTCGAATTGTGGGTCGACGGGTTCTTCAACAACAACATCTTCGACCTCTTCATAAACCAGACCTTCTCGGTGATGACCAACGAGGTTCTGACGGCGGTGCCGCTGTTCCTCTTCATGGGTTATGTGGTGGAGCGCGCCAACATCGTGGCGCGGCTGTTCACCACCCTGAACGTCGCCGCGCGGCGCATTCCCGGCTCCATGGCCGTTGCGGCGCTGATCACCTGTACGCTGTTTGCCACCGCCACCGGCATCGTCGGCGCCGTGGTGACGCTGATGGGGCTGCTGGCGCTGCCGGCGATGCTGAACGCACGCTACGACAGCGCCTTTGCCTCGGGCATCATCTGTGCCGGCGGCACCCTGGGTATCCTGATCCCGCCCTCGATCATGCTGATCGTCTATGCGGCGTCATCGGGTGTGTCCATCGTGCAGCTCTATGCCGGTGCGCTGCTGCCCGGCCTGCTGCTGTCCGGCCTCTACCTGGTCTATGTGATCGGGCGGGCCATCCTGCAGCCCAGTGTCGCGCCGAAACCGACGGCGGAGGAAGTGCCCGACATCCCGATGGGCAAACTCATCGTGCTGCTGCTGACATCGTTCTTTCCGCTGGCTTTCCTCATCCTGGCGGTGCTTGGCGCCATCCTCTTCGGCCTGGCGACCCCGACGGAGGCCGCTTCGATCGGCGCCCTGGGCGGCCTGGTGCTGGCCGTTGCCTACCGGGCGCTGACCTGGGACCGCCTGCGCGAGTCGGTCTACCTGACGGTGCGCACCACGGCGATGGTGTGCTGGCTGTTCGTCGGCTCGTGGACCTTCTCGTCGGTGTTCTCCTATCTGGGCGGCGAGCAGGTGATCAACGAGTTCGTCACCGGCCTGGACATCACGCCGCTGCAGTTCCTGCTGCTGGCCCAGCTCATCATCTTCCTGCTGGGCTGGCCGCTGGAATGGTCGGAGATCATCATCATCTTCGTGCCGATCTTCCTGCCGCTGCTGCCGCATTTCGGCATCGATCCCCTGTTCTTCGGCATCCTGGTGGCGCTGAACCTGCAGACCTCCTTCCTGACCCCGCCGATGGCGATGTCGGCCTATTACCTGAAGGGCATTGCGCCACCGCACGTGCAGTTGGTGCAGATCTTCAAGGGCTGTTTCCCTTTCCTGATCCTGGTGTTCATCGCCATGATCGTGCTCTACGTGCAGCCGCAGATCGTTTTCTGGCTGCCCGGCCTGATCTACGGATAGGGGAAGCATGACGGTCGTAAACGACATCCTGCGGCTCGACGCCGTCGAACAGCGCGACCGGCTGGCCACGGGCGCCCTGCGGGCGGTCGAACTGGCCGAAGCCTATCTCGAGGAAACCGCCCGGCGGGAGCCCGAGGTCGGCGCCTGGGCCTGGCTGGACGGCGACTACGTGATGCAGCAGGCCAAGACGTTGGACGACTTCCGCGCCAAGGGCCGCCCGACCGGGCCGCTGCACGGCCTGCCGGTGGGCCTGAAGGACATCATCGACACCGCCGGCGTGCCGACCGAGAACGGCACCGTGCTGGATGCCGGGCGCAAGCCCCAGGACGACGCCTATGTGGTGCGGCGGCTGAAGCAGGCCGGCGCCGTCATCATGGGCAAGACGGTGACCACCGAACTGGCGCTGCGCACGCCGGGCAAGACGCGCAATCCGCACAACCCGGCGCATACCCCCGGCGGCTCGTCCGCGGTATCGGCCGCGGCGGTGGCGGCGGGCATGGTGCCGCTGGCGCTGGGGACCCAGCCCGTCGGCTCGATGATCCGCCCGGCCTCTTACTGCGGCGTGGTGGGCTTCACGCCCAGCTTCGGCGCCATTCCGCGCAGCGGCGTGCTGAGCCAGGCGCCGTCGCTGGACACCCTCGGCGTCTTCGCCGGCAGTGTCGGATCGGCGGCGATGCTGGCGGACTGTCTGTTCGGCCACGACCCCGGCGATCCGGCGACCGCTCTGCTGCCGGCGCCGCGCCTGCAGGAGATCGCGGCTGCCAGGCCGCCGGTGCCGCCGGTCTTCGCCTTCGTGCGTCAGCCCGCCTGGGACAGCGCCGCGCCGGAGATGCAGGAAGGCTTCGGCGAACTGAACGAGGCCCTCGGCGACCGCTGCGACGAGGTGGAACTGCCGGGCGTCTTCGGCGAGGCCCTGGGCCATACGGAGCTGGTGCAGTTGGCCGAGCTCTCCAAGGCCTACGATCACTATGCCCGGCGCGGGCGCGACCAGTTGAGCGCCGAGATGCAAAAGGCGATTGACACCGGCAACCGCATTCCGGCCCACGACTATCTGGCGGCGCTGGATTGGCCGCGTCTGCTGAACGATTCCCTGGAGGCGGTGTTCAACCGCTACGACGCCATCCTGACGCCGGCGGCGCCGGGCCCGGCGCCGCGGGGTCTCGAGTCCACGGGCAGCCCCGCCTTCAACGGCATCTGGACCTTCTGCGGCCTGCCGGCGGTGACCCTGCCGCTGCTGCAGTCGGAAAGTGGCCTGCCCATGGGCGTGCAACTGGTCGGCCGGCGCGGCGACGACGCCCGCCTGCTGCGCAGTGCGCAGTGGCTGGTTCACTTCCTTAGCGAAACGGCGTAGAACGGCCCAAGAGAGACGGAACACGGTATGCTAGACAAGATCATCGGCCTTGCCGCCATCGCTCTGCTCATCGCCTTTGCCGGCATCCTTATCGTCTTCGTGCCGAGTATCGACCTGATCCTCATCGTCGGCGTCGTCTCGGCTATGGCGGCCTATGACTTCTACCGGACGCTGTTCAAGCGTAAGAACGGCAATCGTTAAGGAAGGGCCTCTCCGGGAGAGACCGCCCCAAGGTAAAGAATGCCGATGAAGATTGCCCTTTTGGACGACTACCAGGGTGTTGCGCTGGACAGCGCCGACTGGTCGGCCGTGACGGCACAGGCCGAGATCACCGTATTCCAGGACACGATGACCGACCTCGACGCCCTGGCCGCGCGGCTGCGGGACTTCGCGGGCATCGGCATCATGCGCGAGCGCACGCCCTTCCCGAAGGCCCTGCTGGAGCGCCTGCCGAACTTGAAGCTCCTCGTCACCACCGGGCACCGCAACGATTCCATCGATGTCGCCGCGGCCAAGGCGCTGGGCGTCACGGTCTGCGGTACGCCGTCGTCGGCCCATGCCGCGGCGGAGCTGACCTGGGCACTGATCATGGCCGCCGCCCGGCGTCTCGACGTGGAGATGCGGTCGTTCCGCGACGGCGGCTGGCAGGTGGGGTTGGGCCGCGATCTGAAGGGGGCGACGCTGGGCGTCATCGGGCTCGGCCGTCTCGGCGGTCAGGTCGCCGGTTTCGGCCGCGCCTTCGGCATGCGGGTGATCGCCTGGAGTCAGAACCTGACGGCCGAACGCGCCGCCGAGGCCGGTGCCGAGGCGGTCGACAAGGAAACCCTGTTCCGCGAGGCCAACTTCGTTACCCTGCACCTGCGCCTCAGCGACCGTTCGCGCGGGCTGGTGAATGCCGAAATGCTGGCGCTGATGAAGCCGGATGCCTGGGTGGTCAACACCTCACGCGGCCCGATCATCGACCGCGCCGCCCTGCTGGCGGCCCTGACAGAAAAGCGCATCGGCGGCGCCGCCCTGGACGTCTTCGACGTCGAGCCGCTGCCCGCCGACGACGATCTGCGCCGCCTCGACAACGTGGTGGCGACACCCCACGTCGGCTACGTCAGCCGCGAGAACTACGGCACCATGTACCGCGTCACGGCGGAAAACATCGCGGCCTTCCTCGCCGGCACGCCGCAGAACGTGGTGGAGCCCTGAGCGGGCGCTACTCCGCCGCTTCGCTCTTCTGGGGCCAGGCCGAAGCCGGCACGTAGACCTCGCCGCGCATCAGCTTGCGGGCGGTGCGCAGGGTGCCGGCGGATCGCAGGGTGATGGTGCCCTTGCCTGCGTCGGCGTCCAGCAGCAGCTCGATCTCGCCCGAGGGATGCTCGATGCGGATCGGATAGGGCTTTTCCTTGGGCAGGTCCACGAAGGGCGCGGCGACGCCGTCTTCCAGCAGGCAGCAGCAGGCCAGGCAGATGCCCCCGGTCACCGCATGGGCCGCATGGGTCTTGTGCGGTACGAAGTAGCGCGACGAGATGGTGCCGCCGAAGCGCGGCTTGGCCAGCAGGATCACCTTGGGGGTGACCTTCTGCGAGACGTCGCCGAGGCCCATCTTCTCGCCGGCGATGCGGCGGATCTTCTCGATCCGCGCGAACAGCGCCTTGTCGGCGTCCAGTTCCGCGGCGGTCTCGTAACCCGTCTTGCCCACAGATTCGGCGGCCAGGATCATGACGGGCATGGCCGCGTCCATGCAGGTCACCTCGATGCCGTCGATGACGTCGATGGGGTTGCCGGTCGGCAGCAGGCTGCCGCAGGTGGAACCGGCCACGTCCATGAAGTTCAGCTTCACCGGCGCCGCCGTGCCGGGCACGCCGTCGATGGCGGTGTCGCCCTCGTAGTTCACCTTGCCGCCGGGCGTTTCCACGATGGCCTCGATCTTGGCGTCGATGTTCACGTGATAGATGCGCACCCGGCTGACGTCGCCCTGCGGTTTGACCATCCCGGTCTCCAGCGCGAAGGGCCCGACGCCGGCCATGATGTTGCCGCAAGGCGGGTTGGTGTCGACGCGGGCGGCCTCGACCTCGACCTGGGCGAAGAGGTAGTCGACATCGACATCGGGCCGGGTCGAGGGGCTGACGATGGCGACCTTGCTGGTCAGCGTGGTGGCGCCGCCGAGGCCGTCGATCTGGCGCGCGTCGGGCGAGCCCATGGCCGCCAGCAGCACCTGGTCGCGCTGGGCCGGGTCGGACGGCAGGTCCTTGGCCATGAAATAGGGGCCTTTGGAGGTGCCTCCGCGCATCAGGATGCAGGGAAGGGCGACTTGTGGAGCGGGCATGGCGATGATCCTGGGCAAATGGTCCGGGGCGACGATGCGGGGCGATGAGCCGGGGCAATGATCCGGAAGGTCTGAAAGGGGCGCTACTATAGGCCAGCGCCTCCGGTTTCTACCAGTCCCCAACGGGTTGCTTAGGGGTCGCTCACGGCGGGCTCGCGCGGCTTTCAGTTTGCCGCTGCGCCCGTCGGGGGCAGTCTGTCGATCGATACCGCAGCCTTCGTGGTACCCTGATGCGCCGTGCCCTTCTGCTTATCGCGCTTATCCTGCCGCTGTCCGCTTTGACGTCGTCCGATCGTCTGTTCGCCCCCTTGGCTGTGGCGTGGCCTCGCTGG
>JBHJIR010000142.1:0-2164 GCA_050043265.1 Kiloniellaceae bacterium
AATCCGCCCCCGCTGGCTCAGTCGCCCGGCAGGGGGATGAATTCGTCGTCGCCCGGCACGGCGGGAAAGCGCCCGGCGCGCCAGTCCGCCTTGGCCTGCTCGATCCGCTCGGGCGTCGAGGCGACGAAGTTCCACCAGATGTGCCGCCTGCTGCCTCCGGGGCCCGCCAGCGGCGCGCCGCCCAGCAGCATCAGGCGGCTGGCCGTCGTAGCGGTGACGGTCACCGCGATATCCGGCTTCACCACCACCATGGTGGCCGAACCGTATTCGGCACCGCCAAGCGTGACGGCACCATCGACCACATAGAAGGCCCGCTCGGCGTGCTCCTCCGGCAGGGCGAGACTGGCACCGGGCTGCAGTTCGGCATGCAGATAGAACAGGTCGGAGAACACCGTAACCGGCGAGCGCGCGCCGTAAGCCGTACCGGCGATAAGGCGCAGCCAGGCACCGCCGGTCTCGATCACCGGCAAGTCGGCCTCGGCGTGATGGCTGAAGGCCGGCGCCGTCTCCTCGTGGTCCAGCGGCAGGGCGACCCAGGACTGCATGCCGTGCAGCGGCGCGGCCCGCGCGCGTTCGGCATCGTCGCTGCGCTCCGAATGCACGATGCCGCGCCCGGCGGTCATCCAGTTCGCCGCGCCGGGCCGGATCGCCTGCACCATGCCCAGGCTGTCGCGGTGCATGATCTCACCCTCGAAGAGGTAGGTGAGAGTCGACAGGCCGATGTGGGGGTGCGGGCGCACGTCCAGCCCCTTGCCCGCCGGCAGCGTCACGGGCCCGAACTCGTCGAGGAAGATGAACGGCCCGACCATGCGCCGCTTGGCAAAGGGCAGCACGCGCCGCACCTCGAAGTCGCCGATGTCGCCGACCCGCGGCACGATGACGATATCGACGGCATCGTCCAGCTTGTCGTTCATTGCCGTTCCCTTCCCGGCGCTAGCGCGCCGCTTTCAGCCGCCACATTTCGCGCCAGGCGAAGACCACGGGCACCACGGCCAGGACGATCAGCAGCCAGCCGGCGATCTCCGCCCCTAACCACCGCGCGATCATCGCCGTGGCATAGAACTCCTCAATGACCGGGCCGCCCCAATCCGTAAAGGACAGCGCCGCGGCGCCCCAGACGCCGAGGCAGAAGGCCCCGCAGGCCAGCGCCGCGAGGCGGATGACCGAACGCGCCAGATCGGTGTTGCCCATCACCAGCACGTAGACCACCAGCGCGGTGGTGAACAGCAACGGCAACAGGTCGGTGAAGGGGATTTCTTCGCTCACGGACGCGCCATCCCGCTACGCACCCTGCGGCTCCGGCGCCGCCGGTGCCGCTTCCCACGCACTCCTGGCGCCAAGCTCGGCGAGCAGGGCGGCGAGCGCCGCCGCGGCGGCGTCCAGCAGCGTCTCCTCCGTGGCGCGCAGCACCAGGCGCGTGCCGAAGGCGCCGCCGCGAGTGAAGGGGTAGCTGCCGATCTCCACCTCGGGAAACCGGGCCTGCAGCCGCGCCAGCCCATCGGCGACGAAGCTCTCGCCCATCTCCACCGCCACGGTGCGCGACCGCAGGGGCCGGCCGCCGACCAGCCGGTGCTTCAGGCTGGCGAACATCGCCTGCATGATGTTGGGAATACCGGCCATGACGAAGACGTTCTCGACCTGGAAACCCGGGGCCTTGCTGACCGGGTTCTCGATTAGCGTGGCGCCTTCCGGCGTGCGGGCCATGCGCAGCCGCGCCTCGGTCAGTTGGCCCGGCTCGTAGTGCGCTTCCAGAATGGCGCGCGCTTCGGGATTCACGATCAGCGGCCGGCCGAAAGCCTTGGCGACGCAGTCGGCGGTGATGTCGTCGTGGGTCGGGCCGATGCCGCCCGTCGTGAAGACGTAGTCGAAGCCGCGGCGCAGCGCGTTCAGGGTCTCGACGATCACCGCCTCGACGTCCGGCACGACGCGCACCTCCATCAGCCGGATGCCGAGCTCGTTCAGTTCCTGACCGATGAAGGCGAGGTTCTTGTCCTGGGTGCGGCCGGAGAGAATCTCGTTGCCGATGATCATCAGGCTGGCGGTAACCGGCGCTCCCGGCTTCGCCCCCGGCTCCGCTGCTTGCGACATCCGCTCGCAATCCCCGTCAGAGCTCGGGGCGCGGCAACACGGTGTCGGCCCGTGCGTAACCCTTCGATTCCATGCA
>JBHJIR010000143.1:0-7670 GCA_050043265.1 Kiloniellaceae bacterium
GGGCAGGCGGTGGAGATCGAGGTGGTCGCCTACGGACCCGGCCTGCACATGCTGCGTGCCGATACCTCGCCGGTGAAGGAGAGGATCTCGGCAATGTCGCTGGAGATCGAGGGACTCACCTTTTCGGCCTGTGCCAATACCCTGAAAGGCATGACGAAGAAGGAAGGCAAGGCGGTCGAACTGGTGTCCGAGTCCCACATGGTGTCTTCGGGCGTGGCACGGCTCGTCGAACTGCAGGAGGACGGCTACTCCTATGTCCGCCCCTAGCGGCAATCATTGAAGAGAAGGCCCGTGCATAACCGCCCTGGCGGACGTGGGGACCGGCAGGGCGGGTGCGGCCCGTAACCGAAGGGAGCGAGGTAAATATGCGTTATCTGATGTCCGTTGCGGTCCTGGTGGCCGCGTCGGTTTCGCCGATCTGTGCCGGCCCCACGGCGGCCAGCGAGGACATTGCCGACCAGTATCCGCAGTCGGTGCTGTACAGCAAGCCGGTGGAAGTTATTCCCCACGTCTGGTCGGCGATCGGTGCCACGGCCCCGCCGGGCTACGACAACTCCGGCCACAACAACAACCTATCCTTCATCGTCACCGGCGAGGGGGTGATCGTCGTGAACGCCGGTGCGTGCCGCCAGCTCGCCAAGGCCCTGCACGACGAGATCAAGCAGGTTACCGACGAGCCGGTGAAGCTGGTCATCAACGAGAACGGGCAGGGCCATGCCATGCTGGGCAACGGCTATTGGGCCGAGCAGGGCGTGCCGATCCTCGCCAATGCCGACGCGGCGGCGGAATTCGCCGACACCGGCCCCCAGTCGCTGGCGGCGATGGAGAACTACAACAAGGAAAAGGCCGAGGGCACGACGCTGGTCGAGCCGACAGAGACCTTCGAAGACGAGAAGGTCATCGACATGGGGCGCTTCCACATCGAGGTGAAGAATCTCGGCCCCGCCCATGCTCCGGGCGACGTCGCCGTGTGGCTGCCGGAGCAGGGGCTGGTGATCGCCGGCGACATGGCGTTCCACGAGCGCCTGCTGCCGATCTTCGCCGAGACCGATACGGCGGCCTGGCTGGAAAGCTGGGAAAACTTCGCGGCCTTGCAGGCGACCTCCGTGATCCCCGGCCACGGCCATCCGACGAACTTGGATCAGGTGCGCCGCTATACGAAGGACTTCCTGGTCTAGCTGCGCGGCAAGATCCGCGCGCTGCTGGACCAGGGCAGCGGTCTGGATGAGGCTTTCTATGTCGATCAAACGCCGTACCGTCACCTCGACACCTTCGACGAACTGGCCAAGCGCAATGCCGGGCGGGTATTCGAGCAGATGGAATTCGAATAGACCTCTGGAGCACGCGGGTTTGCAAAGCAGGGCGGGCGCCTCCGCGGTCGGGCGTCCGCCTGTTGCGGCGACGGCGAGCCGAGAGGCGTCGCGTGCAATGACATTGTCACTTTTCAGTCCCCGCTCGATATGGCACAAAGATCAAACCGAGCCCAATGGTGGGCTCCTCCGACGCGAACGAGAGAAAGGGACGCGAATGTTGCTGTTGTGCTCAGACATTCCGAATGCTGCGTCCCGTGCTGCTCGACCGCCCAACTAACTAGGCGGGTACGCGGCCCGGGACGCTGACCGGGCCGTCGGAGTTTTCCTCGGAACAGTTTCTGCCGTTACCGTTGGATCGCCCCGGCGCGAGATCTGCTCTCGTCGTGCGCGTGCGCCTCCTTTTTTCCGCTCCCGACTTCCCGGTCATTTCGACGCTGGCACTGCCGGATGGCATTGCCTCTCCCTGTCTCTTCGAGAAGAGGACGCCGAGCGGACCCTGCTGATCAGGGCTCCCGGGCGGAAAAAGCAATGAATAAGGTTCGATTTCGCGCCGTGGCCGCCTTCGTCTGGCGGTATTGGTGGCGCAGCCGCGGCATGGTTGGCGCGGCGATGATGCTGATTCTGATGGCCACGCTGTGCGATGCCTTCCTGCCTCTGCTGGTGGGCGGCCTGATCGACACGCTTGTCGCGGCGGCGGCGCAGCCCACTGCCGACCAGGTGAGCCAGGCGGTTACCGCGCTTGTCGTGCTGGTGGCGGTGACGGCTTGCTTCCATCTTTGCCGGGAGGTGTCCTACCGCTTCTGGATCCCGGTGGCGACGCTGACCATGCGCCGCATGGCCTGTGATGCCTTCGCGCGCGTGCAGCGTTTCAGCGCCGACTGGCATGCCAATACCTTTGCAGGTTCGACGGTTCGCAAGATTTCGCGCGGACTCTGGGCCTACGACACCTTCGCCGATGTCGTCTATCATGGCTTCCTGCCGGCGGTGGTGATCGTCGTCGGCATCAGCGCCAACCTGCTGCTGCACTGGCCGCTGATGGGACTTTTCGTGCTGCTGGCGGTCGCCGTCTACGTCGGCGTCAGCGTCGCCCTGGCGGTTGGCTACATCTCGCCGGCCAACGTGGTGATGAATGCCGCTGACTCGGAGATGGGCGGCGCGCTCGCCGATGCGGTCAGCTGCAATCCGACGGTGAAGGCCTTCGGGGCCGAGCGGCGCGAGGACCGCCGCTTCCTTGCGGTGGCCGGGCGCTGGCAGGATCTTGCGCGTCACGCCTGGACGCGGGAGATCAACGGCAGCGTCGTGCAGTCGATCATGGGCGTATTGCTGTTGAGCGGCCTGTTGAGCCTCAGTCTCTGGTACTGGGCACAGGGGCAGGCCTCGCCCGGCGACGTTGCCTTCGTGCTGACGAGCAATATCGTGATCAACGGCTACCTGCGCCAGATCGGCGAGCATGTACGGCACCTGCAGCAATCGGTGAACGAACTGCAGGACCTTGTCGCCTTCCAGCAGCGCAAGCCGCTGATCGTGGAGCGGCCCGGTGCGCCCGCGCTACGGGCGGGGCAGGGACGTATCGACCTGGTCGGCGTGGGCTTTGGCTACGGCAATCAGCGAAAGCCGATCTACCGGGACTTTTCGCTCAGCATAGCCGCCGGTGAAAGGGTGGCCCTGGTCGGTCCTTCGGGCAGCGGCAAGTCGACCTTCGTGAAGCTGCTGCAGCGGCTCTACGACATCGACGCCGGCCGCATCCTGCTGGACGGCCAGGACATTGCCGGGATCACGCTGGAAAGCCTGCGCCAGGCAATCGCCCTGGTGCCGCAGGATCCAGCGCTGTTTCACCGTTCTCTGGCGGAGAACATCGCCTACGGCCGGCCGGAGGCGACACAGGCCGAGATCGTCAACGCGGCGAAGCGGGCTCATGCGCACGACTTCATCCTGCGCCTGCCCGACGGCTACGACACCCTGGTGGGCGAGCGGGGCGTGAAGCTCTCCGGCGGCGAGCGTCAACGGGTCGCCATCGCCCGGGCCTTCCTGGCCGATGCCCCGGTGCTGGTGCTCGACGAGGCGACCAGCAGTCTCGACTCGATCACCGAGGCGGAAATCCAGGATGCTATCGAGGCCCTGATGGAAGGGCGCACGACCATTGTCATCGCTCACCGGCTTTCCACGGTGCGTACGGCGGATCGAATCCTGGGGTTCGAGGCCGGAGCGATCGTGGAGCAGGGGACCCACGCCGAACTGCTGGCACGCCGCGACGGCCGCTTCAGCCGTCTGCACGCCATCCAGCTTGCCGGCCTGCTGTCGGGCGAGGCGGCGGAGGAGAATGCCGGGGCTGGGACGTGAGCGGAGAGAAGCCTCGCCGGCCGTGTTGAAGCGATAGAAACAAAATTCGGGAGGCGGAGACATCCGGTGGAAACATTGCCGGCCTAGTTTCCTCCTCATTGACCTGCCCCGTTCCGGAGGGCTAACCCCATCTCCCAGCGCTCCGGAACACCAGGGATTGCCCAATCCCTGACTGGCGGGGCACCGGATCCGATCCGGTGCCCCGCCGCCCTTAACGCTCCTTTCCTTTCAGGTTTGCGCCGTTTCATTAGGCGCCGGCGTGCGGTTGCGATCCCGCCGCACGCCTTATTTCATTTTTTTAAGGGTCAGGTCTTGGAACGTGCACAGGTTGGGGCTATGATTCGGCATGGCACGGCCCCTTCGTCTCGAACTGCCCGGCGCGGTCTATCACGTCACCTCCCTGGGGAACGGGGGTCAGCAGGTGTTCCGCGTGCCGGAGGATTCCCAGCGGTTTCTCGATATCCTGGGCGAGGTCTGCGGGCGCTTCGACTGGCGCTGCCTGGCCTATTGCCTGCTGCCGGACCGCTATCACCTGGTGGTCGAGACGCGCCAGGCGACGCTGGCCCGCGGCATGCGCCAGCTCAACGGGCGCTACACCCAGGCCTTCAACCGCCATCACGGCATCGGCGGCCACGTCTTCCAGGGGCGCTACCGGTCGGTGATGGTGGAGGCGCCGGGCTTCGTCGCGGCGGTCTGCCGCGGCACGGTGGGCCAGCCGGTCGCCGCGGGCCAGGCGGCCGCTACCCAGGCCAGGCGCAGGAGCCGCCCCCGGGCGGTGGCCGGGCGCCTGCCGGCGGGCCGTCCGGCGCCGGACTGGCTGGCGGTTGAGGCGCTGCTGGCGCTCTATGCCGGCGATCCGGCCGACGCGCGCCGCCGCTATACCGCCGCGGTCGACGCCCCGGTCGAAGCCGGCGGCGGCCCTTCGGTGTGGGATCACCTGCGCCACCAGGTCTTCCTCGGCTCCGAGGCTTTTGTGGCCGAGATGCGCGAGCGGGCGCGGGCGGAGGCCGCCGGGCGCGGCAGCCTTGCCGAAATTCCGAAGGCCCAGTGGCAGGCGCCGCCGCCGCCGCTGGACGACTTTCTCGCCCAGGCGGCCAGCCGCGACGAGGCGATGGCCCGGGCCTATCTCAGCGGCGCCTACAGCCAGCCGCGTATCGCCAAGCATTTCGGGGTGCATTACAGTACGGTGAGCCGGGCGGTGCGGCGTTTTGAAAAGAGCCTTGAACAACCCGCCTGAATCGTCATCTTGGGTCCGGTGGCGTGACCCGCGGAAGAAGGAGGGGCGAGAGGTGCCATTGCTGCGAAACCTGCTGATCGGTGCCGCGCGGCGCATCGCCAACAATCCCGAGGTCCGGTCGCGCGCCGCCGAAACCTATGAGGCGTCGGTGAAGCCTCGCCTTCAGGCCGCCGGCGAGGAGTTGCGCGACCTTACCCGCGATTCCGATCCGTTGCGCGATCCGGGGGGCTTTGCCCGCCGTCTGGGTGAACGGATTCGCGAGGTCAACAAGCGCCGCTGACTTCCTAGCGGCGTATCGTTTTCATTCCGCTGTCACGAAGAAAAGGTGGCAGGCCTTTTGGGCTTTGCTAACTCTTGGTGATATAATTGGCCATTTGAATTGGCGGCGCCCTTCCATCGCGGCGGGCGCGTTACTGTTTTAAGGAGGCTGGTTATCTCAGCCGGGTTCTCAGAGGCCGAGCGGCAGCGCTTTCACAACCTGCTGCAACTGGCAGCGGAAAGTCCCTTCGAGGGCGAGCGCACCAATGCGCTGGCGGCCGCCCAGCGGTTGGCCGAGCGTTGCGGTCTGACGCTGGAGGAGGCCGCTGCCGGCGACGAAAAGCAGGAGCCGCTGCGCGAAGCGCCGCGCGACGACAGCGTCATGGCCGACGACCTCGGCATGGACCGCGATGCGCGCCACCGGTTCGCGCGGGCCGCCCATCTGATGGACGGCTACATCATGACCGACAAGATGCGGCGCGAGGCGGCGCTGCGCGAGGCGCAGGCGCGCGGTCTGGATGCCGAGGAACTGCGCAAGGCGGTGACGGCGAGCGTCACCCAGCGCAAGACGATGCGCCAGCGCCGCATGAATCCCAACCGTCACGCCACCATGCTGTTGCGCGAGACCTCCCTGTCGTTCCGCGAGATCGCGAACATCACCGGCCTCGACGTCTACGCGGTGGTCGGCCTGAAGCTGAAGCTGCGGGCCGCCGGCTAGCCGCACGGGCCTGGCAGCCGAGTGGCCGGCTGGGGCATCGGCGCACAGATCCCTAAAATTTTAGCTTCTTCCGATTCCGGAAAGCACGGCTTTGCGCGCCTTTCGCGGTGGCGATTTGCCTCAATTTCCAGGGTTCTGTGACAAAGGAGGAGCCTTGCGTAGCCGGTAAGACTTGCGAAAGCCTGAGCCGCCCAGACTGCCCGTTGCGAGAGTACGACCGGAAAGGCCCGCCGCGCGAACGGCATCAACAGGCCTGCCGGATATGCGATGTAAATGCTTCAGGCGAGGACAAAGATATGGGCATGTTCAAAAAGAAGAAGCGATTCAGTCAAAGAGGCCGGCTGAAAAAGCGCGCCTTCGCGGCGGCGGTTGCAATGGTGGCGATCGGAACGTCGGTGAGTGCGGCGCACTCACTGGTAATGCCGATGCTGATCGACGACGCCATCGAGCAGCGTGCGGCGGCGGCGTTCACATACCAGAACCAGGTGTCGGCGGCGCTGGCGCCGCCCATCGTCGAGGCGGAGACCCACGATCTGCCGCTGCTCGACGCGCTCTACACGGTCGAGGAGCAGATCAACGAAGCCTGCGGTCCGCTGCAGGAAGCCGGCCGCCGGCACATCGAGGGCGAGGATCTCAGCAGCCTGCTGCAGTTGTCCGTCTACAACGCGATGGACGGCTGCGAGGCCAAGAGCGAAGAGGTCGCCTACTACGTGCGATTGGCGCGCTCGTACTCGGCCAAGATGACGGACGCTGCGGAGCAGCAGCTTGCCGGTCCTGTGAAGACTGCCTGGGACTGACCGTCCAGGATTGGCGGCCTGGACTGACGCGGGCCGGCGCCACGGCTGAATCCGCCGCGGCGCCGGTCTAGCGCTCACGGCCAGGCCCCCCCCGGTCAAGAGCGGGTGGTCAAGAGCGGGTGGTCAAGCGCGGGCCAAAGCCCTACCCTCTGCAGCGCCGCGCGGTGCCCCGATGATTTGGGGCGCCGGCGGCCTTGCGCCGCGCCGCATGCGGGCTATCTAGTGCGGACGGCGATACTTCCCTCCCTGGGAACCCGGCGAAGCGGTCGCCGGGCGGGGCCGGGTGGAACGCGGAGGTCATGGAGAAGAACGAGTCCCTGCCGTTGGGCGTGGTGATCGAATGGCGCCGGGTGGATCATCCCTGGAAGGACCATTCGTGGCTGCCGGTGGCGGTATTCGCCGGCGCTCCGGAGATCGATTCCGAGGGGCCCTGGACCCGGCTGCGCGACGGCGAGGGCTGGGTGCAATACCACTGCGGCACGCTGGCGCTGCAGTTGTTCCGCGCCGACACCGAAGGCTACAAAGTCAATCTGGGCCAGACCCCGCCGCGGGTCTTCGTCGTGCTGCGCGACAACGACGACCCCCAGGGCGCGCACGATCTGCTGCCTTTCCTGGTGACCGCCAATCCTTACGAGGCCCAGCACTACCTCGACAACGGCGAGGACATCGTCGAGACGGTGTCGATGCCCGAGGATGTCATTGCCTTCGTGCAGGCCTTCGTCGATGCCAACCACGTCGAGGCGGCGTTCACCAAGCGCAAACGCGACAAGGCGAAGCCGCAGGACGAGTCGTTCAGCCGCATCGCGCCGGTGGAACGCCCCCGCTCCCCCACGTCGGGGCGCGGGCCGGGGCGCGGGTGAGGGCGCGATGACGAAACGCAAAGCGGACGATGACGAAGGCTTCCTCTCCCGCTGGTCGCAGCGCAAGCAGGCGGCGCGCGCGCCGGATTATCCGGCCGGGGAGGCGGTCGAGGCGGGCGCCACCGAGGGCGCCGGCAAGCCTCAGTC
>JBHJIR010000144.1:0-10755 GCA_050043265.1 Kiloniellaceae bacterium
CGGCGTGGCCCGGGGTGTCGACGATGTTGATCTTGGTGTCGCCCCAGGTGACCGCGGGGCACTTGGCGAGATTGGTGATGCCGCGTTCGCGCTCCAGGTCGTTGGAGTCCATCGCACGCTCGGTCACCTGCTGGTTGACGCGGTAGGTGCCGGACTGCTTCAGGAGCTCGTCGACCAGGGTCGTCTTGCCGTGGTCGACGTGAGCGATGATCGCAATATTGCGGATCTGGTTGGCCTGGACCGTCATGGTGTCGTTTGGCTTTCGTGAGATAGAGAGTAGAAGGCGGGATCAGGCCCGCTTGGCCTTGGCCGCGCCGAGTTGCGTGGCAACGAGTCCGGCCAGGGTCTGTTCCGGCCGGGCGCCGACAGGGGAGATCACTTCCCCCGCGGCGATGGCGCCAATGCGCCCGCTGTCATATAGGGAGTGGCCGTTGGTGATGCCATAAAGGAAGCCGGCGGCGAAGAGGTCGCCGGCGCCGGTGGTGTCGACCACCGCCTTGACCGGGACGGCATCGACCACGTGGACTTCCTCGCCGGCGACAATCACCGCGCCCTTTTCGCTGCGCGTCAGTGCCGCCACCTCGCAATGGGCGCGCACCGCCTGCAGGGCGGCATCGAAGTCGGCCGCGTCGTAGAGGCTGCAGACCTCTTCCTCGTTGGCGAAGACGATGTCGACGTGCTTTTCGACAAAATCCTTCAGCTCGTCCTTGTAGCGGTTCACCAGGAAGGGATCGGAGAGCGTCAGCGAGATCTTGCGGCCGGCGGCGTGGGCCAGGCGGGCGGCCATGAGGAAAGCCGTCTTGGCGCTCGGCGAATCCCAGAGGTAACCCTCCATATAGGTCACGGCGGCGGCCTGCACCTGGGCCTCGTTCACGTCGTCGGGGCCGAAGTCGACGGCGGCGCCGAGGAAGGTGTTCATCGAGCGGTGGGCGTCGGGGGTCACCAGGATCATCGAGCGGCCGGTCGCCGGCCCGGAGGCAGCGTGCGGCACGTCGAAGGCGACGCCGGCGGCACGGATGTCGTGGCTGAAAATGGTACCCAACTGGTCATCGCGCACCTTGCCGAGGAAGGCCGCCTTGCCGCCCAGCGAGGCGATGCCGGTCGCCGTGTTGCCGGCCGAGCCGCCGGAGATCTCGATGGCCGGGCCCATCGCGCCATAGAGGTGCAGGGCGCGCGCCTCGTCGATCAGGGTCATGCTGCCCTTGGGGATCGCGTGCTCCGCCAGGAAAGAATCGTCGGCCTTGGCCAGAACGTCCACCAGGGCGTTGCCAATGCAGACGGCGTCGAGGGTCTGTGCAGTCATGAATAGCCGTGCGTTATGAGGTTGGCGTCATACAATCGTCGTGGATCGGAAAGCTGTCGTCCCAAGAACTCTTTGGACCCGGGATCGTCTCGTCCCGGGAGCCTTGCGGGGGACGGGGGCTCTCTCCGTCGGCCCGCACCGTCCGCCCCGGCAGCGGTTCGCATACCCACTAATTCGTGCGAACAGCCCTGGCGACGCGGCCTCTTTTAGCTGTGAAGGGCTGCCGCGGCAAGCCCGACGCATCTTGTAGGGGGCGCCTGGGAAGGTTAAATAGCCTCCATCATGTTCAAATCGCTCTCCCGCGCCTTCAGCCAGTCCTTCGATCCGGCGTTTCGCCGGGTCTTCAACCGTTCCCTGCTGCTCTCCATCGCCACCTTTTTCGTCGTCTGGCTGGCCTCCTGGTTCGCCCTCGACTGGGCCGGAGAATGGCTGGTAGCCTGGGTTCGCGACTGGATCGGCGAGGGTTTCTGGCTTTCCGCGATGCAGTGGCTGGTCGATATCGCCGCCATCGGCGCCATTGCCGTCGCCTCGTTCTTCCTGTTTCCCGCCGTCATGGTCACCATCATGGCGCTGCTGCTGGACGACATCGCCAAGGCGGTGGAGCGCCGCTACTACCCGGACCTGCCGCCGGCCCGCCAGCAGCCGCTGGCCGAGGCGCTGTTCGGCAACATCATCTTTGTCGCAGTAACGTTAATTCTTAATTTACTCGTCCTGCCGCTCTACTTGATTCTGATCTGGATACCGCCCTTCAACCTGGTGCTGTTCTACCTCTTGAACGGTTACCTGCTGGGCCGGGAATACTTCGAGATGGTGGCCGTCCGGCGGCTCGACCTGGCGGCAACCAAGCGTCTGCGGCGGGAGTTCCGCGGGCGCGTGATCCTGGCGGGGGCCATAATCACCTTCCTGTTGACCATTCCGCTGGTCAATCTGGTCACCCCGATCATCGCGACCGCCTTCATGCTGCACACTTTTGAGGACCTGCGCCGGCGGGCTGTATAATGACGGGTCGTGTCGTGGTGGGCCGTATAATTTTGGCGGGAGCCAACCTTATCGTAAGGGTTGCCCCCTAGACTGGGGGTCCCCGGCGGATTGCGCCCCGGGGTAAAGGATAATGAAACCGGCAGTCGGGCAACCGGAAAGGACGAGGTTCCATGTTTGGCAAACGTAAAGGCCCCAGCGCCCCCAGCGAGCCTGCCGCACCGTTGCCCGAAGCGGCCGGCCTGACCGGCGCCAAGGCACCGGCGAGCGGCGGGACTGCGGCGTCCAACGCGGCGGCCCCCAACGCATCCGGCATCGCCCCCGGCGCCCCCGGCGGCGCGGGTGTCCCGGGTGGCGCCTCTGGGAGCGTCTCTGGAGCCAAGAGCCAGCCGCGGCGTTCCGAAGGGCGCCTGGCACCGGCGGTCGAAGGACGCAAGCTGGTGGTCGGCCGTGAAATCTGCCTGAGCGGCGAGATCAAGACCTGCGAAAAGCTGGTGGTCGAGGGCCGCGTCGAGGCCGACCTGCGCGACAGCCACAGCCTGGAAATCAGCGAGCCCGGCTTCTTCAAGGGCAACGCCACGGTCGCGGACTGCGAGATCAGCGGCACCTTCGAGGGCGAATTGACCGTCACCAGCCTGCTGGTGGTCACGCCCACCGGGCGGGTCAGCGGCAAGATCCGCTATGCCGACATGGAATTGTCGCGCGGGGCGCGCCTGAGCGGCGACAGCGACGCCCTGGACGAGGCCGCGCTGCGCCGCGCCCGCGGCGAGGGGCCGACCCTGGCCCATGACAGCGGCACCAGCGGCCCCGGCGCCACCGGCGGCAAGAGCCGGATCGGTTGAGCCCCCAAGAGGACACGATGGGGACGCACGCCATGAAAGGGCTTCGTTCCGCTGTTTTCCTGGCGATTGCCGGCCTGGCGCTGAGCGCCTGTCAGACCGGCCGCACGCCGGGCCCCACCACGACGCCCGCCGACGCCGCCGCGCCGGCCCCCGACGTGGTTCCCGAACCGGCACCGACCGTCGCGGCGCTGCCGCCGGCGTTACCCCCGATCGATGACGATCCGCGCCAGCTGATGGGGTTGGACCGCGACGGCCTGGCCGCCGTGCTGGGGACGCCCGACCTGATCCGCCGCGAGGCACCGGCTGAAATCTGGCAGTACCTGGCCAGCGACTGCGTGTTCGACGTGGTGCTGTACGAACGCGGCCAGCGCTATGCCGTCTCCTACCTGGAAGCCCGCGATACCGCCGCCGCCGTCCAGGAACCCCGGCCCTGCCTGAACCAGCTGCTGCGCACCCGCCAGACCGCCCCGATGAGCTAGGGGCCGGCTAGGCCTTCCGCACCGCCGCTTTCCGGGCCTTTCCGGGCAGCGCCGTGGCGGGCCTTTTCACGGCTTTCTTCTTCGCCGCTGGCTTCTTTACCGCCGTCTTTTTCGCCGTCTTCTCGGGCGGCATCTCCAGGGTCGTCTTGCCCTTGAAGGCGCAGAGGTCGTTCACAACGCAGGCGAAACAATCCGGCTTGCGCGCCTTGCAGACGTAGCGGCCGTGCAGGAGCAGCCAGTGGTGGGCGTGCAGCTTGCGGTCCGCCGGCACCACCTTTTCCAGCTTCTGTTCCACCGCCAGAACGGTCTTGCCGGGGGCCAGGCCGGTGCGGTTGGAAACCCGGAAGATGTGGGTGTCGACGGCGATGGTCGGCTCCCCGAAGGCGATGTTCATCACCACATTGGCGGTCTTGCGCCCGACGCCGGGCAGCTTTTCCAGCGCGTCGCGGTCGGCCGGGACTTCGCCGCCGTGCTCCGCGATAAGGATCTGCGACAGGGCGATGACGTTCCTGGCCTTGCCGTTGAACAGGCCGATGGTCTTGATGTGGTCCCGTACGCCGGCCTCGCCGAGTTCCAGCATCTGCTGGGGCGTGGTCGCCGCCTTGAACAGGCCGCGCGTCGCCTTGTTCACGCCGACGTCGGTCGCCTGGGCGGAGAGCACCACGGCGACCAGCAGGGTATAGGGATTGACGTATTCCAACTCGCCCTTGGGCTCCGGCATGGCGGCGGCGAGGCGGTCGAAGAAGGTGACGATATCGGCTTTTTTCATCGGCTTTTTTTGGCCCGTTCTTTTTGATGGCCCGGCTTGTCTCCTGAGCGGGCGAGTTTAGCCGGATATCCCGGGAAGGGAAGCCGGGCAAGGCGCGCGTCCCATTTGAAGCCGGCGCGCCGCTTGGCTATATTGTTCAGATGAGCGCGACCTGCAAACCCGCCCCGATTGGCGAGGCCGCCAGCGACGATCAGGCCCTGTTCGACGCGGAGTTGAAGCCGCACCGCAGCCTGTCGCCGCGCGGATTCCTGATCCTGATGACCGCGGTCTGCACCATCAGCTTCACCGGCGGCCTGGCGTTCTACCTGTCCGGGGCCTGGCCGGTGGTCGGCTTCCTGGGCGCCGACGTGGTGCTGATCTACGTCGCCTTCAGGATCAATTACCGCCGCGGCCGGCTGGTCGAGCGGCTGCACCTGACCCGCGACAAGCTGACGGTCAGCCGCATCTGGCCGGGCGGGCGGGCCAATACCTGGGAATTCCAGCCGACCTGGCTGCAGGTGGTCTGCGACACGCCGGAGCGGACCCAGGGCACCGTAAACGCCGTGGCCGACAACCCGCTGATCCTGCGATCCCACGGGCGCAGCCTGACGATCGGCGGCTTCCTGACCCAGCAGGAGCGTGCTGAAGTCGCCGCCGCCCTGCGTGCCGCGCTGATCCGTGCGGCACAGCCCTGCCGCCCCGCCTGAGCTACCCGTTCAAGCCGAGCACATCGCGCATGGAATAGAGGCCGGCGGGCTTGCCGCGGCCCCACAGCGCCGCCTTCACCGCGCCCTTGGCGAAGATCTCCCGGCTGCCGGCCTTGTGGGTCAGTTCGATGCGTGCGCCCGCGGTGGCGAAGATCACCGAGTGCTCGCCGGGCACGTCGCCGCCGCGCTGGGTGGCAAAGCCGAGCTCGCCGCGCGGCCGGGCGCCGACCTGGCCGTCGCGGGCCTTGCAGGCGACATCGTTCAGCGTCACGCCGCGGCCCTTGGCGGCGGCCTCGCCCAGCATGAGAGCAGTGCCGGAGGGCGCGTCCACCTTGTGACGGTGGTGCATCTCGACGATTTCGATGTCGTAGTCGGCGTCCAGGGCGCGGGCGACCTGCTCGGTGATCACCTCCAGCAGGTTGACACCCAGGCTCATATTGGCGGCCTGTACCACCACGGTCTGGATCGCCGCCTTGTCGATGACCGCCTGGTCTTCGCCCGAGAGGCCGGTGGTGCCGACGACGTAGACCAGCTCGGCCTGCGCTGCCAGTTCCGCGTGGCGCCGACTCGCCGCCGGGGAGGTGAAGTCGATTACTGCATCGGCCTGGGCGAACAGCGCCACCGGATCGTCGGTCACCGTCACCCCCAGGGCCTCGCCACCGATCAGAAGACCGATGTCGCTGCCCACCGCCGGGCTGCCCGGCTGGTCGCTGCCGCCGGCGATGACGCAGCCTTCGGCGGCATGGATGGCGGCCAGGTTCATGCGGCCCATGCGGCCGGCACAGCCGACCACGGCAATGCGATAGGGGGAATTCATCTGCTTCTCCAGACTGCTGGCGTTCTTCCGCGCCGGTTTAGCACGAGCGGCGCGCCGCACAAAGGGCAGGGGCACAAAGCGCGGGCGCGCAAGGAGCAGGGGCCTTGACGGCGGGGGAGCCCTCTGGCTTGCTCGCCTCTCGGTTTTCTCATCCCAGCGAGCCCCGGCATGGCCCCGCCACACTTCGATCAGAACGGCTTCGTCCAGCTGTGGCCGACGACGATCCTGCGCCGCCGCCTGCCGGGCCACGACGTCGCCAACGTCGAACTGCAGCGCCTGGTGCTGGAGATGGAAGGGGGGCGGCACGATTTCACCACCGACTACCGCAGCGGCAACCTGCTGACCGTCGACAACCCGGCGATCGCCTGGCTGCGCGAGTGCATCAACAAGACGGCGATCGACTACCTGAAGCAGGCCGGGCTGGACTACCCGGTGAACTGGGGCCTGCAGGGCTGGGCCAACGTGAACCGGCGCGGCGACTACCACGATCCCCACAACCACCCGCACGCCTACCTGAGCGGCACCTATTACGTGGCCGTGCCGCAGACGCAAACGGCGACGGCGGAGAACCGCCCGGACCTGCGCCCCGGCGCGATCTCCTTCTACGATCCACGGGCCTCGGCCAACATGACCGCGATCCGCGGCGACCGGCAGATCGAGGCCGAGTTCACCCACCACCCGCAGGCCGGCGACATCCTGCTGTGGCCGGCCTTCCTGATGCACTTCGTCCACCCCAACCTGTCGGACGACAAACGCATCAGCATTTCCTTCAACGCCACACTGAAATGGTCAGACGACTACCTGCCGGTGCAGTCGTGAGGAGATTGGCATGACCCGGCCGGTCCGATGACGGCCATTGTCCGCCGTGCCGAACCGGGCGACGCCGAGGCCATCATCGCGCTGATCGATGCCCTGTCGGCCTTCGTCGAATCGCCGCCGACGCGGTTGACCGCCGACGACATCCGCCGCGACGGCTTCGGGCCCGACGCCTGGTTCCAGTGCTTCATTGCGGAGCAGGACTGCAGGCCCGTTGGCTATGCTATCTGCTATTTCGGGTTCAGCACGGACCACGGCGGCCGCGGCCTGCACCTGGCCGACCTCTACGTCGACCCGGGGCAGCGCGGCAGCGGCCTCGGCCGCGCCCTGATGGCCGCCGTCGCCCGCCACGGTGAGACGCGCAGCGCCCTCTGGCTGGTGTGGGACGTCTGGGTGGAGAACCACACCGCCGAGGCTTTCTACGCGGCGCTCGGTGCCCGGCGATACGACGACGTTTTCGAGATGACCCTGAAGGGCGACGCGCTGGCGGCCCTGGCGCGCGAGGGGCGCTGACCGTCCGCGCGCGACCGTGCGGCTTGCACCTCTTCACGGAGGCGGCCACTCTTACCGTGACCCACGCCAACTCCTGAGGACCCTGCGATGCAAGCCGCGCCCGCCCCCACCTATATTTTCGAGGCCGGCGACAAGCCGAGCCTGCCGTTGCACCCGGTGCCCCTGGTGGTCGCCACCGAGACGACGGTGAAAGGCTACGGCCAGATGGTCGACGACCCGGCGGGCTTCGCCATCGAGATCGTGCGCTGGCCGGCCCAGGGCTGGCGTCCTGTCGACGCAGATTCCGGCGACGAAGGCGGCTTCACCGAAGGCGTGTTCCGCGGGACTTGGAGCGGCGACGTGCTGATGGGGCGCAACGCCGCGGTGGGCGGCCACTACGTGCTGGGCTGGAGCCGCGACCCGCAGCAGGCCAACGCAGAGGTGGCCAGCGTGCCGCGCGAGCAGGTGCTGCTGTGGCACATGAACTACCACCCCGACGGCGGCCAGTTGTTCTTCCCGCTCGACAACAAGCCCTTCGTGGTACCGGTGGCCCTGCCCGGCGACGACCTGACGCCGGACAAGGTGATCGCCTTCTGGTGCGACGGCAGCCGGGGCCTCTACATCCACCCCAACATCTGGCACGAGGGGATTTTCCCGGCGACCGACGACCAGCGCTTCCTCGACCGCCAGGGCAAGGTGCATGCCCGCGTCAGCTGCGACATCGGCGCCGAGTTCGGGGTGTATCTTTCGGTGCCACTGCTTGAGAGCGCGGCACGGGAGAGTTCGTGAGCCGGAACACCCCGCGCCGATAGCGGCGCAGAAGCGCGCCGGCGAGAATACCGGCGCGCTTGCTGCTTCAGGGGGTGGGCGGCTGGCGCCTACCAGTCCTGGATATCGTGACCCTGCGGGTCGACGCAGCGGTAGTTGCCGTCGTTGCCCAGTTCCATGCCACCGCCGGCCTTGTTGCAGCGGGCGACCCAGATATCGAGCTGCGCGTCGGAATCGTGCTGGTAGCCACTGGTCGGCTTGCTGCCGCCACCCGGCGCGGCAAAGCCGGTCGGGGCCGAGGGGCCCGTCGGGCGCAGCTTCAAAGTTTTGGAGGGCGTGCCGGCCGAAACGCCGGAAGCGGTCAGGGCCATGAAGGCGGTCGCCAGCAAGGCGCGCGAAACGAATGTGCGTCGGTTCATCGGAATGTCCTCACCTTGTGAATTGTGGATCCAATATCGGTGAGACGAGGCCGGCGGCGATCTGGTTCAAACGCGAAAGAGGTAATGCCGCGGCGACAGACCAGGAAAGGGTCTAGACCTTCGGGTCAGGATTTTCCGTATGGCCATCCACCGCGATGACCTGGCCGGAAACCAGCCGGGCCGCGTCGGAGCCGAGGAACGCCGCCGTCTGCGCCACATCCTCCGCGGTCACGAAACGCCGCATGGAGGTGCCGGCGGCGTAGCCGGCATAGATGGCATCGCGCGTGGTGCCCTTGGCGGCGGCTTCCCGCTGCAACACACCTTCCATGCGGGGCCCTTCGACCGCCCCGGGGCAGATGGCGTTGGCGCGGATGCCGAACGGCCCCAACTCCATGGCCAGGGTCTTCATCAGGCCGATGATGCCCCATTTGGCGGCGGCATAGGGGGCCCGGTTCGGATAGCCGTAGATCCCGGCGGTGGAAGAGACGAGGACCATCGCGCCGCTGCCCTGCGCCTTCATCAGCGGCGCCGCATGCTTGGCGAAGAGAAACGCGCCCTCGAGATTAACGGAGACGCAGCGCCGCCAATCGTCCAGCGCGATGTCCTCCACCTTGGCGGTCGGCCCGGCGATGCCGGCGTTGGCGCAGAGCACGTCGAGGCCCTGCCAGGCCGCCGCAAGGCGCGTGAAGAGATCCGCGACGGCAGCCTCGTCGGTCACATCCAGGCAATCGCGGCGCCAGTCCGCCGGACAGGAATCCAGGGCGGCCGCATCGACGTCCACAACCCAGAGCCGGGCGCCGCGCGCTGCAAAAGCCTCAGCAATGGCGCGGCCGATGCCCGCGGCCCCTGCCGTTACAAGAACCCGGGCGGCCTGGCCCGTCATGTGCCGGAGACCGGGTTGGAACACCGTTTTGGAACGCAGTCGTCTGCCGGAAGAAGCGCCACTGTCATAGCACCGCTCTGAAGCTCAGGTGAGGGGGTTTCAGGCATTGAGCCTGCGTCGGGCGCAGCAATATGTCACGACGCGATGTCGGGGTGCAAAGTGCCGCGCGGAGAAAGACGGAAAAAGCGGTCGGCAACAGCCGTCGCCTGCCGCGACCCTAGTCCGTCAGGTCTTCCCAGAATTCCTTCACGCGGGTGAAGAAGCCGGAGGATTCGGGGGAGGTGTTGCGGCCTTCGCCTTCCTCGTCGAATTGCTTCAGCAGTTCTTTCTGTTTCTTGGAGAGGTTGACCGGCGTTTCGATGCCGACTTCGACGTACATGTCGCCGACGGCCTTGGAGCGCAGGACCGGCATGCCCTTGCCCTTCAGGCGGAACTGCTGGTTCGACTGGGTGCCGGCGGGCACGGTGATCTTGGCACGGCCGCCGGAGATCGTCGGCACCTCGACCGCGCCGCCCAGGGCCGCGGTGGTCATCGGCAGCGGAACGCGGCAGTAGATGTTGGCGCCGTCGCGTTGGAACAGGCGGTGCGGCGCCACCGAGAGAAAGATGTAGAGATCGCCCGGCGGCGCGCCGCGCAGTCCGGCCTCGCCCTCGCCGGAGGGACGGATGCGGGTGCCGTCCTCGACGCCCTCGGGAATGTTCACCTGCAGCGACTTTTCCTTGTGGACGCGGCCGGCGCCCTCGCAGGAACGGCAGGGTTTGTCGATCACCTGGCCGGCGCCGTGACAGGCCGGGCAGGTGCGTTCGATGGTGAAGAAACCCTGCTGGGCGCGCACCCGACCGTTGCCGTGGCAGGTCTGGCAGTTCACCGGCTTGGCGCCGCCTTCGGCACCGCTGCCGCTGCAGTCCTCGCAGCTGGCGGTGCTGGGGACGTGGATCTGCGCGGTCTTGCCGTGGAAGGCGTCTTCCAGGGTGATTTCCATGTTGTAGCGCAGGTCGGAGCCGCGCGCGCCGCCGCCGCGGCGGCCGCCCATCAGATCGCCGAACATCTCGTCGAAGATGTCGGCGAAACCGCCGGCGGAGAAGCCGCCGAAGCCGCCGCCCTGACCGGGCGACGCGCCGCCGCCGTTGGTGAAGGCCTCGTGACCGAAGCGGTCGTAAGCCGCCCGCTTCTGGTCGTCCTTCAGGACCTCGTAGGCTTCGTTGATTTCCTTGAAGCGCGCTTCGGCCTTCGCATCGCCAGGATTGCGGTCCGGATGGCACTGCATCGCCAGTTTGCGGTAGGCCGCTTTAAGCGCGGCTGCGTCGGCGTTGCGGTTGACGCCCAGTGTCTCGTAGTAATCTGTCACGGCTTCGCCCGTTGCCCCCAAGGCTCATGCAGCAAAGTCGAACAAGCCGGATGCGGGCCGGACGCGGCGGCTGCGCTGTCGCGCAGCGGGTGCCAGCCTCCCGCCCGATCCGTCCTTTCTTCCGCCCCTTAGCCCTGGTGACCCTTCTTGTCGTC
>JBHJIR010000145.1:0-6370 GCA_050043265.1 Kiloniellaceae bacterium
GGGAAAGGTGATGGCGCCGACCAGGCGGTTGATCACCAGGCCCATGGCCCCGTCGGGGTGATGGGCGCAGACGTAGATGACAGTGCGCGCAAAGCGCGAATCGCGCATGCCGGGCATGGCGATCAGAAGTTGGCCGGTGAGGTATTCACTATCCTGCATGCCTAAGAATCTAGCCGCCCGCCGCGCCGGCCACAATGCCGGCGGCGGTGTTTTTTTGGACGGCGGCTGGTGATGGCTGTGGGAGAGCGGGGAGGCGCCGGCGTTGCGGCATGGGGTCGCGGCATCACACGATCTTGTGAGGGCGTCTCCTCCTTCACTGGATATTATGGCGGTTGCCCGCTATATGCCGGGGAGCAGGACTTCCGCCGCCGGCCCGCGGGCCCAGGGTGGCGGGTGAAATCGCGGGTGACTATGCTGTTCAAGCGCTTGAATCGGGGGATTCTTACGGCGGGGCTACCGGCCCTGGCCGCGCTTTTGCCTGCGCTTCTGCTGGTGACGCCGCAGGCCCGTGCCGCCGCAGGCGACTGGGCGGTGGAGGACCAGGCGAGCCTGCGCCTCATCAGTGCCACCCAATCTGTCCCGGGCCCCAACGCTGGATCTGACGCCGGCCCGGACGCCGGTGAGGGCGTCGAACTCGGCCTCGAATTCGATCTCAAGCCCGGCTGGAAGATCTACTGGCGCTCGCCGGGCGACGCCGGTTTGCCGCCCAGCGTCGACTGGACCGGTTCGCGGAACCTGGAAGGCGCGGAGATCGCCTGGCCGGTGCCGCACCGCTTCTCGTTGTTCGGGCTGGAGACCTTCGGCTACGGCGGCCAGGTGGTGCTGCCGGTCACGGCGCGGCTGGCCGATCCGGGCGCACTGCTGCGCCTGCGCGCCAGGGTCGACTACCTGATCTGTGCGGACATCTGCATTCCGCACTCGGCGGATCTCAGCCTCGACCTGCCGTCCGGCGATGGCGCGCGGGCACCGCAGGCTTTTCTGATCGAAAGCTTTCAGCAGCAGGTGCCAGGCCGCGGCGCCGAGCGCGGCCTGGAAATCACCGGCATCGCGCTCACCGGCTCGCTGGACGAGCCGCTGCTGCGGGTGACCGCGCGTTCGGCGCATCCTTTCGCGGCGCCGGATCTGCTGGTCGAGGCGCCGCCGGGCTTCCACTTCGGTATTCCCGAGGTGACGCTTTCCGACGGCGGCCGGCAGGCACGGCTGACCGCGGCGGTCTCCAAGGCCGGGCCGCTGGCCCAGGTGCTGGAGGGCAAGCCGGTCACCGTTACCGTGACCGACGGTGTGCGCGGCATCGAAAGCGGCACCATCGCCCGCTTCGCCGCGATTCCGGGGGCGTCTCCGGATTCGGCCCGAAATTCGGCCGGGGCCGTTAGTGTCGCCGCCTTCGCCGGCATTCTCGGCCTGGCCCTTCTCGGCGGCCTGATCCTCAACCTCATGCCCTGCGTGCTGCCGGTGCTGTCCATCAAGCTGCTCTCGGTGGTGCAGCAGGGCGGGCGGGCGCGCGGCGCCATCCGTGCCAGCTTCCTGGCCTCGGCCGCCGGCATCCTGTTCTCCTTCCTGGTGCTGGCCAGCCTCGCCGTGGCGCTGAAGAGTGCCGGGCTGGCGGTCGGCTGGGGCATCCAGTTCCAGCAGCCGCTGTTCCTCTCGGCGCTGGCCGTGATCATGGCGCTCTTCGCCTACAACCTGATGGGTTTTTTCGAGGTGCCGCTGCCGGGTTTCGTGGGGCGGCTGGCAGCGCCCAGAATTGGGGGGCGGGGGGCCGGTGAGGGCGATCACCACAGCCTGGTGGGCCACTTTGCCACCGGCGCGCTGGCGACCCTGTTGGCGACGCCCTGCTCGGCACCCTTCCTCGGGACCTCTGTGGGTTTCGCGCTGTCGCGCGGCGCGGTGGAGATTTACCTGATCTTCGCCGCCCTCGGCATCGGCCTCGCGTTGCCCTACCTGCTGGTGGCGGCGGTGCCGCAGCTGGTTGCTTGGCTGCCGCGCCCCGGCGCCTGGATGATCTGGCTGCGCCGCCTGCTCGGTCTGCTGCTGGCGGCCACGGCCGCCTGGCTGCTGACGGTGCTGGCGGCCCAGGTCGGTCTGCCGGCCGTCTCGCTCATAGCGGGGCTGCTGCTCGGTCTCGGCGGCGCGTTGTGGCTGCGCCCCAGCCTTGCCCCCCGGTACCGCTTCGCTTCCTCGGCGCTGGCCAGTCTGTTGGCGCTGGCCGCCTTTGCCCTGCCGCTGTGGGAAGCCGGGCCCTTTGGGGTCGTTGGGCCCCCGCAGCGCACGGCCGCTGCTGAGACGGAATCGCTGATCTGGCGGCCGCTCGATACCGCTGAAATCACCGCCCTGGTGGCCGAGGGGCAGGTGGTTTTCGTCGACGTCACCGCCGACTGGTGCATCACCTGCCAGGTGAACAAGAAGCTGGTGATCGATACCGAGGCCGTGACCCAACGGCTCGCCGGCCCCGGCGTGGTGCGCATGCGCGACGACTGACCTTGCCGAGCGATGCCATTTCCGCCTACCTCTCCGCTTTCGGGCGCTACGGCATCCCGTTCAACGCGGTCTACGGCCCCGGCGCGCCCGACGGGCTACCGCTGCCTGAAATCCTCACCCGGGAGGCCGTGCTGGCAGGACTCGAAAAGGCCGCCGGCCGCTAAGCCCCTTCCCGAAGTAGGCCTTTCGCAGACCTTGGAATGCCTTTCCGGCCGCTCTATGTTCTGGGGCAGCGGCGGTCCCGGCCTTCCGGGGCGTGGCCGACATCAAGAACCAGAGGTCCCCTCAGGGTAGGGACCGGCAATCCAGGGGAAATCTCATGACAATTCAGGTTGGCGACCGCATTCCCAGCGCCGCGTTCCGCATCAAGACGGACGAGGGCATTCAGGAACTTCCCACCGATTCGCTGTTCAAGGGCAAGAAGGTGGTGTTGTTTTCGGTGCCGGGTGCCTTCACTCCGACCTGCTCGGCCAAGCACCTGCCGGGCTTCGTGCAGCATGCCGGCGATTTCAAGGCCAAGGGCGTCGATACCATCGCCTGCCTGTCGGTGAATGACGCCTTCGTCATGGACGCCTGGGGCAAGGACCAGCAGGTCGGCGACAAGGTGGTCATGCTGGCTGACGGCAACGCCGATTTCGCCAAGGCGATCGGGCTGGAACTGGACGCCAGCGGCGTCGGCCTCGGCACCCGTTCGCAGCGTTTCGCGATGGTGGTCGACGATGGTGTGGTGACCGGCCTGCACGTCGAGGACCCGGGCGCCTTTGAAGTGTCGAGCGCTGAGGCGGTGCTGGCGACGCTGTAAGCGTCTGATCCGTCCCAACGAGAACGGCGGCCCCTGCGGGCCGCCGTTTTGCGTTTCGGTCTGTGTCTCGGTCTAGAAAGACAGCACGACATCGCCGTAGACGCGGTACTCCATGATGGTGTCCTTCTTGTCGGTGATCGGCGTTTCCGCACCGACGCCGATCTGGATGTTGTCGGTGAAGCGGTAGCGGAAACCGCCGCCGCCGGTCACCGTGGTGCCGCGGTCGTCGCTGCCGAAGTTCAGCAGATCGATGCCGTCCAGTCCGCCGAGCGCGCCGCTGTAGCGGTTGCCGTGGTCGATCGGCGTGAAGCCGTTCAGTTCGATCAGCGGGAAGAAGTTCTCGAAGACCTCATAGTCGGCATGCAGCGAGTAGTGCAGGATCGAGGTGTCGACTTCGGTGTCGAGGGCGACGTTGGCACCGACGCTGGCCTGCAGCCCCAGATCGCCGAAGGTCGTCGCGCCGGTGACGAAGGGATTGATGAAGCCGTTGCCGTGGCCCTGCAGTTCGATGCCGCCGGTTTCCAGATCGGCGATCGGCAACTCGTAGCGCAGACCGGCGGTCAGGATCGATTCGCTCTCGGGATCGGAGATGATCGCGTACTTGAGGCCAAAAGCGATGTTGGCAAAGCCGCTCTCGTCGTCCAGCACCTCGTTGAAGTGGGCATCGGCATAGCCGTCCTTGGTGGCGATGAAGCCCAGGCGCTCGGTCAGGGCGATGCGCAGCTGCAGGGCGCCGAGGTTGATGTGTCCGCCGTCGGTGACGAAGTCGTCGCCGTCGGGGATCTCGTTGTACATATAGATGCCGCGGGCTTCGGTGGTGATGTACGGCGTCTCGTTGAACACCGGGTTGGTCAGCGGCGGCACGTAGCGGCTGTGGCGGCCTTCGCCGAGCGAGCCCTTCAGATCGAGCCCGAGAAAGCCGTCCTCGGCGGCGGCCGGCAGTGGCGCGGCGGCGCTGGCCAACAGCAACGCCAGGCCGGCAAGGCCGCTGGTCGGTGCGGGAACCCTCTTCATAACTGAATCTCCTATTGATGCCCCTTTGCGGCACCCCCTAGCGGGTGCCGTTTGGCCCTCCGATTCCCTACCCGCGTCCCATCCGTTTGGGCGATCCCCGCGATCTCCGGATGTCCTCGGCGGCGCTGCGGCCCGAGGGGGCGCGGAACCGGCTTTCGGCAAGACCGGAGAAGGAGGTGTCGAAGGACCGGGTGCAGAACAGCAGACCGGGCCGCCGGACGTCTTTGATCTGGAGCAATTTCTGGTATTAATTCAATTAGATAGCGAGACAATTCGTCGCAGGTGCGCGGCCTGTCGACGGCGCGACGATTATCTTGTCCGGGACTGTTTCTGGGGGCTGTCCCCGGGGGAAGGTTAACGCACGCTTTCCACGCCGGCGCGGGCCAGGGCGTCGGCCCGCTCGTTCTCCGGGTGGCCGGAGTGGCCCTTCACCCAGTGCCAGCGGACGTCATGGCGCTCCAGCGCCAGTTCCAGGCGCTGCCAGAGATCGACATTCTTCACCGGCTTCTTCGCCGCGGTCTTCCAGCCGTTGCGCTTCCAGCCGTGGATCCACTTGGTGATGCCATCGCGCAAGTAAGTGCTGTCGGTGTGCAGGTCGACGCTGGAGGGCCGCTTCAGGGTTTCCAGCGCGACGATCGCCGCCATCATTTCCATGCGGTTGTTGGTGGTGGCTTTCTCGCCGCCGTGCAGGTCCTTTTCGGCATCGCCGTAGCGCAGCACGGCGCCCCAGCCGCCGGGTCCCGGATTGCCGGAGCAGGCGCCGTCGGTGAAGATTTCGACGCGGGATTTGGATGCGGTCATCGTTAAAGGTCCAGTCCGTAGGCGCCGGGCCCGCGGACCCCTTGATGGAACTGCAGCTTCTTCCAGTATTCCAGCGGGTCCTTCGGTTTCACAAAGGCACCTTCCGGATGGTTCAGCCAGTCGTAGAGGCGGGTCAGCAGGAAGCGCAGGGCCGAGCCGCGCGCCAGCAGGGGCAGTGCCGCCAGCTCGTCCTGCGAGAACGACCGCACACGGCTGTAGGATTGCAGCAGCATGCGCGCCTTGGTGACGTTGAAGGCATTGTCCTGCTCGAAGCACCAGGCATTCAGGCAGATTGCCAAGTCGTAGGCGAAGAAGTCGTTGCAGGCGAAATAAAAGTCGATGAGGCCGCTCAGCCGCTCGTGGCGGAAGAACACGTTGTCGGGGAAGAGGTCGGCATGGATGACGCCGGCCGGCAGGTCGCTCGGCCTGGATGCGTCCAGGTGATCCAGGTCCCGCCCCAGGGCCTCGGCAAGGCCGGGCTTCACCGTATCGGCCCGCGCCTGGCAGGACTCCAGCAGGGGCCGCCAGCCCGCGACGGACAGGGCGTTGGCGCGGCTGATCGCGAAGTCGGCGCCGGCCAGATGCATCTGCGCCAGGGCCTTGCCCAGTCCGGCGCAGTGGAAGGTGTGGATGCGCCGCGGCCAGAGACCTTCCAGGAAGGTCACCAGCGCCGCCGGCCGGCCGCAGAGCTGGCGCAGCGCCTTGCCGTCGCGGGCGTGCAGCGGCACCGGGCAGGTGATGCCGCGCCCGGCCAGGTGCTCCATCAGGCCCAGGAAGAAAGGCAGGTCGTCGGCGTCGACGCGCTTTTCGTACAGCGTCAGGATGTAGCTGCCCTGGTCGGTCTGCAGCAGATAGTTGGAGTTCTCGACGCCCTCGGCGATGCCTTTGAACGACAGGACCTCGCCCAGTCCGTACTCGGCGACGAAGCCTTCGATGTCTTCGGCGGAGACTTCCGTGAAGACGGCCATGAGGGATGCACGGGGACGGATGCGGGGCGGGCTTGCGGCGGGGGCGGGCTAACGCGGCCGGATCAGGCGGTGGCGGCTTTCGTGGTCAGCTCCTTGGGGAGCTTGAAGATGACATCCTCGATCACGCCGCTGACGATCTGCACCGTCACGTCGAAATGGGCCAGGCAGGCGGTGACGACCACCTCCACCAGGAATTCCGGTGACGAGGCGCCGCCGGTGAAGCCCAGCCTCTCAAAACCGTCCAGCGACGCCCAGTCGAAGACCGACGCGCGCTGCACCAGGATAGCGCGCGGGCAGACCTCGCGGC
>JBHJIR010000146.1:0-18224 GCA_050043265.1 Kiloniellaceae bacterium
GCGGACCCGGGATCGGAGCGGGAACTGGGTGCCTTGGCGCGCCCTGTGGCGCCTCGTGAATGAGCCATTACAGGGATTCCAGCCCTGACTCCGGCCCGCGCCTGGCACGGCCGGCGGTCGTCCCGCCGGCCGCGCTAGGGAGGTCAGAGTTCGCGGGCGATCTCTTCGATCTCGTAGCACTCGATCTGGTCGCCGACCTGGATGTCGGTGTAGTTCTCGAAGGCCATGCCACACTCGTAGCCTTCCTTCACTTCCTTCACCTCGTCCTTGAAACGGCGGAGCGTCTTCAGTGCGCCATCATGGATGACCACGTTGTCGCGCAGCAGGCGCACCTTGGCACCACGCTTGACCATGCCTTCGGTGATCATGCAGCCGGCGACCTTGCCGACCTTGGAGTTGGCGAAGACCTCGCGGATTTCGGCGTAGCCCAGGAAGTTCTCCTGTTGCTTGGGCGCCAGCAGGCCGCTCATCGCCGCTTTCACGTCGTCGACCACGTTGTAGATGATCGAGTAGTAGCGGATGTCGACGCCGTCGCGGCGCGCCATCTGACGCGCCTGCGGATTGGCCCGCACGTTGAAGGCGATGATCATCGCGCCGGTCGCATTCGCCAGGGTGACGTCGGACTCGTTGATGCCGCCGACACCGCTGTGCAGGACCCGCGCCTTCACCTCGTCGGTGCCCAGCTTATCGAGGGAGTTGACGATCGCCTCCATGGAGCCGTGCACGTCGGACTTGACGACAACCGGGAACTCGGCGGCTTCGCCCTCCTTGATGCGGCTCATCATCTCTTCCAGCGTGCCACGGCCGGTCGACGCGATCTCCTTCTCGCGCCGGCTGCGCTGACGGTACTCGGCGATCTCGCGGGCACGGCCTTCGCTGTCCATCACCGTGAAGTCGTCGCCGGCAAAGGGCGTGCCGTTCAGGCCCAGCACCGCGACCGGGGTCGCCGGGCCGGCTTCGGTCACCTGCTCGTCACGCTCGTTGACCAGGGCGCGCACACGGCCCCATTCCCCGCCGGCGACGAAGATGTCGCCGACCTTCAGGGTGCCGCGCTGCACCAGCACGGTGGCGACCGAACCGCGGCCGCGCTCCAGCTTGGCCTCGATGATGACGCCTTCGGCCGGGCGGTGCGGGTTGGCCTTCAACTCCAGCAGCTCCGACTGCAGCAGGATGGCCTCCTCGAGCTTGTCGAGGTTGGTCTTCTTCAGCGCCGAAACCTCGATGGCCAGGATGTCGCCACCCAGGTCTTCGGTGATCAGCTCGTGCTGCAGCAGTTCCTGCTGCACGCGGGCCGGATCGGCACCCGGCTTGTCCATCTTGTTGATGGCCACGATGATCGGCACCCCGGCGGCCTTGGCGTGGTTGCTCGCCTCGACCGTCTGTTCCTTGATGCCGTCGTCGGCCGCCACCACCAGCACCACGATGTCGGTCACCGTTGCACCGCGCAGACGCATCTCGGTGAACGCGGCGTGGCCCGGCGTGTCGATGAAGGTGATGCGGTCGCCGGAGGCGAGGCGCACCTGATAGGCACCGATATGCTGGGTAATACCGCCGGCCTCGCCGGAGACCACGTCGGTCTCGCGCAGGGCGTCCAGCAGCGAGGTCTTGCCGTGATCGACGTGGCCCATGATGGTCACCACCGGCGGGCGCTGTGTCAGCGCTTCGTCGGTATCGTCGGCGCCGCGCATGCCGATTTCGACGTCGGCGGCGGAGACACGCTTTGATTTGTGGCCGAATTCCTCGACCACCAGTTCCGCGGTGTCGGCATCGATCGATTGGGTGATGGTGGCCATAACTCCCATTTTCATAAGCGCCTTGACCACTTCGGCGCCACGCGCCGCCATGCGATTGGCCAGTTCCTGCACGGTGATAAATTCAGGGATCACCACCTCGCGGATGACCTTCTGCGGCGGCTGATGCGGCTGCATGCCGGCCGCCGCGCGCATCTGCTTCTCGCGCTGACGCTTCATGGCGGCCAGGGAACGCTGGCGCCCTTCCTGGCCGTCGAGGGCCTGGTTGATGGTCAGCTTGCCGGAACGGCGGCGCTGGTCGCCGCGGCTTCGGCTCGGGGCCGGAGCCTTCGGCGGCACGGCGGGGCCGGGGCCCTTGCGGGGCGCCTTGGCACGACCAGGGGCGTCGTCATCGTCTTGCGACGCGGGGGCCTTGGCGGCCGGGCGCGGACGTTCCTTGCCGGCCTCGGGCGCCGGCGCCTTCACTTCGGGTGCGGCTCCGGCGGACGCTTCGGCAGACGCTTCGGGCTGCGCAGGCGCCGATGCCGCGGCACGCTTGGCTTCCTCGGCTTCCTCGGCTTCGCGGCGCGCGCGATCCTCGGCATCGCGCTTGGCCTGCTCGGCGCGCAGCTTGGCTTCCTCGGCCTCGCGCACCTTGCGGACCGCCTCTTCCTCGCGGGCCACCTCGAGCGCCCGGGCACGGCTCGCCCGCTCCTCGGCGGAAAGCCGCTTGGCGGGCTGCTTGTTGTCCTCGACGATCTCGGGCTCGGGCGCCACCGGTGCCGGCGCTTCGGTCAGCGCCGCTTCGGCCTCGGCGGCCGCCTCGGTGACTTCCTTCATGCGTCCGGACGTGCCGCGCTCGAAGGTGCGGCTCCGCTTCACCTCGACCGTGACCGCCTTGGAGCGGCCATGGCTGAAGCTCTGGCGCACCTGGCCGGTTTCGACCGTCTTCTTCAGTTGCAGCTTCCCCGGTTGGTTCAGCTTCAACGGCCGCTTGGCTTCTGTTTCTTCTTTACTCGTCATGTCCTCTAGCGCTCACCTTCGGTTGGGCGCCCAACCCCGTTGCATTGCTCTACCGCGCCGCGCAACCCTGCGAGACGCTGGACTTCTCGTACCAAACCCTCGGCGAAACGGCCCGGCGCGATGCCGACATGCACCGCCGCCTCGCGGCCAACCGCCGCGCCAAGTTCCGCCGCGCTGCAGAATTGCAGCACCGGCACCTGGGAACCCTCCGCACGGGACCCAACGGCCCGGGCAAGGGCCTGAATCTTGTGCCGCCCGTCGTCGGCGGCATCGGCCGCCTGGACCAGCGCACCGACATTGCCGGCGCGCACCGCGGCCTTCACTTTTTCGAACCCGGCGCCCCCCGACCCGGCGCGCCGGGCCAGCCCCAGCAGATCCAGGCAGCGCCGCAGCGCTAATTTTTCGACCTGTTGCGCCAAATCCTCAGGCACACGCACCTGCCTCTTTGCCGCCTTTGCGAAGAGGTTTCGGGCGCAAGCCTTGGCCATCATATCCTGCCGCGCCTGCAACCACAACCCCCGCCCGGGCAGGCGTTCGGCCAGGTCCGGCACCAGCAGGCCATCGGGGGCAACGACGAAACGCAGCAACTGTGCCTTCAGCAGCACCTCGCCGCTGGCCAGACAGCGCCGTTCAGGCGCGGCCGCCGGCCGCCCGGCACCGCGCCGGTGGGTGGCGGCCTTGCCGTCCCGCCCGGAGGCGGCGTGGCTGTGAGGCGCTGTCGTTGCCGTCATTCCCGTCAGTCTTGCGCCTCCACTTCGGCCGCGGCCTCTTCGCCTTCGGCAGCATCGGCAACAGCCGGCTCGTCATCGAACCAGTGCGCCCGCGCCGCCATGATGATGGCGTTGGCGTCGTCCTGGCCCATCGGGCTGGCCTGCAGGATGCGGTCGATCTCGGCATTGGGCAGCTTGCCCATGTCTTCCAGGCTGTGCTCGCCGCGCTGGCTGCTGGCGGCGAAACGCAACTCGTCGGCGGCCAGCTCGGCGAGGTCGTCGAGGGTCTTCACCCCCTGCTCGCCCAGGGTCACCAGCAGCGACGGCGTCAGGCCTTCCAGCTCGGTCACCTCGTCGGAAACGCCGAGCTCGCGCCGGCGCGCCTCGTTGTGGCGGTCCATCTCTTCCAGATGGGTCCGGGCCCGGGCGCGCAGTTCCTCGGCGACTTCCTCGTCGAAGCCTTCGATCTGCGCCAGTTCCTCGACCGGCACGAAGGCGACCTGCTCCAACGCCGTGAAGCCTTCGGTCACCAGGAGATGGGCGATCACGTCATCGACATCAAGAGCATCGATGAACATCTGCGAGCGGGCGCGGAATTCCTCCTGACGGCGGCGGGATTCCGTCTCCTCGGTCATGATGTCGATGTCCCAGCCCGTCAGGATCGAGGCCAGGCGCACGTTCTGGCCGCGCCGGCCGATCGCCAGCGACAGCTGATCGTCGGGCACCACCACCTCGATGCGGTGGGCGTCTTCGTCCAACACCACCTTGGAGACCTCGGCCGGGGCCAGCGCGTTGACCACGAAGGTCGCGGTGTCTTCCGACCACGGAATGATATCGATCTTCTCGCCCTGCAGTTCGCTGACCACGGCCTGCACGCGGCTGCCGCGCATGCCGACGCAGGCGCCGACCGGGTCGATCGAGCTGTCGTAGGAGATCACGGCAATCTTGGCCCGGCTGCCCGGATCGCGGGCCACCGCCTTCAGCTCGATGATGCCGTCGTAGATTTCCGGCACCTCCTGGGCAAACAGCTTGGCCATGAACTGCGGGTGGGTACGCGACAGGAAGATCTGCGGGCCGCGCTGTTCCTCGCGGACGTCGTAGATGTAGGCACGCACACGATCGCCGGTGCGGAAGGATTCGCGCGGCAGGCTTTCGTCGCGGCGCATCAGCGCCTCGGCGCGGCCCAGATCGACGGTCACGTTGCCGAACTCGTTGCGCTTCACGATGCCGTTGACCACTTCGCCGCTGCGGTCCTTGTACTCGTCGAACTGGCGCTTGCGCTCGGCCTCGCGGACCTTCTGCACGATGACCTGCTTGGCGGTCTGCGCGGCGATCCGGCCGAGGTCGCTCGGCGGCAGGTCCTCGATGATGAACTCGCCCGGCTGCACGCCGGTCTGGCGGGCCTGCGCGTCCTTGGTGAGGATCTGCGTGAACTCGTTCTCGACCTCGTCGGCGACTTCGCGGTAGCGGCGCAGGCGCACCTCGCCGGACTTGCGGTCGATCTCCGCACGGATGTCGTGTTCGTGTCCGTACTTGGCGCGGCCGGCTTTGGATATAGCCTGCTCCATCGCTTCTAGAACTTCGTCACGCTCGATCGACTTCTCGCGCGCCACCGCGTCGGCGACCTGAAGAAGTTCGGTTCGTGCAAGAGCGCTGGTATCCATAGCTCGTCTCGTTCCCAAGAAATCTCGTCGTTAATTCAGTATGCGGCCCGGCAAGCCTGGCCCGGCTCCCCCGACCTAGTCGGGCGTGCCGTCTTCGCTGTTACTTTCCTGCGCGCCGCCCTGCGGACCATCATTCGGGCCGGCCTGCTGGCTGGCGGCGATCAGATCGTCGGTCAGCACCAGCTTGGCCTTATGCAGCGCCTCGAAAGGCACGGCGACCTCCACATCATCGCAGATCATCGCGATGTCGCCGCCGCGCGTACCCAGCAGGCGGCCGCGAAAGCGCTTGCGGCCGTCCACCGGCTGCCCCGTCTCCAGCCGCGCCTCGAAACCGGCGAAGCGGTCGAAGTCGGCCAGGCGGGTCAGCGGCCGGTCGATGCCCGGCGAACTGACCTCCAGCGTGTAGGCACTGTCGATCGGATCCTCGACGTCCAGGATCGCCGCTACCGCGCGGCTGATTTCGGCGCAATCGTCGACGTTCATGCTGCCGTCGGTGCGCCGTTCGGCCATCACCTGCAGGCACAGACGGTCGCCGCCGGACAGCGCGACACGCACGATGTCGTAGCCCATCGCCTCGATTGCCGGGGCGATCAGGCGTTCGACTTCCGCCGCTTTGCCTTCGCTCGTCTTGGCGCTGGTGTTGGCCAGCCCTGAGGAAGCCTTTTCCAAGGCCTGGGACAACAGCCCGTCCTCCATATTCAGGATTACGATAATAAAAAAGGCGGGCCAGAGGCCCACCCATCCGGTAGCCCGGCGGTATCATTTTTGGCCGATACCGCCACCATAGTTGGCCGGACTTTACGCCCGAAACCCGCAGCCTGCAAGGCTTTTATCCGACCCCGGCGGGCTGCGAAAGCCTAGCGGGCCCGCCGCAAAAACCGCAGATAAGCAGGCCGTCGCCCCGCCTTCAGGGCCTTTTCCTCATAACGGGTCGCCGGCCAGTCGGCGGGCCGCTGGCGCCAGTCGTCCGGCCCGCCCACCTGCCAGGCGAAATCCGGATGAGCGCTGAGGCGCTGCAGCGCCCAGTCGAGGTAACCGGGATCGTCGGTGCCAAAGCGCAACTCGCCGCCGTCCTTCAGCACGCGGGCCAGGAGGTCGAGCGTTTCCCGCTGGATCAGGCGGCGCTTGTGGTGGCGCCGCTTCGGCCAGGGATCGGGAAACAGGATGAAAATCCTGTCCAGCACCGCGTCGGGCAGACATTCCAGGAGGTCGCGCGCGTCGCCGATGTAGAGGCGCAGCAACGCCTCTTTTCCTCCCTGCGGCAGCTGGCCGAGCAGGCTGGCGACGCCGGTGATGAAATACTCGGCGGCGAGGAAGCCGGCCTCCGGATGGCGCGCCATCTGCCAGGCGAGATGCTCGCCGCCGCCAAAGCCGATTTCCAGGAAAAGCGCCGGTGGCGGCGGGTCGAACAGGTCGCCGGGCCGCAAGCGCCCGCCTTCCGGCCCGCCGTCCTCTGGCAGTTCGATTTCCAGCTGCGGCAGGGCGTCGCTCAGCAGCGCCTTGCGGCCGGCCCGCAGCGGGCGTCCCTGCCGGCGGCCGTAGAGAGTGCGCCGCGCCGCCATGGCTGCCGGTCTTCCTGCGATCGAAAGCGGGCCTGCCTTAGGCCCCGAAGGCGCTCTTCAGGCCGTCGACCAGATCGGTGCCTTCCCAGGAGAAGCCGCCGTCGGGATCCGGGGAGCGCCCGAAATGCCCGTAGGCGGCGGTGCGCGCGTAGATCGGCCGCGACAGCGAGAGATGCTCGCGGATGCCGCGCGGCGACAGGTCCATCAGTTCCTGCAAGGTCTTGGCCAGCTTGGCCTCGTCGACCTGGCCGGTCTCGTGGGTGTTGACGTAGACCGACAGCGGCTTGGACACACCGATGGCGTAGGACACCTGGATGGTGCAGCGCTCGGCAAGGCCCGCGGCGACCACGTTCTTGGCGAGGTAGCGCGAGGCATAGGCGGCCGAACGGTCGACCTTGGTCGGGTCCTTGCCCGAGAAGGCGCCGCCGCCGTGCGGCGCCGCGCCGCCGTAGGTGTCGACGATGATCTTACGGCCGGTCAGGCCGGCATCGCCGTCGGGGCCGCCGATGCCGAAGCGGCCCGTCGGGTTCACGTAGAAATCCTCCTCCGGGCACATCCAGCCGTCCGGCAGCACGTTGACCACATGGGGGCGGACGATCTCGCGCACCTCGTCCTGATCCAGACCGCCGGCGTGCTGGGTCGAGACCACCACCGAGGTGGCGCGCACCGGCTTGCCGTCGACGTATTCCAGGGTCACCTGGCTCTTGGAATCCGGCCCGAGGCCCGGTTCGGAGCCGGAATGGCGCGCCTCGGCCAGCGAGCGCAGGATCGAGTGGGCGAAATGGATCGGCGCCGGCATGAGGTTGTCGGTTTCGCGGCAGGCGTAGCCGAACATGATGCCCTGGTCGCCGGCACCCTCGTCCTTGTTGCCGGCGGCGTCGACGCCCTGGGCGATGTCGGCGGACTGGGCGTGGATGTAGTTCTCCACCATCATCTTGCCCCAGTGGAAACCGTCCTGCTCGTAGCCGATTTCCTTCACTGCGGCACGGGCCACCTGCTCCAGCAGGTCGCGGGTCACCTCTTCGGGGCCCCGAACCTCGCCGGCGAGAACCACCCGGTTGGTGGTCGCCAGGGTCTCCACTGCAACACGCGAATAGGGATCGTGGGTCAGGAAGGTGTCGACGATGGCGTCGGAGATCCGGTCGCAGACTTTGTCCGGATGACCTTCGGAAACCGACTCGCTGGTGAAGAGATAGCTGCCGTTACGCACTGCGTTGCTCCCGCCGTTCGGGCCAAAAGATTTAGGAATAGCTCGGTGGGAATAGCGACGCCCAAGCGCAAATGCAAGAAGACTTGCACGGCGGCCACCCGCAAAGCGGTGCGGGCGGGTCCGCCGGCATGACTCTGCGCCGTCTAGCCTTCGCGTTTTGGGGCGTTGCCGACGCTCGCGGACGCCAGTGCCTTGGTCATTTCGAACAGGCGTTTGCGTACGCTGGGCTCGTCGATCTTGTAGTAGGCCCGCACCAGCTCCAGAGTTTCGCGCTTGACCATGGGATCGAGTGCCTGCTCCGGCGGGGGCCGGTCGTAGCCGGGGCGTTGCGCCGGCGAACTGGCGGCCACGTCTTCCGGCATCTCGTCGAAGAAGAAACCGACCGGCACGTCGAGCACCCGGGAAAGATCGAACAGACGGCTGGCGCCAACCCGGTTGGCCCCCCGTTCGTATTTTTGAACCTGTTGGAAGGTGAGGCCGATCGCCTCGCCCAATTTCTCTTGGCTCATGCCGAGAAGCGTCCGCCGCAGGCGGACTCTGCTGCCGACATGAACATCAACCGGGTTTGGACCGCCTTCGCGGCGATACACAGGCGGCACGCCGCGTCGCGCCATCCGCAACATACCTCATGGTGAAGGAAAAAATCAGAACCGTAGGACTAAAGACATACTGATGTATGCCAACACGCAGTTGATCCGTCAAGTCCCACTGGGGATATACTACTAAATAAAACGGCGAGCCACAATTATAACACAGATAGTAAGGAGCAATTCTATCAAATACATCCTATTGCCCGCATAAGAATAGAGCGTCATGTGCTCGGCAGCTTCGGGTAGTTTGGCGTCTAGAATTCCACGATCATTGAGATCAATCTTCTCGATCACTCGACCATAGGAATCTATGACCACTGAGATTCCGTTATTAGCTGCGCGAACCAGGGGGATACCTTCCTCCACTGCGCGTATACGCGCAGAAGCAAAATGTTGGTAGGGGCCGGAGGAATCGCCGAACCAGGCATCGTTGGTGACATTCAACAGCCAGCGGGGCCGCTCCTGCCCCTCATCTTGACCCTCGTCTTGCGCCCCGGCCGTCACCGCGCCGGGAAAAATGACCTCGTAGCAGATCAGCGGCGAGAAGGCCGGCAGGCCGGGCAGGCGGAGGGTGACGAGCCCCGGGCCGGCCGAGAAGTCGCGTGACCCGGCGGTCAGCTTGGCGAGGCCGAGAAGGGCGCGCAACGGAGTGTACTCGCCGAAGGGCACCAGATGTGCCTTGTCGTAGGTCGCGACGATCTCGCCGCGGTCATCCAGGGCGTGCAGCGAATTCCAGATCGGCCCCTGGGGGTCGTCCGGGTCGACCCGCGGGGCGCCGGTGATGAGGTAGCCGCCGGGCGGCACGATGCCGGCCAGTTCGCGACGCAGCCCCGGTTCGGCCGCCAGCAGATAGGGGACGGCGGTTTCCGGCCAGATGATGACCGTGCGGTCGCCGTGGCCGGGACGCAGCGACAGCTCGGCCAACAGGCGCAGGTTGGCGGCACGCTGGTCGGCGCGCCACTTCATCGCCTGCGGAATCGACGGCTGCACCAGGCGCAGGCGGACGGTGTCCACCACCGCGGTACCCGGCGCCGGCACGCCGGCCAGGCGCCAGGCGCCAAAGCCCCAGGCCACCAGCGGCAGCAGCACCAGCACGGCCGCCACGGCGGCGGCCCGCGGGCGACATCTGGACTTCTCGCCGGGCGGACCGGGGGAGGCGGGCTCCGCCAGCAGCGCCGGCGCGCCGGCCGCGAGCACGGTCATCAGGCTCAACAGCCAGACGCCGCCATAGGCGGCGGGTTGCAGCATCGCCGGCGAGAAAGCCCAGACGCTGCCGATCAGGTTCCAGGGAAACCCGGTGAGGATCCAGGCGCGCAGCCCCTCGCCGATCAGCCAGGCGGCGGCGAAGGCGAAGCGCCCTGCCGGGCCGGTCAGACCGAAGCGCCGCGCTGCCAGCCAGGTCAGCCAGAAGGAGAGGGCGGGAAACAAGGCCAGGCCGGCGGCCAGGCCGGCCACCGCGAAGGGCATCGCCCAGCCGAAGCGCGGGGCGTCGACCAGGAAGGCGATGCCGACCCAGTAGAGCCCGGCGGCGAAGTGGCCGGTGCCGAAGGCCCAGCCGATGAGGGCCGCCTGGCGGCCGCTGGTCTTGCCGCCCAACAGCCAGAGGGCGCCGCAGAAAGCCGGCAGCAGCAGCGGAAAGGCATAAAGCGGCGGCAGCGCGCCGGCCGCCAGCACGCCGCAGAGGGCGGCGGCCGACAGACGGCGCCAGCCGGTCAGCGCCGCCAGCCGGGCTGCCAGCCGGAACGCCACGCGTTGGACCAGGCACGACCGTACCGGCAGCGCAGACCCGGATGCGCTCATCGGCCGCGGACGTCGGCGTCAGTCGCGGCCGGACGGGCGGTGAGGTTGTGCACGCGCACCCGCTTGACCCGACGCGGGTCGGCTTCCAGCACCTCGAAGGTAATGCCGCTGGGCGGGTGTTCGACCAGCTCGCCGCGGTCGGGCACCCGCCCGGCGAGGGTGAACAGCAGGCCGCCCAGGGTATCGATGTCCTCCTCGCGCTCCTCGTCCGAGAGCACCGGGCCGACCTTTTCCTCGAACTCCTCGACCGTGGTGCGGGCATCGGCGATCAGGCGGCCGTCGGACCGCTCGATCTGCTTGGGGCCGACCGCCACGTCGTGCTCGTCCTCGATCTCGCCGACGATCTCCTCCACCAGGTCCTCGATAGTGACCAGCCCGTCGATACCGCCGTACTCGTCGACCACCAGCGCCAGGTGGACACGCGACAGACGCATCTCCAGCAGCAGGTCGAGCACCCGCATGGACGGCGCCACCACCAGGATGCGGCGCACCAGGTCGACCAGGTCGAAGGCACTCTCGTCCTTGCTGTTCTTCATGAAGTGCAGCAGGTCCTTGATGTGGACGATGCCGACCACCTCGTCGAGGGTGTCACGGTAGACCGGCAGGCGCGAATGGCCGGCGCTGCTCATCACGTCGATCAGTTCGTCGATCGGGGTGTCCAGGTCGACGGCGACGATGTCGGCGCGCGGCACCATGACGTCATAGGCCGTGAGGTGGCGCAGCCGCAGGATGTTCGAGAGCATGACGCGCTCGTCGCTGGAAATCGGCCCGCCGTTTTCGTCGTCCCCTTCGACGTCCTTGATCTCGTCGATGATCTCTTCCAGGGTCTCGCGCAGCTGCGCCTCGCCGTGGCGCGCCTTCACCAGCCCGCAGAGGCGCTGCCACAGGCCGCCGCCGGACTGGCCGTTACCGCGGGAAACCCGACCGCCGTTGCCGGAAGACTCAGCCAAGGTCCACCGCCCCGGCCCGCGCCGCTTGCGGGCCGGCCACATAGGGGTCGGCGATTCCCATCGCCGCCAGGATCTCGGTTTCCAGTGTTTCCATCTCCGCCGCTTCGGCCTCTTCCAGGTGATCGTAGCCCAGCAGGTGCAACACGCCGTGCACCAGCAGGTGGCTGCTGTGGTCAGTCAGGGTCTTGCCTTGCGCCTGCGCCTCGCGCTGGACGGTTTCGCGCGCCAGCACGATGTCGCCCAGCAGCCGCGGCGGCCCCCCCGGTGCTGCAGCGGGTGCCGCGGCGTCATCCATGTTGGGAAACGACAGCACGTTGGTGGCGCTGTCCTTGCCGCGCCAGGCGCGGTTCAGGCTCCGCTGTTCGGCGTCGTCGGTGAAGACAACGGAGATTTCCAGCGGCCCGCTGCCAAGCTCCATGCCCGCGGCGGCCGCATGTCTCAGGGCCGCGGACACCACCGCCCGGGCCCGGTCTTCCAGGTCCGCCACGGCATCCAGCCAGGCCGCATCGTGCAGCGATACGGCGATTTCCAAGCGTCTACTTCCAGGGTCGTCGGTCATCGTTCGGTGCGGCCTCGCGTGGAACCTCAGCGGTCCCGGCCGAAAAGGTCTCCTTCTCCGGACTTGCTGGCGTCAAAGGCCGCGTAGGCGCGCACGATCCGCGTCACCAGCGAATGGCGTACCACGTCGGCAGCGGTGAACTGCACGAAAGAAACGCCTTCCATGTCGGCCAGGATGCCGGCCGCCTCGCGCAGCCCCGAGGGCGCGCCCTTGGGCAGGTCGATCTGCGACAGGTCGCCGGTCACCACCATGCGGCTGTTCTCGCCCAGGCGGGTCAGCGCCATCTTCATCTGGACCGGTGTGGTGTTCTGCGCCTCGTCGAGGATGATGAAGGCGTTGGACAGGGTGCGCCCGCGCATGAAGGCGAGCGGCGCCACCTCGATCTCGCCGCTGCTGAGGCGGCTGGCCACCTGATTGCCCGGCAGCATGTCGTACAGCGCGTCGTACAGCGGGCGCAGGTAGGGATCGACCTTCTCGTGCAGATCGCCGGGCAGGAAGCCCAGCCGCTCGCCGGCTTCGACCGCCGGGCGCGACAGGATGATGCGTTCCACCGCGCCCTCGACCAGCATGGAAACGGCCATGGCGGCGGCGAGATAGGTTTTGCCGGTGCCTGCCGGGCCGATGCCGAATACCAATTCATGCTCGCGCAGGGCCTGGATATAGGTCTTCTGCCCCGGCGAGCGCGGCGTGAGCCGGCGCTTGCGGGTGACAATCGCCAGCTCGTCGGCGTGCACCGCGCGCACCGCCTCGCGGCCGCTTTCCTCGTCCGGCGCCTGGGTCGCCATGCGCACCACCGCGTCGACCTCGCCGTTGCCGACGTCGAGGCCCTTCTTCAGGCGCTGGTAAAGCGCCGTCAGCGCAGCATTGGCCACCTGAACCGAGGCGGCGGGGCCGGAGATCGCCAGCCGGTTACCGCGCGAGGCGAGACTGACGCCCAGTTGCTGTTCGATGCGCAGCAGATGCTGGTCGTGCTCGCCGTAGAGCAGCGGCAGCAGCGAGTTGTCATCGAACTGGATGAAAGTCGGTTCGCCGGCTTGGCCTGCAGAGACGCCGGGGAGACTGTCTGAGCTCAAGCTGTGATCCTTGCCGAGAGGTCTGAGAAGTCCGAAAGATCCGGGATATCCGCGTCCGGAACGGTGATGAGACGGCCGGTCAGGCTGTTCTGGTGGGCGGCCTCGATGTTCACATCCACCATTTGTCCGGTGAGACGCGCCAGCGCGACCGGCGGCACGGCAACGTGCACCGACTGCATGTAGGGGGTGCGGCCGATCAGCTGGCCGGGCTTACGGCCCGGGCGCTCCAGCAGCACCGGCAGGCGGCGGCCGACGCAGGTCGCGTTGAAGGCCTCGGCCTGGGCGCCGATCAGTTGCTGCAGGCCGGCCAGGCGTTCGGCCTTGACGGTTTCGGGGACCTGGGTCTCCTCGACCGCCGCCGGGGTGCCGGGGCGCGGGCTGTACTTGAAGGAATAGGCCTGGGCGAAGCCGACCGCGTTGACCAGCGCCAGGGTGGCCGCGAAGTCGGCGTCGCTTTCGCCGGGGAAGCCGACGATGAAGTCGGAGGACAGGGCCAGGTCGGGGCGCGCCCGGCGCAGCCGCTCGATAATCTTCAGATAGTCCGCCGCGGTGTGGCGCCGGTTCATCGCCGCCAGGACGCGATCGGAGCCGGACTGCACCGGCAGGTGCAGGTAGGGCATCAGCTTGTCGACCTCGCCGTGGGCCGCGATCAGGTCGTCGTCCATGTCCGAGGGGTGTGAGGTGGTGTAGCGCAGGCGGGTGATGCCGTCGATCTCGGCCAGGGCGCGGATCAGCCGGCCGAGCCCCCAGGTGGCGCCATCCGCGCCGTCGCCGTGATAGGCGTTCACGTTCTGGCCCAGCAGGGTGATCTCCTGCACGCCGGCGGCGGCCAATCGGCGCGCCTCGGCGATGACCGCCGCGGCCGGGCGCGAGTACTCAGCGCCGCGGGTGTAGGGCACCACGCAGAAGGCGCAGAACTTGTCGCAGCCTTCCTGCACCGACAGGAAGGCGGCGGCGCCGGGCTCGGCGGCCTCTTCCGGCAGATGGTCGAACTTGGATTCCACCGGAAAATCGATGTCGAGCACACCGTTTCCGGCGCCTTCTTTTTTGGCGGCCCCCCGGGCCACGCGGGCGACCAACTCCGGCAGGCGGTGATAGGTCTGCGGCCCGAACACCATGTCGACCTGCGGGGCGCGGCGCAGGATCTCCTCGCCCTCGGCCTGTGCCACGCAGCCGGCCACCGCCAGCAGCATCTCGCCGCCATCCGCCGCGCGCTCCTGCTTGAAGGCGCGCAGCCGGCCGAGCTCGGAGAACACCTTTTCCGAAGCCTTCTCGCGGATGTGGCAGGTGTTCAGGATGACCATGTCAGCGCCGCGCGGGCTGTCCACCGCGGCATAGCCCAGCGGCGCCAGCACGTCGGCCATGCGGGCGGAATCGTAGACGTTCATCTGGCACCCGTAGGTCTTGATGAACAGCCGCTTCTTGGTCTTCTCGCTCACGCGCTCCATCCTGGCGCCGCCCTGCGGCGCCGTCCTCTATCCGTCATGCCCCCAGCCGTCATGCCCCCCGTCATGCCACCGGCCGTCATACCTGCACCGGCGCGTTTCCGCTCGTTTTCCCGGGGCTTTCCCCGGTGCCTTCCAGGGGCGTTTCCCCCGTCATTCCCAGGGCCTTTCCGGGGGCCTTTCCCGGGGCCGGCAACGGCAGCTGCGGCCGCCCCGACAGGGCCGCCGCCACGCCGCGCGCCACCACGTCGTAACAATAATCGCTCAGGGCCTTGCGCGAGCCGAACTGATCCAACGTCACCGGCTCGTGAAATTCCACCACCACGGTCACCCGGCCCAGGCTGATGGCGTGCCACAGGTGGTTGCCCAATTCCATATCGCCGTACCAGGCGAAAAACGGCCTTAGATAGCGGCCCAGCGGCAGCCCGTCGAGTCTTGTGTAGGCGATCGAAACAGGCTGCACGGTTAACGGCTGGTCGTGGGGCCGGCGTTCGGCGACCGAGAACAGGGCGCTCTTGAAGGCCAGGATGCCGTTGCCGTCGCCCGAGGTGCCCTCCGGAAACAGGATCAGATCGTCGCCGGCCTCCAGGCGCCGGGACATCTCGTCGCGGTGCTCGGCGGCGCGATGGACCCGACGCTCGACGAAAACGGTCTCCTGCAGCTTGGCCAGCCAGGAGAAGAACGGCCAGGCCGCGACCTCCGCCTTGGCGACGAAGGAGGCCTTGAGGATCGAACCAAGCACCTCGCTGTCCAGATAGGACACGTGATTGGCGACGTAGAGCGTCGGGTGGCGGCGCGACGGTTGGCCGAGCCGGTCGATCCGGATGCCGAGCAGGCGGCAGGTCCGCCCGTGGTACCAGAACGGCAGGCGCTTGCGCAGCGGCCAACGGAAAGCCACGGCCAGCAGTTGGACCGGCATGAGGGCGAGGGTAAGGCCAGCGTAGGCCAGGAGACGGCAGAGGGCGGTCGTCGGCGAGCCGAAATTGGGTGCCGTCATGCCCCTCCACCAGGTTCGTCGGCGGTGGCGCCGCCCGGGTTACGGTCCGGGTTGGTATGGTCCGAACTGGTGCGGTCCGGGGCGGAAATCCCCGGGGTGGCGCTGGTCGGGTCGTCGCCGTTCTGGTCGTCGCGCTTGTAGTGGCGCAGGTAGCGCCGGGTCACCATTTCGGTTTTCACCTCGACGCAGACATCGGTGGTGCCGAATTCATGGTCCACCACGGCACCGTCGCCGACGAAACCGCCGAGCCGCAGGTACCCCTTGATCAGCGGTGGCAGTGCCCGGCGCGCCTCGGAAACCTTGATCTCCTCCGGCGGCAGCAGGTCCATCGACACATACCGATCGGGCACCGCGCGCGGCCGCAGCACCGGCGGCGCCAGGTGGTGATGATGGAGGTAGGCCAGCGGCATCCGCAGCTCTTCCGGATCGGTGCCCGGCAGGCTGGCACAGCCGAACATGACCAAGATGTCGTGGTGGAAGACATACTCCGCGATACCGCGCCACAACAGCTGCATGGTGGCGCCGTTGCGGTAGGTCGTGTCGACACAGGAGCGCCCGAGTTCCAGGATTTCGCCGGGATAGGCGGTCAGACAGCCGATCTGGTATTCGTCGCTGGTATAGAACTGGCCGCGCCGCGCCGCGCCCTCGCGGCGCATCACCCGGTAGGTGCCGACCACGGCGGCGGGGCCGGTACCGCGCTCCTCGTCGAACACCAGCAGATGGTCGCAGTAATCGTCGAAGGAATCGAAATCGCGCTTGGCCGCCGCCATCTCCGCGGTCGGCGTCGCCGCCATCGACTCGTAGAAGACGCGGTAGCGCAACGCCTGGGCAGCCCGCACCTCGGCGGGGCCTTCTGCCAGGCGGATGCGCAGATTCCCGCCGACAACGTCGACGGGGCGGTCCGATTTGGCTTCAGCGAGGCTCATGGGCTTTCTCGTCGTCGGCCTCGGGGCGCTTGCCGTCGGCGCGCACGCCGAACAGCTCCAGCCGGTGGTCGACGAGGCGGTAACCCAGCGCCTTGGCCACCTCGGCCTGCAGGCGTTCGATCTCCTCGTTGGAGAATTCGATCACTTCGCCGGTCTTCACGTCGATCAGGTGGTCGTGGTGCTCCTCGGGCCGCTCCTCGTAGCGGGCGCGCCCGTCGCCGAAGTCATGCCGCTCCAGAATGCTGGCTTCTTCGAACAGCTTGACCGTGCGGTAAACGGTGGCGATCGAGATCCGCGGGTCCCGTTCGACGGCGCGCTGATAGACCAGCTCGACGTCCGGATGGTCGGTCGACTCCGACAGCACCCGCGCGATGACGCGGCGCTGCTCGGTCATCTTCAGACCCTTCTCCATGCACAGCTTTTCCAGACGATCAGACATGCCAAACCCAGTCCTGTTGCTTCCCTACCGTCGCCCCAGCCCGCCCCGCAACCCGGGGCCCCTCGGGGCCCCGACCCGGCACGTTAACGACATTATAACGGAAAAAGCGCCGCCCGCCTAATGGCGGCGACGCCGTTTTCCCAGGCCATTTTCCCGGCCGTTCCACTCTTACGGGACGGCAGTATGGCTTAGCCTTTGCGCCGGGCGCGGGTACCCAGGCCGATCTGCTTGGCCAGCTTCGAGCGCTGGCGGGCATAGTTCGGCGCCACCATCGGGTAGTCCGCCGGCAGGCCCCAACGTTCCCGGTAGTCTTCCGGCGACATGTCATAGGCCGTTTTGAGGTGGCGCTTGAGCATTTTCAGCTTCTAGCCGTCCTCCAGGCAGATGATGAATTCCGGCGTCACCGACTTTTTGATCGGCACCGCCGGGGACGGCCGCTCGGGCTCGCGCTCGCGCGGGCTGCCGACATTCGACAGGGTTTCGTAAACATCGCGGATAATGGACGGCAACTCGGTGGCTGCAACCGCATTATTGGAAACGTGTGCCGCGACAATGTTTGTCGTCAAAGAAAGCAATTCGCTTTGCTTCGCCTGATCTGCCATTGACCTATTGAACTCCTCAAAATCGCTGGGGCTTATATAAAAACTCCCCGACCAAGAATCAACATTATTGAACAGAAAAAAAATAGCCCGAAACAGTGGAAAAGTCGTCGAGTATTGTATTTGTGCCTGTCACGGCCAGTTTCATTTAATTAAAAACCTATCCCCATGCACGCCTGTGCTGTCAGGCCTTCGCCCAAGACCCCGGCACCGGCTCCCTCTCCGGACCGGGCAAACCACAGGAAATCAGGCTGAAAGGCCGCCGGCGGGCGGGGACAGGGAACAGGTGTAGATTACCGCATCCAGGGCGCCGCCTGCCGGTTGACGGTAATAATTCCTACGCCGGCCGGTGGGGGTAAAGCCGGCGCCCCGGTAAAGCGCCTGGGCCCCCGTATTGTTCTCGGCAACCTCCAGGTGCATCTGCTGCCCGCCGCGGCGGGCCGCCTCGGCCAGCGCCGCCTGCAGCAACTGGCGCGCATGGCCGGCCCGGCGCTGCTGCGGCAGCACGCCGAGGGTTAGCAGTTCGGCCTCCTCGAACAGCACCTGGGCCAACAGGAAGCCGACCGGGCCCGCTGCGCACGCCTCTACACCTTCGTCGCCCGGCGGACCGGCGCCGACCGCCAGCAAAGCGAAAACGCCCGGCAGCGCCAGCACCTCGGCCAGAGAGCGGGCGCTCCACGGCGTCCCGGCGACGGCCCCCCCGGGAACCTCGTCGACCGCCGGGGCAAAGCACAGGCGGTAAAGCTCGGCGAGCAGCGCCACGTCGCAGGCGCCCGCCACCCGGATGGCAGGACCGCTGCCCGTTTTCCCGCTCAACGCCGCCCCGGGGTGACTGGCTTGGTGACTGGCCTGGTGACCGGCTTGGCCGCTGGCTTGGGGGGCGTCACATCGGGCGGGCGCAGGTAAACCGGCTGAACCGGCACCTGCGGCCCCGGATCGCGCCCCAG
>JBHJIR010000147.1:0-37070 GCA_050043265.1 Kiloniellaceae bacterium
CGCCGCCCCCGCCCGCCCGCCCGGCTCGTCCTCCCCTGGGTCCTCCCGCGGCGTGTTTCGCCGCTGCGTGGGCCGGTGGTTGCCCGGGTCGCGGCGGGGCGCGCTGCTGTGTAAGCTGCCGGCGCTCGACCGCGAAGGAGGCGCCCCGTGGCAGATCCCAAGTTCCTGAAGTTCGATACCCTGTCGCTGCATGCCGGCCAGCAGCCCGATCCGGCGACCGGCGCGCGGGCGGTGCCGATCTACCAGACAACGTCCTACGTGTTCCGCGACACCGACCAGGCCGCGGCGCTGTTCAACCTGGAACGCGCCGGCCACATCTACAGCCGCATCTCCAACCCGACGGTGGCGGTGCTGGAGGAGCGCATCGCGGCGCTGGAACTGGGTGTCGCCGGCATCGCCACGGCCTCCGGCCACGCCGCGCTGCATCTGGCCGTCGTCACCCTGATGGGGCAGGGCGGCCACATCGTCGCCTCGTCGTCGCTCTACGGCGGCTCGATCAATCTCTTCACCCACACCCTGCCGCGCTTCGGCATCACCACGACCTTCGTGAACCCGCGGGACGTCGCCGCCTTCCGCGACGCCATCCGGCCGGAAACGCGGCTGGTCTTCGCCGAGGGGCTCGGCAACCCCGGCCTGGAGGTGCTCGACATCCCGGCGGTGGCCGAGGTGGCCCACGCCGCCGGCCTGCCGCTGGCGATCGACAGCACCTTCGCCACGCCCTACCTCTGCCGCCCCATCGAACTGGGCGCCGACCTGGTGATGCATTCGGCGACCAAGTGGCTGGGCGGTCACGGTCTGGCCCTGGGCGGGCTGCTGGTCGACGGCGGCCGCTTCGACTGGGAAGCCAGCGGCCGTTTCGACACCCTGACCGAGCCCTATGCCGGCTACCACGGCATCGACTTCGCCGAGGAGTTCGGGCCGCAGGCTTTCGCCATGCGCGCCCGCGCCGAGGGACTGCGCGACTTCGGCGCCACCATGGCGCCGCAAAACGCCTTCTACATCCTGCAGGGCATCGAGACGCTGCCTCTGCGCATGGAGCGCCACATGGCCAACACCCACAAGGTGCTGGACTTCCTGCAGGACGACAACGCGGTCTCCTGGGTTGTGCACCCGGATCTGCCGGACCATCCCGACCACGCGCTGGGCCGGAAGCTGATGCCCAAGGGTTGCGGCTCGATCGTTTCCTTCGGCGTCAAGGGCGGGCGCCAGGCCGGCGCGAAGTTCATCGAGGCCTGCCGGCTCGCCTCCCACCTCGCCAACGTCGGCGATGCCAAGACGCTGGTGATCCATCCGGCCAGCACCACCCACCAACAGATGTCGGCGGAGGAGCTGACGCGGGCCGGGGTCGGCGAAGACATGATCCGCCTGTCGGTCGGCCTGGAAGATGCCGACGACATCATCGGTGATCTGCGCCAGGCGCTGAAGGTTTCGCAAAAGGACTGAGTTGAAGAAATGGAACTGACTGTTGCGGGCCAGCGCGTCCATGCCGGCACCGGCGGACGCGCCTTCGATCCCGACCTTCCCCTTGTCATCTTTCTGCACGGCGCCGGGCTGGACCATACGGTCTGGGCCTTGCCGGCGCGTTACTTCGCCCACCACGACAAGGCGGTGCTGGCCGTCGACCTGCCGGGCCACGGCCGGTCGGGCCCGGATAAATCAGGGGGCGCGGCGCTGACCAGTGAGACCGCAATGGCCGACTGGGAGGTGCAGGTGCTCGACGCGGTCGGCGGCGGCAAGGCGGCGCTGGCCAGCCATTCGATGGGGGCGCTGGTGGCGCTGTCGGCGGCGGCGCGCCATCCGGAGCGGATACGGGCGCGGGCGCTGATGGGCGCGGCGCCGAAAATGCCGGTGCATCCCGACCTGCTGGCGGCGGCGGCGGCCGACGAGCACGTCGCCTTCGACCTGATGACGTCCTGGGGTTTCGGGCCCAGCGGCCAGCTCGGCGGCGCCCGGGTGCCGGGCTCCTGGCTGATGGGGGGCAGCGAGCGCCTGCTGGAGCGCATCGCGCCCGGGGTGCTCTCGGCGGACCTCGCCGCCTGCAACGCCTACGCCGACGGCCTGGAAGACGCCGCGAAGGTGGCCTGTCCCACGACGGTGATCATGGGCAGCGACGACAAGATGACCCCGGCCCGCGCCGGCGCGAAGCTGGTCGCCGCCATCCCGGGCGCCCAGGGCGTCGTGATTCCCGCCTGCGGCCACATGATGCTGGCCGAGAAGCCGGATGAAACTTTGGATGCGCTGAGGAGCGTGCTGTAGACGATGAGTGAAAAAGTATCAGAGACGCGGAACAACTTTGCGCAGTTCCTCACCATCCCGACGCGCTGGATGGACAACGACATCTACGGGCACGTGAACAACGTCGTGTACTATTCGTACTTCGACACGGTGATCAACGAATACCTGATCCGGGAAGGCGGTCTCGACATTCATGGCGGTGAGGTGATCGGCGTCTGCGCGGAGAGCGCCTGCAGCTATAAAGCGGCCTTCGCTTTCCCCGAAGACGTCGAAGCGGGCCTGCGCGTGGCGCATCTGGGTAACCGCTCGGTGCGCTATGAGATCGGCCTGTTCAAGCAAGGCCGCGACGAGGCGGCGGCGGTGGGGAGCTTCGTGCACGTCTTCGTCGAGCGCGCGAGCATGAAGGCGGTGCCGATTCCCGATGGCCTGCGGACGGCGCTGGCGAAGCTGCAGAGCCGCTAATCGGCCAGAAAGTCGGCGGCCAGCCGCATGTCGCGCAGGGGACGCACGACGTCGATCGATTTCTGATAGAGAGGGTGTGCCTTGTAAGCCGCCAGCTGCGCTTCGTCCTCGAACTCGCCGTAGACGACGAAATCGGGTCCGTCCAGGCTGAGAGTATCGGTATTGAAGTTGCGGCCGATCTCGATATGCAGGCTGTCGGGAATGCCGGTCAGCAGCTTCAGGCCTTCGTAAATCGCTTCGCGGTCCTCCGTCTTTCTGGCGGAAAAAAAGACAATGTGGCGGATCATACGCAAAGGGGCCTTCTGAAGAATTGCCAGGCGTTTTTTGCAAGCGCCGCGAAGCCTTGTCAATCATCGGGAGTGGGAGCGGCGGTTCCCGCCGCGAGTCGGTCACTCTCCGACCAAGCGGTCGAGCCTGAGGCGGTCGCGGCTGTCGGTGAGGCGGTGGAGGCCGACGAAGACGGCGGCGACGGCGCCCAGGGTGGTGCCGCCGGCGATCATGAACATGATCATTAATTGGTACTTCACCGCGTCCAGCGGATCGACGCCGGCGAGGATCTGGCCGGTCATCATGCCGGGCAGGGACACCAGGCCGGTGGCGGCCAGGGAATTGATGATCGGCATGAGGGCGGTGGTCAGCGCCTGACGGGTGACCGGCAGCAGGGCGGTGCGCCGGGTGGCGCCGAGGCAGAGCAGCGCCTCGATGCCCGGGCGCTGCTGACGCGCGCCCGCGGTGAGGCGCTGCAGGCCCAGGGCGATGCCGGTCATGGTGTTTCCCATGATCATGCCGAGCAGCGGCAGGGCGTAGCGCGGATCATACCAGGGATCGGGCTTCACCGCGGTGGTCAGGGCGAAGACGGTGACCAGCGCCGCGGCCATCAGCATCGCCGAGGTGCCGATGCCGTAGGCCCACAGCGGCTGAAAGCCGCGGTCCTGCCGCGCCATGATCTCGCGTCCGGCGAACAGCACCATCGCCAGGGCGGCAAGACCGGTCCACCACGGCGACACCAGTTCGAACAGCTTGGTCAGCACCAGGCCGACCAGGGCGAGCTGCAGCGCGCAGCGCAGGCCGGCCCACAGCAGCTTGCGCTCGATCCTTAGTTGCAGCACCAGCGACAGCGCGGCGACGCCGAGCAGCAGCAGCGCCGCGAGCCCGAGGTCCCAATAGTCGAGTCGGATGTAGTTCATCGCCCGGATCTCATCTTTGGGCCTCTTCCAGCATTTCCTCGCGCAGGCGCCCGGCGTCGATCCAGAAGCGCCGCGTCGCCACGCGGGCGGCCTGGCGTTTGTCGTGGGTCACCCACAGCAGGGCGAGGCCGTTGTCCTGCTTCTCGCGCAGCAGCGACTCGACGGCGGCGGTGGATTCCTCGTCCAGCGGGCCGGTCGGTTCGTCGAGCAGCAGCACCTCGGGGCGGTGCTCCAGGGCGCGCAGCAGGGCGAGGCGCTGGCGCTCGCCGGTGGAAAGCTGGCTGACGCGGCGCTGGGCGGCATCGGGCGAGATCTTCAGGCGCCGCGCGGGGCCCGCCTGGGCCTCCCAGTCCTGAAAGTGGTCGCCCAGGCGCTCCGACCACCAGCCCGGTTCGGCGGTCACGTAGCCGACGCGGCGGCGCCAGGTGGGGGCGGGGATCTTTTCGCGCAGGGTGCCGTCCAGCCGCACCTCGCCGTCGCTGGGGTCGAGGTCGGCCAGGGCGCGCAGCAGCAGGGTCTTGCCGGCGCCGGAGGGGCCGCGCAGGGCGATGCATTCGCCGGTGGCAAGCTGGAAGGAGGTCGGCTCCAGGCCGGGGCGGGAGAGATTCTTGATGGTCAGCATGGAGCCGCAGATTACGCCATCGCCGCGCGCCTGTCGTCTTTTTGCGCCGGGCCTTGGCGTGTCGCGGCGGGCCGCTGCGTCTCGCGGTGCCTAACCGGCGGCGGCGACGGGCGCCTCGGACACCTGCAGCACCCGGTGCGCCGGCAGGTGGACCGTGACGCGGGTGCCGCGGCCCGGCAGGCTGGTGAGTTCGAGGGTACCGTCGTGCAGTTCGGTCAGCATCTTGGCGAGCGGCAGGCCGAGGCCGGTGCCCTCGATCTGCTCGGCGGCCTTCAGCCGCGCGAAAGGCAGCAGGGCCTGTGGGATGTCTTCCGGCCTGATGCCGATGCCGGTGTCGGAGACGCGGATGGCGAGGCTGCCGTCTTCGTTCAGTGTGGCGTCAATCGCGACATGGCCGCCCTCGGGTGTGTATTTCACCGCGTTGGACAGCAGGTTGAGCACGGTCTGGCGCAGTTTGGTGGGGTCGACGCGCAGCAGTACGTCGCTGGGCAGTGACGTCGTCAGCTCGATATCCCGTTCCCGCGCGCGCGCCGCGATCAGGCGCAGGCAGGGATCGATGGTGTCGAACAGCTCGGTTTCCTCCTCCGCGAGGCACAGGTGGCCGGATTCCGCCTTGGAGAGGTCGAGGATGTCGCTGATCAGGGTCAGCAGGTGCTGGCCGCTTTGGTGGATGTCCTGGGCGTAGTCGGCATAGCGCGGCGCCACCGGACCCATGGTCTGGCGGGCGATGATTTCGGAGAAGCCGAGGATGGCGTTCAGCGGCGTGCGCAGTTCATGGCTCATCAGGGCCAGGAAGCGCGACTTGGCGCTGCTGGCGGCTTCGGCATGGCGGTGCGCCTCGGCGGCGGCGCGCGCCCGCTCGCCGCTGGCGCGGGCCCGGGTCTCGGCCTCCAGGCGGCGGTGCTGCAGCAGCAGGATGATGCCGCTGAGGGTGGCCAGCCCGACGAACAGCAGCGCCCCGGCGAGGAGCGCTTCGCGCTTTGCCTGGGCGAGAAAGCCGGTGGCCGGTACGTCGATGACGAAGGCGCCCATGATGTCACCGAGTCGCCACGGTGCGCGTCCGGACAGATACTGGTTGTGGCAGTCGACGCAGGCCTGTTGGCTGGCCACCGAAGGGGCGAGGGTGCGGAACACCATCCCGCCGGGGCGCGCCAGCCATTCGCTGCGCGGTTCGCTCTGCCGGGTTTCCGCCGCCTGGCGGATGGCCGCGGCGGTGGCCTCGTCGCGCGCCGTGGTGGCGATCTCCCGCCCGGGCGTCCCGAGCCAGTCCATCTGCAATTGGTGATCGCTGTCGCGCGCCGCGTTGAAACGGTCGATGGCATGGGCGCGGAAGGCGGCGGGGACCGGAGCGGCCTCGCCCAGCAGGTCGCTGCGGATGTCGGTGTAGTTCGCCACCATGGCCTCGACGAGACGCAGGGCGGTCGCTGTTTCCTCGCTCTTGTTGGTCTCGAACCACTGAACGTTGGAGCGGTAAAGCGCGGCGGCGGCAGCGCCGCTCGACAGCAGGATAAGGCCGAGCAGCAGCAGCCAGGCCCTGCCCGATTTGCTCCGCAGGAAGGCTTCCTGCGGCTGATGTTCGCGATGATCCAGTACCACTTTACCGCCCTACCCAGCCGATCCGGGATCGGCGCCGCTGTTGGCCGAGACCGGAGGTTGACCGATGGTCACTGGCAATGGTTAACAAAAGATGACCGGATTTGCGGCGTCCGGATGCCTGTGGGCTGGCGGCGGCCGCGCGGTTGCCCCTATGATCCGCCACGCGTTGGGGCAGGGGTGGGGAGCGACAAGCGGTGCGGCGTCTTCCGGCGGTCTGGCAACTGGCCATTGCCCAGACCATTGTCTGGGCGGGCCTGTTCTATGCGTTTCCGGCTCTTATCCTGCGTTGGGAGACGGATTTCGGTTGGGCCAAAGCGGAGCTGACCGGCGCCGTCACCCTGTCGATCGGACTTTCGGCGGTGTTTTCGCCGCTGGCCGGACGCCTGATCGACCGCGGTCTGGGCCCCCAGGTGCTGGCCGGCGGGGCGCTGGCCGGCGGGCTCTGCATCGGTCTGCTCGGCCTTGTGCAATCGCTGTGGCAATTCTATCTGCTGTGGTGCCTGATCGGCGTGGCCACCGCCTTCTGCCTCTACGACGCCTGCTTCGCCGTGGTGATGCGGGCACAGGGCAGCGCGGCGCGGCGTCCCATCACCCTCATCACCCTGGTCGCCGGCTTCGCCGGCACGGTCTCCTTTCCGGTCGCCCACAGCATCGCCGAGGCCTTCGGCTGGCGCTGGAGCTGCCTCGCGTTCGCGCTGCTGATCCTGCTGATCGGCCTGCCGCTGATGTGGCTGGGCGCGCGGCGCCTGGAGGCGACGGTGGCGGATGCGGAAATGCCGTTGGATCCGGGCCCGGCGGGGCAGCGTCCCGCCGGCTTCCTGCGCCGCCCGGCTTTCTGGCTGCTGGCCGCCGGCTTCGCGCTGCTGGGCCTCAACCACTCGACCATCCTCAACCACCTGCTGCCGCTGCTCGACGAGCGCGGCGTGCCCGAGGGTATGGCGGTCTTCGCCGCCGCGATGATCGGGCCGATGCAGGTCAGCGGGCGGCTGGCCATGATGGCGGTGGAGCGCCACGTGTCGAACCGCGGCATCACCACCGCCTGTTTCCTGGCGGTGGGCCTCGCCACGCTGTCGCTGATGACCGCCTCCCTGGTGCCGGTGATGCTGGTGCCTTTCGTCATCCTGCAGGGCGCCGGGCATGGCGTGATGAGCATCATGAAGCCGCTGGCCATCGGCGACGTGCTGGGCCGCGCCAACTTCGGCGCGATCTCCGGCAGCCAGGCGATGATCTTCAAGCTGACCGTCGCGGTGGCGCCCTTCGTCGGCGCGCTGTTGTGGGAGATCGGCAGCTACGACCTGGTGCTGGGGGTCATGCTGGCATCGGCGCTGCTGGGTCTCGGCGCCTTCCTGCTGGCCTCGCGGGTGAGGGCGTCTTGAAGGGCCATACGAAACCGGCCGGATGGAGCGATCCATCCGGCCGGTGAACACTGGTCATGAACCCGCGGGGGCGGGTTCGGTTGTAGGGAAGCGGGTTAGGCCGCTTCGTTCTCCAGGACCTTGGCGCTCTTCTCGCCGTTGGTGATCGCGATGGTCCGCGGCTTCATGGCCTCGGGGATCTCGCGCACCAGTTCGACGGCGAGCAGGCCGTTTTCCAGCTTCGCGCCGGTCACCTTGATGTGGTCGGCGAGGTCGAAGCGGCGCTCGAAGGCACGGTTGGCGATGCCGCGATGCAGGAAGGTCACCTCTTCGGCTTCCGGCTTGTCCTTGCGGCCGGAGATCACGAGGGTGTTTTCCTTCGCGGTAATGTCGAGTTCGTCCTCGGCGAAGCCGGCCACCGCCATTACGATGCGGTAGGCGTCGTCGCTGACTTTCTCGATGTTGTAGGGCGGATAGCTGAAGGCGCTCTCCTCGACGCGGCTGGCCGAATCAAGGGTCTTCACGAGACGGTCGAAACCGACGGAGGCGCGGTAGAGCGGGGAAAGATCGATGCTACGCATGTCCATATTCTCCTTTGAGCAACATGGTTCAGGTCATGGGGGCCACCGTGATGGTCGCCCCCTCGCTTGCGTGCCGCCCTTTCGGGACCCTTCAGAAGGCGTTCCCGGACGGTACAAGCGCTATATCGGCAGGCCCCGGGGCGCTTTCAAGAGCGTCGAAAAGCCGGATAAATAAGAAAATATTCATAGATTGGCCGCAGGATTCGGCAAGCGGTCTTCCGGGAGTTGCCAGGGGGAATTGCCAGGGGGAATTGGCAGGGGGCGGCCAAGGGATTATTAAGTCCGCGGGGCTAGACTGCCTTTCCGCCAACGAGGGGCGGCGGGGGAACTTTTTCTACCGACGGGCATAAACCCGGGGAGATCGTGGGGCCCGCTGCCCCGACCCACTTGCCGCCCACTTGCCAACGACAGAAGCCGCAAGAGATTTCAGGTTTGAGCGATACCACCGTCGCCTTTTTTGACAGCACCTTCGACGAGGCCCTGGCGCTGACCCGCGAGGCGCGCGACTACCTGACCCATCGCGAGCCGCTGGAGCGCGAGCGGATGACCCCGAACGACCGCATGCTGGCGAGTTGCGAGGCCATGCGGCTGACCTCGCGGCTGACCCAGGTGATGGCCTGGCTGCTGGTTCAGAAAGCGGTCCATGCCGGGGAGATGAGCCGCGAGGAGGCCAAGGCCGAGGAATTCCGCCTGGCCGGCAAGTCGGTCTGCGAGGAGACCAAGCCCCCGGTGGAAGGCAGCCTGCAGCCGCGCCTGGCCGAGCTGCTCGACCGCTCGCACCAGCTCTACCAGCGGGTCTCGCGCCTGGACGCCCTGCAGGACCCGCCGGAAAGACGGTTTAACCGTTAGGCTTTCCCGGCATCCAGGCATGACAAAAGGGCGGCAAAACTGCCGCCCTTTTGGACGTTCCGGAAGGCTGCCGGCTCTCTTGCGAGGCCGGCGCCCAGAACCCCGAGGCTACTGCTTCAGGCCGAAGCTGGCGAAGCGCTTGTTGAACTTCGCCACCTGGCCGCCGCTGTCGACCAGACGGTGCTCGCCGGTCCACGCCGGGTGCGTCTTGGGGTCGATGTCCAGGCGCATGGTGGTGCCCGCTTCGCCATAGGTGGAGCGGGTCTTGTACTCGCTACCATCGGTCATCACGATGGTGATCTCATGGTACTCGGGATGGATGTCTTTTTTCATGGCTTCGATCCTCTAAAGCGCCGCGCTGTATACCCGACCCCGCCGTCCGGTGCAAGCCCCGGAGCCCCCAGAGACGGGGTTTGCCGCCGCCGGAAAATCCCGGCTTTCCTGGGGTTTTGCCGGGCACGGCCGTAACAGGCTTTATTGTTGCGAATTACGCAATATTGCTGCGGTATGCGGTGGCCGGCGCGGCGCCAGGCCGCAGCTTCAGGGTTCGCCATTCCGGTTGCGAAGCGTTATCTTCTGCCCGAATTCTCCCTACCCGGCCAGGCGGCCCGAGATCCGGGCCCGAACTCTGGTCTGGACTTGGCTTGGGGGGGGCGGGGAAACAAGGGACCATTGGTATGAGAATGGCGGGCGTATGAGAATGTCCGGATCGGCGCCGGCGGTCCAGGGCGGCGAAGCCCGGGCGCGCGGCAGCCTGAAGCTGCTGGGCGAGCTGTGGCAGTTCGTGCGCCCCTACGGCCTGCAACTGGCCGGGGCCATTACGGCGCTGCTCATTGCCGCGGGCACCGTGCTGGCGCTGGGCGTGGGCCTGCGCCGGCTGGTCGACGACGGCTTTTCCACCGGCAACGCGGCGCTGCTGAACCAGGCGGTGACGGTGCTGTTCGGCGTCGTCATCCTGCTGGCGCTGGCCACCTACAGCCGCTTCTACCTGGTGTCGTGGATCGGCGAGCGGGTGGTGTCGGATATCCGCAAGAAGGTCTTCAACCACATCCTGACGCTGTCGCCGGCCTACTACGAACTGACCCGCACCGGCGAGGTGCTGTCGCGCCTGACCACCGATACCACGCTGCTGCAGACCGTTGTCGGCTCGTCGGTCTCCATCGCCATTCGCAACTTCCTGCTGCTGATCGGCGGCATCGTGCTGCTGCTGATCACCTCGCCCAAGCTGACCGCGCTGGTGCTGCTGGTGGTGCCCCTGGTGCTGTTGCCGATCCTCACCTTCGGGCGCCGCGTGCGGCGCCGCAGCCGCACCAGCCAGGACCGCGTTGCCGACCTGGGCGTCTATGCCGGCGAGGCACTGGATGCCATCCGGACGGTGCAGGCCTTCGTCCACGAGGACGAGGACCGCCGCCGTTTCGGCGACTACGTCGAACAGGCCTTTCCGGCGGCGCGCGAGCGCGTTGCCGCGCGCGCCCTGCTGACCGCCGTGGTCATCGTGCTGGTGTTCGGCGCGGTCAGCGTGATCCTGTGGATCGGCGGCCATGATGTCATCAGCGGGCGCATCAGCGCCGGCGACCTTTCCGCCTTCGTGTTCTACGCCATCGTGGTGGCCGGTGCCGCCGGTGCGTTTTCCGAGGTGATCGGCGACCTGCAGCGTGCCGCCGGTGCCACCGAGCGCCTGCTCGACCTGCTGGCGGTGGCGCCCGACATCACCGCCCCGGCCGAGCCCGTCGCCCTGGCGTCGCCGCCGCGCGGTGCCGTCGCTTTCGAAGACGTCGTCTTCCACTATCCCTCGCGGCCGGAGCATTCGGCGTTGCAGGGTCTCAGCTTCGCCGTCGCGCCGGGCGAGAGGGTTGCCATCGTCGGACCCTCCGGCGCCGGCAAGACCACCATCTTTCAGCTGCTGCTGCGCTTCTACGACCCCCAGGGCGGCGCGGTGCGCTTCGACGGCGTAGCGTTGCCGCAGGCCGATCCGGCTGAATTGCGCGCGCGCATCGGCCTGGTGCCGCAGGAGCCGGTGGTGTTCTCCGCCAACGCCTGGGAGAACATCCGCTACGGCCGCCCCGGCGCCAGCGACGCCGGGGTGCGTGCCACCGCCGAAGCGGCCGGCGCCGCCGACTTCCTGGCGCAGTTGCCCGGCGGCTTCGACACTTATCTGGGCGAGAAGGGCGTGCGCCTGTCGGGCGGCCAGCGCCAGCGCCTCGCCATCGCCCGCGCCATCCTGAAAGCTCCGCCGCTGCTGCTGCTCGACGAGGCGACCTCGTCGCTGGATGCCGAGAGCGAGCGCGTCGTGCAGCAGGCGCTCGACCGCCTGATGGTGGACCGCTCGACGCTGGTCATCGCGCATCGCCTGGCGACGGTGCTGAAGGCCGACCGCATTCTGGTGATCGATCAGGGCCGCCTGGTGGAAAGCGGCACCCACAGCGAACTGGTCGCCGCCAAGGGGCTCTACGCCCATCTCGCCGCCCTGCAGTTCGACCAGGCCGCCGCTCTGGGCGAGTCGTCTGGTGACTCCGCGGAAGACAGCATGCGGGTGTCGTCGGGCAGCTGAATAACAGCTACACAAAGATTGTCATCCCGGGGCTTGTCCCCGGGATCCAATGCCCTGGCCGTTGCTTTCAAGCGAAGCCCAAGAGATATCGTTCTGCACCCACGCCATGGGTCCCGGGATCAAGTCCCGGGACGACAGTCCAAGAAGTGGTGCTAGCGTTCGGTGAGCTTGAATTCGATGCGGCGGTTGCGGCGGTAGGCGATCTCGTCGCCGCCGGTGTCGAGCGGCTGGAACTCGCCGAAGCCGGCGGCCACCAGGCGCTGCGGCGGGATACCCTGGTCGACCATGAACTTCACCACCGAGACGGCGCGGGCCGTCGACAGCTCCCAGTTCGACGGGAAGGCGGGCGTGCTGATCGGCGCCCGGTCGGTGTGGCCGTCAACGCGCAGCACCCAGTCGATTTCCTTGGGGATGGTGGCGGCGATTTCCTTCAGCGTGCTGGCCAGGCGCGCGAGCTGACCGCGGCCGGCGTCTTCGATGGTCGCCGAGCCGCTGGCGAAGAGAACCTCGGACTGGAACACGAAGCGGTCGCCGACGATGCGGATGTCCTGGCGGTTGCCGAGGATTTCGCGCAGGCGGCCGAAGAACTCTGAACGGTAGCGTGCGAGTTCCTGCACCTTGCTGGCCAGGGCGACGTTGAGGCGCTTGCCGAGGTCGGCGATCTGCACCTCCTGGTCCTTGTTCTGCGCCTCGGAGAGTTCCAGCGCTTCCGACACCGAAGCCAGCTGCTCGCGCAGCGCCGCCAGCTGGCGGTTCAGCAAGGTCACCTGGAGCTGCGCTTCTTCGGAAAGCTCGCGCTGCTGGGCGAGCGCGTTGCGCTCTTCCTCGAGCGCGCTGTCGGACGACTGCAGCTTCTTGACCAGCTCGTCGCGCAGCGACTTCAGGATCGCCAGCTCGGCCAGTTGCGCCTCGATCTTCTGCTTGTCGGCGTCGATCGTCTTGTAGGCGTCCTCCAACTCGGTCTTGCCGGCGGCGACCGCGGCCAGCGCCCTTTCCAACTGTTCCTGATCGACCTTCAGGCGGGCGAGGGCGGCATCCAGTTTGCTGCGCGCCTCGGCCAGTTCGTCCTGCTGGGCGGCCAGCGCCTGCCGGCTCTGCTGCAACTCGCTGCGCGCCGCCGTCAGCTCTTCTTCGTTGGCGCTGACCAGGCCGGCCAGGCGTTCGCGCTCGGCCTTTTCCTGCGACACCATGGCGGCCAGCTTGTCGCGCTCGTCGGTCAGGGCGGCCAGTTGGTTGGCCAGCGACTCGCGCTGCTCGGCGAGCGCCGCCAACTGCCCGCTCAACGATTCGCGTGTCGCCAGCGATGTCTGCAGCTCGGCGGAGAGCTGCTCCACATTCACGCGCAGCTCGGTATTGGCACTGCGCTCCAGCGCCAGCAGCTCGGCCAGCTCGTTGATTTCGGATTCCAGCCTGGTGAGTGCCTGGTCCTTGCCGGAGATGGCAACGGAGAGGAAGAACTGCGCCACCATGAAGACCATGAGGACGAAGATGACGACCAGCAGCAGGGTGGACAACGCGTCGACGAAGCCCGGCCAGATGTTGATCGAGCGGCGCGAACTGCCGCGGCCGACAGCAGCCACGGTCTAACCTTCCTCTGCCATGGCGGCGAGGGTGCGGGTCAGCAGGCGGATTTCACTGCGCAGTTCTTCGACCGACGATTCGCGGCCGTGGGCCATCTCCACCGCCATGCGCTCCAGGCGCAGGTCGAGGTTGCGGATGTGGCCCTTGGTGGCTTTGTCCATGCCGCCGTCCTGGTTGGCGTCGGCGATGCGCGCCAGGATCGGCTTCAGGCTGGCCTGGGTCTCGGCGAGCGACAGCATCACGGACTGCTCGGTGCGCATGTGATCGGTCAAGCTGCTGAGCCGTTCGGTCAGCGCCGACAGGTTCTGGTTCACCGAGGCGCGGTCTTCCTCGCCGCGCGCGACCGTGCGCTGCAGCTGCTCCAGGCTGTCGGCGGTCTTTTCCAGCAAGGCATGGACATAGGCGGAAACCGGCTGGTCGCCCTCGCCGGAAACGCCGCCGCTGCTGAGTTTGGTGACGCTGGACAGCCATTCTTCCAGTTCGTTGAGGAAGCGGTTGTGCGCCTGGGCGGAGCTGAGTTCCAGGAAGCCCAGCACCAGGGAGCCGGCGAGGCCGAACAGCGACGAGCTGAACGCCGTCCCCATGCCCGCCAGGGGCGCCTGCAGGCCGCCCTTGAGACCCTCGAAAAGGGCGATCACGTCGCCGTCGCCGGCGGACAGGCCACCGATGGTCTGGCCCACCGCGTTCACCGTGCCGAGCAGGCCCCAGAAGGTGCCGAGCAGGCCGAGGAAGATCAGCAGGCCGATGACGTAGCGGGAAATCTCATGGGATTCCTCGATGCGGGCGTGGATGGTGTCCAGCAGCGAGCGCATCGACATGGTGGAGAGGCTGAGCCGGCCGGCGCGGTCGCCGATCATCGTGACCATCGGGCCGAGCAAGCGCGGCGGCGTGTCCTGCGACAGGGTGCCCGGGAAGACCAGGCCGCCGCGGCTCTCGCGGCGCAGGGTTTCCAGCCAGTAGATTTCGCGCCGCAGCCCGAGCACCTGGACGAAGGCGTAAACGATGCCGATCAGCAGGATCAGGACGATCAGGCCATTCAGCCAGAGATTGGCGGCAAAGGCGTTCTGCAACTGAGGGGCGATGAAGGCGGCGGCAACGATCACGGCCGCCAGAAACACCACCATCCGGACAAGATAGGTCTGCAGAAACGACATGCTGGCAGTCTTACCCCAAAATTCTGCGATGCGGGCGGCCGCGGCGCGAGGTGACAATCATAAGGCAGATTCGCGCGCGCCGCGACCGGTGCGGCACAGGCTGCCTTCAGCGGATGTCCCTAAGGGTTAGCTGCCAATCGGCTTGATGTCGACCCGATTCGCGGGGCCGCCCTCGATGCGGTCGCCCATCGAGCGGACTTTGATGCGGGCCGAGGGGATGCCCGCGTCGATCAGGAAGCTGCGGACTTTCAGGGCGCGGGAGAGCGCCAGCTTGCGGGCCTGGTCTTCGGAACCGTCCTGCCCGCTGGCGAAGCCGAGCACCTGGATGCCGTTGTCGCCGCTGCCGCGCAGGGTATCGGCGAGGGAACGCAGCTCGGCCTGCGTTTCGGTGGAAAGCTCCGCCGAATCGACCTCGAAGAGGAAGGTCATGTCCTCGACGCCGCGGTCCATCGTCAGGCTGGCGGTCTGCAGGCCCGACGGCGCACTGCCGGCCTGGGGCTCGCTGCCGGCGGTGGCGTTGCCGGGCAGCAGACTGACCGGCGCGTCGGCGCTGGAAGGGGCTGGGGCGGCCGCAGCGGCTTCGGCCGGCGGCTTGGCCTTCGCCACCGGCGGCGCCACTTCAGCACTGCTGATGGGGGCGCTGTTGGCCGGGGTGTTGGCAGCCGCGGGTGCAGGCGCCGGGACGGGGACTTCGGCCACGGCTGCTGCCGGCTTCTCGTCCACGGGCGCCGGCTCGTCCGCGACGGCAAAGCCGCTCTGGTCGCTGGGGCCGTCTGACACGGGGCTGTTTGATGCGGGGTTGTTTGACAGGGGGGCCGGCTCCGCCGGTGCTTCGGCGAGGGCCTTTTCCTCGACGTCGGCGATCGGCGGGACCGCTGCCGCCGGGCCGGAACTGCGGAACTCGGGCGCCAGCTCGGCCGGTGCTTCCTGAATCCGCGCCAGCGCCTCGGCGGGGACCGCCGGCTTGGGCGGTGCCGGATTGGGCGGGATGGGCCGCAGACGCAGCACCGGGGCGCCGGCCTGCTGCGGCTCGCGCGCCGGCAACTGGTCCTCGAAAATCACCACGGCGGCGCCGCCGTCGTCGATAGAGCCGCTGCCCGGGTTCTCCAGCGGGATCAGAAGCTGCGAACTCGGCTCCGGGCCGCCGGCAAAGGCATTGTTGAGGGCCTCGGTGCGGGCTGCGTTGTTGTCGTGCTGGAAGCCCGGCGCCAGCGTGCTGCTGGGGGCGTGCAGCGGCGGGAACAGCAGCGTCCCGGGCCGGGTCACGACAAAATTGCCGCTGCCCGTGGTCGGGAAGGTCAGGCCCCCGGTGCCGGCGGTGCTGCCATCCTGGGAAGGCGGCGACAGAGGGGTCAACGGCTGGGCGTAGCCGGGCTGCTGGCTGGGTGCCGCATAGGGAGACGGCGCCAGCGGCGCCGCCGGGGCGGCCCCCGGGCCTGCACCCAGGCTGTTCAGCACGTCGTTGTTGATGTAGATGCCGGATCGGGCCTGAGCGGCGGCGTCCGGCACCAGGCCGGGGGCCGCGATCAGGGCTCCCGCCATGGCCAGGGGCAGGGTCAGGGCCACGGCGCCCGCGCGCGCAGGAGAGCGCCCGAACCGGCGCCCTGCGGGCCGTATTTCGGTGCCTTTTCGGCCTTGCGCTGCGAATCTGCTCATAAGCCCGTGATACCCCAATTTCGCCGGCTAACCGCTATGGTTAACACTATTCCGCTCCCGCCCCTGGGACAACCTGCTTTGCAGGCGGCAAAGACGCGGGGGACAGCCCGGAAAGTCCGGTCGCCAGGGTCGTATTATTGGGTCTTTTGGTTACTTAAGTGTTTGCACCGCCCGTTTTCTACAGGTTTCTACGGGGGGCGCTTTGCCTCGGAGGCCGGCCCAGCGGCGCCAGCGTGGTCCGGGACCGTTCCCCGAAGACCCTTACAGGGGCTTGCGCAGCAGCTTCATGAGATCGGTGTGGATGGCGTTGTTGCTGGCCAGGATGCTGGGGCTGGCCAGGGTCAGGGTCTTGCCGTTCATTTCGCTGACGTAGCCGCCGGCCTCGCGCACCAGGATCAGCCCTGCGGCGACGTCCCAGGGCGACAGGCCGCGCTCCCAGAAACCGTCGAAACGGCCCGCCGCGACGTAGGCCAGATCCAGGGCGGCGGCACCCCAACGGCGGATTCCCGCGGTATTGGCCATGACGGCGTCGATTTCACCGAGAAACAGCGGTCGGTCGCCCTTGCCGGCGAAGGGGGCGCCGGTGGCGATCAGGCAGTCCATCATGCGGTTGCGCCCGGAGACCCGCAGCCGATGGTCGTTGTAGAAGGCCCCCTGGCCCTTTTCGGCGTGGAAGAGGTCTTCCTTGATGGGGTCGTAGACCAGTCCGGCGATGATCTCGCCGCGTTCCTCCAGGGCGATGGAGATGGCGAAATGGGGCAGGCCGTGCAGGAAATTGCTGGTGCCGTCCAGCGGATCGACGATCCAGCGCCGACCGCTGTCGTCGGTCGCCGGCACTTCCGCCGACTCCTCCATCAGAAAACCGTAGCCGGGCCGCGCCTTCTGCAACTCGTCGCGGATCGTCTTCTCGGCCTTGAGATCGGCGTTGGAGACGAAGTCCGCCGGCCCTTTGCGCGAGACCTGCAGTTTTTCGATCTCGCCGAAGTCCCGCTTCAGGCCGCGGGCCGCCTTGTCGGCGGCCTTGGTCATGACGTTGATGAGGGCGGAGCGGGTGGCCATGAATTCTTCGATCTGTTGCGGAAAGGGAACGTTGCGGCGGCAGGAAGCGCGGGCGGACCTTAGTCCTTCGCCCGCTCCACGTAGCTCGCGTCGGCGGTGTTCACCACCACGCGGGTGCCGGACTCGATGTGCGGCGGCACCATGATGCGGGCGCCGTTTTCCAGCACCGCGGGCTTGTAGGAAGACGACGCGGTCTGCCCCTTGACCACCGGATCGGCCTCAACGATCTGCATCACCACGGTATCGGGCAGCATCACCGAGATCGGCTCGTCCTCGTAGGACTCGATGGTGACGGTCATGCCTTCCTGCAGGAAGACCACCGGCTCACCGACCAGGTCCGAGTGGACCGCGATCTGCTCGTAGGTGTCGTTATCCATGAAGTTCAGCATGTCGCCATCGGAAAAGAGGAACTGGAAGTCCTTCTGGTCCAGGCGCACGCGCTCGACATCCTCGCTGGCGCGGAAGCGCTCGTTCAGCTTGGTCCCGTCGCGGATGTCCTTCAGTTCGCACTGCAGGTAGGCGCCGCCCTTGCCGGGCTGGGTGTGCTGAATCTTCACCGCCCGCCACAAGCGGTTCTTGTGCTCGATGATGTTGCCAGGGCGGATGGCGTTGCCGTTGATCTTCATGGGGGATCGTCCGGGAAAAAGGGTGTCTGGAAAGCGCGCGGAAGCTACCAGCTTGCCCCCAGGGAGGCAACGCTGGAGGCAATGTCTCCCGTCGGCCCCCCGAAAGGGCGGGTAACCGCCCGGAAGCGGGACTTTTTGCGGGCTGCCGGCGGCCGGCCTAAGCGGCTTCGGACAGGGCGTCCAGCAGGGCCTTCAGCGCCGCTGCGGGGTCGCTCTCGCCCGGCCAGAGGGCCGGGCCCAGGGCAAGGAAATCGGGCCCGGCGGCCGCCAGTTCGCGGGCCCCGGCAAGGTCGCCGGCCCCGAAGGCGACCTGCGGCGGGGTCATCACCGCTTCCCACCAGGCGATGATTTCCGGGTCGGCGGGGCCGCCGCCCTCCGGCGCACCGTCGGGATCGCCGAAGCCGACGTAGTCGGCGCCCTGCTCCCCGGCGGACATGGCGACGTGGCGCGAGGCGGCGCAGCCGGCGCCGAGGATGACGTCGTCGCCGAAGCGCCGGCGCAGGTCCTTCAGCGGCGAGCGCTTTTCGGTGAGGGTCAGGTGCAGGCCGTCGGCGCCGCTGGCGGCCAACAGATCCGGGCGGTCTTCCAGCAGGACGGCGATGTCGCGCGCCTGGGCCAGCGGCACCAGGGGGGCGATGCGCCGGGCGAAGGCGGCATCGTCCAGAGCCCCGCCGCGCAGCAGCAGCGCGGCGATGTCGCCGGCCTCCAGGGCCGCCAGCGCCGCGGCGAGCGCCTCGGCATCGCCCTCGGCTTCAAGGGGCGCCGAGACCACCATGAGGCGGAGAGCCGGGCGGGGAAGGGAATCGCTCATGCCGTGGCGGGTCTTTCTTTTCAGGCTTTCCGGTTGGGCTTTCCGGCAGGCTTTCCGGTCAGGCTTTCTGGAGCCAGTCGCGGCAGGCCTGGGCCTTGTCCTTGACGTCGAGCAGGTCGAGGGCCTCCAGCGGCCCGGTGAGCAGGTGCAGGCTTTCGGCGTCGGCCATGGCCTGCAGCTTGTCCGCCGCCTCCCCGGGGCCGGTGAAGCGCACCCTGAGGACGCCCTGGCGGAAGGCCGCCATGACCAGGCCCGGCTTGTCGCCGCAGTCGAGGATGGAGGAGACATCGGCCTGCGGAACCTCGAGCTGGGCCTGCTTGACCACCTCGCGGAACCACAGCGCGCCGGTGTAGGCGGCGGCACCCGGCGGCGAGGCCAGGGTAACCGGCCGGGCGAGCTCGCGCGCCGCCTTCAGCGCGGTGACCGCCTGCTCCAGGGAGTGAATGATGATGACGCGCTCGTTCATAGGGTCCGATGATAATAAAAAGCGGGGCCCGGGGGCCCCGCTTTCTTTTCGCCTGTTCGTCTGGCGCGCGTCCGGGGCCCTCGGGCGGGCCCCGAAAAGGCGGCAGAGGATGTCAGATCAGCTTGCCGAGCGCCACCGCCGTGTCGCTCATGCGGTTGGAGAAGCCCCATTCGTTGTCGTACCAGGACAGCACCCGCACGCAGGTATCGTCCAGCACCTGGGTCTGGGTCAGGTCGAAGGTCGAACTGGCCGGGGAGTGGTTGAAGTCGCTGGACACCAGCGGCGCCTCGTTGAGGGCCAGAACGCCCTTCAGCTTGCCCTTGGCGGCCTTCGTCATGGCCGCGTTGATGGCCTCCGCCGAGGTCTTCTTCTTGGCCTCGATGGTCAGGTCGATCAGGCTGACGTTGGCGGTCGGCACACGGATCGAGGTGCCGTCCAGCTTGCCCAGCAGTTCGGGCAGCACCAGGCCGGTGGCGCGGGCAGCCCCGGTCGAGGTCGGAATCATCGACAGGGCCGCGGCGCGGGCGCGGCGCAGGTCCTTGTGCAGGGTGTCGACGCTCGGCTGGTCGCCGGTGTAGGAGTGGATCGTGGTCATGAAGCCGTGCTTGATGCCGACCGTCTGGTCCAGCACGTAGGCCACCGGTACCAGGCAGTTGGTGGTGCACGACGCGTTGGAGATGATCTTGTGGCTCTTCTTCAGCTTGTCGTGGTTGACGCCGTAGACCACCGTGATGTCGGCACCGCTGGCCGGGGCCGAGACCAGCACCTTCTTGGCGCCGCCTTCCAGGTGCTTGCCCGCGGCTTCCTTGCTGGTGAAGATGCCGGTGCACTCCAGGACGATGTCGACACCCAGGTCGCCCCAGGGCAGCTTGGCCGGGTCGCGCTCGGAGAACACCTTCACCTTCTTGCCGTCGACCTTGATCGCGTCCTTCAGCGCCTCGATCTTGCCGGGGTAGGTGCCGTGAACGGAATCGTACTTCAGCAGATGCGCGTTCGCCTCCGGTGTGCCGAGGTCGTTGATGGCGACGAACTCGATGTCCTTGCGTTTGGATTCCATAGCGGCGCGGAACACCAGTCGCCCGATCCGCCCGAAGCCGTTAATACCAACCCGAACTGCCATAATTCAGTCTCCGTTCCCTAAGAGCCACCCGCACGCTGTGCGGCGGACGGCGGTTCCCCTGCTTTTGACTCGAGCGCCGCCGGTCAGGCGGCGTAGCTGCCGGTGGCCGCCGCGGCGTTGTCCCTGGCGCGCTTCAGGAAAGCGGCCTGGCTCTTGTCCAGGTTTTCCGGCTTGCCGGCCCAGGCCTTCAGCGGCGCCGCCTGCAGCGCGCGGCCGTAGGAGAAGCTGAGCTTCCAGGGCAGCGTGCCGGGCAGCTTGTTCATGGCGTTCAGGTGTTCGGTGGCGAGGTCGTCGCTCTGGCCGCCGGACAGGAAGACGATGCCGGGCACGGCAGCCGGCACGGTGCGCTTCAGGCAGCGGACCGTGCGCTCGGCGACTTCCTCGCCGCCGGCCTGCTCCGGGCAGTCCTGGCCGGAGATCACCATGTTCGGCTTCAACAGCGTGCCTTCCAGCCAGACATTCTGCAGCACCAGTTCGTTGTAGACGCTGCGCAGCACCTCCTCGGTGACTTCCTCGCAGACGTCGATGTCGTGGTCGCCGTCCATCAGGATTTCCGGCTCGACGATCGGCACCAGGCCGGCTTCCTGGGCCATGGCGGCATAGCGCGCCAGGGCGTGGGCGTTGGCGGTGACGCAGCCCGGGCTGGGCATGCCCTCGTCGATGCGGTAGACGCCGCGCCACTTGGTGAAGCGGGCGCCGAGGTCGGCGTACTCTTCCAGCCGCGCGCGCAGGCCGTCCAGGCCCTCGGTCACGGTCTCGCCGGGATGGGCGGCCAGCGGCTTGGCGCCCATGTCGACCTTGATGCCGGGGATCATGCCGGCCTTGGTCAGCTTTTTCACCAGCGAGGTGCCGTCGGCGGCCTTCTGGCGGATCGTCTCGTCGTACAGGATGACGCCGGAGATGTACTTGCCGGCATCGGGCGTGGTGAACAGCATGTCGCGGTAGTCGCGCCGGTTCTCTTCGGTCGACGCGATCTTGATGCTGTCGAAGCGTTTCTTGATGGTCGGCGAACTCTCGTCGGCGGCCAGGATTCCCTTGCCGTCGGCCACCAGGGCTTTCGCCGTATCCGCAAGCGCAGATGAACTCATCGATAGGCCTCCAATTGCTTACCCTCTCTCGTGCAGGGCTTTTATAAAAACTCCGCCCGCCGTGGGCGCGGTCAAATTCGTGTCTTGACCGCTTCGACCACGGCCTCCGCGGTAATGCCGAACTTCTTGTACAGTTCCTTGGCCGGGGCCGAAGCGCCGAAGCCATGCATGCCAACGAAGGCACCGCCGGATTCGATCCATCGGTCCCAGCCGAATCCGATGCCGGCCTCGATGGCGATGTGCAGCGTGCCCGGGCCCAGCACCTCGTCGCGGTAGTGCGGCGGCTGCTGCTCGAACAGTTCCCAGCACGGCATCGACACCACCGCGGCGGAAATGCCCTGCTGGCGCAGCAGGTCCTGCGCCTGCATGGCGATCTCGACTTCGGAGCCGGAGGCGATCAGCGTCACCTGCCGCTCGCTGTCGGCCGGGGCCAGGATGTAGGCGCCGTAGGCCGAGAGGTTCTCGGAACACTCGCGGCGCAGTGTCGGCAGGCCCTGGCGGGTGAGGGCCAGCAGCGAGGGCGCGCCTTCGGATTCCAGCGCCAGTTCCCAGCACTCCGCCGTTTCCACCGTGTCGGCGGGGCGGAACACCAGCAGGTTGGGGATCGCGCGCAGGGCGGCCAGGTGTTCGACCGGCTGGTGGGTCGGGCCGTCTTCGCCCAGGCCGATGGAATCGTGGGTCATCACGTAGACGACGCGGATGCCCATCAGCGCCGACAGGCGGATCGCCGGACGGCAGTAGTCGCTGAACACCAGGAAGGTGCCGCCGTAGGGGATCAGGCCGCCGTGCAGCGCGATGCCGTGCATCGCCGCCGCCATGCCGTGCTCGCGCACGCCGTAGTGGATGTAGCTGCCGGAGAAGTCGTCCGGCGTCACGAAGCCCTGGGACTTCGCCTTGGTGTTGTTGGAGCCGGTCAGGTCTGCCGAGCCGCCGATCATCTCCGGGATCGCCGCGGCCAGCACGTCGAGGGCCTGCTGCGAGGAGACGCGGGTCGCCAGGGTCGGCGCCTCGGCCACGACCTTGGCCTTGAAGGCGGCGACGGCGGCCTGCCAGCCGTCGGGCAGCTTGCCGGCGAACTGGCGCTCGAAGGTCGCGCGCTGGCCGTCGCCGGCCAGGCGGTCCTGCCAGGCGGTGCGCGCGTCGCGGCCGCGGGCGCCGGCGGCACGCCAGGCGTCCTGAATTTCGGCCGGGATCTCGAAGGGCGCATGGGGCCAGCCGAGTTTTTCGCGGGCGGCGGCGATCTCCGCATCGCCCAGCGGCGAGCCGTGGGTGGCCGAGGTGCCCTGCTTGCTGGGGGCGCCGAAGCCGATGACGGTCTTGCAGGCGATCAGGCTGGGCCGGTCGCTGGCGCGTGCCGCGGCGATCGCCTTGGCGATGGCGTCGGGGTCGTGGCCGTCGACCCGCGTGCCCTCCCAGCCCGAGGCCTCGAAGCGCTTGATCTGATCGTCGGCGCAGGAAAGGCTGACCTTGCCGTCGATGGAAATGTCGTTGTCGTCGAACAGCACGATCAGCTTGCCGAGGCCGAGGCGGCCGGCCAGCGAGATCGCCTCGTGGCTGATGCCCTCCATCAGGCAGCCGTCGCCGGCGATGACATAGGTGTAGTGGTCGACCAGGCCGTCGCCGAAGCGCGCGTTCAGCAGGCGCTCGGCCAGCGCCATGCCGACGGCATTGGCCAGGCCCTGGCCCAGCGGCCCGGTGGTGGTCTCGATCCCGGCGGCGTGGCCGTATTCCGGGTGGCCGGCGGTGCGGGCGTCGAGCTGGCGGAAATTCCTGATCTCCTCCAGCGTCATGTCCTCGTAGCCCGTCAGGTGGAGCAGGGCATAGAGCAGCATCGAGCCGTGGCCGGCCGACAGCACGAAGCGGTCGCGGTCGGCCCAGTCCGGCTGGGCGGCGTCGAACTTCAGGAAGCGCGAGAACAGCACCGTGGCGACGTCGGCCATGCCCATCGGCATGCCGGGGTGGCCCGAGTTCGCCTTCTGCACGGCGTCCATGGCGAGGGCGCGGATCGCGTTGGCCATGTCGCGGTGGTTTTTAGGGGTCACTAAGCTGTCTTGCGTCGAAGTCGACGTAACGACGTCCATCGGGAAGGTCCACCTGAAGGGGGTTGGAAAAGCGGCGTCGCCCGCCGCTTTTGAGCGGCACCATGCCGCCACGCCCGGTCAAGGTCAACCGGCATGTCGCGCGGTTCTGCCGGAATTTGACACACCGGCGCGGGCTTTATCGCCGTTATCAGGCTGGCCCGCCGTGGCGGATCTGGTTATGGGTCTTCGGTTGACCGGTCACGAAGGCGAAGCCTATCCTTTACCCCTTATGCCGTCTGGCGTGTATTGGGCGTGTATCGCCTGGGACTCCACCCTATTTTGGCGCCACTGAGCGTCGCGGATCGAACGGAACCCGAATGCCTCGACTGGAAGAAGCCAGCCACCGCCTGCAGGTGGCGATCGACCACCTGGAACAGGTGGTGACCGCGCGGGCCGGCTCGGGCGGCCCAGGGGGCAAGGCGGCGGGCGCCGGCGGCGGCGAGGATCCCGCCCTGCGCGCGGCGCTGGATGCGGCGCGGCGCGAGAACGCCCAACTGCAACAGCTTGCCGCCACCGTGTCGTCGCGTTTGGATGCGACCATCGGCCGGCTGCGCAAGCTGGTCGGCTAGAACGCAAGAGGACCCGGCATGTCGCAGATCATTTCGCTCACCGTGCACGGCCGCAGCTATCAGGTCACCTGCGACGACGGGCAGGAGAGCCACCTGCTGAAACTGGCCCAGCACATCGACGGCAAGATGGCCGAACTGGAAGGCAGCGTCGGCCAGGTCGGTGAACAGCGTCTGCTGTTCATGTCCTGCCTGCTGATTGCCGACGAACTGTTCGACGCCCAGCGTCAGGTGGACGGCCTCGTCGACGGCCTGAAGGCCGGGCGGCCGGCGGCGGCCGCCGGCACGACCCCCCAGGGCGCCGCTGCCGGGCCAAACGGGGGCGAAGAACAGGCCGGCCGGGCGCTGGACGCCTGCGCCCAGCGCATCGAGGCTATTGCCGCCCGCCTGCAGGGTGCTTAGATAGACGGGATCGAAAGCGCTTGGCGGCGCTGCTGGGTGCGTCAGGTAAAGAAATCCCTGGGGCCAATACCAACCTCTCGGGAGCTGTCCCTGCCGGGACCCTGGTCTCGGTATATGGCGCCCACCTGTCTAGGCAGGCCACAGAGGATTCATATTACCAACGGCCTTGGCGGCGCCGCCTTGTGGCTTTTCTTTACAGGGGTTGAGGGGTGGGGTCGGCTCCCGCCCGCCGTTCCAGCGCCCTGAAATCTCCCGGAAGCGAGCCGTTCCGTGTCTGCCGATCCCGCAGATCCTGCCCTTCAGGCCGAAAAGCACAGGCTGCGCGCGGCCGCCAGGCAAGCCCGGGCGTCTGCCGCCGCTGCCAGCGGCTGTGGCGGGACCGTGGCGGCAGACGCCCTTTGCGACCGGTTCCTGGCGGCGGTGCCGCTGCCGCCCGGCGCGGTGGTATCCGGCTATTGGCCGCTGGGCGACGAAATCGACCCGCGCCCGCTGATGGCGGCGCTGGCGGGCCGCGGCCACCCGCTGGCCCTGCCGGCGAGCCGCGCCGCCTGCCAGCCGCTCGACTTCCGCACTTGGCGGCCCGGCGACGCCCTGCGCCCCGCCGGTTTCGGCACCCAGGAACCGCTGGCCGAGGCGCCGATGGTGCAACCGGAGGTGCTGCTGGTGCCGCTGCTGGCCTTCGACGCCGCCGGCTACCGGCTCGGCTACGGCGGCGGTTTCTACGACCGCAGCCTTGCCCTGGCGCGCCGGGCAGGCGATATCCTGGCCGTCGGGCTGGCCTTTGCCGCCCAGCAGGTGGCGGCAGTGCCGCGCGAGGCGACCGACCAGCGCCTCGACCTGGTGGCTACCGAACGCGGCCTGATCACGCCGGCCGCGGCAGAGGCCGAGGGCCCGTAAAGGGCCGGAAATGACCGGATAAAGACCGGAATAGAAGGGAATACCGCTCGATATGCGATTGCTGTTCTGCGGCGACATCGTGGGCCGGCCGGGCCGCGACGCCGTCGCCGCCCACCTGCCGGGCCTGCGCCAGCGCCTCGACCTCGACTTTGTCGTCATCAATGGCGAGAACGCCGCCTCCGGCTTCGGCATAACCGACAAGATCTGCCGTCAGCTGTTCGAGGCCGGCGCCGACGTGATCACCGGCGGCAACCATAGCTGGGACCAGCGCGACGTGATGTCCTACATCGGCGGCGAGCCGCGGCTGCTGCGCCCGCAGAACTTCCCGCCCGGCACGCCGGGGCGCGGCAGCGGCGTGTTCGAGACGCGGCGCGGCAAGAAGGTGCTGGTGATGAACGTCATGGGCCAATTGTTCATGGAAGACCTCGACGACGCCTTCGCCAGCATCGCCGCCATGCTGGCCAAGCACCGTCTGGGGGCCTCGGTCGACGCCGCGGTGCTGGATTTCCATGCCGAGGCGACTTCGGAAAAGATGGCCGCCGGCCACTTCGTCGACGGCCGGGTCTCGCTGTTCGTCGGCACCCACACCCACGTGCCGACCGCCGACACCATGATCCTGAAGGGCGGCACCGCCTACCAGAGCGATGCCGGCATGTGCGGCGACTACGATTCGGTCATCGGCATGGAAAAGACCGTGCCCATCGAACGCTTCGTGAAGAAAATCCGCGGCGAGCGCCTGTCGGTCGCCGGCGGCGAAGGGACGCTGTGCGGCGTGTTCGTCGAGACCGACGACGCCACGGGCCTGGCCCGGCGGGTGGCGCCGGTCAGGCTGGGCGGACGGCTGGCGGAGACGGTACCCGAGTAGGGAACCCGGGCCCGAGTGGGGAAACCGCGGGGGCTAGTTGGTGAGCTGGCCGGCGGAGACGGCGAGGAAGCGCTCGATCTCCGAATGGACGATTTCCGTCTGCTGGCTCATATCGGCGGCCAGCCGGAGGGCCTCGCGGGCGCCGTTGACCGGGGCGGCAGCCGCCGCCAGCAGGGCGTCGAGGGCGCCGAGGGCGCTTTCTTCGGCGAACGTCTCGACCAGATCGGCAGCCTGATCCAGGCGCCGGGCCACTTCGGCGGCATCGTTCGACACCTCGTCGGTGATGGCCAGATCGATGATATTCAAGGGCCGCGACATTTGGCACTGTCCTTATCGTAAGGGGCAAGCGAGCCCTCACAGTGCCGTGTCGGCGTTAATTAGGCGTTAACCGCCGGTGCCGCATTTCTGACGCCGCCGGCGCCGAATCCGCTCCTGTCGCCTCCCTCGGCCCGGCAACCGTGGGGCCATCGCCCGGCTATGGCCCGGTTATCTTGGGGGTTTGGGGCATCGAGAGGCTTTAGATCGGGCCGGGGACCTGCTAGAAGCCGCCCTAATGTCGCCATATTGGGGGCTTATCCGTTGCGCTGGTATGCCCCGCTTTCACTCAAAATATGGTAGACTGATCACCATTACGTCCCACTATGTAGGATTAGGATCGTCGAGTCATGGCGGGCCATTCACAGTTTAAGAACATCATGTACCGCAAGGGCGCGCAGGATAAGAAGCGCGCCAAGCAGTTCGCGCGTCTGACGCGCGAGATCCTGGTGGCCGCCAAGGCGGGGCTGCCGGAGCCGGACAAGAACCCGTCGTTGCGCGGGGCCATCCAGGCGGCCCGCGCCGCCAACATGCCGAAAGACAATATCGAGCGCGCCATCAAGCGGGCGGCCGGCGGCGAGGACGACACCAACTACGAAGAGGTGCGCTACGAGGGCTACGGCCCCGGCGGCGTCGCGGTGATCGTCGAGGCGCTGACCGACAACCGCAACCGCACCGCCTCGGAAGTGCGCACCGCCTTCAGCAAGAATGGCGGCACCCTGGGCGAGACCAATTCGGTGTCCTTCATGTTCGACCGCCTGGGCGTGATCACCTATCCGGCGAAGATCGGTTCCGCCGAAGAGGTCTTCGAGGCGGCGGTCGAGGCCGGCGCCAGCAACGTGGAGAGCAGCGGCGAGCAGCACGAAATAACCTGCGATCCGGACGACTTCTCGACGGTGCGCGATGCGCTGACCGAGCGCTTCGGCGATCCGTCGGAAGCCGAGCTGACCTGGCGCCCGCAGACCACCGTGGCGATCGACGAAGACCGGGCGCAGACCATGCTGAAGATGCTGGATGCCCTGGACGAAAGCGACGATGTGCAGCGGGTCTCGGCCAACTTCGAGATCAGCGACGACGTAATGGCGCGCCTGACGGCTTAGGGTCCCCGGGGCCCGGTCGACGTCGTGCCACCGCTGCACGGCGGAGACTCCTGTTGCCGCGGAAATGAGTGGGGGAACTGAAGCGACCGCAATGCGAGTACTGGGGCTGGATCCGGGTTTGCGCCATACCGGTTGGGGCGTGATCGATGCCGAGGGCAACCACCTGCGGCATGTGGCCAATGGCGTGGTCAAATCCGACGGCAAGGCCGATCTGGCCCAGCGTCTGCTGCAGTTGCACCACGGCATCGCCGAGGTGGTCGCGGCCTACCGTACCGAGGCCGCCGCGGTCGAGGTGACGCTGGCCAACAAGAACCCTTCCTCCACCCTGAAGCTGGGCATGGCCCGCGGCATCGCCTTGCTGACGCCGGCGTTGAGCGGCATCGAGGTCGCCGAGTACCTGCCGATGATCGTCAAGAAGGCGGTGGTCGGCACCGGCCACGCCGACAAGGACCAGGTCGGCATGATGGTCGCCCGCCTGCTGCCCGGCTGCAATCCCGCCGCGGCGGACGCCGCCGACGCGCTGGCCGTCGCCATCTGCCACGCCCACAATCTGGCGACCGGCCGGCACTGGTCGGCCGGGGTCGAGGACCCGCTGGCGGCCCAGGTGCAGGCCCAGGCAAAGAGGGCGCGCGCGTGATCGGCAAGCTGACCGGGCAGGTCGATTCGGCCGGCGACGACTGGGCGATTCTGGATGTCGGCGGCGTCGGCTATCTGGTGTTCTGCTCCGGGCGCACCCTGGGCCTGCTGCCGCCGCCCGGCGGCGCCGCCATGCTGTGGATCGAAACCCATGTGCGCGAAGACCACATCCATCTCTACGGCTTCGCCGATCCCGCCGAGCACGACTGGTTCAAGCTGCTGACCAGCGTGCAGGGCGTCGGCGCCAAGATGGCATTGGCCATCCTGACGGTATTGCCGCCGCATGATCTGGTGCGGGCCATCGCGGCCCAGGACAAGGCCGCGCTGTCGCGTGCTCACGGCGTCGGCCCCAAACTGGCCGGGCGCATCGCCAGCGAGCTGAAGGACAAGGCCGGCGGCATGGCGCTGGGCCCGGTGGCGGTGGTCAACGGCAGCAACGGTGCCGCCGGCGCGGTGTCGGAGGATGCGGTCTCCGCCCTGGTCAACCTCGGCTACCGGCGGGCGGAGGCCTTCGCCGCGGTGGCCAAGGCGAGCGGTGACCTGGGCGGCGGCGCCAGCGTCGAATCGCTGATCAAGGCCGGCCTGAAGGAGCTGGCGTCATGAGCGATCCCTACGCCGAGGGGCGTGTCGTCGCGCCGGATTTCAGCGAGGAAGACAGCCCGGAAATCACCCTGCGGCCGTCCCATCTCGACGATTTCATCGGCCAGCGCCCGGTGCGCGAGAACCTGCGCGTCTTCGTCGAGGCGGCGCGCGGACGCGGCGACGCCTTGGACCACGTGCTGTTCTTCGGTCCGCCGGGCCTGGGCAAGACCACCCTGGCGCAGATCGTCGCGCGCGAGATGGGCGTCGGCTTTCGTGCCACCTCCGGCCCGGTCATCGCGCGGGCCGGCGACCTGGCCGCGATCCTGACCAACCTGCAGCCGCGCGACGTGCTGTTCATCGACGAGATCCACCGGCTTTCCCCGGCAGTCGAGGAGGTGCTCTATCCGGCGATGGAGGATTTCCACCTCGACCTCATCATCGGCGAGGGGCCGGCGGCGCGCTCGGTGCGCATCGACCTGCCGCCCTTCACCCTGGTTGGCGCCACCACCCGCTCGGGGCTGATTACCACACCGCTGAGGGAACGATTCGGCATCCCCTTGCGTCTACAGTTCTATGAGGCGGACGAACTGGAGCTCATCGTCAGCCGCGGCGCACGGGTGCTGGGTATGAAGCTGACCGCCGATGGCGCGGCGGAGATCGCCCGGCGCTCACGCGGCACGCCGCGCGTGGCCGGCCGTCTGCTGCGCCGGGTGCGCGATTTCGCCGCCGTGGCCGGCGTCGAGGTGGTCGCCGCGCTGCAGGCCGACAGCGCGCTCAAGCGCCTCGACGTCGACGAGCGCGGCCTCGACGCCATGGATCGACGCTACATGAGGTGCATCGCCGACAACTATGACGGCGGACCGGTCGGTGTGGAGACCATGGCGGCGGCGCTGTCCGAACAGCGCGACGTGCTGGAGGAAGTCATCGAGCCCTACCTGATCCAGCAGGGCCTGGTCCAGCGCACCCCGCGCGGCCGGGTGCTGACCCGTGGCGGTTTCACCTATCTCGGCCTCGACGTGCCGCGCAGCGTCGAGCAACTCACGATGCTGGGCGACGACAGCGGGGAGGGATCCGCTTGAGCGCTGTTTCCGGCCCCGCTTTGGAAGGGCGGGCGCTGTCCGGTCATTTGGCGGATGGCGAGCACCGCTATCCGCTGCGCATCTTCTACGAGGACACCGCTGCCGGCGGCATCGTGTACCACGCCCGCTACCTGCATTTCGCCGAGCGCGCGCGCACCGAACTGCTGCGCTTGTGCGGCATCGAACAGACGCTGCTGCGCGCCGAGCACGATGTGGTTTTCGCCGTGCGCCGCTGCCAGGTGGAATTCCGCCGCCCGGCGCGGCTCGACGATCTGGTCGAGGTGCGCTCGCGCCTGACCGACCTGCGCGGCGCCAAACTGAGCGCCGTGCAAGGCATCTGGCGTGCCGGCGAGGAACTGGTGCGCCTGATGGTGGAGGTCGCCACGGTGCGTGGCGACGGCCGGCCGACCCGTATTCCGGCGCCGCTACGCGCCACTCTAGAACCCTTCGTGCAGCCTTTGGAGCAGGGGTAACCCATGGAACAAGACGCCGTTAATTCACTCGTACTCGACGGATCGGTCGATGCGACCATGTCGGTCTGGAGCCTCTTCATGGAGGCCGACATCGTCGTGCAGATCGTCATGGTCCTGCTGTTGATGGCGTCTTTCTGGTGCTGGGCAATCATCTTCGAGAAGGTCTTCCGCCTGCGCCGCCTGAAGGAGCGTGCCGGCCAGTTCGAGGAAGCCTTCTGGTCGGGCGGCTCGCTGGACGACCTCTACGACCGCCTCGACAACCGTCCGCCCGATCCGATGGCCTCGATCTTCGTCTCGGCGATGCGCGAGTGGCGCCGTTCCGCCTCGCGCGGCATCGCCCAGACCGCCGACGTGAAGGCCGGCCTGCAGATGCGCATCGAACGGGTGATGGAAATCGCCCTGGGGCGCGAGATGGACCGGCTGGAAAAGCACATGACCTTCCTGGCCTCGGTCGGCTCGGCGGCGCCCTTCATCGGCCTGTTCGGCACCGTGTGGGGCATCATGAACGCCTTTACCTCCATCGCCGCGGCCAAGAACACCAGCCTGGCCGTGGTGGCCCCGGGCATCGCCGAGGCGCTGTTCGCCACGGCGCTGGGTCTGGTCGCCGCGATCCCGGCGGTGATCGGCTACAACAAGCTGACCACCGACCTCGGGCGTTACGCCGGCCGCCTGGAAGCCTTCGCCGGCGAGTTCGGCGCCATTCTGTCCCGCAAGCTCGACGAGAAGAACTAGGCCATGGCCGCAGCTCTCATCCCCTCGGCCCGCCGCGGCGGGCGCGGCGCCGGCCGGCGCTATCGCCCCTTGAGCGAGATCAACGTGACGCCCTTCGTCGACGTCATGCTGGTGCTGCTCATCGTCTTCATGGTGACGGCGCCGCTGCTGACCGTCGGCGTGCCGGTCGACCTGCCGAAGACCCAGGCCCAGTCGATCGCCGATCCGGACGAGCCGCTGGTCATCTCGGTCGACGCCAAAGGTCAGATCTATATCCAGGACTCCGAGGTCGAGCTGAGCCAGCTGGTGCCGCGCCTGCGTGCGATCACTGAGACCAAGCCGGACACCCGCATCTTCGTGCGCGGCGACAAGGCGATCGACTACGGCCGCATCATGCAGGTGATGGGAACGGTCAATACCGCCGGGTTCCAGCGCGTCGCCCTGATCGCCGAACTGCCGAAAGGCGAAGAAGCGGGCATGCCGCCGCAGGACGGGAAAAAGCCCGCCGGGCAGCAGTGATGCAGCGGCCCTAGATCCGGGTCTGTACAAAGGAAGCACAGCGCAGCGCTATCATGGGTAAGGCCACCATCTTTTCCGCGCTTCTGCACCTCGGGGTGATCATCGCCCTGGTGTTCGGGCTGCCGGTATTGCGCGACCCGGTGCCGGATTTCCAGTCGGTGCCGGTGGAACTGGTGATGCTGCCGGACGAGAACACCGATGCGCCGGTGCCCGAGCCGGCGCCCGAACCGGAGCCGGTGAACCAGGCGCCGGAAGTGGCGCCCGAGCCGGAGCCCGAGGTTGCCAAGGCGCCGGCGCCCGAACCGGCCCCCGTCCCCGAGCCGGCGCCGCAGCCCGAACCCGCGCCGGAGCCTGCCCCGGCGCCCGAGCCCGCGCCGGAACCGGCGCCGGCACCCGAGCCGGTGCCGGCGCCCCAGCCCGAGCCGGAGCCGGTCCCTGAACCGGAGCCCGCGCCGGAGCCGGAGACCAAGGCACCGCCGCTGCCCAAACCGAAGCCCAAGCCGCCGGTGCAGGTGGCCAAGCAGCCGGAGCCGGAGAAGAAGAAGGAAGCGCCCAAGGCCGAGGACCGCCTGACCTCGATTCTGCGCAATGTGGAGAAGCTGAAGGACAAGCCGTCGGCGCAGCCGCAGCAGCCGGCGCGCGCGCCGGTGCAGGCGGAAACGCCCAAGATATCGGCCGTGCAGCGTCAGCAGTTGGAGAATTCGGTCCAGAACCAGATCAAACGCTGCTGGAGCCTGGATCCCGGCGCGCGGCGGGCGGAGGACCTCATCGTCGAGGTCACGGTCAATCTGACGCCGGATGGCCGGGTGATCGGTCAGCCCCGCGTGTTGGACACCGGACGCATGGGCCGCGACGCCTATTTCCGCAGCGCCGCCGAAAACGCTGTGCGGGCGATCCTGAAGTGCAGTCCTTTCGAACTGCCGGTCGCCCAGTATTCCGAATGGAAGCAGATGAACCTGACCTTCAACCCCAGAGAGATGTTCGGATCATGATGTCGATGCACCGCTTCAAGTCCCGTCCGACCGGGCCCGCAATTCCCGTCTTGCCGGGGGTGGCCCGGCGGCTAAGCGGACAACTGTTCCTCTGGCTCGCCGCCGTTCTGCTGACCCTGGCCGCTGCCGCGCCGGCGCGGGCGCAGCTGAACGTCGATATCAAAGACGGCTTCGTGAAGCCGCTGCCGATCGCGCTGACGGATCTCTACGGCGAGGTGCCGGAGGAGGCCAAGCTGGGCGCCGACATCGCCGGGGTGGTCGCCGCCGACCTGGAGCGCAGCGGGCTGTTCCGACCGGTCGACAAGCGGGCCTTCATCCAGGACGCCGCCAGCCTGCGCCTGGGCCCGCGCTTCGGTGACTGGCGGCTGATCAACGCCGAGGCGCTGGTTTCCGGCAATGTCCAGCTACAAGCCGACGGGCGCATGCAGGTGCAGTTCCGGCTGTGGGACGTGTTCTCCGAGGTGCAGATGCGGGGAACGCAATACGTCACGCCGCCGGCCAACTGGCGCTCCATCGCCCACCGCATCTCCGACGAGATCTACGAGCGCCTGACCGGCGAGCAGGGCTATTTCAATACGCAGATCGTCTATATTTCCGAGCAGGGCCCGCATAACCGGCGCATCAAGCGGTTGGCGATCATGGACCAGGACGGCGAAAACCACCGTTTCCTGACCAGCGGCGCCGAGCTGGTGCTGACCCCGCGCTTCTCCCCGTCGTCGCAGGAGATCACCTACATGGCCTACCAGTCCAACGGCCGCAGCGAGGTGCCCCGTGTCTATCTGTTCAACCTCAATACCGGCCAGCAGGAGGTCATCGGCGACTTCCCCGGCATGACTTTCGCACCGCGCTTTTCCAGCGAGGGCAACGAGGTGATCCTCTCCATGGCCAAGGACGGCAACTCGGAGATCTACACCATCGACCTGCGGACCAGGCGCCAGACCAAGCTGACCAATCACCCGGCGATCGACACCTCCCCGTCGTTCTCGCCCGATTCGCGCGAAATCACCTTCAACTCCGACCGAGGCGGCTCGCCGCAGATTTATGTGATGAATCGTGATGGAAGTAATGTGCGCCGAATCAGTCGTGGACAGGGGTACTACTACACCCCGGTATGGTCGCCGCGCGGCGATATGATCGCTTTCACCCGCCAGCACGCCGGCGAATTTTACATAGGTGTCATGCGTCCGGACGGCACAGGCGAACGCATGTTAGTGAGGGATTACAACGTGGAAGCGCCCACTTGGGCCCCCAACGGGCGGGTGCTTAGCTATTTCCGAACCACCCGGGCCGACTCGCGCGGCAAGGTCAGTAGTAAGATCTTTACAATTGATCTCACAGGGTTCAACGAACGCGAGCTTGTGACGCCCCTGGACGCATCCGATCCGGCGTGGTCCCCCTTGATTCAGTAGGGGGCCGTCGGTATAGTCCGTTAACCATTTTCGGCTGTTAGTTGCCGACGTTGGGGGGCCATATCAAGCAGGCATGACCTGTTAAGTCACCGGTGGCAGGTCAGCCTCAATCCAGAAAATCCGGGGATGTGTTTGAGAGGGCAGATTATGCGCTTTTCCCTTGTTACGACTTTCGCTGCGGCCTTGCTGCTCGCTGCGTGTTCCACCCCGTCCGACGAGACGGCCAATACGTCTGGCAGCGGTTCCAGCGGCACGGGAACCACTTCGCAGTCGTCCTCTGGCGATACGGGCAGCACCATTATGCGGCCTGCTCCGGGATCGCAGGAAGACCTGACCGTTGAAGTCGGCGACCGTGTGTTCTTTGACTACGACAAGTACAACGTTCGTCCGGACCAGCGCGGTACGGTCGAGGCCCTGGCGGCTTGGCTCGACACCAATCCGTCGGTCACTCTCAGCGTCGAAGGCCATTGCGACGAGCGCGGCACGCGCGAGTACAACCTGGCCCTCGGTGAGCGCCGGGCCAATTCCGTCCGCGACTACCTTGTTGCGCTGGGCATCAACCCGGCCCGCCTCAGCACCGTCAGCTACGGTGAAGAGAAGCCGGCCGTGCTCGGCTCCAACGAATCCGCCTGGGCCCAGAACCGCCGCGGCGTCTTCGTTGTGAACTAAGGCGCGCTTGCGCTTTATTGCGTCAAAAACCCCGTCCGGCCGTGCGCTTGCCGCAGTGCCGGGCGGGGTTTTTCGCGTTTGCGGGGGACGGCGCGGCAGCCGTGGCGAGTTCTTAATCGGCGCCTCTTAATCGGCCATAAAGCCAACTGCGCCATAAAGATGCCTTATAAAGATGCCATCAAACCCTGCCATAAAAAGTGGTCCCTTTGCCGGACCGACTGACCAAGCGGAGGAAAGAGCGATGACCGGTATGGTCCGCAACTGGCCCCTCGAAACCCTGTTGCGCCGTGGCGCCCCGGCCCTGCTGGCGGCGGCGCTGCTGGCCTCGGCCCTGCTGGTATCATCGGCCCAGCCGGTGCGGGCGCAGAGTGTCGACGACCAACTGCAGCGCCTGCAGCGGGAACTCTCCGACCTGCAGCGCCAGGTCTACAGCGGCGGCACCCCCCCGGCCGGCGCTGCGGCCGCTGGCGCCGCGACGGCCGGTGATGCGGGCCTGGCCCCGACCCAGGCGGCCCGGATCCAACTGCAACTCGACCAGTTCGAGACCCAGCTTGCCGACCTGACCGGCCGCATCGAAGACATGAACTTCCGCATGCAGACCGTTGGCGACCGCCTCGACAGGCTGGTCGCCGACGTCGATCTCCGGCTGCGCAACCTGGAACAGGGCGGTCTGCCGCCGGTCGGCGCCGACGCGCCGATGGCTGGGGCTGCCATGGACGGGGGTGGGATGGCCGGCGCCGCAATGCCCGCCGAAGCCCCCATGACTGGTGCGTCCGGCGCGGCCCCCGCCGGTGCTACCGGACCGGGAACCATCGGCTCGATCAGCGAATCCGATCTCAGCAAGTTTCAGCAGCAGCAGGCGGCGACGCCGGCCCCGGCGACGGCAGCGGCGCCCGCCGCGCCGCAGGCTTCCGCACCGCAGACTGCTGCATCGCAGACTGCCGCGGCGCTGCCCGGCGCCACCCCGCAGGCGCAGTACGACTACGCCTTCGGCCTGCTGCGCCAGGCCAACTATGCCGGTGCCGAGCAGGCTTTCTCCGCGTTCCTCGGCCAGCATCCCGATGACGCGCTGGCCGGCAACGCCAAGTACTGGCTGGGCGAGACCTACTACGTGCGCGGCAACTACCAGCAGGCGGCGGTGACCTTCGCCGAGGGCTTCGAGACCTATCCCAACAACTCCAAGGCGCCCGACAACCTGCTGAAGCTCGGCATGTCGCTGGCCTTGCTGGGTAGCACCCAGGATGCCTGCGGCACCTTCGCGGTCCTGCTCGACCGCTATGCCGACGCGCCGGCCACCATTCTGTCGCGCGCCCAGCGGGAATCGCAGCGTCTCGGCTGCCAGTAGAGGAGCCGCCGACACGATGGCCGCCACCGCAGGAACCGGTCCGCTCACCGCGGACGCGTTTGCCCGGCAGATGGCGGCCCTCGGTCCCTTCGAGCCACAGCCCCACGTGGCGGTGGCGGTCTCCGGTGGGGCCGACAGTCTGGCGCTGACCTTTCTGCTGCAGGACTGGGCGGCGGCGCGCGGCGGCCGGCTGACGGCCTTCACCGTCGATCACGGCCTGCGCCCGGAGTCGGCGGCGGAGGCCGCCTGGGTCGCCGAGCTGCTGGCCGGCGAGGGCAGCGCCCACCGGGTGCTGCGCTGGCACGACCCCAAGCCGTCGAGCGCGCCGGTGAAAATGCCGGGGGCTTCGCGCCAGGCGGCGGCGCGCGCGGGTCGCTACGGCCTGCTGCTGGCGGCCTGTGAGGCGGCGGGCATCTTTCACCTGGCCCTGGCCCATCATCTGGAAGATCAGGCCGAGACCTTCCTGCTGCGGCTCGGCCGCGGCAGCGGTCTCGACGGGCTGGCCGCCATGGCCCCGGTCAGCGAGACCAGCGGCCTGCGCCTGCTGCGCCCTTTGCTGACGCTGCCCAAGGCGCGCCTTGCCGCGACCCTGGCGGCGCGCCACCTGGCCTGGGTCGAGGACCCCAGCAACGACGACGGCGCCTATGCCCGGGTCCGCCTGCGCCGGCTGCTGCCGGAGCTGGCCGGGGAAGGCATGACACCGGCCCGTCTGGGCCACGCCAGCCAGCACCTGGGCCGGGCGCGCGCCGCGCTGGAGGGGGATGCCGCCGCCGTGCTGGCCCGGGCCGTGCGGCCCGATCCGGCAGGTTTCCTGGATCTCGACCCGGCCCTGCTGGCGGCGGCCAGCGACGAGGTTTCGCGACGCGCCCTGGCGCGCTGCCTGATGGCGGTGGGCGGCTGTGGCTATACGCCGCGTCTGGAGCGCCTGGAGCGTCTGCACGCCTGCCTGCGCGATGGCCTTGCCAAGGGGGTGACCCTGGGCGGCTGCCGTGTGCTCCCGGCAAAAGCGGCCTCAGGCGAAAGCCGTTGGCTCATCGTGCGCGAGGCCGGCCGCACCCAGCCGGCAGCCCGGCCGGCCGGCGGGCGGCTGCTGTGGGATGGCCGCTTCGAGGTCGAACTGACCGGCGCAACGCCCGAAAACGGCCTGGAAGCGGACGGGGAAATGACCGTCGGCCCGCTCGGCAGTGCCGGCTGGCGGGCCCTGGCCGCGGCGCTGCGGGGGACCGGCGGGGGCGACCGCGCGGCCCGCAGTCCGGTGGCCGCCCGGGGCGCCCTGCCGGCCCTGTGGGACGCCGCGGGCCTCGCCGCGGTGCCCCCAGTGGGCTATTTTAGGGACCGGGGAGCGGCAAAGCGGATGAAAGAATGCCGTTTTGCCCCCACAAACGGGTTAACCAACCACGCTTATACGGTAGTTTAGACTGCAAGGCGCA
>JBHJIR010000148.1:0-38372 GCA_050043265.1 Kiloniellaceae bacterium
CTCGCGGTGCGACCCTTCAAGCCGCAGAACATGTCGAACAACGCGGCGGTGACGGCGGCCGGCGGCGAGATCGGCCGCGCCCAGGCGCTGCAGGCGCGTGCCTGCAACGTGGCGGCGACCACCGACATGAACCCGGTGCTGCTGAAGCCGCAGAGCGAGGTCGGTGCCCAGGTGGTGGTGCAGGGCCGCATGCTCGGCAACGCCAAGGCGCGCGACTATCAGGCGATGAAGGGCGATCTGCTGCCCAAGGTGCTGGAGAGCTTCCAGCGTCTCGGGGAGCAGGCCGATCTGGTCATCGTCGAAGGCGCCGGCAGCCCGGCGGAGGTGAACCTGCGCGCGGGCGACATTGCCAACATGGGCTTTGCCGAAGCCGCCGATCTGCCGGTGCTGCTGGTGGCCGACATCGACCGCGGCGGCGTTATCGCCGCGCTGGTCGGCAGCCATGCGGTGCTCAGCGATGGGGAAGCCCGGCGGGTCGCCGGCTATATCGTGAACAAGTTCCGCGGCGACGGCAGCCTGTTCGATGAGGGTCTGGCGATCATCACGGCACGGACCGGCTGGCCCTCGCTGGGCGTGGTGCCGTTTTTCGCCGCTGCCTCGAAGCTGCCGGCGGAGGACGCGGTGGCGCTGTCACGGGCGGAGGCCGCCGCGGGCCGGGCCATCAAGATCGCGGTGCCGCAGCTGGCGCGCATCGCCAACTTCGACGACCTCGACCCGCTGATCGCGGAACCCGATGTGGCGGTCGATTTTGTCGAGGCCGGACGCGCCCTGCCGGGCGATGCCGACCTGGTGATCCTGCCGGGCTCCAAGGCAACACTTGCCGATCTCGCTTTTCTGCGGTCCCAGGGCTGGGACATCGATCTTGCCGCGCACCTGCGCCGCGGCGGACGGGTGCTCGGGATCTGCGGCGGTTACCAGATGCTGGGCCGGCGGGTCGCCGATCCCGAGGGGATCGAAGGCCCGGCGGGGTGCGATGCCGAAGGCCTCGGGCTGTTGGATGTGGAAACACGGCTGCCCGGCGAGAAGGCCCTGCAGGAGGTCTCCGGGCGCCACATCGAAAGCGGTGCGGCGATCCGCGGCTACGAGATGCATGTGGGCGTCACCCGGGGTGAGGGGCTCAAAAGGCCTTTTATCGACCTGGACGGCCGGGCGGAAGGCGCTATTTCATCGGATGGACAGGTCGCCGGATGCTACCTGCACGGGCTCTTTGCCGCCGACGGCTTTCGGGCGGCTTTCCTGGGCGGTCTGAAGGATCGCGCGGGATCGGGCCTGGCCTATGACGCCCAGGTGGAGGCGGTCCTGGACCAGCTCGCGGCGCACCTGGAAGCGCACCTCGACCTGAACCGGATACTACAAGTAGCCAGGGCGCCGGAAGGAACCGGCGGCGTGGCGCAATTCCCTTTGCCCCGTCCCCAACGGGCCCCGTAAAGTCCGGCCCCACGCATAGGGTGGGGCAGGCGTAGAAGGAGAGAGAGATGGACAAGATCGGCGTGATGGTCTGCGGACACGGCAGCCGCGACGCTGGCGCGGTCACGGAGTTCGAGGCGGTGGCCCGGGGCATTCGTGCGCGTCTGCCCCAGTACGACGTCGAGAGCGGCTTTCTGGAGTTCGCCACGCCGATCATCCGTACCGGCCTCGACAAGCTGCGCGACAAGGGCGTGACCCGCTGCCTGGCCGTGCCCGGCATGCTGTTTGCCGCCGGCCATGCCAAGAACGACATTCCCTCGGTGCTGAACACCTATCAGGCCCAGCACCCGGAGATGACCATCGACTACGGCCGCGAGCTGGGCATCGATCCCCGGCTGATCCAGGCCGCCGCCGCGCGCATCGAAGAAGCGCTGGAAGGCGTCGGCACGGATGTGCCGCGCCATGAGACGCTGCTGATGGTGGTCGGGCGCGGCGCCTCCGACCCCGACGCCAATTCCAACGTCGCCAAGGTAATGCGGATGCTGTGGGAAGGCCTCGGCTTTGGCTGGGGCGAGACCTGCTATTCCGGCGTCACCTTTCCCCTGGTCGAACCCGGCCTGGAGCACGCGGCAAAGCTGGGCTATCGGCGCATCGTCGTGTTCCCCTACTTCCTCTTCACCGGCATTCTGGTGCAGCGCATCTACGACTACACCGACGCCGTTGCCGCGCGCCATCCGGGGATCGAGTTCGTGAAGGCCGGTTACCTGAACGACCACCCGGCAGTGCTCGACGCCTTCGCCGAGCGGGTGCAGGAGATCATCGACGGCCAGAACCTGATGAACTGCAAGCTCTGCAAGTACCGCGAACAGGTGCTGGGCTTCGAGGCCGAGGTCGGCCTGGCCCAGGAAAGCCACCACCACCACGTCGAGGGGATCGGCACCGGTACGCCGGCCCCGGATCATAGCCACGATCACGGCCACGATCACGGGCACCATCATCATGACCATGATCATTCGCACGATCACGACCATTCGCACGACCATGGACATAGCCATGATCATGGTCATCATCACCACCCCTATCCCCATGCCGACCATCCTCTCGGGCCGGTCAGCATGAAGAAGAAGTCGGCGTGATGTCTGCCTGCGGCACACCCCCCTCTCTCTTGATGGGGGAGGGTCGGGATGGGGGTGATGCGGCTCGCACGACGGCGTGTGGGGAGAGCGCATGACCACGACCCTGAAAGATGCTGGCGGCCAGACCGGCTACGACTACATCCGCGATCCGCAGGAGATCACCCGGCGGTCGTTCGAGATCGTACGCGCGGAAACAGACCTTTCGGCTCTGCCGGAGGACGTCGGCGAGGTCGCGTTGCGCGTGGTGCACGCCTGCGGCATGCCGGAAATTGCGCCCGACTTCGCCTACGGCGGCGACCTGGCGGGCGCGGGCCGCGCCGCCCTGCAGGCGGGGGCCACGGTGCTAGCCGATTGCGCGATGGTGGCCGACGGCGTGACGCGCGGCAGGCTGCCTGCCGCCAACCCTGTCGTCTGCACCCTTAACGACCCCCGCACGCCGGCACGGGCGAAGGAACTCGCGACCACACGGTCGGCTGCCGCCGTCGATCTGTGGGGCGACGACCTGAAAGACGCGGTGGTCGCCATTGGCAATGCACCGACCGCGCTTTTTCGCCTGATGGAAATTCTCGCGGCGGGTGCGCCGCGCCCGGCGGTGATCCTTGCTTTTCCCGTCGGCTTCGTCGGCGCGGCGGAATCGAAAGACGCGCTGATTGCCGCGGATCTCGGTGTTCCTTACCTCACGCTACGCGGCCGGCGCGGCGGCAGCGCCATGGCGGCCGCGGCGGTGAACGCGCTGGCCCGCGCCGGACTCTAGAGCGTCATGTTGGACAAGACGACACCCTGGCTTTCGATCGTCGGTATCGGCGAGGACGGACTCGACGGTCTCACCGCGGCGGCACGTGCACTGGTTGATGACGCGGAAGTTTTCGTCGGCGGCGAACGTCACCTGGCGATGCTGCCTGATGATGACCGCGAGCGTCTCGCCTGGCCGTCGCCGCTGTCCGCGCTGCTCGACGAAATCGAATCCCGTCGGGGTACACGCGTCTGCGTGCTAGCGTCGGGCGATCCTCTGTGGTACGGCGTGGGTGTCTCGTTGCTCAAACGAATCCGGTGCAGCGAGATAGCCATCCTGCCCGGGCGGTCGGCATTCACCCTGACGGCCGCCCGGATCGGATGGGCGCTTGCGGAAGTCGACTGTTTGACGCTGCACGGCCGGCCGCTTTCTCTGCTGCATCCCTTCATCCAACCGAACGCGAAACTGCTGATCCTCAGCGAGGACGCGACGACCCCGGCTGCCGTCGCCGCCCTGCTGTGCGACCGCGGTTACGGCGAGAGTCGCCTGACCGTGCTCGAACATCTCGACGGGGTGAAGGAACGCCGCGTCGAGGGGATCGCGTCGGACTGGGCGGCGAACGATCTCGCCGACCTCAATACCCTTGCCGTCGACTGCATCGCCGGTCCCGACGCGCCGTTGCTGCCCCGCACGGCCGGACTGCCCGACGAAGCGTTCCGCCACGACGGCCAGATGACCAAGCGCGAGGTGCGCGCCGCAACACTGGCTGCCCTGATGCCGGTGCCGGGCCAGCTGCTGTGGGACGTCGGCGCCGGCTGCGGCTCCATCGCCGTCGAATGGATGCGCGCGGCACCGCGCGCTCGCGCCGTTGCCATCGACCGCAAGGCCGCCCGCCGCGCCATGATCGCCGACAACGCCGAGAGCCTCGGCACGCCGCTGTTGAAGATCGTTGCCGGCGATGCACCCCAGGCGCTTGACGGCCTGGAGGCGCCCGATGCGGTCTTCATCGGCGGCGGTGCCTCCAACGAGGGATTGATCGACGCCTGCTGGCAGGCGCTGAAACCCGGGGGACGCCTGGTTGCCAATGCCGTCACTCTGGAAGGCGAGGCGGCCTTGCTGGCCTGGCAGAAGGATCACGGCGGTGCGCTCACCCGCTTTGCGATTTCCCGTGCCGAACCAGTCGGGCCTTTCCAGGGCTGGCGGCCAATGATGCCGGTGACCCAATATCAGAACACGAAGTATCAGAGTACGAAGTATCAGGGCCCTAAATCATGACCGGTACCCTCTACGGCCTCGGCATCGGCCCGGGCGATCCCGAACTCATCACTTTGAAGGCGCTGCGCCTGTTGCAGGCCGCGCCGGTACTGGCCTATCCGGCGCTGGAGGAGGGCGACAGCCTGGCCCGCAGCATCGTCGCCCCGCACCTGCCCGGCGGGCAGATCGAAATCGCGATCCGCATGCCGATGGTGGCGGCGCGTTTCCCGGCGCAGGAGGTTTACGACCGCGCGGCCGAGGCGATCGGCGAACACCTGGCGGCGGGCCGCGACGTGGTAGCGCTCTGCGAGGGCGATCCTTTCTTCTATGGCTCCTTCATGTATCTCTTCGGGCGCATTGCCGAGGCCTTTCCGGTCGAAGTGGTGCCCGGCGTGTCGTCGCTCACCGCCTGCGCGGCGGTTCTCGGGGCGCCGCTGGCCGCGCGCAACGACGTGCTGACCGTGGTGCCGGCCACCCTGGAAGCGCAGCAACTGGCCGGACTGCTGCGCGATACCGATGCGGTGGCCATCATCAAGGTCGGCCGCCATCTGGCGAAGGTGCGCAAGGTGTTGCGCGTACTCGGCCTGTTGGACCGCGCCCGCTATGTCGAGCGCGCCACCCTGGGCGAGCAGCGCATTCTGCCGCTGGCCGAGGTGGCCGAAGACAGCGCACCCTACTTCTCGATGATCCTGCTGCACCGCCGGGGGGAGGCCTGGACATGCTGACCCTGGCGCCAGCCTTTATCGTTCTCACCCCCGGCGGAGCGGCGTTGGCCGCACGCCTCAAAGCCGTGCTGCCGGCGGCGCTGGTCTTTGCCAAGCGCGACCGGGTGGCCCAGGCCGATGTGTTCTTCGACGCCTTCACCGCACAGGTGCAGGCCGCATTCCTGGAAGGCCGGCCCATCGTCGGCTTCTGCGCGGCGGGCACGCTGATCCGCGCCCTCGCGCCGATGATCGCCGACAAGCAGACCGAGCCGCCGGTCGTCGCCGTGGCCGAGGACGGCGCCGCCGTGGTGCCGCTGCTCGGTGGACACCGCGGCGCCAACGACCTGGCGCGCAGCATTGCCGAAGCCCTCGGCGTTGCCGCCGCCGTCACCACGGCCGGCGACCGCCGTTTCGCCGTCGCGCTGGATGCGCCACCCGCCGGATGGCGCCTCGGTAATCCGGATGACTACAAAGGTTTCACCGCGGCGCTGCTGGGCGGCAGGAAAGTGCGTCTCGACGGCGATGCGCCCTGGCTGAACGACAGCGGTCTGCCCATCGATGCTGAGGGCGGGCTGACGATTCAGGTGACCGAGCAGCTGGGCACGCCCGGCGCCGATCGTCTGGTCTATCACCCGGCGCGGCTCTGCCTCGGCGTCGGCTGCGAACGCCATGCCGAACCGGCGGAACTGGAGGCGCTGGCGCGGCGCACTCTGGCCGACGCCGGGCTGTCGCCGTTGGCCGTCGCCGGGGTCTTCTCCATCGACGTGAAGGCCGACGAGGCGGCGGTGCTGGCCCTGGCGGCATCGTTCGGCGTGCCGGCGCGCTTCTTCGATGCGGCGGCGCTGGAGGCCGAGACGCCGCGTCTGGCCCATCCCTCCGACCTGGTGTTCCGCGAGGTCGGCTGCCACGGCGTCGCCGAGGGCGCGGCGCTGGCCGCCGCCGGCCCCGACGCCGCGCTGGTCGTCGCCAAGACCAAATCGAAGCGCGCGACCTGTGCCATTGCCCTGGCGCCGGAGGTGCTCGATGCGACTTCTGTGGGCAGGGGCCGCGGCAGCCTCAGCGTCGTCGGCACCGGCCCCGGCGATCCGGTCTGGCGCACGCCCGAGGTCGAGGCGGCCGTCTTGCGCGCCACCGACCTGGTCGGCTACGGCCTCTATCTCGATCTGCTGGGGCCGTTGGCTGCCGGCAAGGCACGCCACGGTTACGAACTGGGCGAGGAGGAAAAGCGCGTGCGTGTCGCCCTCGATCTTGCCGCCGAGGGCCGCGATGTGGCGCTGGTCTGCTCCGGCGATCCCGGCATCTATGCCATGGCGACCCTGGTCTTCGAACTGCTGGAGCGCGGCGGCCGGGCCGACTGGCAGCGCATCGGCGTCACCGTCATGCCCGGCGTGTCGGCACTGCAGGCGGCGGCGGCCCGTGCCGGGGCGCCCATCGGCCACGATTTCTGCACCATCTCGCTGTCGGACCTGCTGCCCCCCTGGGAGGCCATCCAGCGGCGCCTACGGGCCGCGGCGGAAGGCGACTTCGTCATCGCCTTCTACAATCCGGTGTCCCAGCGGCGCACCCGGCAATTGGCCGAGGCGGTGGAGATCCTGAAGCAACACCGGCCCGCCGAGACCCCGGTGGTGCTGGCGCGCAACCTGGGCCGCCCCAGCGAGACGGTGACGACGCTCGATCTTGCCGAGCTCACGCCCGACAAGGTGGATATGCTGACGGTGGTGCTGGTCGGCTCCAGCGAGACGCGCCGCATCGCGCGCAGTGACGGCGGTGCCTGGATCTACACGCCGCGCGGCTACGCCGGCAAGGCCAAGAAAACTTCGCAAAAGATCTCTGGGGACGCAGCATGACGGTCTACTTCATCGGCGCCGGCCCCGGCGCCCCCGACCTCATCACCCTGCGCGGCCGGGATCTCATCGCGCGCTGCCCGGTGGTGCTCTATGCCGGCTCCCTGGTGCCCGAGGAGGTCGTCGCCTTTGCGCCCGAGGGCGCCCGGGTGGTCGACACGGCGCCGATGACCCTGGACGAGATCCTCGCCGAGATCGAAACGGCCGAGGCGGCCGGCCACGACGTGGCGCGGGTGCACTCCGGCGATCCATCCTTGTACGGCGCCATCGCCGAGCAGATCCGCCGCCTGCGCAAGCTGGACATTCCTTTCGAGATCGTGCCCGGCGTGCCGGCTTACGCGGCGGCGGCGGCGGCGCTGGAAAGCGAGCTGACGCTGCCCGAGATCAGCCAGACGGTGATCCTGACGCGCACCACCATGAAGGCCTCGGCGATGCCCGAAGGCGAGGACCTGGCGACCCTGGGCAGGTCGGGGGCGACCCTGGCCATCCACCTGTCGATCCGCAACCTGAAGCACATCGAGGCGGAATTGACGCCCTTCTATGGCGCCGACTGCCCGGTGGCGGTGGTCTACCGGGCTTCCTGGCCGGACCAGCAGATCATCCGGGGTACCCTCAGCGACATCCGCGAGAAGGTGCGCGCCGCCAAGATCACCCGCACGGCCCTCATCCTGGTCGGCCGGGTGCTGGGTGAGACGGACTTCATCGATTCCAAGCTCTACGATCCCAAGCACGCCCACGTCCTACGGCCCAAACGCCGCGCCTAGGCCGGCGTGAAGCGGCTGCCAGCCATGTTTCCCTATTTCTCTTCCGGTTCCTAGGCTAAGGATTTAATCTTAGCGATTATTGCTTGCGTCCCGCGCTGTGCCGGGGCGCCGGCCGGGGGAAGGTCGATTCAACTCTGGGGAATCAATTAATGCTGAAAGAGTTCAAGGAATTCGCCATGCGGGGCAACGTGCTCGACATGGCGATCGGCATTGTGATCGGTGCCGCCTTCGGCAAGATCGTGACGTCTTTCGTCTCCGACATCCTGATGCCGCCGATCGGGCTGCTGCTCGGCGGGGTCGATTTCTCGAACATCTTCATCGTTCTGAGCGGCGGCGAGTACGCCTCGCTGGAAGCCGCCAAGGAAGCCGGCGCCGCGACCTGGAACATCGGCGTGTTCATCAACACGATGATCGATTTCCTGATCATCGCCTTCGCCATTTTCCTGGTGGTCAAGGCGGTGAACAACCTGAAGCGCAAGGAAGCGGTGCCGCCACCGGCGCCGTCCGAGAAGTCCTGCCCGTTCTGCACCACCTCTATCCCGATCAAGGCGATCCGTTGCCCGGCCTGCACGTCGCAGCTGGAAAGCGCCTGACTGTTATGGAAGGATGCCGGCGTTCCGGGCTTCCGACCGCGGCGGCCCGGACGCCGTTCGTTGCATCGAGGGATCTGCCGACGACACCATGGCCGAGGATATCCGTACCCTGATCACCCCTGAGGGCCTCGCGCGCTTTCAGGAAGAGTTGAAGCAGCTCCAGGCCGAACGCCACGAAGTCTGCGCCATCGTCTCCTGGGCCGCCGGCAACGGCGACCGCAGCGAGAACGGCGATTACATCTACAACAAGCAGCGCCTGCGCCAGATCGACCGCCGCGCCAGCTGGCTCTCCCGCCGCCTGGAAAAGGCGACGGTGGTGCGTCCCGAATATCAGAACGTGAAGGGACGCGTGCGTTTTGGCTCGCTGGTGACCTATATCGACGAGGACGACGCGATCCATAAGGTCCGCATCGTTGGCTACGACGAGGCGGACATGCAGCGCGGCGAGATCTCCATCGGCTCGCCGGTTGCCCGCGCCCTGATGGGCAAGGCCGTCGGCGACGGCGCCGAGGTCGAAACGCCCCAGGGCGTGAAGTACCTCGACATCGAAGCGATCGCCTGAAACCTCAACCGCCGGCCCTTTAGCGGAACAAGACGACGGGAATCTTGCAGGAGCGGATCATCTCGGTGGTGGTCGAAACGATAATCAGGCTGCGGATGCGCGAGTGGCCGTAGGCGCCCATCACCAGCAGGTCGATGCCTTCCGACTCCACCGCTTCGGCGATCACCGTTTCCGGCTGGCCGGGCAGGATGTCGGCACTGACCGGGTAGCCGCCGGCTTCCAGCATCGCCTGGGCACTGGCGAGGCGCCGGCGGGTCTCTTCGTTGTCGGCGCCGACGCTCAGCAGACGGCACTGCAGACCGGCAAAGAGCGGGCTGCGGGAAATGTGGTCGACCGCCTTCATGGCGCTGGTGCCGCCGTCGTAGGCGACGAGGAAGCGTTCGACCGGCTTGAAGGCGCGCGAGGCCACCACGACCGGCTTGTGGCTGGAGCGCACCACCCGTTCCAGGTTGGAGCCGAGGTGCAGCTTGGCGAAGTCGGCCGCCTCGCCCCGCTTGCCGACGACGATCATCTCGGCCTCGGCTTCCAGCTCGGCGACGGTCTCGACGAAATCGCCGATGCGCAGCTTGGTGCTCACCTCGGCGATCCCGGCGGCGTCCAGCTGCGCCTTGGCGTCGTCGAGAATGGCCCGGCCGCGCTTCTGGGCCAGCTTGGCGCGCTGTTCGTCGAGGGCGCTCAGTTCCTCCAGCAGGGCGGTGCGGGCGCCCAGGGTGATGTTACCGCTGAGGTTGGCCGGGGCGCTGCCGGTCTCGCGCCGTCCGAGAACGTGCAGCAGTTCGACTGCCGCGCCGGTGCGCCTGGCGATCCAGGCGGCGTGGTCGCAGACGCTCTGCGAGTAGATCGAGCCGTCCACCAGGGCGATGAGCTTTGCCATGATTTTCCCCCTCCTAGTGCCCCATGAGGCGGTCGAGCGCCCCGGGCTTATCATGAATCGCCAGCCGGTCGACGATGGTTTCGCTGGCCTGGTTGAGGCCGATGATCTCGACCTCCGCGCCCTCGCGGCGGAACTTCAGGACGATCATATCCAACGCGGCGACGCTGGAGATATCCCAGATGTGCGAGTGGCTGACGTCGATGGTGACTTTCTCCAGCGCTTCCTTGAAGTCGAAGGCGGCGGTGAAGTCGTCGGCGGAGGCGAAGAACACCTGACCTTCGACCACATAAGTGCGCGCCCGCCCGTCGTCGCTGAGCGTCGAGGTGACGCGGAAGATCTGGGCGATCTTCCAGGAGAAGAAGATGCCCGACAGCAGCACGCCGACCAGAACGCCGATCGCCAGATTGTGGGTGAAGACGACACAGATCACCGTCGCCAGCATGACGATGGAGGAACTGCGCGGGTGGCTGCGCAGGTTTTTGATCGACGACCAGCTGAAGGTGCCGATGGAGACCATGATCATGATGGCGACCAGGGCGGCCATGGGAATCTGCTTCACCCAGTCGCCCAGCACGACGATGAGGAACAGCAGGAAGATGCCGGCGCAGAAGGTGGAGAGGCGCCCGCGGCCGCCGGACTTCACGTTGATCATCGACTGGCCGATCATCGCGCAGCCGGCCATGCCGCCGATGAAGCCGGTTGCCGCGTTGGCGACGCCCTGGCCGATACACTCCTGGTTCTTGTCGCTGGGCGTGTCGGTCAGATCGTCGACGATGGTGGCCGGCATCAGCGATTCCAGCAGCCCCACCGCTGCCACCGCGACGGAATAGGGCAGGATGATCATCAGGGTCTCGAAGGTCAGCGGGATCTGCGGGATCAGGAAGATCGGCAACGTCGAGGGCAGTTCGCCCATGTCGCCGACACTGCGCAGGTCGAAGCCGAAGGCGAGTGTAACGGCGGTGAGCGCGACGATGCAGACCAGCGGCGAGGGGATCGACTTCGTCACGAAGGGAAACAGGTAGATGATGCCGAGGCCGGCGGCGACCATCACATAGGTCAGCCAGGGCACGCCGATCAGCTCGGGCAGCTGCGCCATGAAGATGAGGATGGCCAGCGCGTTCACGAAGCCGGTCATCACCGAGCGCGAGACGAAGCGCATGACATAGCCGAGGCGCAGGAAGCCGGCGGCAATCTGGATGATGCCGGTCAGCACCGTCGCCGCCAGCAGGTATTCCAGCCCGTGCTGCTTGACCAGGGTCACCATCAGCACGGCGGTGGCCGCCGTCGCCGCCGAGATCATGCCCGGGCGGCCGCCGACGAAAGCGGCGAGCACGGCGATCGAGAAGGAGGCGTAAAGGCCACCCTTGGGATCGACGCCGGCGATGATGGAAAAGGCGATGGCTTCGGGGATCAGGGCCAGGGCGACGACCAGGCCGGACAGCAGGTCGCCGCGGACGTTGCCGAACCATTGATCGCGGTAGGCGGAAAGCGAGGGCATCACGGAATCCGGAAAAGTTGGCGGCAGCGCGCGGACCGGGAGGGACCGCGCCGCAGAGGCGCTCATGTTTCTGGGATAAGCGGCTATAGATAAACCAAGCTTATGCTGCGTTGCAACATAAATTGCCGGAATCGCCGATTTCCGCGGCTTACAGCCTGGCGTCGATCCAGGTCAGGGCCTCCTCGACCGAGCCGGCGGTTTCGGCCTCGCCGGCTTTTTCGTGGGGCGGGCGCTCGATCATCACCACCGGCAGGCCCAACTCGCGGGCCACAGCGATCTTGGCATAGGTCGCATCGCCGCCGGAATTCTTGGTGACCAGGGCCTGAATGCCGTGCAGGGCGAAGAGGGCGCGCTCGCCGTTCGCCTCGAAGGGGCCGCGGCCCAGCACCACCTCGTAATGTTCCAGGGGCAGCTTGTCGCCCGGCGCGTCGACCATGCGCACCAGGAACCAGAGGCCGGGCAGATCGGCGAAGGCGTCCAACTCCCCCCGCCCGACGGCAAGGAAGACGCGCCTGGCGAGGCCGGGCAGTGCCTTGGCGGCGGCTTCGGTATCGGTAACGGGGATCCACTTGTCGCCCTCGACCGGCTGCCAGGGGGGGCGGGTGAGCACCAGCCGCGGCGTGCCCGTCCGCTGACAGGCCGCCTCGGCGTTAGCGGAGATCCGCGCGGCGTAGGGGTGCGTGGCGTCGACCAGCAGGTCGATGCTCTGGGCCGTCAGATAGTCGGCCAGGGCGTCGATGCCGCCGAAGCCGCCGATGCGCAAGCCGCCAGGCAGGGCTGCCGGCTGTTCGGTGCGCCCGGCCAGGGAGGAGATCACCTCGACGTCGCCGCGCCCGGCCAGACGCTCGGCCAGGGCCCGCGAATCGCCGGTGCCGCCCAGCAGCAGGAGACGCCGCGCTTTCGTCATCGTTTCCCTTGTCATGCCGGCCAGCCTGCCGCCTTGCCGGCGGGATTGCCAGCGCGATCGAACACCAGTACCTCCACGGCGGTATCGCCGTCCAAAAGGGTGAGCGCGGTGTCGCGGGCCCGTGCCGCTACCGCGTCGGCGAGGGGGAGGCCGGCGACGGTGGCGAGATCGAGGACCTGCTTGGCGGTGTTGGCGCCGCGCGCTTCGGATATCAGCGCGTCGGTCGCCCCGAGGCCGCCGAGGATCTCGGCCAGCAGGTCGAAGTCGACCTGGCTGCGGCCGGAATGCAGGTCCAGGGCGCCGGCGGCCAGCTTGGCCAGCTTGCCGAAGCCGCCGGCGATGGTCAGGCGGGGCAGCGGATGGCGGCGCAGGTATTTCAAAAGTCCGCCGGCGAAGTCGCCCATGTCGAGCAGCGCGCCCTCCGGCAGGCCGTAGAGTTTCTGCACCGCCGCTTCGGAAGTGGAGCCGGTGCAGGCGGCGGCGTGGGCGATGCCGGTGGCGCGCGCCACGTCGATGCCGCGGTGGATCGAATGGATCCAGGCCGAGCAGGAAAACGGCACCACGACGCCGGTGGTGCCGAGGATGGAGAGGCCGCCCAGAATGCCCAGCCGTGGATTCCAGGTCTTTTGCGCCAGGGCCTCGCCGCCGTCGACGGAGCTCTCGCTCTCGACGTCGCCGGCGTCGCCATAAGCAGCGGCGACCGCGGCGACCACCGCCTGCATCATCTGGCGGGGGACGGGGTTGATCGCCGGCTCGCCGACCGCCAGGGGCAGGCCGGGCTTGGTGACGGTGCCGACCCCGGGGCCGGCCTTGAAGGCGACGCCGCTGCCGGGCAGGCCTCGGCGGACCGTCGCCTGCACCGTGGCCAGGTGGGTCACGTCCGGGTCGTCGCCGGCATCCTTCACGATGGCGGCGCTGGCCTGTTCGGGCGAGAGGGCCTCGCGGGCCAGGGCGAAGGCGGGCTGCTCGCCCTTGGGCAGGGCGATGGTGACGGGATCGGGGAAGCACCCGGTGAGCAGCGCCGTGTAGGCGGCCTTGGTGGCCGCCGTGGCGCAGGCTCCCGTGGTCCAGCCGCGCCGTAACGTGCCTTCCGGTTTCCGAGTCATGTCGCTATTCTACAATTTCGGGCTTTTCACTGACTAGGACCGCCGGGCCCCGGCGTCTAGATTGTTTCCGATGGAACCTAAAGATCTTTCCCTGCCGGTCTTCGAGCCCGGAAGCGTATGGCTGGTCGGCGCCGGGCCGGGTGACCCGGGGCTGCTGACCCTGCACGCCGTCAACGGGCTGCAGCAGGCCGACGTGGTGGTCTACGACGCCCTGGTCGGTGCCGCCGTGCTGGATCTGGCGCGGCCGGACTGCGAGCGGGTCTACGCCGGCAACCGCGGCGGCAAGCCCTCGCCGGTCCAGGCCGACATCTCCCAGCGCCTGGTCCGTCTGGCCCAGGAGGGCAAGCGGGTGCTGCGCCTGAAGGGCGGCGATCCCTTCGTCTTCGGCCGCGGCGGCGAGGAGGCCCTGGCGCTGGTCGCCGCCGGGGTGCCGTTCCGCATTATTCCCGGCATCTCCGCCGGCATCGGCGGCCTGGCCTACGCCGGTATCCCGGTGACCCACCGCGATACCAACTCCACCGTCACCTTCGTTACCGGCCACGGCGTCGGCGGCGAGGTTCCCGACGGGATCGACTGGGCGGCGCTGGCCAAGGGGGCGCCGGTCATCGTGCTCTACATGGCGCTGAAGCACATCGGCGCCATCGCCGGTGCGCTGCTGGGCCACGGCCGCGCGGCCTCGGAGCCGGTCGCCGTGGTCAGCCAGGCGACCCTGCCGGAGCAGGTCATCCTGGAGACCACCCTGGCGGCTTGTGCCGCCGATATCGCCGCCGCCGGCATCGAGCCGCCCTGCATCGTGGTGGTGGGCGAGGTGGTGCGCCTGCGCGCCGGGCTCGACTGGCAGGGCCTTGCCGAGGGCCGCGTGCTCGATCCCAACCCGCGCGGCCGGCCCCGCCAGCGCGACACGGGATGATCCTTCCTTTCGGCGACCCACCGTCCGGCGCGCCGCGGGGGCTGCTGCTCGCGGCGCCGGCGTCGGGCAGCGGCAAGACCACGCTGACGCTCGCCCTGTTGCGCTGCCAGCGCAACGCGGGCATCGCCGTTTCCTCGGTGAAGGTCGGCCCGGACTACATCGACCCCGCCTTCCACAGGGCCGCCAGCGGGCGCGCCTGTTTCAATCTCGACGGCTGGGCGATGCGGCCGCAAACCCTGGCCGCCGCCCTGGATGTAGCCGGTCAGGGCGCCGAACTGATCCTCGGCGAAGGCGTGATGGGCCTGTTCGATGGCGCGCCGCTTGCCGGCGAACAGGGGCTTGCCGCCGGCTCCACCGCCGAACTGGCGGCGCTGACCGGCTGGCCGGTGGTGCTGGTGGTCGACTGCAAGGGCATGGGCGCCTCGATCGCCGCCCTGGCGCAGGGTTTTGTCCGCTTCCATGACGGCATCGATGTGGTGGGCGTGATCCTCAACAACGTCGCCAGCCCGCGCCATGAAGCGCTGCTCTGCAGCGCCTGTAACGCTGCTGGATTGGACGTCTTCGGGGCCGTCGCGCGGGACCCCGCGCTGGCCCGCCCCTCACGCCATCTCGGCCTGGTGCAGGCCGACGAGGACGCGGACCTGGACAACTTTCTGGAGGCTGCTGCCGCTGGGGTGGCGGCGCAGGTGGATGTCGACGCGCTGCGCGCGGCGGCGCGCCCCAGCCGGCAGGCCATTGCACCGGCGGCCACCCAGCCGCCCCCCATGCAGCCGCCCATTGCGCCGTTGGGCCAGCGCATCGCTGTGGCGGCGGATCTGGCCTTTGCCTTTGCCTATCCGCTGCTGCTGACGGCCTGGCGCCGCGCCGGCGTGGATATCCTGCCGTTCTCGCCGCTGGCCGACGAAGCGCCCGACAAGACCGCCGACGCGGTCTACCTGCCCGGCGGCTATCCGGAACTGCACGCCGGGCGCCTGGCCGGGAATGCGGGTTTCCTGGACGGTCTGCGCGCGGCGGCGGCGCGCGGCGCCACGGTGTATGGCGAGTGCGGCGGCTACATGGTGCTGGGCCAGGGGCTGGAGGATGCCGAGGGGGGGCGCCATGCCATGGCGGGGCTCTTGCCGCTGGAAAGCTCTTTCAAGGCACCCCAGCGCCATCTCGGCTACCGCAGGGCGGTGGCCCTGGCGGCGGGGCCGCTGGGGCCGAAGGGCACCGCCTTTCGCGGTCACGAATTCCACTATGCCCGTGTGGTCGGTGCCGAGGGGCCGGTGGAGACGGCGCTGTTCCACGCTGCGCCGGCAGCAGGGGGGACGCCATCGGCGGTGGGGCAGCGGTCGGACGGAGTGTCCGGCTCTTTCCTCCACCTTATCGACCGCGAAACGATCTGAGCCCGTCAACGGGATGTCACGGCAGGGTCACAGACTTTAGGTTGTGAACGTCACAGAATTGATTTTAGGTCGTGGCGACCGGCTGGGTTGTAGTTCGCCTACGGAGTCGGGACGGATTCGCGCCGAATCAGGCAAAAACTCCTAGCGAAATCTACGCAAAGCATTCAATTCCCTCCGGTTGCTGTTTAGAATGGCGTCGCCGTGCCCGCCCAGCCTGCTGAAGGTGGGGTGGGGCTTGCGGGAAAGCACCGGTAAAGCAGCGGGTCTTGACGGACGCGGCAAGCAGCCGCACCGAGGGAAGCCGTTAGAAGGGGAAGTCGTATGGACTTGGCGATTGGGGATCAGTCGATCGAGGGGATTTGGACCATGGTGGTCGCCCTGGTGACCAGCTATGGGATCAGCGTCATCGGCGCGATCGTCATTCTGATCGTCGGTTTTGTCGTCGGTGGCTGGGTCCGCAGCAGCGTCAACAGGGGCCTCAGCAAGTTCAAGAAGGTCGACGAGACGCTGCGGAGTTTCTTCTCCAGCCTCGCTTACTACGCGGTCATCATCTTCACCCTCATCGCCGTGCTGTCGCAGTTCGGCGTCGAGACCACCAGCTTTATCGCGGTGCTTGGCGCGGCGGGCCTGGCCATCGGCCTGGCGCTGCAGGGTACCCTGAGTAACGTCGCCGCCGGTGTCATGCTGTTGCTGTTCCGGCCCTTCAAGGTCGGCGACTACATCGAAGCCGGCGGCCTCGCCGGCACGGTGAAGAGCATCACGCTCTTCATCACCGAGTTGGCGACGCCGGACAACGTACAGATCGTCGCGCCGAATTCGCAACTCTGGGGCTCGGCGATCAAGAATTATTCGTTTCATCCAACGCGGCGGGTCGACATCGTGCTCGGCATCGCTTACGAGGACGAGATCGACAAGGCCTTGGCTGCCATCGTCGACGAGGCCCGGAAAGATTCTCGTGTTCTGGCGGAACCGGAACCGATGTCGGCCGTTACCGATCTAGGCGATAGCTCCGTCAACCTCACGGTGCGCGTCTGGTGCAACGCCGCCGACTACTGGGCCTTGAAGTTCGATCTGACCAAAAAACTGAAAAACCGGATGGATGCGGAAAGCATCACCATTCCCTATCCGCAGCGCACCGTGCACATGGCGAACGCGGCGATGGACTAGGGACCGCAAGCGAACAGGACAACGCGGCCGCCCGCCAGGGCGCCGTGAGAACGCTGGGTAGAAATTAGGTGTTATCGGGGGATAACGGCGCTGCCGCCGCTGCGGCGGGCGCCCCGATCGGAGGTTTTACAGGTATGAAGAAGCTACTCATCGGTCTGGGCGTCGTCGTGGCGCTGCTTGTCGCGGTGGTGGTTGTCGTCTCCTTCATTCCGCTGGACCGCTACAAGGGCGAGATCCAGGCGCGGGTAAAGGAACAGACGGGGCGCGATCTGCGCATTGACGGCGACATTTCGCTATCGCTGTTTCCGCCGGTGGCGATCTCCGTCGAGAATGTCGGCTTCGCCAATGCGCCCGGCGCTTCGACCGCGGAGATGGCGACCATCGACCGCCTGGACGTTGCGCTGCAGATCCTGCCGCTGCTGAGCGGCGAGGTGGCGATCGACCGCTTCATCCTGGAAAAGCCGGTGATCAACCTGGAGGTCGACGCCGAGGGTAAACCGAACTGGCAGCTCGAAACCGCCGGCAGCGCCGCGGCGCCCTCGGGCGAGTCGGGGAGTGGTTCCGGGAGTGGTTCCGGCGGCGAGGCCGCGTCGGTCAGCGAGCTGCGCCTGGGCGATGTGCGCCTGGTCGACGGTACGCTCAACTATCTCGACCGCCAGAGCGGCCAGCAGATGACCGTCAGCGAGGTGAATATGGAACTCTCGCTGCCGTCGCTATCCTCGCCCTTCGCGGCGGAAGGCTCGGCGGTGTGGAACGGCGAGAAGGTGTCGCTGGAAGTCGACGCGGCCAACCCGCGCGCGCTGATGGCGGGTGAGGCCTCCAATCTGGCGATGAAGGTGGATTCGGCGCCGGTGACTTTCTCCTTCGACGGTGCGGCACGCAATGCCGGCGCCGTCGGCCTGCAGGGCAAACTGTCCCTCGACGTGCCGTCGCTGCGCCAGTTGGCGGCCTGGACCGGCAATCCGCTCGATTTCCCCGGCGACGGTCTCGGGCCGTTCAACATCGCAGGCGATCTGGAGATGATGGGTTCCAAGGTGGCGCTCACCCAGGCCCAGATCAAACTGGACGACATCACCGGCCAGGGCCTGTTCTCGGTCGATGCCAGCGGCGCCAAGCCGATGATCAAGGCTGAACTCACCGTCGACCAGCTGAACCTCAATCCTTACCTGCCGCCGGAACAGGAAGGCGCGACGGAGAGCCAGGGTGCTTCTTCGGGCGCATCGTCGGGCGGCGGCGAGGGCGGCGGCGAGGGCGGCGATTGGAGCGACGAGCCGATCGACGGCTCGGCGCTGGGGGCGCGGAACGCCGATCTGGCCTTCAATGCCGGCGGCATCCAGTTCAAGGACGTGAAGATCGGCCAGAGCAAGCTGACGGTCGTGCTGAAGGACAGCAAGCTGACGGCCGACCTGGCGGAAATGCAGCTCTATGACGGGTCCGGCAAGGGCAAGGTGGTGGTCGACGGCAGCGGCGCCAAGCCGGCCATCGCCGCCGACTTCGACCTGGTGAACTTCCAGGCCGGGCCGTTCCTCAACGACCTGGCGAAGTTCGACCGCATCCTCGGCACCACCGAGAGCAAGATCGCGGTGAAGACCACCGGCGGCAGCCAGCGCGAACTGGTCTCCAACCTGAACGGTAACGGCGCGGTGGTGTTCCGCGATGGTGCCATCAAGGGCATCAACCTGGCGGCCATGATCCGCAACATCTCGACCGCGGCCATCGAGCAGTCCTTCGACGACGCCCAGGCGACCGACTTCGCCGAGCTGTCGGGCACCTTCACCATCGACAAGGGGATCGTCACCAACAAGGATCTGTCGCTGGTGGCTCCGCTGGTGCGCATGAGCGGCCAGGGAACCGTGCCGCTGCCGCCGCGCACCGTCGATTACGAAGTGAAGCCCAAGCTGGTCGGCAGCAGCGAAGGCCAGGGCGGCGAGGCGGACAAGAGCGGCATCACGGTGCCGATCAAAGTCAGCGGGCCGTGGCACGACATCTCCTACAGGCCGGACCTGGAGGGCATGCTGAAAGAGCAGCTCAAGGATCCGGCCGGCGCCATCGAGAACCTGCAGAGTGGCGACGGTGCCAAGGGCCTGCTGGAAGGTGTGCTGCCCGGGGCCAAGGAGGGTGACAGCGACGGCTCGGCGCCGCTCGATCTGAAGAAGAAGCTGTTCGGCAATTGATGCCCCTGGGGCAACGGCGTGCCGCGCTGTCCGCCGCCGCCCTGGCGGCGGCGGCGCTGTTGCTGGTTGCCTGCAGCGGCACCGGAGAGCCCGTGCCGCCCCAGGTGCGCGTCGCCGCTCGGCGCCTGGGGGAAAGCAGTGTCTTCGAGCAGCGCTTCGAGATCGACCTCAGGATCGGTAACCCGAACGACTTCGCGCTGCCGCTCGACGGCCTGACCTTCGATCTGGAGGTCAACGGGGAGGCCTTCGCCCGCGGTTTCAGTGATCAGCGGGTCACCATCCCCCGGCTCAGCGAGGGCAAGGTGTCGGTGGCGGCCTCGACCACCCTTCTCGACGTGGTGCGCCAGATGCTGCTGCTGGCCCAGCGTGGCGACCTCACCTATCGGCTGACCGGCCTCGCCTACCTCGACGGCTTCGGGCGGCGCTCGGTGCCCTACGAATCGCAGGGCACTTTCCGGCTGCACGGCGCTCCGGGTCAGGCGATCTAGGCGGCACCGGGGCCTGTTGAAGTCTTCTTAAGTCTCTCTTAAGGCCTTGGTCAGGGCCGGAAATCCGCCGCTTCGGCGGCTGTAATGGAGGCTTCCGGTCGCCGGCGGCCTGCGCTATCCTGTCGCAGGGCTTGGTAGGGCACCCATGGCTCCGCCTCCTGCAGAGGGGGCGGCGCGAGGCGGCGGGGGAAGCCCTGCCGGCAGATAACGACGACGCGGGGTCAACCCCGCGCGCAACCGGTGTCCGGAGGAAGCCTAATGACCGTTACCGATACACATAGCAGCTTTCAGGGATTCCCGCCGGTCCGCCGGCTGGAACTCGACCGCCCCTGGGCCTGGCTTGCCGCCGGCTGGGCGGATATCAAGCGGGCGCCCGGCGTCAGCCTGACCTACGGCGCGATCTTCACGGCGATCAGCTTCGCCATTACCGCCGGCGTCTTTTTCGCCGGCATGGAGTATCTGCTGTTCCCCTTGGCGGCCGGCTTCATGCTGGTCGGCCCGATGATGGCCGTCGGCCTCTACGAGACCAGCCGGCGCCTGGAGACCGGCCAGCCGGTATCGCTCGGCTCGGCGCTGTTCGTCGCCACCCGCTCCCCCATGCGCCTCGCCTTTGTCGGCGTCACGCTGATGGCGCTGCTGCTGATCTGGATGCGCGCGGCCACCCTGCTGCTGGCGCTGTTCCTCGGCCCGGCCGAGTTCCCGCCACTGGCCGATATCGTGCCGACCCTGCTGTTCACGCCGGAAGGCCTCGCGCTGCTGATCGTCGGCACCGGTGCCGGGGCGATCCTGGCGGCGGCGGTCTTCGCCATCAGCGTCATCTCGGTGCCGCTGCTGATGGACCGCGACCTGGACTTCGCGACGGCGGTGTTCACCAGCCTGCAGGCGGTGGCGCGCAATCCCAAGCCGATGCTGCTGTGGGCCTGGCTGGTGGCCATGCTGACGGCGATCGGGCTGGTGACGCTCTACTTCGGACTGATCCTCACGTTCCCGCTGGTCGGCCACGCCACCTGGCACGCCTACCGCGAGACGGTGGGCTCCTGAACCAGCCGGCGGCGTCCCCGGAAAATCCTCAGGGCTCCCTGCTGCCTGCGTCGCGCGGCCCCGCGGGTTCGCCGCCGCTGGGCGGCAGGGGCTTGTCCTCGTCGTCGAGCAGGATGCGGTGCGCCGCACCGTCGAGGTCCTCGAACTGGCCGCTCTTCAGCGCCCAGAGGAAGCCGACGAGACCGAGCAGGCCAAGCAGGAGAGCGGCCGGGATCAGGTAGATGAGGGCGCTCACTGCAGCGCTTCTCCGGTCGGCGCTTCTCTGCTGCCGATCTTCAAAGTTCCCAGATTCAGTCTCAGGGCATTCGCCGTGACGATGATCGAGGAGGCGGACATCGCCACCGCGGCGATCAACGGGCTGGCGAATCCGGCGACGGCGATCGGCACCGCAATCATGTTGTAAAGCATCGCCAGGCCAAAATTCTGCAGCACCAGACGGTGCGAGCGGCGCGCGGTATCCAGCGCCGCGGCCAGCGGCAGCAGGCGCTCACCCTGGAAGATGATGTCGGCGGCGACCTGGCTGACGTCGGCGGCGTCGGCCGGCGACAGCGAGGCGAAGGCGGCGGCCAGCGCCGGCGCATCGTTCAGGCCGTCGCCGATCATCGCCGTCTTGTGGCCGGCGGCGGCGAGCGTCTCCAGCCGCGCGATCTTGTCGGCGGGGCGGCAGTCGCCGTGCCATGTCGCGATGCCCAGGCGCCCGGCCAGTTCGGCGACCACCGGGGCGCGGTCGCCCGACAGCAGTTCCACCCCATAGCCGCGCTGCTGCAGGTGGGCGCTGACCTCGGCGGCATCGGGGCGCAGGGCGTCGTGGAAGCAAAAGCGCAGCGGGGAGCGGCCGGGGCCAGCCAGCCACAGCTCCATAGTGGCGATCTCCTGCGCCGTCTCCGCCACGTTCTCGCTGACGCCGCACCAGGCGCGGCGGCCGAGCCGCAGGGTCCGGCCGTCGATTTCGGCCTCCAGGCCGTCGCCGGGATGTTCGGTGACGGCAACCGCCAGCGCGGGGCGCGGCACTGCGGGATAGGGCATTGCGGGACGCGGGGCGGCGGCGCGGCAGAGGGCGCGGGCCAGCGGATGGCGGCTCTCGGCGGCGATGGCGGCGGCCAGGGCCAGGTCCGCGGCCGGGATCTGCTGGCGGTTCTGCAACTCGGGCCGGCCGGTGGTCAGGGTGCCGGTCTTGTCGAACACCAGGGTGTCGACGCTGGCCAGGCGCTCCAGCGCGTCGGCTGACTTCACCAGCACGCCGCGCTTCATCAGGCGCCCGACGGCGGCGATCTGCACCGCCGGCACGGCAAGGCCCAGCGCGCAGGGGCAGGTGATGATCAGCACCGCGATGGCGTGCATCAGGGAGCCCTGCCAGGGGAGCGACGAGAAGATCAGCCAGCCGGCCAGGGTGCCGCCGGCCAGGATGTGGACCGCGGGGGCGTAAAGCCGCGCCACCCGGTCGGCGAGGCGCACGTAGCGGTCGCGGCTCTGCTCGGCGGTCTCCATCAGGCGCACGATCTCGGCCAGCAGGCTGGCGTCGGCGGTCTTGCTGACGGTGATGCGCAGGGCGCCGCCGCCGTTCATCGTGCCGGCGTAGACGTCGCTGCCGGGCAGTGCCGGGCGCGGCAGGCTCTCGCCGGTCAGCAGGGATGTGTCGACCTCCGAGCGGCCGAGGCAGACGCGGCCGTCGACCGGGATGCGCTCGCCGGGCGCCACCGCGACGGTCATGCCGGGCTCCAGGCGGTTGATCGGCAGGCTGCTCATCTGGCCGGCGGCGTCGACCACCGTTGCCGCGGTGGCGCGCAGGGCGGTCAGGTTCTCCGCCGCCGAACGGGCGCGCCCGCGCAGGCGCAGGTCGAGGAAACGGCCGATCAGCAGGAAGAACAGCAGGGTGATCGAGGCGTCGAAGTAGACCTGCTCGCCGCCGCGCAGGGTCTCCGACAGGCTCATACCGGCGGCCAGCAGCACGGCCAGCGAGATTGGCACGTCCATGTTCATGGCGCCGCCGCGCAGCGCGCCGAGGGCGGAGCGGAAGAACGGCCGCCCGGCGTAGGCGATGGCGGGCAGGGCGATCAGGGCGGAGACCCAGTGCATCAGCGCCATGGTCGCCGGGCCCATGTCCTCGGCCAGGCCGCTCCACACCGACACCGACAGCAGCATGACGTTGCTGGCGGCGTAGCCGGCAACGCCCAGGGCGCGCAGCAGTTCGCGGCTCTCGCCGGCCTCGGCGCTTTCCATCTGCTCCGGGTCGAGCGGGATCAGGCGGTAGCCGCGCCCGGCCACCGCGGCCAGCAGCGGTTCGGCGGTGGTGACGTCGGGGTTCCACTGCAGTTTCAGCCGGCGGGTGCCGAGGTTCACGCGCGCCTTGGCAAGGCCCGGCAGCCCTTCGACGGCACCCTCGATGGTGCGGATGCAGCTCGGACAGTGCAGGTTCTGCACGATGAGGGTGAGTTCCTCGCTGCCGTCGGGCTGGGGAACGATGTGGTCGGCGAAGTCGGCCAGACGCAGGGCGTCCTCGGATTCACCGGCGACCGCGGCCATGGCGCCGCCGGGACAGCAGCCGAGCGCCAGGGGCGTGCCGGAGCCGCCGGGGACGCTGGCTTCCGGCTGGAATGTGCTGCGGGCCTCTACTCGAACCATAGTCGCGCCTTCATTTCGAAGGGCGGGTGGTCGAGAGGCGGATTGCCACGGTCATGGGCGGTGACCACCAGGTCCCAGTTGCCGCGCTCCGGCAGGGCGACCACGGCGCGATAGTGGCCGGGCGAGGCTTCCTGCCAGTTCAGCGGCTGGTCTTCCCCGGCGTGGATCGGGCGGCGCAACGTGCCGGCGAGTTCCAGCCCGCCGAGCGGGTCGCCGGCCTTGTCGGACAGCATCACGGTGATGCTGTCCTCGCCGCCGGCCGTGTCGGTACGGACGGTACCTTGCCAGCCGAGGTCGCGCTGGGCGTCGCGGGCGGCCAGGACCTTGTTGTAGGCGAGGCCTTCCTTATAGGGATTCTCGGTGGTCAGCCCGGTGAAGGTATCGAGCGCCAGCACGACGAAGACCGCGTTGACGGCGATGATGATGCCGAACATGCCGATCATCGCCAGCAGGACATGCTTGCCGCGGATCTCGCGGACCTTTTTCTGCCCGCTCATTTCGGACCCCGGAACACGGAATCATAGGCGACCTGCTTGCCGGTCGCCTTGTCGGTGACCAGGAAGCGCACGCCGGTGGAATCGTCCGTCACGGCGGTGCGGGGGGCCGACACGAAGACGCGGAAACTTTCCAGGCTGTCCGGTCCCACCTGCAGATCCTCTGCGGTCACGTCGGCACCCACGATGTCGAGGCTGGCGCCGTCGAGGCCCTGCAGTTGCAGGGAGAAGTCGCGGTCCGCGTGCTGCTTGTTGATGATCTTGACGGTATAACCGTTGCGGATCGATCCATCTGACAGCGTCACGCACAGCGGGTTGCGGTCGCGCAGGATGTTGACGTCGAGGTCGCTGCGGGTCGCCAGGGTGAACACCATGACCAGGCTGACGACGACGATGATGGCGGAATAGATCAGGGTGCGCGGACGGATCAGGCGCAGGCGCGGCTTGTCGCCGGCGCGTACCCGCTCCACGTTGGCCAGGGTGTCGTAGGAGATCAGCCCGCGCGGCAGGCCGACCTTGTCCATCACCTGGTCGCAGGCGTCGATGCACAGGGCGCAGGTGATGCATTCCAGCTGCTGGCCGTCGCGGATGTCGATGCCCATGGGACAGACCGCGACGCACTGGTTGCAGGCGACGCAGTCGCCGAGCTCTTCCACCTCGGTGCCCTTCTTGCGGGCGCCGCGCGGCTCGCCGCGGTCTTCATGATAGGTGATGACCAGCGATTCTTCATCCAGCAGGCCGCCCTGGATGCGCGGCCACGGGCACATGTAGGTGCAGACCTGCTCTCGGGCCAGACCGCCCAGCAGGTAGGTGGTGAAGGTCAGCACGCCGATGGTCATGTAGGCGACGGCCGGGGCCTGGAAGGTCGCCAGTTCGTAGGCCAGGGTCGGCGCGTCGGCGAAGTAGAACACCCAGGCGCCGCCGGTAAGGGCGCCGATCACCACCCAGGTGATGTGGGTGGCGACCTTGCGGATTACCTTGTTGGCGCCGAGCGGCGCCTTGTCGAGGCGGATGCGCGAGGCGCGGTCGCCCTGGAAGAAACGTTCGACGGCGATGAACAGGTCGGTCCAGACGGTCTGCGGACAGGTGTAGCCGCACCACACCCGGCCGGCCACGGAGGTCACCAGGAACAGTCCGATGGCCGCCAGGATCAGCAGGCCGGTGAGGTAGTAGACCTCCTGCGGCCAGATCTCGATGAAGAAGAAGTAGAAGCGCCGGCCCGGGAAGTCGATCAGGACCGCCTGGTCGGGCGCGTTCGGCCCGCGGTCCCAGCGGATCCACGGGGTGACGTAGTAGACGGCCAGAGTCGCCGCCATGATGATCCATTTCAGGCGCCGGAAAATCCCCCGCGCCAGGCGCGGATAGATCTTGATCCGCTTCTGGTAGAGAGAGCGGACTTCCTTCTTGTTGACCGGTTCAGCGTCGGAGCGTTCTACGCCTTCTCTTTGATCTGCCGGCTTCGCGGTGGCGTCCTGCACAACCGCTTGATCGACCATTTTTGATCCCTTGTCCTGATTTGGTGGGGGGGCGCCGGGGCCCCCCCGTTCTGATCGGCCTTACTGGCCGCCGCCCAGAGAGTGCACGTCGACGGCCAGCTGCTTGATGGTCGTCTCGTCGAGACGGCCGACCCAGGCCGGCATGACGCCCGAGCGGCTGTTGGTGATCGTATAGACCACGTCCGCCTTGTCGCCGCCGTACAGCCAGATGGCATCGCTCAGGTTGGGGGCGCCCAGTTCCTGAATGCCCGTGGCGTCCTCACCGTGGCAGGCGGTGCACTGTTCGACGAAGATCTCGCTGCCGCGGGCCGCCGCGGCGGCATCGGTCGAGGAACTCGACAGCGACAGCACGTATTCGGCGACGTCGTTGATCTGGTTTCGATCCAGGATCTCGTCCGTTCCGAAGGCCGGCATCTGGTTGAAGCGGGTCTCGTCGTGGTCGGAGCGGATGCCGTAGTGGATGGTCTGGTTGATCGCCTCCAGGCTGCCACCCCAGATCCAGTTGTCGTCGTTCAGGTTGGGAAAGCCCTTGGAGCCGGCGGCGCCTTGGCCGTGGCACTGGGAGCAATTCACCGCGAAGGCGGAACCGCCGCCCGCCTGGGCGAACTCGAGCAGTTCACGGTCGTTGGTGATCTGCTCCAGCGACGCCTGCTGGATGCGGTCGAGATACTGGGCCTGGGCGGCGCGGGCCGCGGCCATCGACTCGGTCAGCTTGGCGCGCGAGGAGTAGCCGATGACGCCGGTGGTGTAGCTGCTGACCAACGGCCAGGCCGGCATCACGATCCAGTAGGCGAAGGCCCAGAGGCAGCAGACGTAGAAGGTCCACAGCCACCAGCGCGGCAGCGGGTTGTTCAGTTCCTTGATGCCGTCCCACTCGTGGCCGGTGGTTTCGATGCCCGAAACCTGATCCACTTCCTTGTTGTGTGCCACGACTCAATCCTCCTCGAGCGGCAAGCGGGCCGCCTCTTCAAACTTTTCCTTGTTCGACGGCCAGAACACATAGGCCAGGACACCGGCGAACATGATGATGAAGTAGATCAGGCCGTAGGTGGCCGCGAAATGCGCAACTTGCTCGTAATGCATGTTCGGCCTCCTAGCGGTAGTTGGCTTCGGGCTGATAGGCCTCGAAGTCGACCAGGGTGCCCATCATCTGCAGATAGGCGATGACGGCATCCAGTTCGCTCAGCTTCGCGGCGTCGCCGTCGAAGTTCGAGACCACAGCGCCGGGATAGCGCTCCGCCACTGCGTCGGCCCCGTCGGAATCCGGGTCCGCCTGGGCGGCGATGTCCTGCGCGGCGCTCTCGATCATCTCGTCGCTGTAGGGCACGCCGATCATCACGTTGGTGCGCAGGTGATCGGCAATGTCGTCGGTCCTCAGCGCGGTCTGCGCCAGGAAGGGATAGCCCGGCATGATCGACTCCGGGACAACGCTGCGCGGGTCGTTCATGTGGGCGACGTGCCAGCTGTCCGAATAGCGGCCGCCGACGCGGGCCAGGTCCGGCCCGGTGCGCTTGGAACCCCACTGGAAGGGATGGTCGTACATGCTCTCCGCGGCGAGGGAGTAGTGGCCGTAGCGTTCCTCTTCGTCGCGCAGCGGGCGTACCATCTGGCTGTGGCAGTTGTAGCAGCCTTCGCGGATGTAGATGTTCCGCCCGGCCAGCTCCAGCGGGCTGTAGGGCCGCATGCCCTCCACCTTCTCGATGGTGCTTTCCAGGTAGAACAGCGGAGCGATCTCGACCAGACCGCCGACGGATACCACCAGCAGGATGAGGACCAGCAGGAGGATCGAGTTCTTCTCGATGACGTCGTGCTTGAAAGCCATTGTCGGGTTCCTCCCTTACTCGGCCGCGCCGACGGCAGCCGGGCGTCCCGAGGGGGCGCCGATACGGCCTTCCTCGCGGATGTCGCCGCGGATGGTCCGCCAGCAGTTGTAGACCATGATCAGTGCGCCGATCAGGTAGAGCACACCGCCCATGGCGCGGATGACGTAGAAGGGATGCATCGCTTCCACGGTTTCCACGAAGGAGTATTCGAGGAAGCCCAGGCTGTCGTAGGCCCGCCACATCAGGCCCTGCAGGATGCCCGAAACCCACATCGCGGTGATGTAGAGCACGATGCCGATGGTCGACACCCAGAAGTGCAGGCTGACCAGCGCCAGGGAGTACAGCCGCTCGCGGTTCCACAGCTTGGGCACCAGGAAGTACAGCGCGCCGAAGCTGACGAAGCCGACCCAGCCCAGCGCACCGGAGTGCACGTGGCCGACGGTCCAGTCGGTGTAGTGGCTGAGCGAGTTCACCGCCTTGATCGACATGACCGGGCCTTCGAAGGTGCTCATGCCGTAGAAGGCGACCGACACGGCCAGCATGCGCAGGACCGGGTCGGTGCGCAGTTTGTCCCAGGCGCCCGACAGGGTCATCAGGCCGTTGATCATCCCGCCCCAGGACGGCATCCACAGCATGATGGAGAAGGTCATGCCCAGGGTCTGCGCCCAGTCCGGCAGCGCCGTGTAGTGCAGGTGGTGCGGGCCGGCCCAGATGTAGAGGAAGATCAGCGACCAGAAGTGGACGATCGACAGGCGGTAGGAATAGACCGGGCGGTTCGCCTGCTTGGGCACGAAGTAGTACATGATGCCCAGGAAGCCGGCGGTCAGGAAGAAGCCGACCGCGTTATGGCCGTACCACCACTGGGTCAGCGCATCCTGTACGCCGGAGAACAACTGGTAGCTCTTGACGCCGGTCAGCGACACCGGCACCGCCAGGTTGTTCACGATGTGCAGCATTGCGATGGTGACGATGAAGGCCAGGTAGAACCAGTTGGCCACATAGATATGCGGCTCGCGGCGCCTCATCAGGGTGCCGAGGAAAACCAGCAGGTAGACCACCCAGACGAGGGTCAGCCAGAGGTCGATGTACCACTCGGGCTCGGCGTATTCCTTGGACTGGGTGACGCCCAGGACGTAGCCGCTGGCTGCCAGCACGATGAACAGCTGGTAGCCCCAGAACACGAACCATGGGGCCCATTCGCCGGCCAGTCTTGCACGGCAGGTCCGCTGCACCACATAGAACGAGGTGGCGATCAGCACGTTGCCGCCGAAGGCGAAGATCACCGCCGAGGTGTGAACCGGCCGCAGGCGGCCGAAATTGGTCCAGGGCAGATGCAGGTTCAGTTCCGGAAAGGCGAGTTGCAAGGCGATGGTGACGCCGGCAAGGAAGCCGACCACCCCCCAGAACAGCGAGGCGATGGTCCCCGCCTTGATCACCGCGTTGTTGTAGCGGGTGCCGTCCTCGATTTCCGCGGTTCCTTCCGCCTCATCGAAGTGCCGCTTGATCATCCAGAAGATGCCCAGCGCGCAGGACGCGATGAAGAGATAGCCGTGGAATGCGATAGCGCCGTCGTGCGCGTTCGCGACGAGGAACAGTCCCAGAATAACGCCCAGCGCCAATGCCAGCCCCACGAGCAGGGTCGTCGGCGACGTGCCGGATGCCTCGGTTGAATTGCTCATCAGATGCCCCAGTGAGATTCGATACCAGATGTCAGTACAGCAGAAGCCGCGATGCGCCTAACCGGGACTCCGCCGCTTGGCGGGCCCCCGGCACTCACGGACTTTTTTGCGGTTCTCATGCAGTCCCCTCTCATGGCAGCCCCCCAGGGCCTTGCCATTGATCCAGGTCAAAACCCGGAATGCGACCTTTGCCGGACTTTTCCGCTTCCCCGGTGAGCCGGCGCCAAACGCCATGCTTTGCACGGCGTCCTTATAGAATGCTAAACCCGGAGCCACTCTGCGACAGAAAGACGCGTATTTGGTGGGATACCAGCGATTTATTTGCGTTTTAATGGAAAATGGAACCTGAAACAGTGCCTTCCGATAGCGCCCCAGGGGCTTTAGCCCCGGATCTGCCGGCCAAACCGCCGGTCGCCCCCCGCAAAACGAATCGGATCACCCTGCACGGAATCACCCGCGAGGACCCCTATGCCTGGCTGCGCGCCGACAACTGGCGCGAGGTGATGCGCGACCCGGCCGTGTTGGACGGCGATATCCGCGCCTACCTGGAAGCCGAGAACGCCTATACCGACGCGGCCATGGCGCCGACCGAGGCGTTGCAGCAGCGGCTTTTCGCCGAGATGAAGGCGCGCATCAAGGAAGACGACAGCTCGGTGCCCAGCCCGGACGGGCCCTTTGCCTACTACCAGCGCTACGAAACCGGCGGCCAGCATCCGGTGTTCTGCCGCTGCCCCAGCACGGGGAACTGGACCGCCGACGCTCGGGCGTCCGGCGAGGGATCCCGGCGGGCCGGCGAGGAAGTGCTGCTGGACGGCAACCGCGAGGCCGAGGGCACCAGCTTCTTCCGCGTTCACGGTTGCGAGCACAGCCCGGACCATCGCCTGCTGGCCTATGCGGTCGACCGCAACGGGTCGGAAACCTGCCGCATCAACGTGAAGAACCTGGAAAGCGGTGCCGTTCTGCCCGACACCCTTGAAGAGGCCCAGGGCAGCCTGGCCTGGGCCAATGATGGGCAGACGCTGTTCTACGTGACCCTGGATGCCGAACACCGCCCGTCCAAGGTCTACCGCCACCGACTGGGCGACGATCCGGCCGGCGACGCGCTGGTCTACGAAGAACCGGATCCCGGCTTCTTCGTCGGCCTGGGCAAGACCGAGAGCGACCGCATCATCGTCATCTCGGCCCACGACCACACCACTTCCGAAGTGCGGGTGGTCGACGCCGACACCCCCGAGGCGGCGCCACGCCTCATCGCGCCGCGCGAAAGCGGCATCGAGTACGAGGCCAGCGACCAGGGCGACCGTTTTCTCATCCTGACCAACGCCGGCGGCGCCATCGACTTCAAGATCGCCGAAGCGCCGCTGGACGCACCGGGGCGGGAGAACTGGCGCGACGTGGTGGCGCACAAGCCGGGCTGCCTGATCCTTGGCCTGCAGGCCTTCAAGGACTATTTCGTGCGCCTGGAGCGCGAGGGCGGCCTGCCGCGCCTGGTGGTGACGGCGCTGGCCCCGGGAAATGCCAGGGGCGAGGAGTACGCCATCGCTTTCGACGAGCAGGCCTATTCCCTGGGTCTGGCACCCGGCTACCTTTACGACACGCCCAGCCTGCGCTTTGTCTACTCCTCGCTGACCACGCCGCAGCAGGTCTACGACTACGACATGGCCAGCCGTGAACGCGTCCTGCGTAAGGAGCAGGAAGTGCCGAGCGGTCACAATCCCGACGACTACGAAGCGCGGCGCATCCTGGCGCGCGGCCATGACGGTGAAGAGGTGCCGGTCTCCCTGGTCTATCGCAAGACGACGCCGCTCGACGGCTCGGCGCCGCTGCTGCTCTACGGCTACGGTTCCTACGGCATGTCCACCCCGGCGGGTTTCTCGACCAACCGCTTCAGCCTGATCGACCGCGGCTTCGTCTATGCCATTGCCCACATCCGCGGCGGCACCGACAAGGGCTACGGCTGGTACCTGGACGGCAAGCTGGAGAAGAAGACCAACACCTTCTTCGACTTCATCTCCGCCGCCGAGGCGCTGATCGGGCAGGGCTATACCCGCGCCGGCCAGATCGTCGGCCACGGCGGTTCGGCCGGCGGCCTTCTGATGGGCGCCGTCGCCAATCTGCGCCCGGACCTGTTCCGCGGCATCATCGCCGAGGTGCCCTTCGTCGATGTGCTGACCACCATGTGCGACAAGGACCTGCCGCTGACGCCGCCGGAATGGCCGGAGTGGGGCAACCCGCTGGAAAGTGTCGAGGCCTACCGCACCATTGCCGCCTATTCGCCGGTCGACAACGTCGCGGCCAAGGCCTATCCGGCGATCCTGGCGACGGCGGGCCTGACCGATCCGCGGGTGACCTATTGGGAGCCGGCCAAGTGGGTCGCCAGGCTGCGCGCGACCAAGACCGACGACAACCTGCTGCTGCTGCACACCGTCATGACGGCCGGCCACGGCGGCGCCTCCGGGCGCTTCGACAAGCTCCACGAGGTGGCGCTGTCCTATGCCTTTGCCCTGCTGGTCTGCGGCAAGGCAGGGGACAAGGCCGCCCTCTGATCGCGGGAATCCGTTCTAGCAGGGTGCTGAAAAAGGTCTGTGGAGCCCCTGGCCATCCTTCGAGACAGCCCCTTACGGGGCTTCCTCAGGATGAGGTTTTATTAAATTTCATATATTTAGCCTCATCCTGAGGAGGGCCGGCAGGCCCGTCTCGAAGGATGCGCCACGGGCTGGATCCGTTTTTCAGCACCCTGCTAGGCTGCCTTCACCGAGGTCAGGAAGCTTTCGATCTCCTGGCGCAGCTTGGCGGCCTGGGCCGAGAGGTCGGAAGCCAAGGTGGTCACCTGGCCGGCGGCTTCGGTGGTTTCCGTCGTTGCCGCGTCGACCTCGGCGATGTTCCGGGTTACGCCCTCGGTGCCGCTCGCGGCCTCCTGGACGTTCTTGGCGATCTCCTGGGTTGCCGCACCCTGTTCTTCGACGGCACTGGATATGGTGGTGGCGATCTCGGCGATCTGTTCGATGGTGCCGTTGATCGCCTTGATCGCGCCGACCGCCTCGCCCGTAGATGCCTGCATGTTATTGATCTGCTGGCTGATTTCTTCGGTCGCCTTGGCGGTCTGCGTCGCCAGGCTCTTCACTTCTCCGGCAACCACGGCAAACCCTTTGCCGGCCTCTCCGGCACGGGCTGCCTCGATGGTGGCATTGAGAGCCAGGAGGTTGGTCTGCTCTGCGATGGCCTGGATCAGGCTGACCACGGTACCGATCTTTTCCGCCGCGCTGGCCAGTTCGTTCATCGTGTTGCTGGTCTGGCTGGCTTGACCCATGGCTTTCTGCGACACGTCGTTCGAGCGCGTCACCTGGCGGCCAATCTCTGCAATGGCGCTGTGCAGTTCCTCCGAAGCGGCGGCGACCATTTGAACGTTTGACGACGCCCGTTCAGCCGCTGTCGACGCATCGCCCGAGCGACTCTTGGTCATCTTGGCCGTGCTGGTCATCGATTCGGCAGTGGTGTGAAGCTGGCCGGAAGCGGCGGTCACCATACCCAGGGCCTTGCCGACGACGTCGTCGAAATCAGCGATGAGCTTTTCGATGAACTTTGCGCGCTTTTCCTGTGCGGCGCGTTGTCCGGCCTGCGTCTCTTCCAGGCGCTGCCGCTCGATGGCATTTTCCTTGAACACCAGAACGGCCCGCGCGATGTCGCCAATCTCGTCCTTATTTTCCGTCGAGGGAACCTGAACGGAGGTATCCCCTTTGGCCAGGCCCGTCAGGGTCTCGGTGATTCTCAGCAGCGGGCGGCTCACGCTTCGGCCGATAACGATGCCGAGGCCGATGGCTATCACCAGCACGACCAAGCCCACGGTGGCGAAGCCCCAGCGCGTGGCATCGCGCGATGCTTGCAGTGAGACCACGGCAGAGGAGGCGCCCTCGATACCGGCGGAGAATGTGCGCTCGAAGTCCGGCTCCATGCGGGAGAAGATATCGCTCAGCGTTGCCGTCTCGCCGGCCAGCGCCAGGGATGCATCGGCCCAGGCATGAATGTCGTTCTGGTAGCTATCCATTAGAACAGCGACTTCGTCCTTGAAGTCTTGCGGCAAGAAGGACTGGGCCAGCAGGGAATCGAACTCCTGGCGGCGCTGGTCGATGTTGGCGATATATTTCTCGTCGCCCCGCAGCATGAAATCTTTTTCGTGCCGGCGCATCATCAACATCTTGACCGTCAGCGCGTCCAGGTTGGCTTCGGCCAGCTTTTCCTCCACGGCGTGTACCGCCGCGCGGAGGTCGCTCTGCAAGCCGCTTTGCTCGTCCAGGCCCAGTTCCTGATAGCGCCGGACCACCGTGGCGAACTGCTGATGATGGTCGGTGATGCCCTGGATCAAACCGTCGATCTCAGCCTTGACGGGCCCGGCGGCCGCCATGCCGGCGGCCTGCGACAGCGCGGCGAGTACCTCTTCCGCCGCTTTGTTATAGCGCTCGGCATATTTCATGTCGCGCCGGATGATGAAATCCTTCTCGTTGCGGCGCAGCTGCAGTGCCCCGCTCTCGATCTGTTGGGTCAGCCGGGCCAGACCGGCTTGGCTCTGCTGCTCCTGGAAAGCGCGCCCCAACTGGATGTCGCCGACGAGGTAGGTCACGCCCAGAGCGATCACACTGAGCGCGCTGATTGCGGAAAGCAGTCCAATGCGGGCGGCGATTCGAAACCTGCTGATCGTGGCGGATATTCCGGAGAACGACATAACGGCTATATTCCTGTTCGGGTAGGCATGGGGGCACGTGACACTTGTCTCTGTGTTTATTTGGTAATTAGTAAAGATTCCCGCGACATGCCGGTGCGAGGGCGAAGAATCAATTCGCCGTTGAGCCCAGCGGAGTCTAATTTGTCCCCATTCGAAGATTCCGGTGCCTTCGACGATCTATAAGGAAACGCCTGTGAAGATGTACGACCTCGCGGGGGCCGACCCGCTCCTGCGTTTCAGCCCCTACTGCTGGCGCACGAAGATGGCCTTGGCCCATAAAGGGCTGTCGGTTGAAACGGTGCCTTGGCGGTTCACGGAGAAGGAGGCGATCGCCTTTTCCGGCCAGGGCAAGGTGCCGGTCCTGATGGATGGCGATAAGACGATCTCCGATTCCTGGGAGATTGCCTGCTATCTCGACGAAGCCTCTCCCGACCGCCCGGCGCTGTTCGGCAGCGCCGATGCCAAGGGGGCCGCCTTCTTCATCAAGCGCTGGTGCGAGGGCCAGGTGCACCCGGCGCTGGTGCGTCTCATCGTGGCCGATATCGTCGATGTTCTGCACGAGAAGGACGTCGGCTACTTCCGCGAAAGCCGCGAAAAGGCGCTGGGCGCCGCGCTGGAAGACTATTGCGCCGCGCAGGCGGAGAACCTGAAGCACCTGCACAACGTGCTGTCACCGCTGCGCTTCACGGTGAAGGACCAGCCTTTCCTCAACGGCGAGGCGCCGGCCTATGCCGACTATATCGTCTTCGGCGCCCTGCAGTGGGCACGCTGCTCCTCGCCGCAGGATCTGCTGCCGGATGACGACCCGGTGAGCGGATGGTTCGCCGCCATGCTCGACCTGTACGACGGACTCGGCGCCAAGGCGCCCCGCGCCCAGCCGGCTTGAGAGCGGCGGCCCGATCTCTCCTGACATGAAGCTGTCAGCAGCGCTGCGCTAGTCTGCGCCGATGACATCCAAGCAGTCCGCTGGCGCCGCGGCTTTTCGAGCGCTTCATCATCGCGACGGTGCCTTCATCATCCCCAATCCCTGGGACGCCGGCAGCGCGCGCCTGCTGGCATCGTTGGGCTTCGAGGCCCTGGCGACGACCAGCGCCGGGTTCGCGTTTTCTCTGGGAATGCCGGAAGGACGCCTCGCGCCGGACGCGGTGCTGGCGCACTGTCGCACCATCGTCGAGGCGACGGACCTGCCGGTTTCCGCCGATCTGGAGAAGGGCTTCGGCGATTCGCCCGAGAGCGTGGCCGAGACGATCCGCGCGGCTGCGGCGACGGGGCTGGCCGGCGGTTCGATCGAGGACCATACGAACCGCCGCGACGACCCGATCTTCGACTTTACGCTGGCGGTGGAGCGCATCGCTGCGGCGGCGGAAGCCGCCCGCGCCCTGCCGCACGACTTCGTGCTGACCGCCCGTTGCGAGAACTTCCTGTGGGACCGTCCGGACCTGGACGATACCATCCGGCGGCTGCAGGCCTTCGAAGCCGCCGGCGCCGACGTCCTCTATGCGCCGGGTCTGCGCAGCCTGGAGGATATCCGCCGGCTGTGCGGGGCGGTCGGCAAGCCGGTCAACGTGGTGATGGGGCTGCCCGGTGCTTGCTTTTCAGTGCATCAGCTTGCCTATGCCGGGGTGAAGCGCATCAGCGTCGGCTCGGCGCTGGCGCGGCTTGCCTATGGCGCTTGCCTGCGGGCGGTCCAGGACATCGCCGCCCAGGGGCGCTTCGACGGCCTGTCGGGCGCCGTCGGCTTTGCCGAGTTCGAGGAACGCTTCGCCGCGTTCCAGCCGGACTGACGGCGGTTCCGGCCAAAAAGAAAACCGGGGCCCAGACGGGACCCCGGTCTCCTTTCCTCCCTAACGGCAGAGAGTGTCGGTTACGGCTTCGGCCGCGGTGTGTCCACCGTGCTCGGCGGCAGGACCGGATAGGTGATCTGCGGCTGCTCGCCGGTCAGGGCGTGCAGGAAGGCGGTGATCTTGTCGACGTCTTCGTCACTCAAGTCGGCGCCCAGCTGGGTCGACCCCATGACGGCGACCGCCTGGCGCAGGTCCCAGGCTTTGCCGGTGTGGAAGTAGGGCGGCGTCAGCGCGATATTGCGCAGTGTCGGCACTTTGTAGACGTACTCGTCGTCGACCGACTTGGTCACTTCGAAGCGGCCCTTGTCGGTCGGCGGCAGGAAGTCGGCACCAGGCTTTTCCACCACGCCGAAGGGCTGGTACATGCCGCCGCCGATGTTGATGCCGTTGTGGCAGGAGGCGCAGCCCTGGTCGATGAACAGGCGCAATCCGTCTTTCTGTTCAGCCGTCATCGCGTTCTCCTCGCCGCGCAGGAAGCGGTCGAAGGGCGAGTGCGGGGTAATCAGCGTCGCCTCGAACAGGGCGATGGCCTTCAACATGTTCTCGACGTTGATCGGATTGCTGTCGTCCGGGAAGGCTGCCTTGAACTTGGCGGCATAGCCCGGGATCTTGTTCAGCATCTCGATGGCGTGTTCATGGCTGGAGGCCATTTCCATCGGGTTGATGATCGGCCCGCCGGCCTGTTCTTCCAGGTCCTTGGCGCGGCCGTCCCAGAACTGCGCGGTGTTGAACACCGAATTCAGCACCGTCGGCGCGTTGCGGCCGCCCTGCTGCCAGCGGTGACCGACCGAGGTTTCCAGCATGTCGACGCCGCCCTGGCCGATGGCGTGGCAGGAGTTGCAGTTGATGGTGTGGCTTTCCGACAGTCGCGATTCGAAATACAGCATCTTGCCGAGTTCGATCTTTTCGGGTGTCGCGGGATTCCCTTCGATTTCCGGCGCGCCGACCGGAATGGGTTCGAACAGATCTTTTGCCTCCTGCAACAGACCGTCATCCGCAAACGCCGATGTCGCCGTGACCAAGATGCAACATGCGGCCAGCGCGGTACGAATAAGCATTGGTGCCCTCCTCTAGCTCATACCCAGGGCAGGGCTGGCGCTGCGATCTCGGTATCGTTTGAACCGGCGGGCTGACCGGGGCCGTTGATCCGGCCCGATACCGGCAGGGCGGCTCTGCCTGGAATTAGAATTACTCGAACGCGGGCGGGAAGGCTTTGATGCAGATCAAGGTTTCGGGAAAACGCGACTTTTCCTATGGTTATTCTCGCCGCCGGCCGTGAGGATTGTCGGGGTGCAAATGAGTCGGTCCGGCCGCCGACCTATGGCCGGGCCAGGGGCGATTCAGGGGACGATTCAAAAGGCGGCGGCTCAAAAGGCGGCGGCGGGATAGAGCGCCCGGTGCGGTCGCGGTGCTCAGGTATCCTTGGCGCCGGTGTCCGACTCCGGCTGCGGTACCGGGATCAGCGGGCTGCGCTCGATGGCCGGGGCGACGCTGTCGAGCGTTGCCGGCGAATTCGCCGGCATCGGCGCTTCGGGCCGCTGGAGGGTTGTTGTGTGCTCCGTCGGTGTGGCAACGGCGGCCTCGGGCGATGCTGCCGAGCTTTGCTGCGTGCCGGCCTTGGCGGTCTCGCTGCCGGCGTCGCTGCCGTCGAGGCGCGCCGCCGCGGGCAGCGGTTGCAGTGGGGTTTGCGGGGCGGGGGCCGTTTCGTGGGTCAGGGCGACACGGGAATGGCTGTGCCCGCCGCTCTGTTCCAGCGCAATCCAGCCGGCGGCGGCCCCGGCGCCCAGCAGCAGGGCAATCGAAGCGGCGAGACGGGCGGCGCGGCGCAATTTTCGGCGCCGAAACATTTGGCGGCGGGGGTTTTCGCCCGGTGAAACCGTCGTCGGTTGCGGCTGCCGTGGCGCCTCAAGTTCCGCATCCAGCGCCAGGGCCAGCGCAACGAGGGCCGGCGGTAGAGCGGCCGTGCGCGATGAAGGGGGCTGCGGGTCGAACAGGGCGTGCAGGCCGATGTTCTGACTGCGGTAGGCTGCAACACGCGTCGCCTCGCCCGGGTGGGCGGCGAGATAGGCTTCGATGGCCGCGCGCCGGCGCGTGTCCAACTGGCCGTCGACATAGGCCTGCAGGTCGTCTTCACCGACCGCGTTGTCGTTGTCCGGGCGGTGGGGGGGTGGGCTGGCTGGCATCATTGAATTTTCCGTAGGGGAACCTTTCGCGCCGACGCAACCTGGGGGGCCGGACGTGGCGTGGGGACACGGCGCAGGTCCGCCAGCGGTGCGCCGTTCATCATGCGGCGCAATGCCTCGCGGCCGCGCGACAGGCGCGACATCACCGTGCCGATGGGGACCTCCAGCACTGCCGCCGCTTCCTTGTAGGCCATGCCTTCGTAGCCGACGAGCAGCACCGCCTGGCGTTGTTCCTCGGGCAGGCGCTCCAGCGCGTCGGCGAGGTCGTGCAGTTCAAGCTGGCCGTACTGCGGTGCCGGGCAGGCCATCAGGTTCTCCAGCACTTCTTCCGGCAGCGCGTAGTTCCAGCGCCGCCGTTCGTTCAGCCGGTCGATATGGGCGTTGTGCAGAATGGTGAAGAGATAGGCGCGCAGGTTGCGGATCTCAGCCTTAGGGGCCCCCGCTTCTCGGGCGGCGTCCTGCTTCTGGCGCCATGCCAATGCGCGGCTGAGGCATTCCTGCACCAGGTCGTCGGCTTCCGCTGCGTTGCCGGTCAAGGCGCGTGCATAGCGGCGGAGGCCGGGGATGTGCTCCAGAACCGTCGTATCGGCCTGTGACTCGTCAACCGGTGGCGTACCCACCTGTCGTGTGCCCGCCTGTCGTGTATCCGATTGTGCACTATCCGTTTGTGCCACGCTATTTGCCTCCTGCAATTTCGCCCTTGGCGCCGCCGGCAGAACGCTGCGGCGCAGGACTCGAAGGTAGGCAGGTCCCGGTAAGCTGTCCTGGAACCTTAAGAGGACTGATTTGTGGCGAATTGTGGTGGCGATTGCCGCATTCATGACAAGTCTCGCTGCCGCTGTATTTGGCCGCCGCCGGCGCCGGCGGGGCGCGCCACGCGCCATGTAAAACGGGCCGCCCGGGGAAAGAGGCCCCCCGGGGGGGAGCGGGCCCCCCGGGGGAGGGCCGGCGGGGGGCGAAAGGG
>JBHJIR010000149.1:0-3480 GCA_050043265.1 Kiloniellaceae bacterium
TGGAGATCGCCGGGAAGGCGACGGAGCGCGCGCCGATCTGCTTGGCGATCTTCAGCGCGGTGCGGTAGCAGGCTGCCAGCAAGGCGTCCTCATTGCGGTCGCCGCCGTGCCATACCGGGCCGACGGTGTGGATGACGGACTTGGCTTTCAGGTCGTAGCCGTCGGTGGCGCCCGACTGGCCGGTTTCACAGCCGCCGATCCTGGCACAGGCCTCGCGCAGGTTTCGTCCCGCCGCCCGGTGGATGGCGCCGCAGACGCCGCCACCCGGTTGCAGCCGGGAATTGGCCGCGTTCACGATGGCGTCGACATCCAGCTGCGTGATGTCGCCCGAATGGATCTCGATGCGCTGGTCGGATTTGGCATCGGGGTCTGAAGCCATGCTCGCCTCGTGCTTTGGCACCGCAGCCTAGAGTCTAGCCGGGGCCTGTGCGGCGGCCAATCAGGTTTCGGCCAAACCGCTTTTAGGCGCCCGCGGCGCCGGCGGATAAAGTCGGATGAGCCAGGCGAGCAGCAACAGGCCGGGGATCGCCAATCCGGTGGTGAGGACAAAGAAAGTCACCCAGTCCACCTGATCGGCCAGCCAGCCGCCGCCCGACGACAGCACGGTGCGCCCAAAGGCCATCAGCGACGTCAGCAGCGCGTACTGCGTACCGGTAAAGGCCTTGTTGCAGAGGCTGGAGAGATAGGCGACGAAGGCCGCCGAGCCGAGACCGCCGGTGAAGCTGTCGGCGCCAATAGCGACCGCCAGCATGCCGAGATCGTGTCCAATCATGGCCTGAACCGCGAACAGCAGGTTGGTTGCCGCCTGCAGAATGCCGCCGACCACCAAGGCCCAGAGAATGCCGTAACGTGCCACCATGGCGCCGCCGACGAAAACACCCAGCAGGGTCCCGATAAGGCCCACGACTTTGGTAATGCTGCCGATCTCAGTGCCGGTGAAGCCAAGCTCCACGTAAAAGGGATTGGCCATCACGCCGCCGATGGCGTCACCGAATTTGTAGAGCAGGGCGAACAACAGGATCACCACCCAGCCACGGCGCTGGACGAAGTCCGCCAGAGGCGCAAGCACGGCGTTTTCGATCCAGGCGCGCGGGTCGGCGGGAAACTCGGGTTCGGACGCCTGGACATGTCGCGGCTCCGGCGCCAGCAGAACGGTCAGGGAGCCGATCAGAACCAAAGCCGCCATGGCCGCGAAGACCCAGAACCAGCCGACAAAGTCCGAAAGCGCCAAGGCCCCCGCGCCCGCGACGAGAATACCCACTCTGTAGCCGAACTGGGTCGATGCCGCCCCGGCACCCTGTTCGTCGTCGGTCAGGATCTCGATGCGGTAGGCATCGAGCACGATGTCCTGGCTGGCCGAGCAGAAAGCGACGGCGAAGGCCGCGGCGGCCGTCGTCCAAGGGGCCGCCACCGGGTCGCAACTGCCCAGCGCCAGGATCGCGGCGATCAACGCGGCCTGGGTGACAAGGGCCCAACTGCGCCGGTGGCCCAGCAGGGGAGCCAGCAGCGGCAGGCGCACCTGGTCGATGACCGGCGCCCAGAGAAACTTGACGCTGTAGGGCACACCGACCAGCGCGAAAAGACCGATCGAGGTCTTGTCGAGGCCGACCTTGGCCAGCCAATACGACAGCGTCGAGAGCGTCAGCAGCAGCGGCAGGCCGCTGGAAAAACCCATGAAGAAGATGATGACGATGCGGGGCTCGCCGTAGACGGCGAAAGCGCGAAGCCAACCTTCGCGCCGCGTCACGGCCCCCGCCGCCGTCGCTTCGCTGCCTTCAGCCGGCATCCTTCATTCGGCTTTCCTTTTTGCGCGCGTGCGGATCGAGCAGGCGCTTGCGCAGGCGGATCGATTTCGGCGTCACCTCGACCAGTTCGTCGTCGGCAATGTAGGCCAGGGCCTGTTCCAGCGACATGACCCGCGGCGGCGTCAGGCGCACCGCTTCGTCCTTGCCGGAGGCGCGCATGTTGGTGAGCTGCTTGGCCTTCATCGGGTTGACCTCGAGGTCATTGCCGCGGCTGTGCTCGCCGATCACCAGGCCTTCGTAGACGGGGTTGCCCGGATCGATGAAGATTTCGCCGCGCTCCTCCAGGTTCCACAGGGCATAGGGCACGGCCTTGCCGGTGCCGTTGGAAATCAGCACGCCGTTGCGCCGGCCCTGGATCGCGCCCTTGTGGGGACCGTAGCTGTGGAACAGCCGGTGCATGATGCCGGTGCCACGGGTGTCGGTGAGGAATTCGCCGTGATAGCCGATCAGGCCGCGCGCCGGGGCCAGGAAGGTGACGCGGGTCTTGCCGCCACCGGAGGGCCGCATGTCGGTCAGCTCGGCCTTGCGCAGGCCCATCTTTTCAACCACCACGCCGGAATACTCTTCATCGACGTCGACCTGGACTTCCTCCATCGGCTCCATGCGCTGTCCCGTCTCCGGGTCGTTGCGGTAAAGCACGCGCGGTCGCGAGATGGACAGCTCATAGCCTTCGCGGCGCATGGTTTCGATCAGCACGCCGAGCTGCAGTTCGCCGCGCCCGGCCACCTCGAAGGCGTCCTTGTCCGCGGTCTCGGTAATACGGAAAGCGACGTTGCCCTCGGCCTCGCGCATCAGGCGGTCGCGGATCATCCGCGAGGTCACCTTGTCGCCCTCCTGGCCGGCCAGCGGCGAATCGTTGACCGAGAAGGTCATCGCCAGGGTCGGCGGATCGACCGGCTGTGATTCCAGCGCCTCGGGAAACTCCGTCGCGCAGATGGTGTCGGCCACGGTGGCATCGGCCAGGCCGGCGATGGCGATGATGTCGCCCGCCGAGGCTTCTTCGACAGGCTCACGCTTCAGGCCATGAAAGGTCATCATCTTGGTGAGCCGGCCGCCGGCAATCTGCTTGCCGTCGCGGCGCAGCACCTTCACCGGCATGTTGAGCTTGGCCGTGCCGGCGTAAATGCGCCCGGTGAGGATGCGGCCCAGGAAGTTGTCGGCCTCCAGCGTGGTCGCCAGCATGGCAAAGGGCGCATCGGGATCGGCGACCGGCGGATGCACGTGCTTCACGATGAGGTCGAAGAGGATGTTCAGGTCCTTGCGCTCGTCGTCCAGATCGGCGACCGCCCAGCCCTGCTTGGCGGAGGCGAAGAGCATCGGGAAGTCGAGCTGATCGTCGTTCGCGCCCAGCGCGACGAAGAGATCGAAGACCTGATCGTGCACCCAGTGGGCGCGGGCGTCGGGCTTGTCGGCCTTGTTCACCACCACGATGGGACGCAGGCCGCGGGCCAGCGCCTTGGCGGTGACGAACTTGGTCTGCGGCATCGGGCCTTCGGCAGCGTCGACCAGCAGCAGAACACCGTCAACCATCGACAGGATGCGCTCGACCTCGCCGCCGAAGTCGGCGTGGCCCGGGGTGTCGACGATGTAGATCTAGGTGTACCCCCAAGAGAAAACAATGCACTTGGCGAGAATGGTGATGACGCGTTCGAGCTCCAGGTCGTTGGAGTCCATC
>JBHJIR010000150.1:0-28168 GCA_050043265.1 Kiloniellaceae bacterium
GCCGTCGAGGCTGTCGTCGCCACGGTCACCAAGCAGGGTATCGTCGCCGTCACCGCCGGCAACGAGGTCGTCATCACGCCCGGCATCGACATAATCATCACCGTCGCCGGCATCGAGGGTGTCGTCGCCTCGGTCGCCGAGCAGGGTATCGTCGCCGTCGCCGCCGTCGACCGAGTCGTCGTCACGGCCGCCGTCGAGATGGTCGTCGCCGTCGCCGCCATCGAGGGTATCGTCGCCCCGACCGCCGGAGAGGGTATCGTCGCCCGCGGCGCCTTCCAGAAGATCGCCGCCGATCGTTCCGGTGAGATCGATCCCGTCAGGCACCCCATCCGGCAGCCCGTCGAGCACGGTGTCGTCGCGCTCGCCGAGATTCTGGATCCGGGTGTCCTCCGCCGGGCCGGTGTCGGCGTCGGCATAAGGAGTCGTGCCGTGGTTGGCCAGCAGGTATTCGGCCATGGCGTCCTGCTCGCTGCCGGCGGCGGCGAAATCGCTGGCGCCGGGATCGGTCAGCACGTCCTTCAGGTGGACCACATCGGCGAAATCCGGATCTGCGGTGACGAAGTCGGCGAAGGGATAGCTGTCGCCACCGCCGGCCAGGAAGTCGAGGGTAACGATGCGGATCGGCATCGCCGGATCGCCCGCCAACGCACCGTTCTCCACCAGGGCCATTACCGGATTGCCGTCCGCGTCGAGGATCGCCGCCGATTGGATGCGGCTGCCGGCCGGCCGGGTCTGGTCGAAGCTGAAGGAAACCCCGCCAACCTGCGGGAACTGGCCGGGCGTGGCCCCCGGCGCCGCGGCCGCGACGCCGTGTTCGAGGACCTGAAGCAACTGCGCGGCGGGCAGGGTGATCAGCGTCAGGCCGTTGTTGAACTTCAGCGCGTTTTCGACATCGAGCTGGGAAATCTCGCCGGCCTGCTTGCCGGAGGCCGGGTTGTCCTGCGGCGGCAGCTCCACGTAGATGCCGGAGCCCGGGGGAACCTCCTCGACCGTGCCGATGGCCGAGCGGATGCCGCCGCCGTTCTTGATCGATACCATGACCGTGTCGTCATAGCCCTGGGCCTGGGCCAGGTTGGCGTCCGCCGAGAGGTTGCCGAAGTTTGTTTCCTCGCTGCGCACCTCGTCGCGCCGGCCCTCCAGGAAAACATCGGACTTGCCCAGGATGTTGCTGTCCTTGGTGACGACGATGGCTTCCACCGCGTCGGTCAGGTCCTTCACCAGGTCGCCCTTGGTGCCGTCGGCGAAGGGATCCGCCTCGCCGTAGAGGGCGGCGACCTGCTCGTCGGTGGTGGCAAAGGCACCGCTGACGGTCTCGTCGGTGGCCTCGCCGTTGTCGAGGATCAGCACACCGTTCTCGTCGAATTCGACGACCAGGCGGCCGACGTAGGAGTACTCGCCGTCGGTGCTGACGATGACCGCCGGATCGCCGTCCTTGTTCGTGGTCTGGAACGGATAGTCCTCGTCCGGCGTGTCGCCGGCGTTGAGGCCGCGGGTGACATCCTCCTGGTCGGCCTGGAGCGTGTCGGAGCCGCCGGCGATGATGACATCGACGCCGCTCAGCTTGCCGATCAGTTCCTTTTCCAGCGCGATCTGCTGCAGGTGGGTGACCAGGATCACCTTGTTCACGCCCTGGGCGATGACGTCGTCGATGACCGGCTGCAACAGGGCGGCCAGAGCATCCATGTCGTTCGGGTCATCACTGCCGATGACCTGGGTATCACCCGGCGACGAGATGTGCTCGAGGCCCGGCGTGGTAGCACCGACAACGCCGATCAGCTCGCCGCCTTCCTCGATGATGGTTGCCTTGGCGATTTTCGGCGTGGCGGTGCTGGTCGCCGACTGCTCCGGCCCCGTCTGGAACTCGCTGCTGCGCAGGATCATGTCGGTGAACAGGCCGGCCAGATTGGCGTCGCCGGAGAAGTCCAGGTTCGCCGAGAGGAAGGGGAACTGCGCGCCGACCCAGCGGTCGTCCAGCACGCCGTCGTTGCTGCGGAACTGCGGGGCGAAGATCTCCGCCATCAGCGCGGTGCCCAGATCGAACTCGTGATTGCCCAGGGCCGAAGCGTCGAAGCCGATGGCGTTCATGATCGAAATGTCGACCCGGCCCGCGCCTTCACGCAGGCTCTCGTAGAGGCCGTCCGGCGCGTCGAGGCCGAAGAGTTCGTTGTAGAAGTCGTTGAAGACCCCCTGGTCGCGGAAGATGCTCTGATCCTCCGAGGCGCTGAAGAAGGGGCCGCTCAGGTAGTTGTCGCCGGCCGACAGCGTGATCGAGTTCTCGTAGCTGTCTTCCAGAACATCGACGATAGCGGCAAAGTTGGCAGCCCGGCCGATCGCGTCGACGCCGCCTTCCAGATCGGAGGCATGAAGGATCTGCAGGGTGAAGGTTTCCGGCTCCTCGCCCTCGCCCTCCGGCTCGATCTCATAGAGCGTCGTGGTGCCGCTCACCTCGTTGGCCACCGCCAGCAGGGCCTTGCCGTTGGGGCTGTCCTCGGCGGTGATGAAGGTCATGCCCTCGGGGCCGACGTCGCCTTCGGTCTGCAGGAACTCGACGTACTCCGGCGCGCCGGGGTTCGAGACGTTGAACACCATCACGCCATTGGCCCGCTCCAGGCCGACGAAGGCGTAGGTGTGGTCGCCGACCACGCCGACGGTGACGCCTTCCGGTTCCGCGCCCTTGTTGTCGGAGCGGCCGTCGAGATCCTCGAGCTGATCGGCGCTGAGCACCTCGCCCAGAATCCGCGCGATCTGGTCGCCGGAGTCGAAAACCTGCTCGCCACTGGCATTCCAGATCGAGAAGGAGCGCGCGCCGTAGACGTAGATCTGGTCGATGTCGCCGTCCCCGTCGGTATCGCCGTCGATGGAGGAGGCCTCCAGACGGCCGATCACCTCGTCCTGCTGCAGGTATTCGGCATCCGGGAAGGCATCGGGATCGAGGTCCAGGTCCTTGCTCCGCTCATCCTCGTCGCGGGCATCGCCCTCGTTGGCGGTGATGTAGAAGGTCTCGCCAGCGATCTCGAAGGAGGCGATCTGGTCGGGCATGTAGAGGCCGAAGACCGGCGCCTTTTCCAGGTTGAATGCGCCGTCCTTGTCCGAGGTATCCAGCAGATTACCCGGCAGGCTGTGATCCTTGGCGCCCAGCGGGACGATATCGAGGAAGGTCGCCGTGGCGATGTCGAGAACCGCCACCGCGTTGGCTTCCTGCAGGGTCACGAAGGCCTGCGTGCCGTCCGGCGAGATCGCGATGTATTCCGGCTCCAGATCCTGCGACACCGGCGTATCCGGGAAGAGCCGCACGCCGGCTTCGCGCAGGGCCTCGGCCATGCCGTCGAAAGCCGTGAAGTCGGCGGTCTGCACCGTCGCCTGGGCCAGGCCGTTGGACAGGTCGATAACGGAAACCGTGCCCAGCGGGTTGTTCGCCGCATCGCCGGTATCCTCGCCCTCGTTGGCTACCAGCAGCGTCATGCCGTCCGGCGTGAACACAAGGTGGTCCGGCAGATTACCGACGGTCACGCTGTGCAGGAAGTTGCCGCCGGCGTCGTAGAAGCCGACCAAGCCGTCGCCGCCTTCCACGTCGATCGCCACCGCCACGATGCCGTCCTTCACGGCCACCTGGGTCGGCGACCCATGGACCGAGGTGTCGATGGCGGTGATCTTCTGCGGCTGAGACGGGTCGGAGATGTCGACAATATCGACGCTCTGGGCGTCGGAGTTGGTGACGAAGAGGCGCTGCGTGGCGCTGTCGTAGGCGACGGTCTCCTCTGAGCCTTCGCCGAGACCGCCGTCATAGGTCGCCAGACGCTCGATATCGAGGTCGTCCTGGGCCACCGGCGCCGCCTGGATGTCGCCGAAGGTGATGCGGGCCAGGATCGGCTCGTGATCGCTGGCCGCGCCGTTGTGGATCGCCGGGTCGGTCGAGCCCGCATCGCCGAAGTCGACGTTCTGGTGGACGATATCGAACTCCACCCGGTCCTTCAGCGTCTCGCTGACCAGCAGGTGGTCAAGCACCTGGCTGTTGCCCTCGAAGTTATAGCTGTAGGCCTCGTCACCCAGGGTATCGACCTGATTGAACAGCGCCTGCTCGCCGCCCACCCCCTTCAAGGCCTTGATGGGGTTGGAGAACTGGAAATCGTTCATGTCGCCCAGCACCACCACCTTGGCCTCCGGGTCGCCGGCAACGATGCCGTCGACGTAGTCGTTCAGCGCGCTGGCCTGGACCGTGCGTTCCGCATCGCCCTCATTGAAGAAGGGCTGTTGGGAACCGAACACCGGCGTGGAGCCCGACTTCGACGACAGGTGGTTGTTGATGATCGTGACGGTCTCGCCATTGAACTCGAATTGTGCTTCCAGCGGCACGCGCACGTCGTCCTCGAAGCCGCCCAGGCTGTCGAGCGCCTTCACCGAACCGTCGACCAGATCGACACGCGCCGGGTTGTAGAGGTAAGCGACACGAATGTTGCCGCCCGGCACACCGCCCTGGGTGTTGTTCTCCGGATCGACGTCAAAGAAAGCATAGGTCGGACCGCCGGCCAACGCGATGGCGTCGACGATGGCCTGCAGGGTGGCATCCGCGCTCACCGTGCCGTCGTCGGCGACGCCGCTGTCGTCCTGCACCTCCTGCAGCGCAATGATGTCGGGACCGTTCAGGTTGCTGACGATCTGCTCGGCCAGCCGGGCGATCTGCTCGGCGTCCTCGCCCCCCGCCGCCGTGACGTTCAGAATGTTGTAGCTGGCGACCGTCAGCTGATTGTCGCTGCCGGTCAGCGCCGAGGTTTCTTCTTCCAGACCGCCGTCGGTCACCGTGAAGCTCTCGGTGACCTTTACCTCGTAGTTGCCGAAGTTGTAGTCGACGACGCCGGTCACATTGCCCAGCTTATCGCCCACATCGGCCGCGGCGGTGAAGCCCGGCAGGGTATTCTCGTCGAGCTGGATCTGGATGCGTTCCGGATTGAGATCGTCGGGCTGAAGCACAATCCCGCCGCGCTCGTTGAAATCGCCGCCGTTAGCGCCCTCATCGCTCACCGCCCAGGTCTCGCCGAAGCGGTTGGTGGCGGAGGTCGCGACGGCGTTCGGCACCGTTACGCGCATGCCCTCCAGGCTCTCGTAAAAGTCGATGCCGTCGGTCTCCGGATCGAAGGAGCCGAAGGCGTCGTCCTCGACCACCTGGCTCGGCGGCACGCGCCCACCAGCGCCCAGAATCACCGCTTCCGGAAGATCCAGGCCGCTGACCGCGCTGATCACGTTGCTGGCCACCAGTTCAGTGATGGAGAGGTTGCTGGTCGACGCCCCGCCGGGGATGAATTCATCGACCTGACCGGTCACCACCGCGAAGTCGCCGACGCCGACCGTCGGGGCGCTGTTGGTGAAGACGAAGATGCCGTCGGAAGTGGCGATGTCGCCGTCGCCATTCGGGTCCTGCAGGTAAAAGCCGTTCGATTCCAGCGCGGTGACGATGCCGGTCGTGACCACGCTCTGGCCGTCGTAGGCCGATTCGTGGCCGGCGCCCTGGATCTGCATGATGGTGCGGGCCATCGGCGTGCTGCCGCCGGAAACTGCGTTGGCGGCCCCAGGCGTGTTTTCGGCCTCGCCGGGTTCGGGGGCGGGCGACGAAGGGGCGTCGAAATCATTGCGCACCCAGTCCGCCGCCGTGTCGCTGTCGGTACCATCGGGAATGCGCGAGGCGCCACCGACGGCGAAACTGCCGCCGTCGAAGCCGGGGGTCAGTTCGGCCTGGGCATATGTCAGATCGCTGGCGCCGCCGTCGTTCACCGCCACCGAATCGACAATGGACGTCCAGGGCGCCGCTTCGAAAACGCCGGCATCGTTGGTGTCGAGGTCGTCGTTCACCGCGCCGGTAAAGTTCTCCACAAGCAGCAGGCTCAGGGTGCCGTTCTGGTAGAGATTGCCGGCGAAGGGGCTCGACCAGAATCCGCCGGAGTCCGTGCCGCCAACCTGCACGGCGGAAACGATCCGGCCCATCGTGCTCCCCGAATCGCCTTCGACCTGCAGAATCCAGAGGTTCGAATAGTCGGTGTTGGGATCGCCGAATATCTCGACGAACTCTTCCGAATCGGTGCCGGTGTGATTGAAGACAAACTCATTGATCACGGCAGACATGGATTCCCCCAATTAAAATGTGGCGGCGTGCGCGGCACGCGCTCAGGAAAAAGACTCATGCCCCCCGGACTACGACCCGAGCGGCGCGAAATTGCGGAACTTCAAAGGACCGGCGCGGCTGATCTTCCCTGCATCATGGCTGTGGCCTCACGTTCGGGTGCTAACCATGCGACCTGCCCCACAATCACCTGGGGCGATGAAAGCTGCGTGACACAAGTTCGAAGACTTTGTGAAAGGTCCCGCAAAAAAGAGGAAGGGCGGCGGCACCTTTCGGTGCGGCCGCCCCCCCCTTAAAGAAGACCGTCGGGTCTTCCGACTTACGCGGCGTTGAACATGAAGTCGTCGCCGGAGAGGTCAGCGGTATGGAGCCCGACCAGGCGCAGCTCGTCGAACCCGTCGTCCAGGGTGATGACGACATCGCCGCCGTCGTTTTCGGCGGCATCCAGCAGATCGTCGAAGTCGGCGATGGAGAAGCCGTTCAACTGGATCAGATCGTCGCCGGGCTTGAAGTCGGTGATGACGTCGAAGCCGCTGCCTGCATCGAAGACGAATAGATCGTCGTCCTGACCGCCGGTCAGGACGTCATCCCCTGCCCCGCCGTCGAGGGTGTCCTCGCCACGGCCGCCGACCAGGGTATCGTCGCCCTGGCCACCGGTGAGCAGATCGTCGTCGCGGCCACCGTCGAGGTGATCGTCGTCGTCGCCACCATCGAGGATGTCGTCACCCCGATCGCCGAGCAGAGTGTCGTCGCCGTCACCACCCGCGACCAGTTCGTCGCCACGGCCACCGTCCATGTGGTCATCGCCGTCGCCGCCGTCGCGCGTGTCGTCGCCGCGATCGCCGAGCAGGGTGTCGTCGCCGTCACCGCCGTCGATCAGGTCGTCGTCACGGCCGGCGTCGACATAATCGTCGCCGTCACCCGCATCGATGGTGTCGTCGCCACGGTCGCCGAGCAGGGCGTCGTCACCGTCGCCGCCATCGACCGAGTCGTCGTCGCGCCCGGCATCGACAGAGTCGTCGCCGTCGCCGGCATCGATGGTGTCGTCGCCGCGCCCGCCGACTACCGTATCGGAACCGTCGAGGGCGAGGATCACGTCGGCATCGCGGGTGCCCTGGAGGAGGTTATCGCCATCGTCACCAACAATGGTCCCCTCGTTGCCACCGTCGACCGGCTTGGTGGTGAAGTTCCAGGTGGTCTCGTCGGAGATCCCGGCATAGGGGTTGCCGGAGGTCGACCCGCCATCGCTCTGACCCTGGACGAGGATGTTGTCGATCGCCCACCACCAGTCGTTGCCGGCCTCGATCACGCCGAAGGAGATCACCGCGTTGCTGGCCCCCTCGGGGTTATCCAGATTGATCGAGATGGTCTCGTTCAGCGCGTCTTCCTTGAAATCCGGATCGCTCGGATCGGAGGTGAAGCGCAGCACCTCGAAGCTCTCGCCGCCGTCATAGGACACGGTCAGGACGGCCTTCTGGCTGTCCTCCTGACGCCAGCTCGAATCGAAGGTCAGCGTGAGCGTGCCCGCCTCGACTCCGGCCAGATCGATGGCCGGGGTGCGCATGAAGGCGTTGAACTGGTCCGGATCGATGTCGGTGGCGCCGTCATCGTACTCGTCCGGGTCCGCCACCATCACGGTGCCGGCCGCCTTGGTGAAGCCGGAGCGCCCCTGGTCGTCCGCGGCGATCGTCCAGGAGTTCTTGTCCATGAAGGTCCAGCCGAAGAACTCGGCCGGGCCACCCGCCGGGGTGGTGGTGTCATGGGTCCAGCCGTCCGGCGGCTGCGCCGTGAAGGCGGTGCCGGCGCCGCCATTTTCGGTCACGAAGGGATCGAGGGCCAGGCCTTCGAAGTTCTCGCTGAACAGCGTGGTCAGAGAGGCCGTATCGCGCAGGGCACCGGAGTCGACCTTCACGTAGTAGTCGGTCCCCGGCTCCAGATCGACGGAGGGGTCGATGGAAACGGTGTTGCCGTCAATGGTGACCTGGCCGGCGGTGACGTCGATGGTCTCGACCACACCGTCGTCGCTCGCGCGGTAGATGACGATATTGCCGTTGCCGATGACGACCGGCTCGTTGAACTCGATGGTCAGGTTGCTGTCGACCGGCACTTCCGTGGCGTCGTCGGAAGGACCGAAGGAAACCGCCTCCGGGGCGACCGTGTCGGCCTCGGTGGTGAAGTTCCAGGTCGTGTTGTCGTCGATACCGTAGAAATCGTTGGTACCGTCGGTGAACGCGCCCGAGTCGATTTCGACGTAGTATTCCGTTTCGTAGGCCAGGTCTTCCGGCAGATCGATGGTGACCATGTCACCGTCGACCGTCACCGCGTCGGAGGTCACGTCGATGGTCGCAACCACGGCGCCGTCGGACATCTGCTTGAGGACGATGTTGCCGCTGCCGACCTGAATGTCCTCGCTGAAACGGATGGAGATGTCGGTGCCGACCGGAACGTTGCCCGCATCGTCTTCCGGCAGCAGAACGTCCTCGATCGTCGGCACGATCGGGTCGGCCGCGCCTTCCAGCAGCGAGCCGCTGACCAGGCCGTCCTCGGAGAGCGCGTAGTCGACCCCCAGGTGGTCCAGAATGGTGGTCACCACCGAGGTCGCCGGGACGGCTTCGTCAAACTCTCCCAGTTCCTTGTTCGACGCGATGAAGGTGCGACGCTCGGAGTCGGTCTGACCGCCGTGGCCACTGCCGGTCAACGGGTCGCGGCCGTGGTCCGTGGTGACCAGGATCAGCCAATCCTCGTCCGGATTCTCGGCCATACGCTGGTCCACCGCGTCCTTGATGGCCTTCAGCTGGGCCAGCGCGGTCGCCAAGGCGTCATTGTACTCTTCGCCGAAGCCATAGCCGTGGCCGGCGCCGTCGACGTCGTCCAGATGCACGAAGGTGAAGTCCGGAGCGTCCTCGAGGATCATGTCAACGACGGTGTCGGTGACCTGTTGATCCGAGATGCCGCTGACGACTTCGTCGATAACCGCGCCGTCTTCCAACAGGCCGGCTTCGCGGGCGAAGTGGCCGGTGTTGATCGGCGACCAGTGGACCACGGAGGCAATGTTGGCATCGGGAATGGCCGCGTCGATTCGCTCGAAGATGCTGTCGACCTCCGAGACAATCGGCTGACTGTTGTTGCTGTCGATACCATGCTGATCGACCCAGACGCCGCTCAGCAAGGTCGACCAACCGGGACCGCTGGACGTCGCCTGTTCGGTCTCCGTGCCTTTTTCGCCGCCCGTGTAGGACTCGACGATGTCGAGGCCGAGCAGGGCCTCGACTTCGCTCTGCAGACCGAGCAGGAGCAGCTTTTCGAGCTGAGCCCCGTCGATGCCGACCAGAATTGCCTTTTGTGTCATGTTTCCTCGCCGAATTGAGATGATAGAAGAATTGCCCGATAGACGCCCGTCGAGGAGAGAGGTCTTGCACGCCAGCCCCGGCCGAAGACGGCAGGGCGGATGCAGCGCCTCCGCGTTATCCCCAAATAGCGCGGCGACCGTGTTCGATTTTCAACCGAACAGGCCGCGATTAAGCGGTAACCCGGTTACAGTTTTACGGCTTGTGATGTGATCGAGCCGTGACGCTTTTTCTTACCGGTGGACAGCTTAGACGCCTGAAAAGAACTACCTTTTCACTTCGCTTAAACGAATGAAGGCGGCGACACCTGATGGTGCCGCCGCCCCCATTTTCGTCTTAGCGCCGTTGCTTATGCGGCGTTGAACATAAAGTCGTCACCGGAGAGGTCGTCGATGTGGAGGCCGACCAGGCGCAGCTCGTCGAGCCCGTCGTCCAGGGTGATGACGACATCGCTGCCGTCGTTTTCGGCGGCATCCAGCAGGTCGTCGAAGTCGGCAATGGAAAAGCCGTTCAGCTGGATCAGGTCGTCACCGGGCTTGAAATCGGTGATGACGTCGAAACCGCTGCCCGCGTCGAAGACGAAGAGATCGCCATCGTTCCCGCCGGTCAGCACATCGTCGCCGTCGCCGCCCGCCAGGGTATCCTGCCCACGATCGCCCATCAGGATGTCGTCGCCGTCACCACCGCGCATCAGATCGTCGTCGCGACCACCGTCGATGCGGTCGTCGCCATCGCCGCCGTCAAGCGTGTCGTCGCCGCGGTCGCCGAGCAGGGTGTCGTCGCCGTCACCGCCATCCACCAGGTCGTCGTCACGGCCGGCATCGACGAGATCGTCTCCGTCGCCCGCTTCGATGGTGTCGTCGCCGCGGTCGCCGAGGATCCGGTCGTCACCGTCGCCGCCAGCCACCAGGTCGTCGTCGCGGCCGGCATCGATGACGTCATCGCCGTCGCCCGCGTCGATGGTATCCGCGCCGCGGTCGCCGATGAGGGTATCGTCCCCGTCGCCCCCACGCATCAGGTCGTCGTCGCGGCCACCGTCCAAGTGGTCGTCACCGTCGCCGCCATCAAGCGTGTCGTCGCCGCGGTCGCCGATCAGAGTATCGTCGCCGGCAGCGCCTTCGAGCAGGTCCGCCCCACGGCCGCCGACGAGTTCAACAGGTGCCGTGTCAGTCGGCACGCTCGCCACCGCATCCAGCTCGCGGACCAGTATGTCGTCGACGCTGACGCCGGCGGTGCCCCAGGAGTACAGGCCGACGGTACCGCTGGTGATGCTGCGGTCTTCGATCGGCTCCGCGAAGAGCGCCATGTCATCCAACCAGGCCTGCATTTTATTGTCGCGCACCTCGACCCTCAGCTTGTGATCGCTGTTGAGGGAGAATCCGTTGCGCGTCAGCATCAGAACCTGCTCGATCCCGTCCACCAGAACCGTGAAGTTGACGAAACGGTCGTCCGAGTCGAGCTCCAGCTTGTAGTAGTTGTTGGCATCGCGGTAGTTGAACAACAGGCCCACACCACCGGCATCGGCGGCGTTAAAGGTCGTCTCCACCGAGTAATTCGACCAGTCGTAGGCGGCCGCGTCGTCATAGAGCGCATAAGTGCCCTTGCGCAGGATGTGCCAGCCGTCACCCAGCGGGCTCCAGTACTGACGCCATACCCCGCCAGCCTCGGAATTCGGGGCCAGTTCGCGGCTGTAGGTATCGGCCGACTGGGTCAGTGCCCCGCCCGTCACATTCCAGTCCGCCGCGTCGCCCAGTTCGCCCTCGTCGACGATGGTCCAGCCGTTGCTGTCGCCGTCCTGGAAGCCGTCGGAGAGCAGGACCTGATCCTTGTTGAAGACGTCGATCTTGACGATGTCCTCCTGGGTCTGGCCGTCGCCGTCGGTGCCCACCAGGGTCAGCACGTGCTGGCCGGTGCCCAGCATGACCTCGGCCTGGGGCCCGGTGGCGATGACGCTGTCGCCTTCCTTCCAGACATAGGAGGCGAGGCCTTCCGCCGCGAAGGAGTTGGCGGCGTCGAGTGTCACCGTCGCCTGGTGGTCGCCGTCGAGGTCGGTGAGCTGCTGATCGGCGCCCGCGTCGGCCGTCACCGTCACTTCATTGACCGTCACGTCGTCGAAGATCGACTGGTACTGGCCGACCGATAGGAGGCCGATGGTACCGCCGGTCAGCGGATCTTCGGCGTCGACCACCGGCCCGCCGAAAAGGCTCTGGCCGTCGAGGCTGGCGTAGATCGCGTTGCCGACGACGGCAACCTTCAGTTCCATCTCGTCATTGAAGGGGTAGCCCTGGTCGCTTTGGGCCAGCACCGTCTCGACGCCGTCCTTCACCTTCACCAGCAGGCGCTGGTTGGTCTGGACGTCGAGAGTGACTTTGTAGTGATTGTCCGCATCCTGGTAGTAGACCAGCAGGCCGACGGTGTCGTCGTCCTGAGACAGGATGGTCACCTCGGCCACGTAGTCGGACCAGTCCAGCGCCGACGCGTCGCTCCACACCAGGGCGGCGCTGCCGTCGGAGTATTCATAGACCGCACCTTCGAACGCCTGACCGTCCGGCACCTCGTCGGCATGGCTGCCGATCGTACCCTTGACCTTCCAGGTCGCCTTCGCCCCGTCGGTGTTCAGCTCGGCAATCCCCACCACGCCGGGCCCGAAGGTGGCGTCGAAGCCGGTGTCGTAGTCGAACTGCACCGCGCGTCCGCTGGCCGGCATGGCATCCAGGATGCCATCGGCATCCGCCCCGCCCAGGGCGGCGAGATCGCCGTCGCTCAGCAGGTCGGCGGTGAACAGGAAGCTGTTCATGTAGCCGTCATAGACCTCGCCGTCTTCATCGGTGAGGATCAGGAAACCCTTTTCGGGATCGATCGAGAAGCGGCCGGGATCGACTTCCTGCTCGCCGACCTTCACGCCGTCGATGTACTTGCGCAGGACGAGAGAAGCGCCCTGGTCTTCGACGGTAAAGGCCACGCGGTGCCAGGCGTCGAAGGTGAAGTTGCCGTCGTAGACGCCGGAGATGCCGATGCCGCCGTCGGCGCGCACGAAAGCCTCGCCGTCCGATCCGTTGGTGATGTCGGTCTGGAAGAAGGCGCCGAAGTTGCCTTCCTGGGCCGGGAAGTAGATGTCGAACACCATGCTGTACTGGGTGAAGACGTCACCACTTTCCGGCTCGAATCCCGGCAGCACCCCGTAACCCTGGTTTGCGGTCGACCGCGGGAAGCTGACCACCACGGCGTCGCCGCCGGGCAGATCGTCAATGCCGAAGCCGGCCGGGGTGTTCAACGCCAACTGACTGTCCAGCGGCAGCTCATCCACCTGGTTGCTGTCGGTCCAGCCATCGAAATTACCGTCGTTGAAGTTATCCACCAGCAGGGTCTTGTCGGTGGAGACCACGACACGGATCTCGTCAGCGTTCTTCACGCCGTTCACGTCGGTGGTGACCAGCGTGAGATCGTGGCGCCCGCCGTCGAGCGCGACTTCCGCCGTCTCGCCGGTGGCGACCACTTTTCCGTCCTCGTCGATCCACTCGTAGCTGACGATCTCGCCGTTCGGGTCGATCGACGCGCCGGCATCCAGGGAAACGACCGCCTTGTCCTCGCCGCCCTCGGCGGTGACGAAGAGGTCGTCACCGGCCTTGGCCTTGGCGAACACCGGCGGCGTCCCGACGTCGATATTCTCGAAGGTTTCCTGATGCTCGCGGTAGAGGCCGGTCAGGCCGTCGCGGTCGTATTCCGGGTTGTCGCGGTAGCTGGTCAGGTATTCGTCGTAGTTGGCGAAGTAGGTTTCGGTCCAGACGGTATCGTTGTCCGGGTCGATGGTCAGCAGCCGGATGGCGCCGTTGCCACCGTTGCCGCCGCGCCCGTCGACGCCGTTTTCCTGGATCTCCTGGGCGACGCCGTTCTGATAGTTCACCACCATCTGGTAGACCGGGGTGCCGTAGTCAGTGTAGCTGACCAGGGTTTCGGCGCCGTCGCCGAAGACGTGACCGCTGAAGGTGAAGGTGATGTTCGGGTACTTGCTGAGCAGTTCCTGCCAGACCTCTTCACCATCGCTGGAGCCCTCCGGACTGTTCACCAGACCGTAGTTGTGGCCGGTGCCTTCGCCGTAGAGCGGACCGGACAGCGGATTGCCGCGATCCGGAAAGTTCATATAGAAGTGATTGGCCAGGATGACCCGGTGGTCGAGGTGGTCTTCGATGACGCCCTCGGCCCACTGGATGACGTCGTCGCGGGTGCCGAACTCCACCGACATGACCAGCCACTTGGTGCCGTCCGGCGCCTCGAAGGTGTGCCAGCTGTTGGACATATCGCCTTCATAGACGCCGCCCAGGGTGCCGCCGTTCTCGGCCGAGAACTTCTCCGGCGGGAAATACTGGGAGATCAGGCTACTGAATTCGGCCGCGCCGCCGCCCTGGTCGTGATTGCCGGGAACCACGGCGTAGGGAATGACCCCGTCGAGGATGTTGTAAGCCTGCTGCGCCACCGCCCATTCCGAGGCGACGTTGTGCTGGGTCATGTCGCCGACGTTCATGACGAACTGGATGTTCTTGGCCTCGGCGTTGTCGGCCAGCCACTGGGTCATCCGCTCGAAGGTCGGGATCCGGGCAGCGTTATCGGTGTAGTCCTGGGTGTCCGGCAGCACGGCGATGGTATAAGCGTTCGGGCCCGCCACGCGGGCGCGGAACCAGTCGGTCGCCGAATTGCCCTCGGCGTCGGTCGCCGTGACCAGGACGTCCGAGAATCCCAGCGCCTCGAAGTCGAGCTCCAGAGTCCCCTCGGCGGACGGCACGACGTTCAGCACCGTGCCATCGCTGTTCTCGACGGTATAGGTCAGGCCTTCGCCGGAAAATACCGTTGTCAGATCGATGACCACGTTTTCGGCATCGGGCGTGACCAGCATATCCTGGATCGCATTGACGATCTCCACGGCCGCCTCACCCTCGCCGCCGCTGCCACCCTCGTTGCGGTCGGTCATGGTACCGTTGCCGAAGCTGGCCGCGAGGGCCTCGCCGTCGAAGTCAAACTGGGTGGCGTGACCGCTTTCCGGCGGCAGCGAGAGAATGCCGTCGGCGGTGGCGCCGCCGAGGTCGGCAACCGCCTGCTCCGACAGAACCCCGTCGGTCACCAGCAGGCTGTTCAGGTAGCCGCTGTAGGTCTCGCCGTCGTTGTCGGTCAGGACCAGGAAGCCGTTGTCGCCGTCCAGGGTGAAACGGGCGGTATCGACGGTCTGTTCGCCGACCTTGGTGCCGCCGATGAACTTCTTCAGGGTCGAGCTGCCGTCACCGTTGTCCTCGACCGTCACCGCGATACGCTGCCAGGAGTCGAAGTCGGCCGCGCCTTCATATTGGCTGTCGATACCGATGCCGAAACTGGTCGGCGACAGCGCCTTCATGAAGAGGTCGGCGTCGCTGCCGTTGGCCAGGTCGGTCTGGAACAGGGCGCCGTAGAGGCTGGTCTGCCCGGCCACCGGGATCAGCAGATCGAAAACCAGGGAAAAGCTGGTCTGCGCGCCCGCCACGCCGGGCGTGACCAGGTAGCCGCCATCGGAAGCGGCGGCGGGGAACACCAGCAGGCCGGCATCGTCCGGCACCGGCGTGACCGCGAGGTCTTCGGCGCTGCCCAGGATCGGGCTGGCTTCCTTCGGCGTCATGGTGCCGCTGCCCTGGGTCGGCGCGAAGCTGCCACCGTCGAAGCCGAACTCGACGGCATTGCCGCTCTCGGGTGCCTGCGCCAGGATACCGTTGGCGTCGGCCTGGCCCAGAGCCGCGACCTCCACCGCCGAGAAGCTGCGGTCGACGAACAGGAAGCTGCCGAGCTGCCCGGGGAAGGTCTCGCCGTCGTTGTCGGTGAGGATGAGGAAGCCCTCAGCGCGGTCGATCGAGAAGCGCGCGGAATCGACCGCCTGGGCGCCGACCTGGGTGCCGTCGATGTACTTCAACAGGGTCGCACTGCCGTCGCCGTTGTCGGCCACGGTGAAGGCCACGCGATGCCAGTCGCCCAGCGTCAGGCTGCCGTCGTACTGGCTGTCGATGCCGATGCCCGCGGTCTCCGCGGTCAGCTTCTTGAGAAAGAAGTCGGCATCGTCGGTGTTGCCGGTACCGATCTGGAACAGCGCGCCGTAGGTGCCCGCGGCATCATCGGGAATCAACAGATCGAAGACGAGGCTGTAGGAGCCCACAACGGCATCGCCGGCGGCCGGCTGCACGAGATATCCCTCGCCCGGCGTCGCCGCCGGGAAGCCCAGGATAATGTCGTCGGTTTTCCCAACGGCCGGAAGGCCCAGCGCCGATGCTGTACCAAAAGTGGTGCTCACGTGATTTCCCCTCAGATGATCGAATCCAGACCGGCCTACACCGGCGGCGGCGCGCAACGCCCTGTATCGAAGTTCGAGATCCGGCGACTCCGGCAAAGGCCAGCGACACCGGGCACTGCGCGGCGCCGATTAACCATCAGCTTGGTTACTGATGCGTGACAGTTGCCGCCAAGTTTCTTGAAGTTCCGGAGAAAACGCGGGCTTTTGCCGCCGTCGGGCAGCAAAGCGGCCGCCGGCGGCATAGTCGTTTCATCGACAGACGACTTGCGCGCGAGCGGCAGCGGCGGCCTAAGCAAGTTGGGATTGCAGACGATCCGGCGGCGGGCGGTAGCAGCTCAATCCTGCTGTTGCGGCGCGCCATCAAACAGTTGCAGTGCGCCGTAGCGCAGCACGAAGAGGCCGAAGGCGAGGCTCCACAATCCGCCGGAAGCATGCAGCAGCGGCACGTAAGCCACATCGGTCAGCGCGGCCACGACACGCAGAACCGCGGCCAGTGTGACGGCAAGATAGATCGCCGCCGTCCAGCCGTCGGCGCTGAGCGTGCGGCCGCTGTGGCCCAGCGTCGCCCGCGTCATCACCGCCAGAGTCATGGATCCGATCGCCCCGGCGGTCAGCGCGTGCAGACCGGCGGTCGACGGCACCGCGTCCGGCCGGATAACGCCGCAGCCGAGCAGGGCGAGGCCGATCGGCACCCACAAGAAGCCGAGATGCAGGCTCCAGACCAAGGGCTCGGAAAGCGTCTGGCGGCCCTGCCAGCGGATCAGGCGCGCGAGGTTCAGCGCCCCGGCGGCCAGCAGCAGGGCGCCGGTGACGGTTTCCTCGGGAACAGCGACCCAGAGGGCAAGGGCGCTCAGCGTCGCGGCCAGGCAGACCTTGTCGAAGCCCGCAAAAGACGCCGGCAGAACGGCCGCGCCGCGCTTGGCCAGCCAGTTGCGGGTGAAGCTGGGGATGCTGCGCCCGCCGACGAGGCCGATCAGCAACACCACCGTGGCGATACCGAGACGCTCGCCCATGGCGCCGGTCCCGGCGATTCCGATGGCCTGCAGATGGCAGAGGACGTTGGCCGCGATCAACAGCACCAGCGCCAGCAGCATCGGCAGGTTGCGCCAGTTGCGCCCGGCGACGATCTCGCGCAGCGCAGCGGCCAGCAGCACGGCCAGGAACGCGATATCGACCGCGGCGGCCGGCATGGCGCCAAGCACCGCAGAAACGGCGACGGCAACGCGGCCCGCGACCCAAAGGGTAAACAGGCCCGCCAGCGGCAGGCCCTGCAGCGGCAGCCGGCCGGTCCAGTTGGGGATCGCGGTCAGCAGGAAGCCGGCGATGACCGCGGCGGCGAAGCCGAAGATCATCTCGTGGGCATGCCAGGCGGCGAAGTCGAAGGCGGTGGGCAGGGCGAGGTCGCCCTGGAACACCATCAGCCACAGCGGCACCGCCGCCGCGGCCCAGTGGCCGGCGGCCAGGAAGAAAGGCCGGAAACCGGCGCGGAACAGCGCCGGGCCCTTGTGGATTCGATAGCGGGGAACTGCGGTGCGTGTTGTCATGTCAGGTCCTGTTACTGGCCAATCCGTTACCCGCCGGGGGCCCGGCGTGCCGCCAGCCGCGCCGACAAATCGGCAAGATCATCGGCCGTCAACCGCAGGCGCGCCAGCGGCAAGACGACCGAAATCTCCAGCGCCAGATGACGGCGCTCGTTGCGGGCGAAATCGATCATCGCCTCACGCAGGCCGGGGTCACCGACGGGCAGCGGACCGCCGGCCAGGGCCGCTTCCAGCCCGGCGATGACGATGTCGGCGAGGTGGCGGTCGCCGGCATGTTCGGACGAGAGCGCCGAGAGCACCCGCTCGATCTCGTCTTCCGGTGGACAGCGCTGTCGCATCAGGGGAAACAGATCCTCCTCCTCGTCGCGCACATGCAGCGTCATGTCGTGGCGCAGGAAAGCGAGCAGCTCTTCCACCAGCGCGGAATCGAGTGCCGCCGCGTCGGCCAACCGTTCCAGGCAGTTGCACACCTTGCGCTGGCGGAAGTGCTCGGCGAAGAAGAAGTCGAGGGGGTCGCTGAGGAGCGCCGACGAACTCGGTTCGATCTGCGGCGGACCTTTGACCGCGGCGCTCATGGCGATATTCCTCCCGATTACCCTATTGAAGCCTTTTTCTATTGCACAAGGGGCGTCTCCGTAGCGCCGAGGTCGACACCATCGATCTCGGCCTCACCCGCGAGGACGCGGATGTACTGCGCCAAGGCGCGCTGCCAGCTCGCCGCCTGCAGGTAGTCGGCGATGCGCTGTTCAACCATTTCGAAGGTCAGCTGGCGGCCGTCGATGCGACGGTCGAGACGCAGCACATGCACGCCGTAGCGCGAGCGCACCGGCACCGGACAGAGCTGACCCTGTTCCAGATTCATCAGGAAGGTCTCGAACTCCGGCACCGTGTCGCCGCGCGCCACCTGCCCCAGCCGCCCTTCGTTCTGCGCCGAGGTGCAGGCGGAATACTCCGCCGCCAGCGTGGCGAAGAGATGGGGGTCCTTCTGCAGCACCGCGATCAGCCGCTGGGCGGTCGCCAGGGCGGCATCGCGGGCAATGAGATCGTCCGGTGCCGCCGGCAGCAGGATATGCGCCGCCTCGAAGAGGTCGGGGCTGCGGAAGCGCTGCCTGTTGTTGTCGTAGTAGCGCCGGCAGGTCTCGCTATCGGCCTGGGGCACCGTGACGTTGGCATCCAGCAGGTGACGGATCAGGGCGTCCTCCTCGGTTTCCCGACGCCCTTCGCCGTCGACCTGCTGAATCGCGGAAATGTTCTGGCGCCGGGCTTCCTGCAGCAGCAGTTCGCGGATGGCCAGCGCCTGGGCGGCGGCACCGAGCGCCGCTTCCGGTTCCGCCGCCGGGTGGTTCTGGGCTTCGGCCAGCACCACCGCCGCGGGAATCGTCGTCTCGTTGATACGGATGTCCTGCATGGCCCTACTCCGCCGGAGTCTGAGCGCGGCCGGCGACCGGCCGGGCCCGCCGCGAGCGCACGATCTGGTAGCCGGGCCGCCAGAAGTAACGCAGCGGCACGCTCAGCATGTGCACCAGCCGGGTGAAGGGGAATACCAGGAAGATCGTCAGGCCGAGGAAGATGTGCAGCTTGAAGATCGGGTGGGCGTCGGCGATGTAGCGCGAGGCGGCGAAGTCGAAGGTGAAAATGCCACGCGCCCAGGACATGAAGGTCACCATCTCGTGGCCGTCCAGGTGCCCCAGCGACAGGGGAATGGTCGCCAGTCCGAGGGCGAGCTGCAGCCACAACAGCAGGATGATGGCGCTGTCGCCGAAGCTGGAGGTGGCGCGGATGCGCGCATCGAACAGCCGACGGTGCACCAGCAGCGTAGCGCCGAGCAGCGCGAAGATGCCGGCGACGCCGCCCACCACGATGGCCATGACCTGCTTGAAGCCGTGGCCGATGCCGAGCCAGTCGAACAGCTCGATCGGTGTCAGCAGGCCGACCAGATGGCCGAAAAAGACGATGAGCACGCCGACGTGGAACAGCACCGATCCCATCACCAACTGGCGCCGGCGCAGAAGCTGGCTGGAGCCGGAACGCCAGGTATAGGGCTCGCGGTCGTAGCGGATGATCGAGCCGAGGGCGAGCACCGCCAGGGCGATGTAGGGATAGATCCCGAAGACCAGCGTATTGAGGAAAGAAGCCATGACGGATGCTCCTCAGTGGGGTTTCGTGTCGGCGGGACGATCCATCCGCGCCAGGGTGTCGCGCACCGCCGGGCAGCCACCGCCCGGCGACACGCCGGCGGCGGCACCGGGGCCGAACATGACCGGCTGATCCTCCCAGGTACGGTCGAGCGCCTCGAGATCGTCGGGGTCGTCCTCCGGTTCGGCCAGCAGCTCGTCAAGCGCCGCCTTCGCCGGCTTTCCCTTGGCGATGCCCTCCAGGGCCAGCATGACCCAGGCATAGGCGCTCTTGCGCTTGCGCAGGCGTTCGCCCAGAGCGGCGATGACGTGCAACGGCTGCTCCAGCAGTTCCCGCGCTTCCGGCAGCGGCCGGGTGCCGAGGAATTCCAGGAACAGCGGCAGGAAGTCGGGCAGCTCCCGCGCCGACAGCTCCAGGCCGTGGCTGGCGTAATGCTCCGCCAGATCGACCATCGCCTGACCGCGGTCGCGGCTTTCGCCGTGGATGTGCTCGAAGAGATGCAGCGACAGGGTCCGCGAGCGGTCGAACAGCAGGATGTAGCGTTCCTGCAGGTCGTAGAGGTCGCCCGCGCCGATGCCCTCGACGAAGGCCAGCAGGCCGGGTAGGCAGTCCGCCGGCACCAGCTTCTCCCTGGCCAGGATATTCTTCATCTCCTCGGCCGCCGCCTGGATCTCCTCGTCGGGATAGGTCAGCAGCAGGGAGAGCACCTTGAACGTCCGGCTCATCAGAACACCTCCGTCGGGGTCTGCAGTTTCTTCTTGCGGGATCCGCCGAAGAGATTGGTTTCACTGTCGCCGCCCGAGCAGCCGTTGCCGAAGCTGAAGCCGCAGGAGCCGCGCAGGTCGTAGGCATCCTCGCTGGTCTCGCGGTGCGCCGTCGGAATGACGAAGCGGTCCTCGTAGTTGGCGATCGCCATGACGTGGTACATCTCCTCGATGCGCTCGACACTGAGGCCGACCCGCTCAGCCAGGGAGGCATCGATGACGCCGTCGACCGTCTTGGCCCGCATGTAGGCGCGCATGCCGAGCATGCGCTGCAGGGCCTCGGCCACCGGCTTCTCGTTGCCGGCGGTCAGAAGGTTGGCGAGATAGCGCAGCGGGATGCGCAGGGAATTCACGTCGGGCAGGCCGTCGTCCCAGGCAATCTTGCCGGCCTCCGCCGCCGACTGGATCGGCGACAGCGGCGGCACGTACCACACCATCGGCAGGGTGCGGTATTCCGGATGCAGCGGGAACGCCACCTTCCAGTCCATCGCCATCTTCCACACCGGCGAGCGGCGCGCGGCCTCAAGCCAGGCTTCCGGCACGCCGTCCTTGCGCGCCTGGGCGATCACGTCGGGATTGTTGGGGTCGAGGAAGATGTCGAGCTGGGCCTGGTAGAGGTCGCCCTCGTCCTGGGTCGCCGCCGCCTCGCCGATACGGTCGGCGTCGTACAGCAGCACACCAAGATAGCGGATGCGCCCGACGCAGGTTTCCGAGCAGACCGTCGGCTGGCCGGCTTCGATGCGCGGGTAGCAGAAGATGCACTTCTCCGACTTACCGCTGGACCAGTTGTAGTAGATCTTCTTGTAGGGGCAGCCGGAGACGCACATGCGCCAGCCGCGGCATTTCTCCTGATCGATCAGGACGATGCCGTCCTCCTCGCGCTTGTAGATCGCGCCGGAGGGGCAGGCTGCCACGCAGGTCGGGTTCAGGCAGTGCTCGCACAGCCGCGGCAGGTACATCATGAAGGTGTTTTCGAAGACGCCGTAGATTTCCTTCTCGATGCCGTCGAAGTTCACGTCCTTGGAGCGCTTGGCGAACTCACCGCCCAGGATCTCCTCCCAGTTCGGTCCCCACTCGATCTTTTCCATGCGCTCGCCGGTGATCAGCGAACGCGGCCGGGCCGTCGGTGTCGCCTCCAACTCCGGCGCCTTCTGCAGGTGCTCGTAGTCGAAGGTGAAGGGCTCGTAGTAGTCGTCGATCTCCGGCAGGTCGGGGTTGGCGAAGATCTTTGCCAGCACCCGCCACTTGGCGCCCATCCTGGGCCGCAGGCGGCCGTTGCCGGTGCGCTCCCAGCCGCCGTTCCAACGCTTCTGGTTCTCCCACTCCTTGGGATAGCCGATGCCGGGTTTGGTCTCGACGTTGTTGAACCAGGCGTATTCCATGCCTTCGCGGTTGGTCCAGACGTTCTTGCAGGTCACTGAGCAGGTGTGGCACCCGATGCACTTGTCCAGGTTCAGCACCATGCCGATTTGCGCGCGGATCTTCATTCTGCTGCCTCCGGAGTATGGGTTTCCTGACCGTCAGGCGCCGGGCGTTCGAGCCAGTCGACCTTGTCCATCTTGCGGACAATGACGAACTCGTCGCGGTTGGAGCCGACCGTGCCGTAGTAGTTGAAACCGTAGGACTGCTGGGCGTAGCCGCCGATCATGTGGGTCGGCTTCAGCACCGCGCGGGTCACCGAGTTGTGGATGCCGCCACGCTGTCCGGTCATCTCCGAGCCCGGCGTGTTCACGATCATCTCCTGTGCGTGGTACATGAAGCCGGTGCCCTCGTGCATGCGCTGGGAGACCACGGCCCGCGCCGTCAGCGCGCCGTTCACATTGTAGGCTTCGACCCAGTCGTTGTCCTTGATGCCGACCTTCTGAGCGTCGGCCTCGCTGAGCCAGATCACCGGCCCGCCACGATTCAGCGTCAGCATCATCAGGTTGTCGGTATAGGTCGAGTGGATACCCCACTTCTGGTGCGGCGTGATGAAGTTCAGCACGATCTGCGGGTTGCCGTTGTCCTTCGACGAGATGATCGGGTTCACCGTCTTGGTGTCGATCGGCGGACGGTAAACGCAGAAGCCCTCGCCGAAGGCCCGCATCCAGAGGTGATCCTGGTACAGCTGCTGGCGGCCGGTCAGGGTGCGCCAGGGGATCAGCTCGTGGACGTTGGTGTAACCGGCGTTGTAGCAGACCTTCTCCGACTCGATGCCCGACCAGGTCGGCGAGGAGATGATCTTGCGCGGTTGGGCCACCACGTCGCGGAAGCGGATTTTCTCGTCTTCCTTGGGCTCGGCCAGATGCATGTGCTCGCGCCCGGTCGCCTTGCCCAGCGCCTGCCAGGCCTTCACCGCGACCTCGCCGTTGGTTTCCGGCGCCAGCATGAGGATGACCTCGGTGGCGTCGATGTCGCTGTCGATGCGCGGCATGCCCTGGGTGGCGCCTTCCTCCGTCACCACGCCGTTCAGCTTGCCGAGTCCTTCGACCTCGTGCTCGGTGTTCCAGGAAATGCCCTTGCCGCCGTTGCCCAGCGTGTTCATCAGCGGGCCCAGCGCCGTGAAGCGCTTGTAGAGGTTGGGGTAGTCGCGCTCGACCACCGCGATCTGCGGCATGGTCTTGCCGGGAATCGCCTCGACCTCGCCCTTCTTCCAGTCCTTCACGTCCATCGCCTGGGCCATTTCCGCCGGCGTGTCGTGCAGGATCGGCACCAGCACCACGTCCTTCTCGACGCCCAGCACCTCAGGGGCGATTTCCGAGAAGCTCTTGGCGATGCCCTTGTAGATATCCCAGTCGCTGCGGCTTTCCCAGGCCGGGTCGGTCGCCGCGGTCAGCGGGTGGATGAAGGGGTGCATGTCGGAGGTGTTGAGATCGTTCTTCTCGTACCAGGTCGCCGTCGGCAGCACGATGTCCGAGTAGACGCAGGTGGTCGACATGCGGAAGTCCAGCGTCACCAGCAGGTCGAGCTTTCCTTCCGGCGCCTCGTCGTGCCACACCGCCTCCTGCGGCTTCACGTGGCCGTCCTGGCCCAGATCCTTGCCGAGCACGCCGTGGGAGGTGCCGAGCAGGTGCTTGAGGATGTTCTCATGCCCCTTGCCCGACGACCCCAGCAGGTTGGAGCGCCAGACGAACATGTTGCGCGGCCAGTTCACCGGCTTGTCCGGGTCGTCGCAGGACATCTTCAGGCCGCCGGACTTCAACTGGTCGACCACGTAGTCCTTGGGCTCCTTGCCCGCCGCGGCGGCCGCCGCGGCGATCTCCAGCGGGTTGGTCTCAAGCTGCGGCGCGGAAGGCAGCCAGCCCATGCGCTCGGCGCGGATGTTGTAGTCGATGAGGGCGCCGTCCCACGGCCCCTCCGGCGCCGTCGGCGACAGGATCTCCTTCACCTCCAGGCTCTCGTAGCGCCACTGGTCGGTGTGGGCATAGAAGAAGGAGGTCGAGTTCATGTGGCGCGGCGGACGGCTCCAGTCGAGGCCGAAGGCGAGCGGCAGCCAGCCGGTCTGCGGGCGCAGCGTCTCCTGGCCGACGTAGTGCGACCAGCCGCCGCCCGACTGGCCGACGCAGCCGCACATGACCAGCAGGTTGATGATCCCGCGGTAGTTCATGTCCATGTGGTACCAGTGGTTCAGACCGGCCCCCAGGATGACCATGGAACGGCCGTTGGTCTTCTCGGCGTTGCCGGCGAACTCCCGCGCCACGGTAATGATGTGATCGGCCGGGACGCCGGTGATCGCCTCGGCCCAGGCCGGGGTGTAGGGCAGGTTCTCGCCGTAGTCCTTGGCAACCATGCCGCCGCCCAGGCCGCGGTCGAGGCCGTAGTTGGCGACGAAGAGGTCGAAGACCGTGGCGACCAGCGCCTCGCCCTGGGTGGTCTTCACCGCCTTTACCGGCACCCGGCGCAGCAGCACGTCGGGATGGTCGGTGCCCTTGAAGTGGTCGTGCTCGCGGTTGCCGAAGTAGGGAAAGCCGACGTCGACCACGTCGTCGTGGTCCTTGTCGAGGATCTGGCTGAGACGCAGCTTGGTCTCCTTGCCGTCGGCGTCCTTCTCCTCCAGGTTCCACTTGCCCTGCTCGCCCCAGCGGAAGCCGCCCGAGCCCTGCGGCGCGACCAGGCGGTCGCCCGCTTCGTCGATCGCCAGCGTCTTCCATTCCGGATTGTTCGCCTGGCCCAGATGGCCGTCCAAGTCGGCGGCGCGCAGCAGGCGCTCCGGCAGATAGTGGCCGTCCTTCTTCACCAGACGCACCAGCATCGGCATGTCGGTGTACTTGCGCGCGTAGTCCTCGAAGTAGTCGGCCTGACGGTCCAGGTGGAACTCGCGCAGGATGCCGTGGCCCATGGCCATGGCCAGCGCCGCGTCGGTGCCCTGCTTGGGGTGCAGCCAGAGGTCGGCGAACTTGGAGGCTTCCGAGTAATCCGGGCTGACCACCACGGACTTGGTGCCCTTGTAGCGCACCTCGGTATAGAAGTGGGCGTCCGGCGTGCGGGTCTGCGGCACGTTGGAGCCCCAGATCATCAGGAAGCCGGCGTTGTACCAGTCAGCGCTTTCCGGCACGTCGGTCTGCTCGCCCCAGGTCTGCGGCGAGGCCGGCGGCAGATCGCAGTACCAGTCGTAGAACGACATGCAGACGCCGCCCAGCAGCGACAGGTAGCGCGAGCCCGCCGCGTAGGACACCATCGACATCGCCGGGATCGGCGAAAAGCCGATGACGCGGTCGGGGCCGTAGGTCTTGGCCGTGTAGGCGTTGGCCGCGGCAATGATCTCGTTGACCTCCTCCCACTTCGCCCGCACGAAGCCGCCGAGGCCGCGCTTTTTGGTATAGGCCGCGCGCTTGGTGGAATCCTCGACGATGGAGGCCCAGGCGGCGACCGGCGTGCGCACCGCCCGCGCCTCGCGCCACAGCTTCAGCAGGCGGCCGCGGACCAGCGGGTACTTCACCCGGTTGCCGGAGTACATGTACCAGCTGTAGCTGGCACCGCGGCTGCAGCCGCGCGGCTCGTGGTTCGGCAGGTCGGGGCGCGTGCGCGGGTAATCCGTCTGCTGGGTCTCCCAGGTGACGATGCCGCCCTTCACGTAGATCTTCCACGAACAGGAGCCGGTGCAGTTGGCGCCGTGGGTGGAGCGCACGATCTTGTCGTGCTGCCAGCGCTTGCGGTAGGCGTCCTCCCAGCCGCGGTCTTCGCCGGTGGTGCCGCCGTGGCCGTCGGCAAAGGTGCCGTGCGACTTGTTGCTGAAGAAATTCAGGCGGTCGAGCAGGTGGCTCATTGTCTTCCTCCGGTCATTCGGCGGCCGCGGGCGCGGCGGTGTCTTGGCTGCGGCCATGCTCGATGTCGTGCAGCAGGCCACCGCGGCGGGTGTAGAACCACCAGGTCAGCAGCGCGCAGGTCAGATAGAAAATCATGAAACCCCACAGCGCCGCGTCCGGGCTACCGGTCATCGCGATCGACGAGCCGTAGGACTTGGGGATGAAGAAGGCGCCGTAGGCGGCGATGGCGGAGGTGAAGCCGATGATCGCAGCCGACTCCTTTTCCGACTGGCGCTGCCGGGCCGCCGGGTCCATCCCCGGCAGCAGGCGGCCGATCTCCCGATGCATGATCACGGGGATCATCTGGAAGGTCGACGCGTTGCCGATGCCAGTGGCGAAGAACAGCAGCATGAACATCGCGAAGAATCCCCAGAAGGCGTAGGACGCGTCCTTGATGGCCAGGAAATAGAGCACGCCCGCCACCGCGCCGATCATCAGGGCGAAGGTCCAGAAGGTGACCCGGCCGCCGCCGAACTTGTCGGAGACCCAGCCGGTGGCCGCCCGGCTCAGCGCGCCGACCAGCGGCCCCAGGAAGACCAGGTGCAGCGAGTCGACGTCCGGAAACTGGGTCTTGGCGAGCAGCGGGAAGCCCGCCGAATAGCCGATGAACGAACCGAAAGTCCCGGTATAGAGCCAGCACATGATCCAGTTGTGCTTGCGCGAGAAGATGACCGACTGCTCCTTGAACGACGCCCGGGCCGAGGCGATGTCGTTCATCCCGAACCATGCGGCCAGGGTGGAGAGGATCAGGAACGGCACCCAGATGAAGCCGGCATTCTGCAGCCACAGCCTGGTGGTCTCGCCCGCGATCTGCGGTTGGCCGCCCATCGTGCCGAAGACGCCCGCCGTGATCACCAGCGGAATGGTGAACTGCATCACGCTGACGCCGAGATTGCCGAGCCCGGCGTTGAGGGCCAGGGCATTGCCCTTCTGCTTTTTCGGGAAGAAGAAGCTGATGTTGGCCATCGAGGAGGCGAAGTTGCCGCCGCCCAGGCCGCACAGCAGGGCGAGCACCAGGAAGATCAGGTACGGCGTTCCCGGATCCTGCACGGCGTAGCCGATGCCGAAGGCCGGGATCAGCAGGGAAGCGGTGGTCATCGTCGTCCACAGCCGCCCGCCGAAGATCGGCACCATGAAGGAGTAGAAGATGCGCAGCGTCGCGCCGGAAAGCCCCGGCAGCGCCGCCAGCCAGAACAGCTGGTCGGTGGTGTAGTTGTAGCTGATGGTATTCTTTTTGGCGATCACCTAGATCTACACCATCCAGACGGAGAAAGCCAGCAGCAGACAGGGAATCGAGATCCAAAGATTGCGGTTGGCGATTCGCCGTCCCTTGTCGGCCCAGAATTTCTCGTCCTCGGGCCTCCAGTCCTCGAGCACCGAGCCCTTCGGCGCGGCATGCGCCGGCTGGTGGATCTCGAGCATCTCGGGCAGTTCGGGCAATGCGGCAACCTGGTCGGCAACAGCGGCCTGTTCCATGCGGCGGATGGCGACGTGCATCCACACGAGGGCGACGAGAACAATGCCGAAGAGCAGGGCGAAGCAGCTGGTCCAGACCCCCGTCAGGTCATTCAGCACGCCAAAGGCGATCGGCAGCACGAAACCGCCAAGCCCGCCGATCATGCCGACGAGGCCACCGACGGAGCCGACATGATCCGGGTAGTAGACCGGGATGTGCTTGTAGACCGCCGCCTTGCCCAGCGACATGAAGAACCCGAGCACGAAGATGGTCAGAACGAAGGGAACCAGGCCCATGCTGGTGGTGAAGGTGATCGGCCCGGTGATGCCGTGAATGATGTAGTCGGTGTTCGGGTAAGACAGCATGAAAGTGCAGAGCACCGACACGGCGAAGGTCCAGTACATGACCTTGCGTGCGCCGAATTTGTCCGACAGGTGGCCGCCATAGGCGCGAAACAGGCTGGCGGGTACCGCATAGAAGGCCGCGAGCATGCCGGCGGTCTTGATATCGAGGTGATAGACGCCGATCAGGTATCGCGGCAGCCAGAGGGCTAGCGCGACGAAGGCGCCGAAGACGAAGAAATAGTAGAGGGCGAAGCGCCAGACCTGCAAGTTGCGCAGGGGTTCCAGCTGCAGGAGGACCGACTTGGGCTTCTCGCCCCTGGCCTTGCGCTGGGCCGTTGCGGGGTCCTCGCGCGTGGTCAGGAAGAACAGCACCGCTGTCGCCAGCAGGATCACCGCATAGACCTGTGCCGTGCGTTCCCAGCCGAGGGCGACGAGCAGGAAGGGGGCACCGAAGTTGGTGACCGCCGCACCGACGTTGCCCATGCCGAAGATGCCGAGCGCGGTGCCCTGGCGTTCCTTCTCGTACCAGCGCGAGACATAGGCGATGCCGACGGCGAAGGAGCCGCCGGCCAGCCCGACGCCGAGCGCCGCCACCAGGAACATTTCGTAGGTGGTCACTGTGGACAGCAGCCAGACCGCCACCGAGGTGAGGGCCATCACGACGCTGAACACGCGGCGGCCGCCGTACTGGTCGGTCCAGATGCCCAGGAAGCTGCGGCTCAGCGAGCCGGTCAGGATCGGTGTCGCCACCAGGATGCCGAACTGCGTGTCGGACAGGCCAAGGTCCTGTTTGATCTTGACCCCGATGATCGAGAAGATCGTCCACACCGCGAAGCAGACCGTAAAGGCGACCGTGCTGATGCCCAGCGCCTGATTCTG
>JBHJIR010000151.1:0-10603 GCA_050043265.1 Kiloniellaceae bacterium
CCCCCCTGTCCGCCGCCCGGGCCACCCGGCCCGCCGCGGCCCGCGCCGCCGCGGGCCTGGCCGGCATAGCCGAAGACGGTCTCGAAGCGGCGCTCCATTTCCTGGCGGTAATCCTCGCGCAATTCCGGGTCGCGGATCGCGCGCACCTGGTCGCGCAGGTCGGCGCGGATCGCCGCCCGGCGTTCCGGCGTGTCGGCGCTGCGCCCCTCGGTCGCCTTGCGCCACACCAGGTCGGCCAGCGGCTGGGCCGCCTCCAGCAGGGCGCGCAGCGCGGCGGGACCCTGGCCGCGCAGCAGGCTGTCCGGGTCCTCGCCCGGCGGCAGCAGGGCGAACAGCAGGCTCTTGCCCGGCTTCAGCAGCGGCAATGCCCGCTCGGCGGCGCGGAAGGCGGCGCGCTGGCCGGCGGCGTCGCCGTCGAAGCACAGGGTCGGCTCGGCGGTCAGGCGCCACAGCTCCTCGATCTGCTCCTCGGTGACGGCGGTGCCCAGCGGCGCCACGGCGGCGGGAAAGCCGCCCTCGGCCAGGGCGATGACGTCCATGTAGCCCTCGGTCACCAGCAGTTCGCCGGTGTCGTGGGCGGCCTTGCGGGCACGCGCCAGGTTGTACAGCACCCGGCCCTTGTGAAACAGCGGGGTATCGGGCGAATTCAGGTACTTGGCCTTGGAGTCGCCCAGGGTACGGCCGCCGAAGGCGATGACCCGGCCGCGCCGGTCGGTGATCGGGAAGATCACCCGGTGGAAGAAGTAGTCGCGCAGATCGTCCGGCCCGTCCTCTCCGCGTTTGACCAGCCCGGCTTCCAGCAACTGGTCCACGGTGAGGCCGCGGGCGCGCAGGGCCTTGGCCAGGACGCCTCGGGTACGCGGGGCAAAGCCCAGGCGGAAGGCCTTTACGGTCTGCGGCGCCAGGCCGCGGCGTTCCAGGTAGTCGCGGGCCTCCTTGCCCGCCTCGGTCTGCAACTGCTCCTCGAACCAGACGCAGGCGGCCTCCACCACGTCGGTCAGGCCGGCGCGCTTCTGGGCCCGCTCGCGGTCCTCCGGGCGCTCCCGGGGCACCTCCATGCCGGCCACGCCGGCCAGACGCTCCACGGTTTCCGGGAAGCTCAGGCCCTCGGTGTTCATCACGAAGTCGATGGCGCTGCCGTGGGCGCCGCAGCCAAAGCAGTGATAGAAGCCCTTGTCGTCATTGACGGTAAAGGACGGCGACTTTTCATTGTGGAAAGGGCACAGACCGGTGTGCTCGCGGCCCTTCTTCACCAGCTTCACGCGCTTGCCGACCACCTCCGACGTGGCGATCCGGTTGCGCAGTTCGTCCAGAAATTCCGGTGGAAAAGCCATTATGCCCAATGTTCAGGAGGCCGCCGGTCACAGCGACGCGGACGGCAAGCGGCCAAACCTATCAAAGGCCCGACGGGCGTGCATCCGCGGCCACACCCGAGTCGGGGATACAATTATAGGACAACTTCGGGAAAACCCCTGGAAAACCTGAAGAATTGCGGGGATGGATCCCGCAGGACGCCCGCAGGGGCGGGCCTTCCGGCGCTGGGGATAAGACGCCGGACCGATTCCCCGGCCTAAACCAGCGCTTCCTTCACGATGCCGCTGGCCTTGCCGAAGTCCATGCGGCCGGGATAGCGCTCCTTCAGAGTCGCCATGACGCGGCCCATGTCCTTCACGCTGCCGGCGCCGAGCTCACCGATGACGCTGTCGATGGCCGCGCGCATGTCGGTCTCGTCCATCTGCTTGGGCAGGAAGCGTTCGATGACCTCGATTTCGTCGGCCTCGCGCTTGGCCAGTTCGGGGCGCTGGCCCTTGGTGTACATCTCGATGGATTCGTGACGCTGACGCACCATTTTCTGGAGCATCTCAAGGATGGCGTCGTCGCCCAGGCCTTCGCCGTTGCCCTTGGTCCGCTCGGCGATATCGCGGTCCTTCAGGGCGGCCAGGATCAGCCGCAAGGCCGAGGTGGCCCTGGCTTCCTTGGCCTTCATGGCGTCTTTCAAAGCGTCGTTCAGACGGGTGCGCAGCATGGGTGATGTTCCCTCCAACTCGCGAGGCGCGGGAGACTAGCTCAATTCATCGCAAATGGCAAAATGCCCAATGACATAATAAGTCATTGAAATATAAGAAGTTTGAACTTTTACTCAGGCTTGACCAAGGCGGGCCGATCCCGTAAACATCACCCGCCTGCGTTCGAGGATCCGCTTCATGAACGACACATCCAAGTCCCCCACCCCGTCCGCCCAGGACGGGCCGTCTTTCGCTGCGCCCGTTTCGATACCGCCTGAGGTTCCGGCGGGTGTCACCGGAGCCTTGGTTCTGGCCGATGGCAGCGTGTTCTGGGGCAAGGGCCTGGGCGCCGGCGGACAGGCGGTGGGCGAGGTCTGTTTCAACACCTCGATGACCGGCTACCAGGAGATCTGCACCGATCCCTCCTACGCCGGCGAGATCATCACCTTTACCTTCCCCCACATCGGCAACGTCGGCACCACCCCGGAAGACATCGAGACGCTGCCCCCCGCCGTGCGCGGCGTGGTGCTGCGCGCCGACATCACCGAGCCGTCGAACTGGCGCAATGTCCAGCCCTTCGACGCCTGGCTGAAGGCGCCCAACCTGGTCGGCCTGTCCGGCGTCGACAGCCGCGCGATCACCCGGCGCATCCGCGACCTGGGCGCGCCGCACGGCACCATCGTCCACTTCCCCGACGGCCCCAACGGACCCACTGGGGTGGACATCGCCGCCTGCCGCCAGCAGGCCGCCGAATGGCCCGGCCTGGAAGGCATGGACCTGGCCGCCGAGGTGAGCTGCCGCCAGAGCTATCACTGGAACGAGACGCGCTGGCTGCTGGGCCAGGGTTACGGCAGCCAGACGGCGGCCAAGCACAAGGTGGTGGCCGTCGACTACGGCGCCAAGCGCAACATCCTGCGCTGCCTGTCCAGCCTGGGCTGCGACGTCACCGTGGTCCCGGCCGACGCCAGCGCCGAGGACATCCTGCGCCACAAGCCCGACGGCGTGTTCCTGTCCAACGGCCCGGGCGACCCGGCGGCAACCGGCGTCTACGCCGTGCCGGCGGTGCGGCAGGTGCTGGAAACCGGCCTGCCCGTCTTCGGCATCTGCCTGGGCCACCAGATCCTCGCCCTGGCGCTGGGCGCCAAGACCGTGAAGATGCAGCGCGGCCATCGCGGCGCCAATCATCCGGTGAAGGACCTGGTGACCGGCAAGGTGGAGATCACCAGCCAGAACCACGGCTTCATGGTCGATACCGCGACCCTGCCCAAGGGCGTCGTCGAGAGCCACGTCTCGCTGTTCGACGGCACCAACGAGGGCATCGCCGCCGAGGGCCGCCCGGTGTTTTCCGTGCAGTACCACCCCGAGGCCTCGCCCGGCCCGCAGGACAGCCATTATCTCTTCGAGCGCTTCGTCTCCCTGATCGAAGATCACAAGGGGATGAAAAACCACAAGGCCGGCGCCACACAGAATGCCTAAACGTACAGACATCAAATCGATCCTCATCATCGGCGCCGGGCCCATCGTCATCGGCCAGGCCTGCGAGTTCGACTATTCCGGCGCCCAGGCCTGCAAGGCGCTGAAGGAGGAGGGCTACCGGGTCATCCTGGTGAACTCCAACCCCGCCACCATCATGACCGACCCGGATCTGGCCGATGCCACCTACATCGAGCCGATCACCCCGGCGATGGTCGCCAAGGTCATCGAGCGCGAGCGCCCCGACGCCCTGCTGCCGACCATGGGCGGGCAGACCGCGCTGAACACCGGGCTGGCGCTGGAGCGCGACGGCACGCTGGCCAAGTACGGCGTCGAGATGATCGGCGCCAAGGCCGATGTCATCGACAAGGCCGAAGACCGCCAGCGGTTCCGCGAGGCGATGGACAAGATCGGCCTGAAGTCGCCGCGTTCGCACCTGGTCGATTCCTTCGAGGGCGCCCTGGAGGCGCTGCCGAAAGTCGGCCTGCCGGCGATCATCCGGCCGTCCTTCACCCTGGGCGGCACCGGCGGCGGCATCGCCTACAACCCCGATGAGTTCGAGGAGATCGTCAAGGGCGGCCTGCGCGCCTCGCCGACCAAGCAGGTGCTGATCGAACAGTCGGTGCTGGGCTGGAAAGAGTACGAGATGGAGGTTGTGCGCGACTGCGCGGACAACTGCATCATCATCTGCTCCATCGAAAACATCGACCCGATGGGCGTTCATACCGGCGATTCGGTCACCGTCGCCCCGGCGCTGACGCTGAGCGACAAGGAATACCAGATCCTGCGCGACGCCTCGATCGCCGTGCTGCGCGAGATCGGCGTCGACACCGGCGGCTCCAACGTGCAGTTCGCGGTGAACCCGGAAGACGGCGAGCTGGTCATCATCGAGATGAACCCGCGCGTCTCGCGCTCCTCGGCCCTGGCGTCGAAGGCGACCGGCTTCCCGATCGCCAAGATCGCCGCCAAGCTGGCCGTCGGCTACACGCTGGACGAGCTGGACAACGACATCACCAAGGTGACCCCGGCCTCGTTCGAGCCGACCATCGACTACGTGGTCACCAAGATGCCGCGCTTCACCTTCGAGAAGTTTCCCGGCGCCGATCCGATGCTGACCACCTCGATGAAGTCGGTCGGCGAGGCCATGGCGATCGGCCGCAACTTCGCCGAGTCGCTGCAAAAGGCGCTTCGGTCGATGGAGACCGGCCTGACCGGCCTGAACGAGGTCGAAATCCCCGAGGCCATCGACGCCGAGGGCAAGATCGACCGCGATGCCATCCGCACCGCGCTGGCCGCGCCGCGCCCGGACCGCCTGCTGACCATCGCCCAGGCCTTCCGCTACGGCCTGACCCTGGTCGAGATTCTGGAGACCACCCACTTCGACCCGTGGTTCCTGCGCCAGGTGCAGGACCTCGTCACCGAGGAGGAGGCGATCCGCAAGGCGGGACTGCCGCAGGACCACGCCGGCTGGCTGCGCCTGAAGAAGCTCGGCTTCTCAGACGCCCGCCTGGGCGAGTTGACCGGCCAGGAGGAAAGCGCCGTCAGGACCGCGCGCAAGGCCGCCGGCGTCGTGCCCGTCTACAAGCGCATCGACACCTGCGCCGGCGAGTTCGCGTCCATCACGCCGTATATGTACGCCACCTACGAAGAGGGCCATCACGGGCCCGACGGGCCGCTGCCGGCGGAGTGCGAGGCCGATCCCAGCGACCGCACCAAGGTAATGATCCTGGGCGGCGGGCCGAACCGCATCGGCCAGGGCATCGAGTTCGACTACTGCTGCGTCCATGCCGCCTATGCGCTGAGCGCCGCGGGCTACGAGACCATCATGGTCAACTGCAACCCGGAGACGGTCTCCACCGACTACGACACCTCCGACCGGCTGTACTTCGAGCCGCTGACCACCGATGACGTCATCGGCATCGCCCGCAAGGAGCAGAGCCGCGGCACCCTGAAAGGCGGCAGCGTGCAGTTCGGCGGGCAGACGCCGCTGAAGCTGGCCAACGACCTGGAGGCCGCCGGCATTCCCATCCTGGGCACCGCGCCGGATGCCATCGATCTGGCCGAGGACCGCAAGCGCTTCCAGCCGCTGCTGGCCGACCTGGGCCTGACGCCGCCGCCCAACGGCACCGCGACGTCCCGTGAGGAAGCCCTGGCCGTCGCCGAGAAGCTCGGCTACCCGGTGCTGATCCGGCCGTCCTACGTGCTGGGCGGCCGCGCCATGGAAATCGTCCACAACCCGGAACGGCTGGAACGCTACATCGCGACCGCCGTGAAGGTGTCCGGCAAAAACCCGGTCCTCATCGACAGCTACCTGCGCGAGGCGGTCGAGGTCGACGTCGACGCGGTGGCCGACGGCACCGACGTTTTCGTCGCCGGCGTGATGGAGCACATCGAGGAGGCCGGCATCCATTCCGGCGACTCGGCCTGCTCGCTGCCGCCCTACAGCCTGGCCCCGGCCATCGTCGAGGAGATCGGCCGCCAGACCGACCGGCTGGCCCGGGCGCTGGGCGTGGTCGGCCTGATGAACGTGCAGTTCGCCGTGCGCGGCGACGAGATCTACATCCTGGAGGGCAACCCGCGCGCCAGCCGCACGGTGCCCTTCGTCGCCAAGGCCACCGGCCTGCCGATCGCCAAGATCGCCGCGCGCGTGATGGCCGGCGAGAAGCTGGCCGACTTCGACCTGATCTCCAAGGGCGGCAAGCACGTGGCGGTGAAAGAGGCGGTGTTCCCCTTCGCCCGTTTTCCCGGCGTGGACGTCATGCTGGGCCCGGAGATGCGCTCGACCGGCGAGGTCATGGGCCTGGACCGCGATTTCGCGCGGGCCTTTCTGAAGGCCCAGCTCGGCGCCGGCGTCACCCTGCCCCAGAGCGGCACGGTCTTCATCTCGGTGAAGGACGACGACAAGGTGGCGATCACGGCGGTGGCGCGCGCCATCGCCGCCCTGGGCTTCAACATCCTGGCCACCGGCGGCACCGCCAAATATCTTTCCGATCAAGGCCTTAACGTCGAGACCATCAAGAAGGTCCGGGAAGGCCGCCCGCACATCGTCGATGTCATGAAATCGGGCGGGGTACAGCTGATCTTCAATACCACCGAAGATGCCAAGGCCATCGCCGACTCCTTCGAACTGCGCCGCACCGCGTTAACCAATTCGGTGCCCTACAGCACCACGGTGGCCGGTGCCCGCGCGGCGGTGAAGGCCATCGAAGCGCTGAACTCGGACGATCTTGCAGTCGCCCCGCTGCAGTCTTACTTTAGTGGATCATCCTAAGGCAGCGGCTTTCCTTGCCGCCGCCGATCGGGCAAAGTTACTCTCATTGTAAGTTAGGCAGTACTAGGCTTGCTCCCATGAGCGATAAAGTACCCATGACGGCAGGCGGTTTCGCCCACCTGGAAGAAGAACTGCGTTATCTGAAGTCGACGGCGCGGCCGGAAGTGATTCGCGCCATCGCGGAAGCACGCGAGCACGGCGACCTCTCGGAAAACGCGGAATACCATGCCGCGCGCGAGCGCCAGAGCTTCATCGAGGGCCGCGTGATGGAACTCGAGGACAAGATCGCCCGCGCCGAGGTCATCGACGTGGCCAGCCTGGACGGCAAGACCGTGAAATTCGGCGCTACCGTCACCCTGGTCGACGAGGATACCGACGCCGAAACCGCCTACCAGCTGGTCGGCGAGATGGAGGCCGACGTGAAGAAAGGCCGCCTGTCGATCACCGCGCCGCTGGCGCGGGCCCTGATCGGCAAGGAGGTCGGCGATTCCGTCGAGGTGATGACCCCCGCCGGCTCCAAGGCCGACGAGATCCTCAAGGTCCAATTCATCTGAACGGGCGCGCCGGCTCCCGGCGCTCCTTCTCCCCGGCAACGACGGCCTTTTTCGGCCCGGCCATGCATACCGTGGACCGGGCCGTGGACTCCGTCGTAGGCCACGTCGTGGACAAGGCCGGCGCCTTTTCCTATACAGCTCTGCTACACTGAAGCCCCGGCAGGGGAGCGGGCCTCCCAAAACCGCCCGCGCCGGGGATAAAGTGCGGGGGACAGGCGCCGCCCAAAAGAAGCGGTCCGCCCAAGAAGAAGAAAAAAGCAGGTTTGAGGAACAGATGCTCGTACTCACCGGGCTGACGAAAGACTTCGGCGGCTTCCGCGCGGTCGACCACTGCGGCTTCAGAGTCGCCGAGGGAACCATCACCGGTCTGATCGGCCCCAACGGCGCCGGCAAGACAACGCTGTTCAACCTCATCGCCGGCGCGCTGGGGCCCGACAGCGGCACGGTGGAGTTCCTCGGCGAGGACATCTCGCACCTGCCGCCGCACAAACGCTTTGCCCGCGGCCTGGTGCGCACCTTCCAGATCCCCCACGAATTCCACAGGCTGAGCGTGCTGGAAAACCTGATGGTCGCCGCCGACCACCAGGACGGCGAACGGCTGTGGGCCAACTGGCTGGCGCCGGCCCGGGTGCGCGTGCGCGAGGACGCCGTGCGCCAGCGCGCCAAGGACACCCTCGACTTCCTCGGCCTCACGCATCTGACCGGCGAGCGCGCCGGCAACCTATCCGGCGGCCAGAAGAAGCTGCTGGAACTGGGCCGCACCATGATGACCGACGCCAAGCTGGTGCTGCTGGACGAACCGGCGGCCGGCGTCAACCGTACCCTGCTGCGCGAGGTGGAGGAGAAGATCCTGCGCCTGAACCGCGAGCGCGGCTTCACCTTCCTGCTGGTCGAGCACGACATGGCCTTCATCGAAAAGCTCTGCGATCCGGTCATCTGCATGGCCGAGGGCCGCGTGCTGGTCGAAGGCGACTTCGAGACCGTGCGCCGCAACCGCCACGTCCTGGAAGCCTATCTCGGCGAAACCACCGCATGAGCCACACGCAAACCGGGGGCCCGATCCTGAGCGTCGCCGGCGTCAGCGGCGGCTACGGCGGCGCCGACATCCTGCACGGCATCGACATGACCGTGGGCCCGCACGAGATCGTCGGCATCGTCGGACCCAACGGCGCCGGCAAGTCGACCGCGCTGAAAGCGATCTTCGGCCTGGTCCAGGTGCGTGGCGGCGCCATCCGCTTCGAAAACCGCGACATCACCGGCTGGGCGCCCAACCGCATCGTGCGCTGCGGCATCGGCTACGTGCCCCAGGTCGACAACGTGTTCCGCGAGATGACCGTAGCCGAAAACCTGGAGATGGGCGCCTTCCTGCGCCGCCACGGCCTGGACGAGGCGCTGGAGCGCGTCTACACGCTGTTCCCCGACCTGGTCGAGAAACGGCGCAAGGCGGCGGGGAGTCTGTCCGGCGGCCAGCGCCAGATGGTCGCCTTCGGCCGCGCCCTGATGCTGGACCCGCAACTGCTGCTGCTCGACGAGCCGACGGCGGGACTGTCGCCGCGATACCGCGAACAGATCTTCCAGATCGTGCGCGACGTGCGCGCGGCCGGCGTCGCCGTGCTGCTGGTCGAACAGCATGCCAAGCAGGCGCTGGCCTTCTGCGACCGAGCCTACGTGCTGGCCTCCGGGCGCAACCGCGCCGAAGGCACCGGCCCCGGCCTGGTGGCCGACCGCGAGATCGCCCAGATGTTTCTCGGCGGTTGAGGGGCGGCTGAACCATGGATCTGCTGAGCTTCGTCAACTTCTACCTGATCCCGGGCATCGTGCTGGGCGCCATCTACGCGCTGGGCGCCATCGGCATCACCCTGGTGTTCGGCGTGCTGCGCTTTGCCCATCTGGCCCACGGCGACATGGCGACGCTGGGCGCCTTCCTGGCGCTGGCGCTGGTCACCGGCCTGGGCCTCAATCCCTGGGTCGCCCTGCCCTTCGCCATGGCGGCCACCGCCGTCATTGCGGTCACCCTGCACTGGCTGTTCTACGAGCACCTGCGCCGGCGCAGCGCCATCCTGACCGTCATCGCCTCGCTGGGCGTCGCCCTGATGCTGCGCGCCGTGGTGCAGGTGATCTGGGGCGCCGATTCACAGAGCTACGTCGGCGGCATCACCCGACCGGAAAGCTACTTCGGCATCCGCATCAAGGACCGCGAACTGTGGACCCTGGGCGCCACCGTCGCGCTGGTCATCGGCCTGCAGTTGTTCCTCACCTTCACGCGCTGGGGCAAGGCGATGCGCGCGATGTCCGACAACCCGGACCTGGCGCGGCTGTCCGGCATCGACACCCGCCTGACCACGGCGCTGACCTGGACCATCATCGGCCTGCTGTGTGCCGCCGCCGGCTTCTTCCTGGGCATCAACACCGAACTGAAACCGCTGATGGGCTGGTACATGCTGCTGCCGATGTTCGCCGCCGCCATCCTGGGCGGCGGCGGGCGCATCGAAGGCGCGAGCCTGGGCGGCATGGTGATCGGCATCGCCGAGGAATGCTCGGTGCTCTTCCTGCCCGCCGAATACAAGTCGGCGCTGGCCTTCGTCATTCTGCTGATCATGCTGGCGGTCAGGCCCACCGGCCTGCTGCGCGGCAAGGTTCTGTAGAGGAGCGCGCGCGATGGAATGGGTCGGCCTCGCCAACTACGCCGTCTTCATGGCGATCTTTATCGGCATCTACGCCATCCTGGCGCTGGGCCTCAACATCCAGTGGGGACTGACCGGCCTGTTCAACGCCGGCATCGCCGGCTTCTTCGCGGTCGGCGCCTATACCTCGGCCATCCTCACCGGGCCGGCAATGGACGGGCGCCTGGGCGGTTTCGAACTGCCGGTGGCGGTGGGCTGGCTCGGCGCCATGGTGGCGGCCGGCCTGATCGCCTGGCCGATCGGCAAGGTCACCCTGCGCTTCCGCTCCGACTACCTGGCCATCGCCACCATCGGCGTCGCCGAGATCATCCGCCTGATCGCCAAGTCGGAAGACTGGCTGACCAATTCGGCACGCGGCCTCAACAACCTGCCGCGGCCCTTCGGCGATCTAGACTATCTGTATTCCCAGCTCGCCTACCTCGGCCTCGTGCTGGGCTGCCTCGCCGCCGCCTACCTGCTGGTCGAGCACCAGTCCCGCTCGCCCTGGGGCCGCATGATGCGGGCGATCCGCGACAACGAAACCGCCGCCGCCGCGTTGGGCAAGAACATCGCCTACCGCCGGCTGCAGGCCTTCGTCTTCGGTGCCTGCCTGATGGGCCTGGGCGGCGCGCTGCT
>JBHJIR010000152.1:0-8317 GCA_050043265.1 Kiloniellaceae bacterium
CCCCCGGGGGTGGGGTGGCCCCCCATCGCCGCCCCCTTTAGGGAATACCCCGAGGGAGGCACTTCCCCCCGGAGGACTGAATAAGACACCGCACCATAATCGCCCGTTTCGCGCCGGTCGAGGCCCGTTACCGAACCGTCACCGGACCGATTGCCGGGCCGGTTGCAACCTGTCGAGGCAGCCCCTGCCCTGGTCTAAACCCCCTCGTGCGCGCGCCTACGGGCCATCGTGCAGACGGTGGTTGATCGCGGTCAGGCCGCGGCGCGCTTCGTCGTAGAGATCGAACTGCCGGCCATAGCCCGCGTGGCGGTCCGCATCGGGACGGTTTTCCGCGACGATCCTGGCGCAGCCCCGCACCGCCGCCTCGGGCGTCGCGAAGAGGCCGGCACCGACCGCGGCCACCAGTGCCGCGCCGAAGGAGGCGTCGCCGTTGGCCGGCACCTTTACGGTCAGGCCGGTCACGTCGGCGATGATCTGGCGCCAGGTCGCGCTGCGCGCGCCGCCGCCCAGCAGCCGCATATCACCGAATTCGGCGCCCGACAGCACCTTGGCTGCCCGCAGCACGTCGTTGAGGGCAAAGGCGATGCCCTCGTAGCAGGCCCGTGCGAAGTGGGCGCGGGTATGGCCCAGGGTCACGCCGATGAAGTCGCCGCGCAGCTTGGGGTCCCAGTGCGGTGCCCGCTCGCCCATCAGGTAGGGATGGAAGATCAGGCCGTCGCAGCCCGGCGCGATGGTCGAGGCCAGACGGTCCATGTCGGCAAAGGCGGTGTCCTGCGGCAGGTCGGCGAAGAAGGTATCGCGCACCCAGCGGTGTGCCGTGGCGCAGGCGTTGATGCCGGAGGCCATGTACCACAGGCCCGGCATGATGTGCGGATAGCAGGACACCGGCGGGTGCACTTCCGGCCGGTCGCAGGCCAGGAAGACCACCCCGGCGGTGGCCAGCTTGATGGCCCCCTGCCCGGCCTCGATGGCCCCGGCGCCATAGAGTTCCACCGTGGTGTCGTTGGAGCCGATCACCACCGGCGTCCCCTCGGCCAGGCCGGTCGCCTTGGCCGCCGCCGCCGTCACGGTGCCGGCGATGTCCTGGGGCTCGCCGACCGGCGGCAGGGTTTCCATGTCCCAGCCGATGAGGCCGCAGATGTCGGCCGACCAGCCGCGCGTCCCGACGTCCGACATCAGGGCGCCGAGGACGTCGGAGTAATCGGTCGTCCAGTCGCCGGTCAGGCGGCTGCGCAGCCAGTCCTTGGCGATATAGAGCCGCCGCGTGCGGGCGATGGCCTCCGGCTCGTGCTTCTGCAGCCAGGCCAGTTGGCAGAGGCTCCAGGTCGGGTTGGCGCGATTCAGGCCGGCGGCGATGATCATCTCGCCGGCGCGCGCGTGCAGCTCGGCCGCCTCGGCGGTGCTGCGCTGGTCGTTCCACATGATGGCCGGGCGGATGACCTGGCCCTCGGCATCCTCCAGCACGGCGATATGGGCGCCGGCGGAGATCCCGACCGCGGCGATGGCGCCGGCCGGGATGCCCGCCTTGGCCAGCACCTTCGGCACCACGGCGCCGAGCGCCTGCCACCATTCCGCCGGGTCCTGCTCCGACCAGCCGGGCTTGGGATTCAGCGTGGTGATCGGCGCCGCCGCCTCAGCCAGGGTCGTCCCCGTTGCATTGATGAGGGTCGCCTTCAGACTGCCCGCCCCGAGGTCGATCCCGAGAATAGCCGCCATCAGAATTCGTCCTCGGGCGTGACATAGGCGGCGTGGATGCCACCGTCGACCGAATAGGCCGAGCCGGTCACGTAGCTGGCGGCATCGGAACAGAGAAACAGCGCGACCTCGGCCACCTCGACCGCCTCGCCGAAGCGGCCCATCGGCATGTGGACGCGGCGGCGCTCCAGCTTCTCCGGCGTGTCGAACAGCTGCGCGGCCAGCGGCGTGGCGATCGGGCCCGGCAGCAGGGCATTGGCGCGGATGTTGCGGCGACCGTACTGCACGGCGATCTCCCGGGTCATGGCGAGGACGCCACCCTTGGAGGCTGTATAGGCGAACTGCGGCACTGCCGAACCCATGATGGCCACCAGGGACGACATGTTGAGGATGGCGCCGCCGCCGGCCCGCTGCAACGCCGGCAGGCCGAAGCGGCAGCAGTGGAACACGCCGGTCAGGTTGATGGCGATGGTGCGGTCCCAAACCGCCTGCTCGGTATCCTCCGGACCGTTATCGCCGGCCAGCATGACCCCGGCGTTGTTGAACAGGGTGTCGACCGCGCCGAGCCCGGCCTCCGCGGCGGCGATCATCGCTTCGACGGAGGCGGGATCGGCGACGTCCACCGACAACGCCAGCGCCGTGCCGCCCGCCGCGGTGATTTCCGCCGCCGTCGCGCCGGCCGCCTTGGCATCGATATCGGCCACCGCCACCGCCGCGCCCTCGCGGGCGAACAGCAGCGCCGACTCGCGGCCGATGCCGGCGCCGCCGCCGGTGATCACCGCATGTTTGCCTGCCAGACGTCCTGTCGTCATGTCGTTCCCCTGTTGTCGCCCGATGACGGGCCCCTATGGATGGGCTGGACCGGTCGCCTGCGGTCATTATGGTGTCCCGGCGACGAGTTTCCGGGCGAAGGTAGCTTGCACCACTTGGCAACTGCAACATAATGTTGGCAGTTACCAACCCACAACGATCACCCCCTGGGACCACCGGCGGGGCAGGCAAATCAACGAGGAGGCATAACATGGCGGGGGACGCGGTGAAGGAGATGATGGCGGCGCTGAAGAAGATGGGCGCGCGCGACGTCCGCTTCGAGCTGCCGGATCTGCACGGCACCAGCCGGACCAAGGTCATTCCGGTCGGCAAGGCGGAGAGCTACGCGCGCAAGGGCCTGAATTTCTACGGCGGCGCCATCGGCCTGGACAGCGCCTCCAACGTCATCAGCGGCGCCGGCGTGAACGAAGAGGTCAACTACCGCGACCAGATGCTCATTCCCGACCCCGCCACCCTGCGTGTCGTCCCCTGGCTGGAGGACACCGCCAAGGTGATCTGCGATGCCTACTGGGAACCGGGGGTGCCGGTTGGCGGCACGCCGCGCACGGTGCTGGCCGACATGCTGAAGCGTGCCAACAAGCTCGGCTACGACGTGATGATGGGCCACGAGTTCGAGTTCTACCTGCTCGACCCGGAGACCACGGAGCCGCTGTTCGGCGGCGTCCACATCTTCAATGCCGTGCGCAACCAGTACGTGCCCTTCCTCGACGTGCTGCTGGACGTGCTGGAGGAAGCCGGCATCGACATCATCACCCATAACTGCGAGTACTCCCCCTCGCAGTTCGAGATCAACTTCGGCCCGGGCAGCGGCCTGGAGGGCGCCGACAAGGCCTTTACGTTCAAGAACGCGATCAAGGAGCTGGCCCATCGCAGCGGCTACCTCGCCACCTTCATGTCCAAGCCGGCGACCGACATGGCCGGCTGCGGCTGCCACGTTCACATCAGCCTGATCGACCGCAAGACCGGCAAGAACGCCTTCTACACCAAGGGCGCCAAGGAGGGCATGAACCCGCTGATCCGCAAGTTCGCCGCCGGCCTGCTGACCCACGCCAAGGCGATGCAGGCGGTGATCAACCCGACGCCCAACTGCTCCCACCGCCTGAAGCCCCACACCTTCGCGCCCTCCAACATCTCCTGGGGCGTCGAGGACCGCACGGCCATGGTACGCATGAAGGATGTCGGCCAGGAGAACTGCCACATCGAAATGCGGGCCGCCTCGGGCCTGTCCAACCCCTACCTCTCGATCGCCGCGGTGATCGCCGCCGGCCTGCTGGGTATCGAGAACAAGGGCGAACTGCCGGCGCCGTCGGAAGGTCCCTCGGAGGAAAACCCCAAGAACGAGAAGCTGGCCGGAAGCCTGGAAGAAGCCTTGGCCGCGCTGAAGAAGGACAAGGCCATGCGGGAGATGCTGGGCGAGGACTTCATCAAGGTCTTCACCGCCGTCAAGCAGGCCGAGCTCGACCGCTTCCGCAGCCACGTCACCGACTGGGAACGCAACGAGTATCTGGAAGTCTACTGCCCGACGCCCGGTTCCAGACCCGCTTCCAGGTCCGGTTCCAGGCCCGGTTCCGAGTAGGAACCGGCGGGCGCCAAAACGCGGCGCAATAGTGCAGGAATAATGCCACCCGACTCGAGGCCGCAAGCCTCGAGTCGGTTCCGCAGCGATCCCGTCGCCACGCGTCCGGCGCCTTCCGCGGCGCCTTGGCAGAGAGCACGGAATCCCGCTTCCCCGCTGAGATTCCCTGCGATCGGAAGACGCGCTTTAGGCCGCCACGCTGTCGGCGGCGTGCGTGCCCACTTCAACGATTTCCATACAAGACATTGAATTACGCCATATTATCGGAATTCCGGCGGACTTTCACAGACCGCCGGCGCTGATGGCAAAGGCGCCCTGCGGCCGGAAACGTAGGCCAGGCCTGGGATTCCATTCGCGCGGCGGCCCCTCGCCTTCACGAAGCGCCGATTGACCTTCGCGATTGACCTGTTCTATCAGGCCACCCATTCCCTCAGCTTTTAAAGGACAGTTCACGATGGCTAAGAAACCTGCCAAGAAGACCGCAGCGAAGAAATCCACCGCCAAAAAGACCACCAAGAAAGTTGCCAAAAAGACAGCCGCCAAGAAGACGGCCGTGAAGGCGACCCCGGCCGGCATGAGCGACCGTCAGCAGTTGATGGACGTCGTTCAGTCCAAGACCGGCTGCACGGTGGCGACCTCCCGCGATACGGTGACCGCGCTGCTCGACACCATCGGCGCTTCGGTGAAGAAGAACGGCAAGGTCCAGCTGGCCGGCTTCGGCACCTTCATGGTGACCACGCGCGGCGCGCGTAAGGGCATCAATCCGCGCACCGGCGAGCCGATCAAGATCAAGGCCTCCAAGTCGGTGCGTTTCAAGCCCGGCCTGACGCTGAAAGGTTCGCTGTAAGCTCTTTAAAAAACGGACCCAGCGCGCAGCGCATCCTTCGAGACGCGGTCCTGACGGACCGCTCCTCAGGATGAGGCTGAGTTTGTAAAGGTTGACCTCATGCTGAGGAGGGCCGCAGGCCCGTCTCGAAGCAGGAGGTTAATCGGCCACGGGGGCAGGCGCCGCTGCCGACGCCGGAGTGGCTGCCCCTGGATCCCGGATCACGCTCGCTTGTCCGGAATGACGGACTGAGAAGGTCGGGCCCTCAGGCCACCACCGTGGTCACCTCGGCGGCCTCGGCGGCTTCGGCCAGGGCCTTGGGCAGCGGGCGGTCGACCACCAAGTCGGTGAGGCCACTCAGCGGCATGACGATTTCCAGCAGGCGGATGCCGAACTTGGTGTGGTCGGCCATGAAGAGGCGCCGCTCGGCGCGGCGGAACATGGTGCGCTTGATCCAGCAGGCCTGGGAGTCGACGTCGGTGATGCCGCCCTCGGTGATGCCGCCGGCCGAGGTGAAGGCGACGTTGGCGTGGAAGCGCTCCAGATACTCGCAGGTGTCCTGGCCGTAGACGCCCTTCTCGTGCGCCGAGTAGGCGCCGGGACAGAGGATGACCTTCACCCGGTCGGAAACGCCGACCGCCTCGGCGATGTCGAGGCCGTTGGTAATGATCGTCGCCTCGATGCGCGCGGCGGCAATGCGTTCGGCCAGGTGGTGTGTGGTGGCGCCGGAATCGATCATCACCACGTCGCCCGGCGCAATGGCCTGGATGGCGACGGTGGCGATGCGCTGGCGCTCGGAGACCATGGCGGCGGTGCGTTCGCCGATGGACGGCTCGCGGCCCATGGGCGCGGCGGCGCCGCCGTAGGTACGCTCCACCAGGCCGCGCGACGACAGGTCGTCGATGTCGCGGCGTACCGTCTCGGTGGAGACCTTGAAGGCCTCGGCCAGGTGCGAGATGCGCACCGTCGGATTGGACTGCAATTCGGAGATGATGCGCCGGTGGCGCTCGTCGCGGTCCAGCCGTCCGCCGCTCTTCAGCGGCTTCAACTCCACCTTCCCGTCCGGCTTTGCGTCGGGCTTGCCGTCAGGCTTTGGGGTGCTGTCGGGCACCGCCTTGAGCCTGGGCTTGGAGGGGGCCGTCATGCAGCCGCTTCCAGGATGTCCTCCAACTGGGAGGCCAGCGCGCCCTTGCGCGGGCTGAAGGAACCGTCGAAGGCGGCCGAGCCGATCGTGAAGGCATTGGCGCCGGCCTCGGCCAGGGCACGGATGCGCTCGGGCGTGTCGATGCTGCCGGCGACCACCAGGGTGCCTTTCGTGGCGCGGCGCGCGGCGCGCACCAGCTCCAGCGGAGCGGCCGCGGTGGCGCGGTAGGCCAGCAGGGCGACGCCGGCGCAGCCCATCGCCTCGAAACGGCGGCAGTCCTCTTCGACGTCGCCCGGCTTGCCGCCCAGCGCCGTCGGATGGCCGATCGGACGGCCCGGGAACGGCAGATAATCGATGCCGCTGCCGTCCAGGATCTCCAGAATCTCCTTGGCCTCGGTGCCGCCCATCACGCAATCGACGCCGATACGCCGCGCCGCCCGCGCGGACTCCCGGCAGGCCTCCTTGGTCGCGGATACACCCTCCAGATAGCTCACCGCCCCGGCATCCCTGATGCGCTTGTTGAGCGCCACCAAGGTATCGAAGTCGGTCCCGATATCCTTGAATCCCATGTGCTTCACACCGGCCCGCGCCACCGTCTCGAAAACCTCGAGACAATCTTCAACCGTCTGGTCGGCCCGGGTAAACATGAAAATGAAATCAATCGCCGGTCGTTGCACCGATCCTTGTGGGGACCGCTTCTGGGGCTGCGTCATCTAAGGCCGTTCCTCTGCACAGAATGCCTGGCTTCTTTGACCCGTGCCGGCCCGGATGCTTTGCTCGTACCCCTAAGGGCTCGCGACCCAGGGGGTTCGAGAACCGGGGGGCTCGCCTGATACGGCGGCGGGTCTCTTGACTCGGTTATGCCCCAACTGCGTGGCGAGTACAACAAATCATGTTGGAATTACCAAATTTCACGTGGTACTTTCATCATCAATAAAGTTACAGGGATCCACAGGGCACACGAGCAAACTCGGGAGGCGTGAATCATGCAGTTCGACCGTCGCAGTCTATTGAAGTACTCAGCCGCCGCAGCCGCGGTAGGTCTGGCCGGCCCCATGGCCGGCGCTTTTTCCAACAAGGCCTTCGCCGCGCGCGAGAAGGAACTGAACATCCTGTGCTGGGAGGGATACAACTCGGCCGACGTGCTCGACCCCTTCCGCAGCGACAAGGGCGCCACCATCAAGGCGGAGTCGCTGACCAACGACCCGACCATGATCAACCGCCTGCGCGCCGGCGAGACCAACGTCTGGGATCTGATCAACGTCAACAATCCCTGGGCGCGCAAGATCATGCACCCGGAAGGCCTGATCACACCGCTGGACCGGGCCAGGTTCGAACCCTATTTCGAGACCATGCTGCCGGCCTTCAAGCCGCCCTACAAATGGGCGATGAGCGAGGACGGCAAGGACCTGCTGGGCATGGCGCAGCGCTTCGGCCCCTACAGCTTCGTCGTCAACACCGACAAGATCAGCCGCGAGACCGCCGAGGACCAGGGCTGGGACCTGTGGAACGATCCCGCCAACGCCGGCAAGTACGGCGTGCTGGAATCGGACGACTGGAACGTCTTCGACATCTTCCTGCTCGCCGGTGTCGACCCCTTCCGCGAGCACACGGATGAGGAATTCACGAAGTTCGACGAAGCGGCGAAAAGGGTCTTCAAGGGCGCCAAGGTGGTGGGCGACATCGCCACCATGAACCAGGCGCTGGTCTCCGGCGAGATCGACTTCCACCTGACGGGGGGCACCTATTCCGCCTCGCCGGCCCGCTTTGACGGCTACCCGAACATCCGCGGCATCACCCCGCTAAAGAGCGCCATCCCCGGCAAGGGCGGCGTGGCCTGGATCGAGATCACCTCGACGGTCAACAACCCGCAGCTCTCGCCGCTGGCAACGGACTTCCTGGAATACGTGCAGGATCCCGAGGTTGCCCACACCGTCGCCTTCGCCGAGGGCACCTTCAACCCGGTGGCCCAGATGGGCAATGCCAAGTGCTTCGACCTCTTCAACGAAGAGGAACTCGATGCAATCCAATGGGACAGCCTGGAGGAAGAAATGGCGCGGTCGGCGGAATACGATATCGTTCCGGACTATGACCAGGCGCTCGACCTGATGACCGCCGCCAAGCGCGAGGCGTAGGAATAGCGTAAGATCGGCGATCGGCCGCGGCCCGGCACAACCAGGACGCGGCGCCCATCGTTATAGCAATGCAGCGATACAGAAATTCGAACGTACCAGAAAAAGTAGCG
>JBHJIR010000153.1:0-28618 GCA_050043265.1 Kiloniellaceae bacterium
GGCCGGCTTGGCGGGAATGGGATAGATGTAGAGCGGCTTGGCCGCGTCGGCGGCCTCCGCCAGCATCGACTCGCTCTCGCCGGTCACCACCAGGATGTCGGCGAGGGCGAGGTAGCCGAGGTAGGGATTGTCGCGCTGCCCGCGGCGCCAGCAGTGCAGGGTGGCCGCCGGGGCGCCGCGGCGCAGGGCCTCCTCCACCGCCGCGCCGCTGCGCCGGCTGGTGATGCAGGTCAGCGCGCCGCCGAGCGACTGGGCGAAGGCCTGCGCCTCACCGGCCATGCGGGTGGCCGTTGCGGCGGTGAGTCGGTGGTGCGCGGTGGTGCCGCCGACCAGCAGGGCGACGCGCGGCCGGGGGGCCTCGCCGAACAGGTCGGCCCAGCGCTCGGCGGCCTGCTGCAGCCGCGCGGAGTTGACCTGGGTCGGGGGCAGCAGCAGGTCGATCCGCTGGGGGTGCGGCGGGAGCTGGAAGTGCAGGCAGGTGACGGCGAGGTCGAAATCCGCGGCCACGTTGGCGCCTTTACGGCCCAGCTGCACCAGCCTGGTGTGGCCGCCGCTTTGGCGCTTCACCCAGCGCGCGATGGGCGCGCAACGGCGGCCCATGGCGATGATCAGGTCCGGCCACGGCGGCGTCAGCTCGGCCGAGTGGGCGGCGTCGAGCGACAGGCGTCGGGCTCCCAGCAGGCGGTTGCTGATCCGGTTCAGGGCGGTGAAGTGCAGTTCCTTGGTCTCGGCGGGCCAGCCCAGTGCCTCGGCCAGGCCGCCCACCTGGGTGGTGTGGCCCGGGCGGTCGTCCAGCAGCAGCCAGACCCGCGGTGCGGCGGCGGGCGCCGGAACCCCTGCCTGGGCCGCTGCCGGGACCGTTGCCGGGGCCGCTTGGGGGGCAGATGACTCGCGAACGGGCATGGAAGGGCGGATGCCGATGGCCTCTGGAATCGATGGGGCGTGGCGGCCGGCGGGGCAGCTGTGCCCCGAGACGGTGATTGCCGACGTCAGGCTATAGGGTTTATATCCAGCGGCCTGTGGGGTAAAGCGCGCGCTGAGCGCCGCTGCCGCCCGCAAAACCGCCCGAAGACGCCGAAGAGCTACGGAAATCCATGTCTACGCTGGTCCTGGTCCGCCACGGTAAGACGGAATGGTCGAGCCAGAACCGCTTTGCCGGCTGGGCCGACGCGCCGCTCAGCGCGACCGGCCTCCAGGAGGCCCGCGGTGCCGGGCGTACCCTGGCGGCAGCCGGCTATCGCTTCGAGCGTGCCTATACCTCCTATCTCAGCCGCGCCGTGCGTACCTTGGAAGTCATTCTGGACGAGCTTGGCCAGGGCGACCTTCCGGTCGAGCGCAGCTGGCGCCTGAACGAGCGCCATTACGGCGCCCTGCAGGGTGACAACCGGGCCAAGATGGCGCTGCAGTACGGCAACGATCAGGTGGCGCAGTGGCGGCGCAGCTTTACTGCCGAACCGCCGGCGCTGCCGGATGGCGACCCGCGCCTGCCGGCGCTGGATTCGCTCTATGCCGGGATCGATCCGGCCCTGCTGCCGCGCAGCGAAAGCCTGCAGCAGGCGGCGGCACGCGTTGCCGTGTGGTGGCAGGAGACGCTGGTGCCCGCCCTGCGGACCGACAGCTGCCTGCTGGTGGTCGCCCACACCAGCAGCATTCGGGGCTTGGTGCGCGAGATCGAGGGGCTCAGCGACGCCGACTCGGCCGGTTTCCGCATCGCCACCGCCCTGCCGCTGGTCTACACCCTCGACGAGGGCTTGAAGGTGGTCGACCGGCGGGAGCTGGCCGGCGGCTGGTCGAGCCGGATGCGTCAGTTTCTCAACCGGCACAAGCCGGGCAAACGGATTTCCTGGATTTAGTACCGCCGAAAGGGGGGACAGGGTATCCATTGTTACGCCTGTCGCACGAATGTTGGTGCGGCGGCCGGTGCGGACTCTTGCTCTTGCGGGGCGCGGTCCCTAGTTTCGTGCACAATCGCCCCGCAAAACAAAGGCAAGCTATCGTGTTCTTCGCCAGAACGCCCTGGTCCGGCCGCAAGTACTTCCTCGACAAGATGACCTTGCGGGATCTGGTCTGGGCCTATGCGACCTACCCGGCCATCCAGGCCTATGCCGCGCTTGCCGTGGCCGGCTTCGGCCTTGCCGCCTATTGGGCCGTCCAGGGCGACGCCAGTCCGCTGAGGCTGCTGGCCGCCGCGGCGGCGACGGTGCTGATCTATCCGCTGGTGTGGTACCTGTTGCACCGCTACATGCTGCACGGGCGGCTGCTTTACAAGTTTCCGCAGACGGCGGCCCTGTGGAAGCGCATCCACTTCGACCACCACCAGGACCCCAACGACCTCGGTGTGCTGTTCGGCGCGCTCTACACCACGCTGCCGACCATCCTGGCCGTGACTCTGCCGATCGGCTGGCTGATCGGCGGGCCCGGCGCTGCGGCGATGGCCGCGGCGACCGGCCTGCTGACGACCTGCTTCTACGAGTTCTGCCACTGCATCCAGCACCTGCCGTTCACCCCCAAGCGGGAATGGCTGCGCCGCATCAAGCGCTATCACCTGGCGCACCACTTCCACAGCGAGCACGGCAACTACGGCATCACCAACTACTTCTGGGACCGCCTGTTCGGCACGTTCTATCCTGAACCCAAGGGCTTTCCGCGCAGCGAGACGGTGTTCAACCTGGGCTACACCGGTGCGGAGAGTGCGCGCTTTCCCTGGGTGGCGACCCTGTCGGGCCTGGTGCCCGGCAGCCCGGTGCTGCGGCGCGGCCGCCAGGAATGAGCAACGCAGCGAGTGCCGGCGCCGGGGCGCTGAGCATCGAGGCCGTCGAGCGTCCGGCGGCGAGCGATGCCTTCGTCCGGCTGCCCTGGTCGATCTATCGTGACGATCCGGCGTGGATCCCGCCGTTGCTGATGGAGCGGCGCGAGCACCTGGATCCGCGCAAGAACCCCTTCTTCGAGGCCGCCGACACGCGCTTCTGGCTGGCGCTGAGGAACGGCCGGCCGGTCGGGCGGATCTCCGCCCAGGTCAATCACGCCTATCTCGAGCGCCACCAGGACCAGACCGGTCATTTCGGCATGCTGGAGGCCGAAGACAATGCGGAGACCTTCCAGGCGCTGCTGAAGACCGCCGAGGATTGGCTGCGCGGGCAGGGGATGCGCCGCGCCCTCGGCCCCTTCAATCTCTCGATCAATGAGGAGTCCGGCCTGCTGATCGAGGGCTTCCAGCATCCCCCGTCGATGCTGATGGGTCATGCGCGGCCCTATTACGGGCCCCAAGTCGAGGCCGCCGGCTACCGCAAGATCAAGGATCTGATCTGCTATCACTACGACGCCCGGCCGCCGATGCCGCGCGCCATGTCGCTGATGCTGCGCAAGACCGCGAAGACGGAGCGGCTGACGGTGCGCGCCCTCGACATGCGGCGCTATCACGACGACCTCGCCATCATCATGGATATCTTCAACGATGCCTGGTCGGACAACTGGGGCTTCGTGCCGATGTCACAGGCCGAACTGCGCCATATGGCGAAATCCCTGAAGCCCATCGTGCGCCCGGAATCGATCGCCATTGCCGAACTGGACGGCGTGCCCGTCGCCATGGCCATCGGCCTGCCCAACGTGAACGAGGCCATCGCCGACCTGAACGGCCGGCTGCTGCCCTTCGGGTGGGCCAAGCTGCTGTGGCGCCTGAAGGTGAAGACCACCAAGACCGCACGAGTCCCCTTGATGGGCGTGCGCAAGGCCTACCACGGGTCCATGCTGGGGGCGGCGCTGGCGCTGGGGGTGATCGAAAGCATCCGGCAGGCGCAGAAGGCCATCGGCGTGGAGGGTGGCGAGCTGTCGTGGATTCTGGAGGATAACCTGCCGATGCGGCGGATGATCGAGCAGTTCGGCGGCGTCGCCTACAAGACCTACCGGGTCTACGAGCGCGGGCTCGACTGATGGCCACGGCGGGGCCGGCGGAGAGGCGGTTCACCGTGCTGGTGCTGGCCGGCGACCGCGGACCGCAGGACCCGGTGTCGCAGGCCGCCGGTGTTGCCCATAAATGCCTGGCGCCGGTCGCCGGGACGCCGATGCTGGAGCGGGTGATTGCCGCGCTGATGGACAGCCCCTACGTCGACCGCATCGCCGTGTCGCTGAACGTCCCGGCGGTGATGGCCGACCTGCCGGCGTTGGCGCCGCTGGTGGACAGCGGGCGTCTGCTGCCGCTGCAGGCAGCGGGGTCGCCCAGCCGCAGCGTGCTGCAGGCCGTCGAGGCGCTTGAGAGGCCTTTTCCGCTGCTGATCACCACCGCCGACCACGCCCTGCTGACGCCGGCGATGGTCGACCACTTCTGCGCCGCGAGCCTGGCCTCAGGGGCCGAGGTGACCGCCGGGCTGACGGCCTCGGCGATCCTGCTGGCCCGCTATCCGCAGTCCAGGCGCACCTATCTGAAATTTCGCGATGAACGCTATTCCGGCAGCAATCTCTTCGCACTGATGGGCCCGGCGGCCATGGCGCTGCCGCGGCTCTGGCTGCGCGTCGAGCAGCAGCGCAAGCAGCCCTGGCGCGTCGCTGCGGTGTTCGGTCCGCTGCTGCTGCTCGGCTACCTGCTGCGGATCTTTACCCTGGATCGAGCGATGGCGCGCATCTCGGCGCGGCTTGGCGTCCGCGTCGCGGCGGTGAAGATGCCGATGGCCGAGGCGGCCATCGACGTCGACAAACGGGAAGATCTCGAACTGGTCGACGCGATTCTGCGCAAGCCGTCCTAGCGGCCCGCCTTAAGACGGCCCCGCCCTTAAGACGACTCTGCTGCGGCCAGATCACCCGCGTCGGAGGCGCGCCAGGAGGCGACCATGCGTTTGGCGGTCTGTACGTCGACCGGATAGTCGACTTCGCACCAGGGGTGGCCGCTGATGGTAACGGCCTGGATCGCGACCTCGGGGGCCAGGGCGGCGATCACCGACAGGTACCACTGGCGCAACGCTTCGGGGGCCAGCATGGCGGCCTCCAGCGCGGCGACGAAGTGCCGCGGGCCTTCGCCACGGAAGTACAGCATACCGATCGACTCGCCCTGCACCCGCTCCGCCGGCAGCTTTTTGCCGATGTCGAGCAGGCGGCCGGCCTCAAGCTGCACCTTCATGTCGTCGTCGTCGTAGCGTTCCTTGTGGTCGACGGCGAGGCTGATCGGCGCGGCCGGGCTGGCCAGCAGCGTCTGCAGCACCGGCTGGCTGAACAGGGTATCGCTGTTCAGCAGCAGGAAGTCGCCGGCCATCTCGTGGCGCGCCATCCAGCAGGTCGCCAGGTTGTCGGCGACCCCGTAGAAGGGATTGTAGGCGGTGCGGAAGCTTGCCGTGGGATAGCGCCGGGCCAGTTGCTCCAGGCTGCGTTCCACCGCCGGCAGATTGAAGCCCGCCAGGAAGACAATCTCCTCCACAGCGCACTCAACCAGCGCGCTAACCTGCCATTCCAGCAGCGATTTTCCGCCGATGTTGAGGAGTGCCTTGGGTTCCTCTTCGGTAAGGGGGAGCAGGCGCCGGCCTTGGCCGGCACCGATAATCAGTGCTTTCAACGCGAATAAAAACCCTTCTGGCGAATTAGGCTTTGACCCAGCCAGTGGTTTTGATCACATGTTCCCTTGGTTTCGTCAACCTTTGAGCTGCCGCTGGGCGGCGGCAAGATCTGGATGTTCACGCTCGCGCATATCTCCGACCCGCACCTCGGGCCCCTGCCGCCGGTTCGGGTCGCCGAGCTGCTGAACAAGCGGTTCTTCGGCTATCTCTCGTGGATGCGCCGGCGCCGGGACCTGCATCGTCCGGAGGTGCTGGCCGCCCTGGGGGCCGATCTCGGTGCCCTGGCGCCGGACCATGTGGTGGTGACCGGCGACCTGACCAATATCGCCCTGCTGCAGGAATTCACCCAGGTCGCCGACTGGCTGCACGGCCTCGGCACGCCCGAGACCGTCTCGGTGGTGCCCGGCAACCACGACGCCTACGTGGCGGTACCTTGGGAGGAGTCGCTGGCCAAGTGGCAGGCCTTCATGTCCAGCGACGGGGGCGCGCCTGGGGTGACGCTCGGGGAGGCTGGCGCCGGGGCTCCCGCCGGGGCTTCCCCCGGGGCTTCCATTGGGGGGCCGGACGGCTTTCCCTTCGTGCGCTATCGCGGGCCGGTCGCCATCGTTGGCCTCAGCTCGGCCCAGGCGCCGCCGCTGTTCTGCGCCCACGGCACGCTCGGCGAGGCCCAGTTGGGGCGCCGCGGGCCGCTGCTGCGGCGCCTGGGCGAGGAGGGCTGGTTCCGCGTGGTGCTGATCCATCATCCGCCCAGCCTGGACAAGATCGCCCGGCGCAAGCGGCTGGTCGACGCCGCGCCGTTCCGCCAGGTGATCGCCGAAAGCGGTGCCGAGATGGTGCTGCACGGCCACGACCACAGTTTCGGGGCGGAGCGGATCGCCGGGCCGGGCGGCGGCGAGGTGCCGGTGATCGGGGTCCCGTCCGCATCGGCCCGCCGCGACAGCAAGCATCCGGTGGCCCACTACCAGCTTTACGGTATCGAGAAAACCGGCAACGGCTGGCGTGTCGAGGTTGCCGCGCGCGGGTTCGACCCGGCCAGCGGGCGCTTTGGCGAGGCGCGCCGCTATATCCTCTAGGGGGTGGGGGTGGGCTCTAGGCGGCGGGCCCTGGGCGGGCTTTCCCCGGCCTTACCCTTGCAGGTAGAGGATCGAGATCTTGAGGGTGGTCAGCGCGCCGTCGATGGTGAACAGGGTCTCGTCCTGATCCGGCTTGCCGAAGCGGAATCCGGGATTCTGGGAAAAACCGTATCCTTCCGTGGGGATGCCGAGAAAGTCCCGATCGAATTCTTTGTTGCCGTTCTCGTCGTGATACAGGGCGACGGTGTAGCGTCCGGCGGCGGTGGGGGCGTGCAGGCAGAGCTGGGTTTCGCCCTCTTGGGCATCCACACGGATCCGGTCCAGCCGCGCGCCTCTCTTCAGAAATGTGTCAGGGTTATCGCTGTAAAGGACTGCTGTTATTAGCCCTTTTGAACTCCGGACTTTCTCGACCGTGACCTGGATGGCTGTCGGGTCCGATACCTCGCAGACCTGCACCGGCGTTTCGGCCCGGGAGGCGGCGGGAATCGCCAGCAGGGCCAGCCACAGGGCGGCAGCGGCCACGGCGAAGACGGCGAGGGGAACGGGATTTCGCAAGATCGTTCGGGCGCGAGGACGTATCATCGCTTCATCCTTCAGCTGTCACCATGCGGCCACCGCCCGGCGGGGCCTGTTATGGGATACGGCGACAGGAGCCGACGCATCCCCATCGCCCCTGCCGGCATCCCCGGCGTCGGGCAACCACATCCCAGCGAGGTAGGACCGTCCCGTGAATTTGTCAAGCCAACCCCCCGCGACCTCCCGTGCGACCCCGAACGCGAGCCCGAACGCGACCATGACGAAGTTCGGCTATCCCGACAGCCTGGTTTGCGACTATGCCCACTGGGTGGTACTGCTGCGCCCGCAGCAGGCGACGCTCGGTGCGCTGGTGCTGGTGTGCAAGGATGCGGTAACGGCCTTCGGTGACATTTCCGCCGCGGCCTTCGCCGAACTGCAGCGAGTGACCGGCGACATCGAGGCGGGGCTCGGCGCCTTCCGTCCCTACCAGAAGATTAACTACCTGATGCTGATGATGGTCGACCCCGACGTGCACTTCCATGTGCTGCCCCGCTACGCCGAGGAACAGAGCTTCGACGGCGTCGCCTATCCCGACAAGGGCTGGCCGGCGGTGCCGGACCTGGCGGGTGGGGTGCTGCCGGATGCCGACGGCCTGGCAGCCCTGGCAGCGGCGGTGAAAGCCGTCTGGCCCGGCAACCGTAACTAGACCGCAGAAGAAACGAAAAGGGCCGCCGGCGCGCCAGCTTATGTCGACGATCAGTTCCTATATCCTGCGGCAGACCATGGGGCCGCTGCTGGCCGCCATTGCGATTGCACTGCTGGTCCTGTTGACCGAGCGCATGCTGCGGCTGCTCGACCTGGTGCTCGATACCGGCGGCGGCCTGACCGTGTTGCTGCAGATGCTGGCTTTCCTGGTGCCGCACTACATGGCGCTCGCCTTGCCGGTCGCCTTCTTCCTGGGGGTGCTGCTGGCCTTCGGCCGCCTGCACCACAACCGCGAACTGGATGCCCTGGGGTCGGCAGGGGTCGGTCTGCGCCGGTTGCTCAGCCCGGTGTTGGTGCTGGCGCTGCTGCTGGCCGCGGTCTCCGCCGCCAACTTCGCCATCGGCCAGCCGTATGCACGCTACATCTATCGCGCGCTGGTCTACAACGTGGCCGAGGCGGCGGCCAACGTCTACCTGCAGGAACGGACCTTCATGGAGGTGAAGGGCACCACCTTCATGGCCGAGCGCATCTGGCGCAACAGCCAGGAGTTTTCCAACGTCTTCATCTACGAGGAAAACGCAACGGGCAAGGCCACCACGATGACGGCGCGGCGTGGCAGCCTGTATGTCGCCCCCAAGGGCGAGCAGTCGACGCTGTTCCTGGTGGACGGCGTGCGGCTCGAATCCCGTCCCCCGGCCACCGCCTCGGCCACCGCCCCGGGCACCACCCCGGGCAACACCGACAGCACTGCCGCGCGGGGCACGATCGGGGCATTGAGATTCGACCAGTCGCAGATCCCCATCGACCTGGTCGCCCAGGATGCGTTTCGGCCCCGCGGCGAGGACGAGCGCGAGCTGACCCTGACCGAGCTGTGGCGCTACCGCGCGGTGCCGCCGCCGGGGGTGACCGGCGAACAGATGCTGGCCGAATTCCACGACCGCCTGGTGCGCAGCCTGTCGGTGCTGTTCCTGCCGTTCCTCGCGGTGCCTTTTGCACTCGGCCGCCGCCGCTCACGCCAGGCCTACGGCATTGCCGTGGGCCTGTTCATCCTGGTCGCCTACAACCAGTTGCTCAGCATCGGCAAGTCGTTGGCCTCGGTCGGCCAGGTCTCGCCGCTGCTGGGCCTGTGGCTGCCCTTCGTGGTGCTGGCACTGGGCAGTGGCTATCTGTTCTACCGCACCGCTTACAAGGTGCCGCGCGGTGCCGGGCGCTGGTCTTTGTTCGGCCTGTTCGAAAGCCTGGTGCAGACTCTGCGGGGCGCAACGCTGAAACGGCAGCATCCTGAATGAGCGGCTCCGAATGAACCTTCCCGGCATGAGCGTTTTGGCGACCTACCTGACCCGCCTGGTGCTGGCGCGTTTCGCGCTGCTGCTGTTCGGGTTTACCGGCTTCCTGCTGGGGCTCGATCTGATGGTGAACGCCAACGGGATCCTGCACGAAGGAGGCAACGTCCAATCGCTGCTGCGCTACGGCCTGCTGCGCACCCCGATCATCGTCTCCGACCTGATCAAGATCGCCGCCCTGCTGGCCGGCCTGTTGAGCTTTGCGTCGCTGATCCGGCATGGCGAGCTGATCGCGTTCTGGGGCACCGGCGTTTCGCAGGTCGGGCTGTTCCGGCGCCTGCTGCCCGTGGCGCTGCTGCTCGGCGGGCTGCAGTTCGCCGTCGACGATCTGGCGGTGCCGGTCAGCGTCGACGCACTGAACGCCTGGGGCGTCGGGGAATACAAACCGACGCGCAGTGCGAACAACAGCAAGGACATCACCTGGATCCATGTCGGCAACGACATCGTCCGCGTGCCGACGGCGAACATCGGCAGCACCAGCCTCAGCGATTTTGCAATCTTCCAGCGCGACGCGGAGGGCCACCTGCTGGCGCGCCTCGACGTGGCGGCGGCGCACTATGCCGGCGGCACCTGGGAACTCAGCGACATTACCGTTGCTTCCGCCGACGGCGGGCTGCCGCGCCACGAGGCGCGGCGGGCGTGGCCGCTCGGCCTGGACCCGGGCAGCCTCGATCATTTGAGCGCCCACCCGCGCGAGCGGTCGTCCGGCCAGACGCTGCGCTTTGCCGGCGGCGACGGGCAGGGGACCTGGGCGCCCTACCTCTACCAGACGTGGCTCTACGAAAAGTTGAGTGCCTGCCTGGTGCCGCTGCTGATGCTGCTGCTCAGTGCCGCCCTGGCGCAGCGGACCCAGCGCGCCGGCCACGTCGAGTTGCTGTTTCTCTTCGGCGCCCTTGCCGGTTTTGCTTTCTTCATCTTCAACGGTATCGCCCTGGCGATGGGCGAGGTCGGTCTGCTGCCGCCGCTGTTCGCCAGCGCCGCCCCCCTTGTCGCCTTCACTGCCGTCGCCGTCAGCGTGATCTATTGGCACGAATTGAAGCGGCATCCGGCGTGAATGCGTGCCGGAAAAGGGGCGCTTTCTTGACAACCCGCCGCAGGTCCGATTAATGGAGCAAACCGTCCCAACCCCCGACCCCAGCCCAACCCTGGCCCCTTTTCTGGGCGGCGGGCGCGGCATCTCCCGACAGCCGTCCGACAAAGAGAATGATTTTGCGCGCTGAGACCGATTCGCGGCCGACTTCCGCCTGCATCGTCGGCGACAGGGCGCCGCAGGTGTGGTGCGGCAGCGCCGCCGAGCGGCTGCGCCGTGCCCTGGCCCGGCAGGGAATTACCCGGATTCTCGATACGGCGGCCTTGGCCGAGGCGGACGCCGCGCGGGACGGCGCGGTGATCCTGCTGCGCGCCGACGCGGTCATCGACGGACCGCTGCTGCAGGCCGTGCTGCAGGCGCCGGGGGCAGTGCTGCTGTCCAACGGTGTGCCGGCCGGATTGCCGGTCGCGGTCCATGCGCCGGCCGGTCAGGCCGTGACCGCCGCCGAGGTGCTGCGGCGGGACGAGGAGGCGGCCGGCCTGCCCACCGGCCTTAGGGCGGTCACCAGCAGCGATCTCGGCGCGTCCTACTGGGAGGCCCTGCGCAAGCGCGAGGAGCCCTATGCCCTGATCCTGCGGCCCGACGCCCCCGCGGCGATGAAGCGCATCGAGTGGCGCATGTTCATGGGCACCTACAAAGGGGCGACCGACCTGGTCACCAAGTACCTCTGGCCGCGCCCGGCCTTCCACGTCACCAAGCTTTGCGCGCGCCTGGGCATCACGCCGAACCAGGTGACGGCGCTGAGCCTCGTTCTGGTGATCGCCGCCTTCGTCTGGTTCTGGCAGGGCGCCTGGCTGCCGGGCCTGCTGGCGGCCTGGGGCATGACCTTCCTCGACACCGTCGACGGCAAGCTGGCCCGCATCACGCTGCAATCCAGCAAGTGGGGCAACGTCTTCGACCATGGCATCGACCTCGTCCATCCGCCGTTCTGGTACTGGGCCTGGGCGGTCGGCCTGCAGGGCGGGCCGCACGCGGTCGACAGCGGCGACCTGCTGGCGATGCTGGCGGTCATCATTGCCGGCTACGTGCTGCAGCGGGCGATCGAAGGCATCGCGATCTGGCGCCTGGGCCTGGAGATTCATGTCTGGCGCCGTGTCGATACCTGGTTCCGCCTGATCACCGCACGCCGCAATCCCAACCTGCTGCTGCTGACGGGCTTCACCGCTTTCGGCCGGCCCGACCTGGGACTCGCCGCGGTGGCGCTGTGGACGGCGCTGTGTCTGGTGCTGCACGGATTGCAGCTGGTGCAGGGTCTTGTTGCGGCGCGGCGCGGCAAGCTGCGCTCCTGGCTGGCGGGGCCGGCGTGAGGGGATCGGTGAACAGGGCGCGCATCGGCGTCATCACCAATCCCGGCAGCCAGCGCAACAAGCAGGGCCTGGGTGAGCTGCAGCACCTGCTGGCCGGCACGCCCGACGCCTGCCATGCGGTGCTCGACAAGATCACCGACGTGCCGGAGATCCTGCGCGACTTCGCGCGGCGGGAGGTGGACGTTCTCGCGGTGGCCGGCGGCGACGGCACGGTGCAGGCGGTGCTGACCGAAGTCTACGGCCAGCGGCCCTTTGCCGCGGTGCCCAGGCTGGCTGTGGTGCCGCGCGGCATGACCAACATGATCGCCGCCGACGTCGGGCTGCGGCGGGACGGGCTGAAAGGCCTCGCGCGCATCCTGCAGGCGACGCCGGCGGAGCTGGCGCAGGCGAGCCTCGCCCGCCGCATCCTGCGCGTGGAGAATGCCCTGAACCTGCCGCCGCAATACGGTATGTTCTTCGGCGGCGCCGGCATCTGCCGCGCCATCGAGGCCTGCCGCACCAAGGTGCACCCGATGAAGCTGCAGGCCGACACCGCGGCGGCCGTGACCCTGGCGGGGTTGCTGGGCGGTTGGCTGTTCGGCCGCCGCAAGGAGGCCGGCGAGAGCGGCCGGATCTTCTACGGGGACCGCATCACCATGACCTTCGACGACGACGCAGAGGCGACGCTGGACAGCCTGCTCATCCTGGCCACCACGCTGGACAAGCTGATCCTGGGCAGCCGGTCGTTCTGGGGCGGGGAACAGGGCCACCTGCGCTTCACCGCCATCGCCTACCCGCCCAAGCGGCTGCTGCGCCATGCCTGGCGGATCCTGTACGGGCGCGAGCCGCGCCGGCTGCCCGAGGATAGCTATCTCAGCCGCACGGTGGACCGCGTCGCCCTGACCATGGACTGTCCCTTCACTTTGGACGGCGAGATGTTCGACCCGACCCCCGGCACGCCGCTGGTCCTGACGGCGGCCGACGAAGCCCGCTTCGTGAGGCTTTAGGCGTCATGGGCGGCGGCGGGACGGACGGAGGCCTTCAGGCCTTGCGGCGCCGGGAACTGATGCAGCCGGTGGCCGCGCCCATCGCCGCCATAACCGAGGCTGCCCGGCAGCGCCACGGTGACGCGGTGGCTGCGGTCCTGTTCTACGGCTCCTGCCTGCGGCTGGGCAGTGACGAAGACAAGATCGTGGATCTGTATGTCCTGGTCGACGGCTACGCGGCGGCTTACGGTGCGGGCCTGCGGGCGGCGCTGAACTGGGCCCTGCCGCCCAACGTGTTCTATCTGGAAACGCCGTTCGAGGGGCGCGTGGTGCGCGCCAAGTACGCGGTGGTGTCCCTGGCCGACTTCGCCAAAGGGGCCTCGGGCGGCTGGTTCCACCCTTATCTCTGGGCGCGTTTCGCGCAGCCCTGCCGGCTGTCCTATTGCCGCGACGATGCGGTGTGCGGGACCATGGCGTCGGCGCTCGCCGGGTCGGTGAAAAAGTCGGCGGGCGAGGGGCTTGCCCTGGTCGGCGACCGCTTCACGGTGCGCGACCTTTGGGTCGCGCTGTTCCGCCAGACCTACCGCACCGAACTGCGTGCCGAGCCGCCGGAGCGTGCCGGCGAGATCTACGATGCCAATGCGGCGCATTACGAGACGGTCTCGACCATCGCCCTGGCCGATCTCGGCGCGGTCGCCGCAGAAGGACCGGCAGAGGGGGAGCGATGCTGGCAGCGCACCCGTCGTCCGGGAAATGCCGGCGGCAAGTGGTGGCTGCGCCGGCTGCAGGGCAAGCTGCTGTCGGTCGCCCGGCTGGTGAAGGCGGCGTTCACCTTCCAGGACGGTGCCCACTATCTGCTATGGAAGATCGAACGGCATTCCGGCGTCAGCATCGTGCTGACGCCCTGGCAGCGCCGCCATCCCATCCTGGCATCGACGGTGCTGTTCTGGCGTCTGTACCGCAAGGGCGCCTTCCGCTAAGTCGCCCTGGGCTTTCGCTGCCGGGCCCTATTCCGCGGCAGCCCCTATTCAGCGGCAGATTGGGCGTCGCGCCAGTCCTTCAGCGCGCGATGCGCTTCTTCGAAGACGGCGCAGACGCGTTGGACCTGAGCCGGTGTGTGGGCCGCCGACAGGCTGCAGCGCAGCAGGCAGGAACCGTCGGGCGTGCCCGGCGGCAGCGCCAGGTTCACGTAGACGCCGGCGTTGAACAGCGCGTTCCACATGAAGACCGCCGATTCTTCGTCGGGCAGGCGCACGGCGATGATCGGGCTGGCCGCCGAACAGATGGTAAAGCCGAGGTCGGAGAGGCCCTTGTACAGCGCTTCTGCGTTTGCCCAGAGCTGCTTGCGCAGACCCGGCTGCGTTTCGATCTTCTTCAGGGTCGCCATTGCCGTCGCGATGCTGGCGGGCGACGAAGAGGCGGTAAACATGTAGGGCCGGCTGGTGAAGCGCAGCTGATCGAATTCCGGATTGTTCGAGGCACCGAAACCGCCGACGGCGCCCAGGCTCTTACTGAAGGTGCCGACCACGTAGTCGACGTCATCTTCGACCTCATAGGCTTCGGCGATGCCGCGGCCCTTGTCGCCGAAGACGCCCAGCGAGTGGGCTTCGTCGACCAGCAGCTCGACCCCGTGACGCCGTTTCACATCGACGAACTCGTCGAGCGGCGCCTGATCCCCCAATATGGAATAGATGCCTTCGACGATGATGAGCTTGCTCGACGTATCGTCCTTCAGGCGCTCCAGGCGCTTGTCGAGATCGGCCGGCGCGTTGTGGCGGAAGCGGATGAGGGTGGCGCCACTCAGGCGGCAGCCGTCGTAGATGCTGGCATGAGAATCGGAATCCAGCAGGATGATGTCCTTCGGGCCGGCCAGACCGGCGATGACGCCCAGGTTGGCCTGATAGCCGGTCGGGAAGACCATGGCCGAGCGGCGGCCGAGGAAGCTGGCGATGTCCTGTTCCAGGGCACGGTGGCTGGAGTAGGTGCCGTTGGCGATGCGCGAGCCGGTGGTGCCGGTGCCTTCGCGGCGGATCGCCTCGACGGTCGCCTCGATGCAGTCGGAATCGAAGGTCAGGCCCAGGTAATTGTTGGTGCCGACGAGGATAACATCGCGGCCGTCGATAACCGCTTCGGTGGCCGAGACGATACGGTCCATGCAGATGTTGAAGGGGTCGCGGCCGGCAGCCAGCAAGCGGTCGTGGCGAGCATTCACCTGATCGTATTTGTCAAAGAGACTCATAGGATTAGCCCTTGCTCAATTGCGCAAGCACGACGTCGATCAGGTCCTGCAGGGTGTTCACGTCCGGAAGCAGGCTGATCGGGATATCGATCTCAAAGCGGTCTTCGACCTCCATCACCAGATTCATGGCGGCGACCGAGTCCATGAACAGGTCGGCCGAGAGGTCCGTTTCCGGGGTGATCTCGATGCCCTTCGGGTTGAACGGCTGGAGGAGCTTGATAACCTCCTCTTGGACCTTATCGGCAGTCCACTGCATCTTGTATCCTCATCGCGGGACCGCTCCCACCGGATCGGTCCCCATTGTCCCTATTGGCCCGGCCGGCGCCCCCTGGACCTGACGCCCCTCGTCCGAGCGCCCATTATTCCCGGCGCAGGACTCCAAAGGCGTCCGGCGCTGGCCCGGTCAAAGCCAGCCAGCTGCCTTATACCATGCGGCGCTCCTGGAGAAACCCTCGTCCAGCCGTACCGCTGCCGACCAGGAAATGCAATCGCCGAGCAGGTTGTGGCGGCTCACCCAGTCCGGGTGGGCGATTTCGTTGACCTTGCCTTGGGACAGGATCGGCGGACGCCCGGTCACCGCGGCGCCCAGCGTGCCGAGGCCGGCCGCCAGCCGCTGGATCGGGCGTGGCACCGCCAGTCCCCGAACGCGGCGGCCGAACTGGCGCTCCGCCGCGGCCAGGATGTCGTCCCAGCCGTAACCGCCGGGGCTGCCGTCGTCCAGTTCCATCACCCGTGCCGACGGCAGGGCCTGATCCAGCAGGGCGGCGACTGCCGCCGCCAGATCCTCGACATAGAGCATGGAGAAGCGGCCCTGGCCGGCCGGGCGCAGCACCAGGCCGCGGGCGAACTGGCGAAACAGGGGCAGGGTGGCGCGATCACCGGGGCCGTAGACCACCGGCGGGCGCAGCACCTGCCAGTCGAGGCCGCCGCCGGATTGCTGCAGCAGTGCTTCGGCCTGGCGCTTGCTGGCGGCGTAGGGCGACAGTTGGGGTTCGCGGGCGGCCAGGGAAGAGATCAGCACAAAGCGGCGTTTGCCGCCGCCGGCCGCGGCGGCGTCGAGCACCCTGCCGGTGCCCTCGGCATTCACCCGATGAAACTCGGCGGCGCTGCGGGCGGCGACCAGACCGGCACAGTGGACGACCGCATCGGCGCCGGCCATCAGCTCGGCCAGCGCCGTCTCGGACTCGAGATCGCCGGGGACCGCGGTCAATCCCGGCGCCTCCGGCAGGGCGCCGGGGCGGCGGGCGAGGGCGCGGACCCGCCAGCCATCGGCCGGCAGCCGGCGCAGGATGTGGCCGCCGACGAAGCCGGAACCGCCGGTCAGGGCGACGCAGCCGCGGTCGGGCGCGGTGGGACTGTTCATTGGGGGACGGGCGGAGAGAGCCGGCGCCGGCCGGGGACGGGATCGGGGCCGGCGCGGCGGGGCGGGGACGGCCTAATTTCGCTGTTCGGAATAGATCGGGGCGGGATCTTCGTGCTCCGTATAGGCGAGGTTGAGATCGCAGATTTCTCCGGAGATGTAGTCCTCCTTGACCGCCGAGCGGCTCAGCTTGCCCGAGGAGGTGAACTTCAGGGTCTTCGGCGGCACCAGCACCACGCGGCAGTCGGCGCCGCAGGTCCGGCGCACCGTGGCGGCCACCCGCTTGCGCAACGCCTCGCGCGCGCTGACGTCGTGCAGGCGGCATTGCAGCACCACGATCATCCGCTCGGCGCCGCCGGGCTCGATGACGGAGAAGCAGGCGACGTCGCTGCCGCGCACGTCCTCCAGGGCTTCCACCGCCCATTCGACGTCCTGCGGCCAGATGTTGAGGCCGTTCAGGATCACCAGGTCCTTGCGGCGGCCGGTGACGACCAGGCGGCCGTCGATCATATAACCGAGGTCGCCGGTATCGAGCCAGCCGTCCGGGGTGGTGACCGCGGCGGTGGTGGCCGGGTCGTTGTAATAGCCTTCCATCACGCTGGGCCCGCGCACCACGATGCGCCCGACATGGTGGTCGGACAGCGGCGCGTTGGTTTCGCTGCGCACCTCCACCTCATGCTCGGGCAACGCCTTGCCGCAGATGACGAAGGAACGGGCGGCGCGGCTGGCGCCGCCGCCGTCCGCCTTGCCGTTCTTCTTGCCGTTCACCGGTGAGACGTTACCGGTGTGGGTGTAGTGTTCCTGGTCGATGCGGTCGACCTCGACACCCTTGTCGAGCGGCGCGAAGGTGACGGCCAGCGTCGCTTCCGCCATGCCGTAGCTGGGCAGGAAGGCCTTGGGTGAGAAGCCGGTCACCGCGAAGGTATCGGCGAAGCGCTCCAGGATTTCCGCCCGCACCATTTCGCCGCCGATGCCGGCGACGCGCCAATGCTTGAGATCGATGGTCTTGGCCGAGCCGTTGAGGCCGCGGGTGGCGCACAACTCGTAGCCGAAGGTCGGGCTGAACGAGATCGTGCCGCCGTACTGGGAGATCAGCTTGGGCCAGGTCAGCGGGCGCAGCGCGAAGCTCTTGGTGGCCAGGTAGTCGATGGTGATCTGGCTCAGCATCGGCGTCAGGCAGAAGCCGACCAGCCCCATGTCGTGATACAGCGGCAGCCACGAGGTGGCACGGTCGCCCGGGCGCAGTTCCAGGCCATGCTGGCCGATGCCGCGCGCGTTGGCGATGATCGAGCGCTGGGAGACGAAGACGCCGCGGGGCAGGCTGGTGCTGCCGGAGGAATACTGGATGTAACAGGCCTCGTGGCTGGCGAAGGGCCTGAGATCGCCGCCCTCGGCCGGCAGGGCGTAGAAGTCCTCCGGTGTGCCGACCATCTTGAGGCCGCCGGCCGCTTCCTTCAGGTAGTGCAGCATGTCGGCGGGGCCGACGGCGATCTGCGCGCCGGCCTTGGCGAGCATGGCGCGCAGGCGCTCGACATAGGCGCCGTGACCGCCGAGGTGGATGGTCAGCGGCAGGGGAACGGGAATGAGCCCGGCGTATTGGCAGCCGTAGAAGAAGATCAGGAAGTCGGCGCTGGTTTCGGCAACCAGGGCGACGCGGGTTCCCCGCTCCACACCGGCGCGCGCGAAGCGCTGCGCCATGGCGATGGCCCGGTCCCGGATTTCGCGGTAGGTCAGCGCCTCCTGCAGTTCGCCGCGCGGTGTAAAGAAATTGCAGCCGGTCTCGCCCTTTGCGGCGTAGTCCAATCCGTCGACGAGAGTTTCGAATTCTGCGATGCGGAATGACAGGCTGCTGTTGTTCGATGCCGTAGCACTTGGCATTAATTATTCCCTAGCTTACCCACTCTGGTCTCTTTTAGTCATTTGGCCGGGTGCGCCTGTTTACTTGGCAATTATTGGCGGCCGGCACTTATCGGTGGCCGGAATTCGCCTTTTTGGAATTCCGATTCCCTGCAGCCCCTTGCAGGCATCGAGAGCCAATCACCAATTCCGCAGACCTACCGACAATTTACATCCTGACATCGTGAAATCTATCGCAGAATGGCGCAGAATGCCATTGTCTGCCGCCTTTTTACAGTCGCGTTAATTCCTGAAGACGTCAAAGGAATGCTTTCCCCTGGTATTCCGGCAGATTTGCCCCGATGGCGATCCTTAACCAGCCTGCTTCGATCACAAATGCCCCAATCCTTCGGTGATCGGCGATGGACCGGCCTGCGATTCGCACCATCGACTCGTTCCCGGAGATTTACGACAGAAGCAATCGTGGATCAATCGAGAGGTGGCATAGTTTCCTGACCCCTGGCTGACAAGCAAAATAGTGCCTGGATACGTCCGGGTTTCTAGTCACAGGCTGTTGGGAGGCGTCAGAATGCGTTGCCGTAAGGGGTTTCGGCACCCCATGGCCGGGCCCGGGAGGCGGCGTTTTTCTTGCGCTTGCCATGGTTTGAGCTGGGTTCTTGTAATAATTTGTAACTAAATGTGATGATCAGGCGGGGTAAAAGGCCCCGGGCCGCGCGGCGCCGGCAGATTGCACGGGCGGGTCGTCTTGCCGCGGGCTGGCCCGGATCCGCGGCCGGGTTCTGGACTAGGTCTTGGACCGGGCCCTGGAAACGGAAGCCTGATAACGTTCGTGCCCGGATTTTGGCCCTCGTGCTGACGGCGCCCGCCCGTCAGGCTGCAAGCAGCCCGGCGGTTCTCCCCCTGCATGCATTTGACGGCATGCGTTTGGCGGCTTGGTGGCCTGCCGGCACCAGGGCCCCTGGCCGATTTTTGCAATTGTGAATTGCATGCAGGCCCTTGGGCTTACTATTCTGTGGATAAGTAAGAAAGCGGCCCGCCGACAAAAAATCCGAGGCCGCGCAAGGGAGGAAACAACACGATGCTCTTCTTGATTGTCGACGACCATCCATTGGTGTGTTCGGCGTTGGACGGCATGCTGAGGACGGCGTTCGAACCTTGCGAGCTGCTGCAGGCGCATTCCGCCGCCGAGGCGCTGGAGACCGTCAGTCGGCTCGAAGATATCGACCTAGTGCTGCTCGACCTGCGCTTGCCCGATGTCGAGGGTTTTCAGGGCCTGCTGCAGTTGCGCCGCGAGGCGCCGAAAATCCCAATCCTGGTGCTTTCCGGCCTGGAGGATGCCCGCCTGGCCCAGCTCGCCGAGAGCTACGGCGCTCTAGGCTACGTCAGCAAGAAGTCCAGCGCCGCCGAGATCGTAACGGCGGTGCGCGACGTGCTGGCGGGAAAGACGGCCTTTGCGGTGGCGTCGGCGCCCTGTGCGCCACAGGAACTGGAACAGATCGACCAGGTGTCCCGGGTCATCGGCACCCTGACCCCGCAGCAGACCACGGTCCTGCGTCTGCTGGGTGAGGGCCTGTTGAACAAGCAGATCGCCTACGAGCTGTCGATCAGCGAGTCCACGGTGAAGGCCCACGTCTCGGCCATCCTGAAAAAGCTGGAGGTCTCCTCGCGCATGCAGGCGGTGCTGCTGGCCCAGCGCGGGGCGCTGGATCACCTGTCGGTGCCGAGGGCCAACTCGGAGGCCGGCCTGGTCTCCGCCGAAAGGTGAGACAGATAGGCGCGTAGCTGCGCGGGCTTCATCGGCTTCGAGAAGTACTCGATGCCCTTGGCTTTCGCCCGCTCCTTCACTTCGCGCGACTGGTCGGCCGTCACCAGGATACCGGGAACGTCGCGGCCCAGGCGCTCGCGCAGCAGGATGATGGCGTCGATGCCGTCGATCTCGCCGTCCAGGTGCAGGTCGGCGACGATGGCCATCGGTGTCAGGGCGTTGCGCTGGGCGATTTCCAGCAGTGCCGGATAGGACGCGGCGCGGATGCTGCTGAGGTTCCAGTAGTCGAACAGCGTCGTCATGGCGTCGGCCACCCCGGCGTCGTTTTCCAGCACGAAAAGCGGACCGTCGCCGAGCGGCAGGGGGGACTTGCCCGCCCCGCTATCCGACGTCTGCTGCGGGATGAAGTCCGCGCTGCCGGGCGCCGCGGCGGTAGCCAGCAGCGCCTCCGGGGACAGCAGCGGCACGGTCAGCGAGTAGCAGGAGCCGCGGCCGACGTGGGATTTCAGCCCGATCAGGTGGCCCAGCAGGTCGGCGGCCCGTTTCACGATTGCGAGGCCGAGGCCGAGGCCGGTGGTCTGGGTGCCCGGCGGGTTGGCGCGGCGGAACTCCTCGAAGATCGCCAGGTGGTTCTCCGCCGCGATACCGGGCCCGCTGTCATGGATTTCAATCGACAGGGTTTCGCCGTGGCGCCGGGCGCCGAGCAGGATCGATCCGCTGTCGGTGTACTTCAGGGCGTTGGACAGCAGGTTCTGCACGATGCGGCGCAGCAGCTGCGCGTCCGAGCGCACATAGGCCGAGCAGTCGACGCAGCGCAGCCGCAGGCCCTTCTGCCGGGCCAGCGCCCCGAACTCGGCCTCCAGGGTCTCGAAGAGGTCGCCGACGCATACCGCGGTGAGGCGCGGATGGTAGCCGCCGGCGTCCATCTTGGACATGTCCAGCAGGGTACTGAGCAGCGCCTCGGTTGACTGGAAGGCCTTGGCGATGTTGTCGAGCAGGTTGCGGGCGCCGGGGGCGACCAATGGCGAGGCCTCCAGGGCGGAAAGGTAGAGCCGCGCCGCGTTCAGCGGCTGCAGCAGGTCGTGGCTGGCGGCCGCGAGGAAGCGGGTCTTGCCCAGGTTGGCGGCTTCGGCGGCCTTGCGGGAGCGCTCCAGGTCTGCGGCCGTCAGCTCGTGCCGGAGAACCTCGTCCTGCAGGATTTCGTTCAGGCGGCGCAGTTCGTGCGTGCGCTCGTCGACGCGCTTTTCCAACTCCTCCTTGCTCTGTTCCAGCAGTCTGGCGGCTTTGATCTGGGCCGAGACGTCGGTCATGGTGACGACGAAGCTGTCGTCGGGCATGGTGCGGAAGTTGGCGGCGACGAAGCGGCGGCCGCGGTACGACAGCTCGACGCGCAGGGGATAGCGCTTCTTGACGTTGCCGATCCACTCATAGACTTCGCGGCGGCGCTCCTTCGGTACCTCGGCGCCGTAACGCGCGACATCCCGCGCTAGGTCCTTGAGACGCATGCCGGAATGCATGCCGGCATAAGGCAGGTTCAGCAGCATGGCGGCCTGCGAGTTCCAGGCGACCAGCTTCAGCTCCGCATCGAAGACCACGACGCCTTGGGCGATATTGGCCACCGTGGTCGCCAGCAGGCCGGACTGTTCGGCCACCTTGGTCAGGCGGCGGGTCTCCTCCAGGCGGCGAAAGTGGGTGATCTCGGTGACGATGGTCACCTTGCCGCCGTCGTTGGTGGCCCGCTCGCTGATCTGGATCCAGCGGCCGTCGCTCAGCAGCTGCTGGAACTGGCAGCTCTTGCGGCGGTGATACTCGACGCGCGAGGTGATCCAGGCGTCGGGATCGGTGACCGCCTCGACGATGACGCCGGCCTCCGCCGCCGCCTGGATGATATCGCTGAAATGGGTGCCGGGCTTCAGCAGGTCGCCCAGCATCGGAAAGAAGTCGTGGTATTTGCGGTTGCACAGCACGATGCGGTCGTTGCTGTCGTAGAGGATGAAGCCTTCGCCGATGGCGTCGATCGCCTGCTGCAGTTGCTGGCGGGCGAGCTTGGCTTCGCTCATGGCGCGGGCCAGACGTTGAATGCGCTTCTCGACGCTGGCCTCCAGCTCGGCGACCGACTGGAACAGCTTGTAGGCATTGCCGGTAAAATCGTGGCTGCGGTCGACCTGGCGGATGAGGGCGTCGCGCACGGTCTTCAGCTTGGCGTTCTCGTCTTCCAGGGCGGCGATGCGCGCTTCCAGCTCGTGCTGCGACGGCGCCGGCAGCGGCGCGCCCAGGGGAGGCGGTGTCATTATGCCGCCCCGATGGCCAGCCCGGTCAGGGTCTGGCTCAGATGCAGGAAGCGGTACTGTTCCCCGTAGGTGTTGAAGCCGATCATGTTGTAGCGCGCGAAGATCGGCAGCAGGTCGTCTTTGATGCCGAGGCGTTCGGCCTCCAGGCGGCGCAGGATGCAGTCGAAGCAGAGCACGGTGTCGAGCTTGCCGATGCGCTCGCTGATGCGCTCCATATTCTGCACCAGATTGTCGCGCATGTCCTCCGGGTGGGCGAGGGTCAGCACGATGCCCTCGTCGATGGCGCAGTAGAAGTGCAGGGCGCCCTGACGGTCCACCTGCTGGATGGCGCGGACGTGGAACTCGCCGCCGATGCGCACGAGCATGGGGTTGGCGGCGAAGACCTCTGGCGTCAGATCGTCCGGCGCCACGCCGATGAGGCGGGCGTACTCTTCGGCTGCCGGCTCGGCGTTCAGCGACCACACGACGCGGCGTTCCGGGTCGGCCGAGGTGACGACGATCTTCTGTTCTGTCGGCCGGAAGTGCTCGAACTTGAAAACCTCCATCTGGCGGCTCGAGGCACCGATCACCACCAGCGCGGAGTCCTCCAGCACCTCGCCGTTGAAGAAGATCTGGGTGGTATCGAAGTTCAGGTTGTCGCCGGCCGAGGCGCCGAAGATCGGGACTTCGTCGAGGGCCGCATAGGCGCTGGCGGCGATCTCCTCCTCACGGCGCGACAGCCCGTCGACCAGCAGCATGGCAAAGAAGTTCTCGCGTTCCGGCTCCAGCTTGCGCAGCAGGCGGAAGTAAGCCGCCTCGATGGCTTCGCCGCCCTGGCCCATCGAGTAGCTGCGCAGCGACGTCAAGAGGCAGGTCTCGAAGCTGAAGGCGGCACGGTCGAAGGCGATGGCGATGGAGCCGTCGGCCTCGTAGCTCTCGCAGGTCAGGCTGCCGGCGGTGGTGCAGCCGACCAGAGGCACCCCGGGATAGGCTGCCGAGAGGGGCGCGACGATGTCCTCGTAAGGCAGGTTGGAGGACACGAAGACCGTGATCAGAGCCGGGTCGCAGTCGACGATGCCGGCGTTCAGTTCCTCGATGACCAGGGCCGGATTGCGCGCGGCCGACCAGGCGCGGGCGATGGCCGGGCGGGTGGCGTTGATGCCCCGATCGCCCGGGGGGGCGTCCGCCATGGGCGTGTCCGTGGCGGGTGCCTGCGTGGCGCCCGGGCTGTTGCTGTCGGCTTTTAGCGTTGCCATAGGGGCGTCCCCTGGCTGTTCATCCCTGCATGCTCTTGTTTCCGGGGCCGTCTGCGCGGCCCTTTGAAGACACCGATGCTAGCATATCCACAAGCGTCGGCGCCTGTTTTTAGCGCCTTGTTTTTAAAGGAAACAGCGTACCTCGGCCTCGACCTGGGCGCGGCGCAGCCGGGCGATGGTTTCCTTGGCGAAGGGGGTTTCGCGGAACAGCGCCATCTTCTCGCCGCCGCCGGCGACCTGGCGCATGCGCAGCACCGTTTCGGCCATGGAATAGTCATCGTAGCTGAGCAGCGAGGCGACCACGTCGATGGAGCAGGAGCATTGCCTGAGCGCCTGGGCGCTGTTGTTGTTGGCAGCCATGCAGGCCAGCACGTAGTCGGCGATGACCTCGGTGGGGTAGTCGTTGGCGCTGCGGGCCGGCGCGGCGAACAACAGGGCCGCGGCGAGGGTCAAGGCGGCGAGAGGCCAACTGACGAGGGGTAAGGCGCCGAGAGGCAAGGCAGCGCGCGCGCGTTTCAGGACAGCTTTCATTGCCGCATCTCCCGGAAGCGGTAGGTTTCGCGCAGCAGGGTACCGTTGCCGTCCGCAGTGGGGGTTTCCGTGCTGACTTCGTAAATCCCGCCGGGCACGTCATCGGAAAGAACGAAGTGATAGTTCTTGTCGGCGAACTCGCGCAGGCGGGCGCGGTTGGGGTCCTTCGCAAACGGACGGAAGTCGACCGCGCTGGCGGCGACATCGCGGCCGTCAAGCTGGATGGTGGTGGCCTGCAGGCTGTCCGGGTCCGGGGTCTGCAGCACCCGCCGGATGGTGTTGCGGAAGTAGTTCTGGTTGCCGCCGGTGCCGTTGCTCATCTGGGTCGCGTCGCGCTGAAAGAAGATCAGCAGGATGGGGTTCACCCTGGCCGCCGACAGCGGGCCGATCTCCAGCTTGCGGGTCTGCGGGAACAGCGTCGCGGCGACGTCGAAGCCGCGGTCGCCCTCTCCGGCGCCTTCTCCAGCGTTTGGCCCAGCACTTGCCCCGGCGCCGCCGCTGCGCCGGGTGAAGTCGAGCAGCACGTTGTCGCTGAACGGCTTGTCCAGCAGGGTGCCCTCGAAGGTGTAGTCGAACACCAGCACCGCCTTGTCCGGCAGGCCGGCCAGGTGATTGCTGCCGTAGATACCGGCGTCGGGGGAGCCGGCCACCAGACCGTCCAGGCCGTCGCCGGCGGCGCGGAGGGGCAGGGCCGCAAGCAGCGCCGCCGCCACGACAAAGCCCGTCAACAGGGATCGCCAGGCCGTCATCGTCAATCCTCCAGGAAGAAATAAATGGTGCGCCCCAGGGCGAAGGCGCGCTGTTCCAGCAGCACCGGCTGCTCGCAGAGATAGGTCATCGATTTTTCGCGCTCGTCGAAAATGCGCTGGTCCCAGGTCAGCGTCTCGCGGAGGTCGTCCTGGCCGCCGGCATCTGCCGTGCCGCCGCTGCTGCCATCCGTGAGGCTGGCCCGGGTCTGGCGGATGCGTTCGGCCAGTTGGCGCTGGTGGCGGGCGAAGCGCTTGATGCCGGCGATGATCGAGGCACGGTCCTGGTTGATGACCTGCAGGCTGCGTCCGAAAAGGGCGGTCAGCTTGGCATTGACGGCGGCCTTGGGCTGGGCCTCGGCGAAGGCCTCGACCAGTTTCTCCGCTTCGTCGAGCGGAGTGCGCCGCGCCGCCAGCTCGGCGGCAAGGCGGCCGACGTCGGCATCGCCCTGCCAGGTGGCGGCGTCGGGTTCCGGCCCGGCCCAGACCTGGGCGGCGGCGATGCGCGGCACCAGGCGCTGGATGCAGGGCCAGTCGGCGTCTGCGGACGCCGCAGCCCGAGCGGCCCCGGGCGGCAGGGTCAGCAAGGTCAGCATCGCAAGGCAGACAAGCGGCGCTATGCGCAAGATCATCTCACTTCACGTTGATGGTGACGACGGTGCCCTTTTCCTTCAAGCCACGGGCATAGAGCTCGTAGGTTCCCGGTCGGAGCGGCACGAAGAAGATCTCGGCTTCGCCTTCGTTCTCGAATTCCAGCTCGTAGATCGAATTGGCCTTGATCTCCAAGCCGCCGGCCTCGACCTTGCGCAGCCAGATGAAGTCGAAGAACTCCGGTGCGACGATCGCATATTCCTGATAGCCCGAGGACTTGATGAGCAGGCTGTAGGCTTGGCCGGTCTCCAGATTGTACTCCTTCACCGAGACGTTGAAGCCGATCGGATCGGTTCCGAGCACCAGTTCGTCGAGTTCGATCGGCTTGGTCGCGAGATATCCCTCGGCCTGGCTCGGCGACGGGCAGGCGACGGCCAGGCCGACGGCTGTGCTGACGACCGCGGCGAAGGCGGCCAGCCGGAACGAACGCGGGGCGGTTCTTTTCATCATGTCGGTCAGGTCTCCGTCAAAAAAAGAGTTGTCGGTCAGGGCTTGATGGCGATGCCCCAGGGGTAGCTGCCGGTCGCAATCGATTTGCGCGCCTTGGCGCGCGAGATGTCGATCAGGGTGATGTCATTGCTGATGCCGTTGGTGGAGAACAGCTGCGTCTCGTCAGGAGTGAGCGCCAACTGCCAGACCCGCTGGCCGACCAGCACATAGTCGGTTACCTCGTAGCTCTGGGCGTCGACGATCGCGACCCGGTTGGCGGGGCCGAGGGCGACGAAGGCCTTGCTGCGGTCCTTCAGGATGCGGATGCCGACCGGCTGGATGGCTTCGGGCTGCAGCGCCGGGACGGAAAAGGAAATCTTCTTCTTGATCTGCAGGGTTTCGCTGTCGATTACGCTGACCGTGCCGCCAATCTCCGCCGAAACCCAGACTTCCTTGCCGTCGGCGGTGAACTCGGCGAAGCGCGGACGCTGGTCGACCAGGACGTTGCCCCTGATCTCGAAGGTATCGGCGTCGATGAAGTGCGCCATGTTGGTGGTTTCGGAGGTGTTGACGATGGTCTTGCCGTCGGGGCTGACTCCCATGCCCTCCGGTTCGACGCCGACGGGGATCTCGGCCATCGCGGTACCGTTTTCCAGATTGACGACGGTGACCAGGTTGTCGTCTTCGTTGGCGACGTACAGCCGCTTGCCGTCGGGTGAAATGACCAGCAATTCGGGATCGGGGCCGGAGGGCAGGGTCCCGACGATCTCCAGGCTCTCGGTATCGAGCACTTGGATGTGGTCGTCGTCGCTGGCACAGATATAAAGGTGGCGGTGATCCTTGCCGAGGGCGATGCCGCGCGGCCGGTTGCCGACCTCTACCGTTGCGGTGACTTCCAGGCTGCCGCCGTCGATCACCGTGATGGAGTTTCCCTTCTCGTTCGACACGAAGATGGTCATCGCCTCGGCCGCCGGGGCGACGGTCAGCGTCGCCGCAAAGGCAAGTGCTGCCAGCGGGTGTTTCAGCAGGTTTTGCGCGAGGCGATTTTCTTTGAGGTGATCTCGCATGAAGGGTTGTCTCCCGTGATGCATCATTGCAGGGCGCAGCCGGTTTCCGGTTCGTCATAACCCAGGCTGTCGAGCGGCGTGCGCTGGTGCAGGAAACCGGGCTGCGGCGACACCGATACCAGCACCCGCTTGTTCACCAGCAGCACCGGCTGGCGCATCTGCTGGTTCCACGGCCGGAAGGAGAGGCCGACGCCCTTGAAGCCGCCGAGCGCGAAGTCGGCGCCGCGCAGGTAGGCGCGCAAGGTGGCGACATCGCCGCTGCCGGTGCGGGTGACTGCCTCGCCGATGGCCCGCACGCCCAGCCAGGCACCATAGTCACGTTCCTCCATCCAGCGGCCGGCGATCTGGGTGAAGCGGCGCTGGAACTGGGTCGAGCCCCACTGTTCCTGCACCCGGTGCCAGGCCGACGGCACCAGGCCGTGGGTGCCGGCGACCGGCCGCGCGGCGTAGGTGTTGAAGGGCAGGTACTCGCCGAAGATCTCATTCTCGTCGACGGCGATCATCACGTCGTAGTCGTCGTCGGCCTTCTGGGTCGCCAAGGGCATCTGGCGCTGCACCTGGATGTGGCCGCTGTCGGTGCGCCGGGCGATGGATCGTAGGCGTAGCTGTCCTCGGCCACGATCCTGGCGCCGAATTTTTTCGCCGCGCGGCGCATGGCCTCGGCGTAGGCCTGGTCGCCGTCGGTGGAGCCGGCGAAGAGGAAGAGATCGGTCCATTTTTTCCACACCAGGAACTGAACCAGGGCGTCGGCGCGCATGGCGCGGCTGAGCGCCGTATGAAATACCGGCGCAAAGCAGGTGTTGAGGCGCAGGTCGTCGTCGGCGACGCGGTCGTTGAAGATCAGTGTGTCATCGGCGCCGGGCAGCCGCGCGATGGCCAGCAGGTCGTCGCGCGGCAGATCGGATATGAACAGATGCCGACCGGCGTCCCGTTGTTCGGCGAAGACGGTGGCGGCATCGCCATCGGCCGGCACCGTCACCTCGACCAGTTCGTAGGTGTGGCCGAGGAAACTGCCGGTGGTCTGGTTGTCCTTGATTGCCAGGCGGGCGCCCCACACGCCGGGATCCTCCACCACCGGGTCGACGAAGGACAGCGGCAGGCGTGGCTCCTCGGCGCGTGTCAGGAACACGATGGGCAGGTCCAGCGCGGCGGCCGCGGCAGTGCCGGAAAGCGGGCCCGAAAGCGGCACCGTCAGGGCGGCCAGGATGAAACCGGCGGTGGCAAGATATCTGGTCAGCAAAAGTCCTCCCGCTCTCCCCCCGCGGTCTGTTGCCGTCCGTTGTTTGGGAGATGCTGCGAGCGATTATCAGGCAAGCGGCGGGGGCGCCAAATAGGCCTAAAGTGCTATAGCCAAAGAAGTCTCTCGGAAGCCCTGCCATCGCGCCGCTGCCTTTGCGGCAGACCCGATGGCCGTATCGGCGGCGCGGAGGTGCGACGGATCGTGCCCTCAACCCGCGGCTGAAGGCTGTCCGTGCCGGAGATCATGGTGCTGCGCGCTGCCCGCGGCGCATCGGCGGCGGTACAAATCGGGTGGACGCGTCCGCCGGGGGCGTACTTTAGGACTATGGAGAGGAGCCCCGCGTTTCCCGTAAAAACAAAGGGATCGGTCGACCAACGACCGTCCGGTGATGTGATGCAAGTTTTAGGGAGACGTCGGTTATGGACGTGCGTGCTGCGGTGGCGGTTGAGGCGGGCAAACCGCTGGAAGTGATGACGGTCCAGCTGGAGGGGCCGAAGGAAGGCGAGGTGCTGGTGGAGGTGAAGGCCACGGGGATCTGCCACACCGATGCCTTCACCCTGTCGGGCGACGATCCCGAGGGGCTGTTCCCGGCGATCCTGGGCCACGAGGGCGCCGGCGTGGTGGTCGACACCGGCCCGGGGGTGAAGTCCCTGAAGAAGGGCGATCAC
>JBHJIR010000154.1:0-7403 GCA_050043265.1 Kiloniellaceae bacterium
GCCGGCCGGGGCGGAGCTCCTGCCGGCAGACGGTGGCGCACCGGCGGATCCCCTGGCGCTGCTGTCGCCGCGCGGCCGCGCCCTCATGGGCCTGCGGCGGACCGGCAGCGGCCCGCTGCGCGCGTTCCTGCCCGGCGCGCCGGAGACGGCCGAGTTTCCCTTTGACGTCTGGACCCGCCTGCACAACCGCCTCTGGCGCCACCCGGCGGCGGCCCTGGCGCGGCTCGGCGCGCCCGCCGGCCTGCAGGTGCTGCGCGAGGCCATCGCGCGTTACCTCGCGACGTTTCGGGGGCTTACCTGCGACTGGCGCCAGGTCATCATCACGGCGGGTGCGCAGCAATCGCTGGATCTGATGATCCAGCTGCTGCTCCAGCCCGGCGACGAGACCTGGGTCGAGGACCCCGGCTATCCCGGCCTGCGCGGGCCGCTTATTGCCGCCGGGGCGCGGCCGGTGCCGGTGCCGCTGGACGGTGAGGGCATCATGGTGGCCGAGGGGCAGCGCCGCGCGCCCGCGGCCCGCGCGGCCATCGTGACGCCGACTCACCACTACCCGCTGGGCACGCCGATGACCCTGGCCCGCCGGCTGGAACTGCTGGAATGGGCGCGCGACAGCGGCTCGTGGATCCTGGAGGACGATTACGACAGCGAATACCGCTATGCCGGCCGTCCCCTCGCGTCCCTGCTCAGCCTGGCGACCCAGCGCCAGGAAGGTGCGCGCCAGGGGGGCGCTACGGCCGAGCCGGCCCGGGTCATCTACATCGGCTCCTTTTCCAAGGTGCTGTTTCCCTCCATCCGCCTCGGCTACCTGGTGGTGCCGGAGAGCTTGGTCGATGCGGTCAGCGACGCGCAGAACGCGCTGGGCGCGCAGCCGACGGCGGTGATCCAGCCGGTGCTCGCCGCCTTCATCGACGAGGGTCACTTCGCCACCCACGTGCGCCGCATGCGCCGGCTCTACGCGGCGCGCCAGACGGCGCTGCTGGCGGCGGCGCAGCGCCACCTCGGCGATTTTCTCGAGGTGCCGCCGGACGATGCCGGCCTGCATCTGGTGGCCTGGCTGAAGCCAACTCTGGCAGAATCTCTCGGGGATCGCGGCGCGGCGGCGGTCGCGGAGGCGGCGGGCATTTCGCTGACGCCGCTCTGCGACTACTACGCCGCGCCGCCGGCCAAGGGGGAAACGCGGCGCCCCGGCCTGCTGATGGGCTACGCGGCGATTTCCGAAAAGGAGATTGAACGCGGTGCGCGCAGGCTTGCCGAGGCCTTTGCCGAAGCGATCTAGCTAGATCGTGCCGATCGGCAGCTTCGACAGCTTGCGGCGGAAGGCGGCGCGGTCTTCCACTGCTGTCACTTTCGTCAGCATCTGCAGCAGCGCCGTATCGCGGGGCAGGTCGCCGCACAGCAGCACGTCGACCACGGTGTCGACGACGTCGGGCGCGCGCGTCACGCTGGCGTAGTCGACCATCCGGTAGCCGATGCGGGCGACGAAACAGCGGGCGTGATAGGGCTCCGCCGTCGCCGTGGCGACGAAACCGCGGGTCAGCGGCTTGCCGTTCAGGAAGGGGCGGGCGTCCTGCACCGTCATCTTGCCGCCGGGCGGCAGCGAGAGTTCCGCCGCATGGGTCTTGAAGTCGCTGAGCGAGCCCAGCGTCTTGGAGTAGCGCTCGGTATAGCCGCCGAACACGACCCGCGAAGTCAGCACGTAGCCCTTCACGCCGTGAAAGGTGTAGAGGTTCTCGAAGACCTGTCCCTCGCCGATGCGCTTGGACAGGGTGGCGATCTCCAGCGGCGCGACCAGCGGCAGGTCCAGGTCGGCCTCGGCCAGGTCGATGCTGTCCCACTCCAGCGGCATCTGCACCGTGCGTCCGGCGCCGTCGTCGTCCGGCGCGCTCGCGCAGGCAGCGAGTAGCGCGAGGGCCGCGCCGGCAAGTGTGAACTGCCATCGGCGGCGCGTCATCAGGTGTTCCCGGCCGTACGATCAGCCAATTCTTGTCGGAAGGTGTCGCGGTCGGCCACCACATCAATCTGCGCCAGCATCTTCACCATGTCATTGTAGGGGGGCAGGTCGCCGCGGTTGCCGCACAGCAGAACCTCAACCACCGTGTCGACGGCATCGGGCGTTCGCTTGATGGCTTCCAAGTCGACCATCAGGTAGGCGGTGCGTGCAACAAAGCAGTTATCGTAGCGCGGCGGGGCTGCGCCTTCCGCCGTAAATCCGCGCGACAGGAATTTTCCGTCCAGGGATTTTCCGTTCAGGAAGGCCCAGTTGACTTGCGTCTTGATCCTGTCCGCGGACGGCAATGAGAGTTGCGCGATATAGGGCCGCGCGGCATAGCCCGCCTTCAGCGATTGCACATAGGTTTCAGGATAGGCACCGGCGATCCGCCGCGTCGTCTTCACGTAGCCTTCGACGCCCTGAAAGGTGTAGATCTCGCGGCGCTCCTGGCTGCCGTGCTCCTGCCTTTCCAGGCTCGCGATCTCGATCGGCGTGACCAGCGGCAGGGTCATGTCGGCTTCGGCCAGGTCGATGGTTTTCCAAGCTGCCGGGTTCTCGACGTAGCGGCCACCGCCGGCCGGCGCAGCGGCGCAGGCGGCAAGGGTGAGGGAACCGACCAACGCCAACCATCGACCGGAAACTTGCCACCGGCAGTTGGACTTTCTGCTTTTCTGCAATGGCATTGTGTTCCCCCTGAAGATGACGCGTCAGAGTAGCAAAGGCCGAGGCACCTGAGAACCGGACGAATGCAAAAGGGCCGGTCCTTTGTCAGGACCGGCCCTTTATGGTCGCACACGACTGATGCAGGGATCAGCCGCGGTTCATGCGGTTGGTGATCAGGTCGTCGACCACGCCGGGGTCGGCCAGGGTCGAGGTGTCGCCCAGGTTCGAATAGTCGTTCTCGGCGATCTTGCGCAGGATGCGGCGCATGATCTTGCCGGAGCGAGTCTTCGGCAGCCCGGGCGCCCACTGGATCAGGTCCGGCGAGGCGATCGGGCCGATCTCCTTGCGCACCCACTGCACCAGTTCCTTGCGCAGCTCGTCGGTCGGTTCCTCGCCGGCGTTCAGCGTCACGTAGGCGTAGATGCCCTGGCCCTTGATGTTGTGGGGGTAGCCGACCACGGCGGACTCGGCGACCTTGCCGTGGGCGACCAGGGCGCTTTCCACCTCGGCGGTGCCCATGCGGTGGCCGGACACGTTGATGACGTCATCGACGCGCCCGGTGATCCAGTAGTAGCCGTCGGCGTCGCGCCGGCAGCCGTCGCCGGTGAAGTACTTGCCCGGGTAGGTCGAGAAGTAGGTCTGGATGAAACGCTCGTGGTCGCCGTAGACCGTGCGCATCTGGCCCGGCCACGACTCGGCGATGCAGAGGTTGCCCTCGGTGGCGCCTTCCAGGTGCTGGCCCTCGGCATCGACGATGACCGGGCGGACACCGAAGAACGGCCGCGGCGCCGAGCCCGGCTTCAGCGGCGTGGCGCCGGGCAGCGGGGTGATCAGGATGCCGCCGGTCTCGGTCTGCCACCAGGTATCGACGATGGGGCAGCGCCCGTCGCCGACCACGTTGTGATACCACAGCCAGGCTTCCGGATTGATCGGCTCGCCGACCGAGCCCAACAGGCGCAGCGAGGTGCGCTTGGTGCGCTTCACCAGGTCTTCGCCTTCGCGCATCAGGGCGCGGATGGCGGTCGGCGCGGTGTAGAAGATGTTCACCTTGTGCTTGTCGCAGACCTGCCAGAAGCGCGAGGCGTCGGGATAGTTCGGCACGCCCTCGAACATCAGCGTGGTCGCCCCGTTGGCCAGCGGCCCGTAGACGATGTAGCTGTGGCCCGTCACCCAGCCGACGTCGGCGGTGCACCAGTAGACATCGCCGTCGTGGTAGTCGAAGACGTACTGGTGGGTTATCGCGGCATAGACCATGTAGCCACCGGTGGTGTGCAGCACACCCTTGGGCTTACCGGTCGACCCGGAGGTGTAGAGGATGAACAGCGGCGTCTCGGCGTCCAGCTCCTCGGCCGGGCAGTCGTCGGAGGCGGCGGCGCAGGCCTCGTGATACCACACGTCGCGGCCGTCGGCCCAGGTGACGCTGCCGCCGGTGCGGCGCACCACGAACACCGTTTCCACGCCGGGGCAGTTCTTCAGCGCTGCGTCGCAGTTGGCCTTCAGCGGCACCTTGCGGCCGCCGCGCATGCCCTCGTCGGCGGTGATCACGCAGGTCGATTCACAGTCCTGGATGCGCCCGGCCAGCGCGTCGGGCGAGAAGCCGCCGAACACCACCGAGTGGATCGCGCCGATGCGCGCGCAGGCCAGCATGGCGTAGGCCGCTTCCGGGATCATCGGCATGTACAGGGTGACGCGGTCGCCCTTCTTCACGCCGCGCGCCTTCATCGCGTTGGCCAGGCGGCAGACGTTCTCGTACAGCTCGCCATAGCTGATGTGCAGATGTTCCGAGGGGCTGTCGCCCTCCCAGATGATGGCGGTGTCGTCCTTCTTCGCCGGCAGATGGCGGTCGATGCAGTTGTAGCAGGCGTTGGTCGTGCCGTCGGCGAACCACTTGATGCTGACGTCTCCGGGGCCGAAGCTGACGTCCTTCACCTGGCTGTAGGGCTTGAACCAGTGGATGCGTTTGCCGTGCTCGCCCCAGAAGGTTTCCGGGTCGGCGATCGACTGTTCGTAGAGCTTGAAATAGCCCGCTTCGTCACACCAGGCGTTTTCTGCCGCCGTGGCGGGAACGGGAAATACTGAATTTTCCGACATGGATTTACCGGCCTCCCTGCTCGGTTGGATAGGGCCCGCTTTCGGGGACCCTATGCACATAGGACTGGGCGGCCTGCTGCCCTACTGCCGCCTTCTGGACTTGTCGCGATTATTTCCGCTGCGCCTCCTGAAAACAAGGCCTTACCGGGGCCAGCTTGGGGGGGTGCTGTGGGGGCGGCGGCCAGTCTCAGCGGCTGGGCCCGCCGCCGGGCCCGGGCAGCGGCGGCTTCAGGCCCTGGAAGCGCAGCAGGCCCTCCCTGGCTCCCGGGGCGTCGCCGGGATCGTCGCCGGGGGCATCCCCCCGGGCGTCCCCCCGGGCATCCCGGCTGATCTCGACGGCCTGCAGGCTGTAGCCGGCGCACGGGCCCCAGAGGCAGAAACCGTCCTCGACGCGGAACTCGGCGCCGTGGGTGGCGCAGAGGATGTTGCCGCTGTCGAAGCTGATGAAATGCCCATCGTCGCGAAAGCCGCCCCAGTCCAGCGGCGTGTTCTGGTGCGGACAGGCGTTTCGATAGGCATAGGCGCTGTCGCCCTGGCGCACGACGAAGATCAGCAGCGCGTCGTCGCCGCTGCCCAGGACGAAGCCGCGGGCCTCGCCGTCGGCGATCTCGTCCAGTCGGCACAGCGGCGTACCGGCGAGGGCGTGGCTCATCTGAGGCCCCCTATTTGGTGGGCGTCTTGCCCATCTTGCAGATCAGCGCCCACTCCTCCTTGCCGACCGGCAGCACGGACAGGCGCGACTGGCGCACCAGGGCCAGGTCCTGCAGGCGCGGTTCGGCCTTGATGTCGGCCAGGGTGACCGGCTGGACGAAGGGCTTCACCGCCTTCACGTCGACCATGCCGAAGCGCCCGCTGGGATCGCTCGGGTCGGGGCGGTACAGCTTCACCACCTCGACGATGCCGACGATCTGCTTCTCGTTCACCGAGTGATAGAAGAAGCAAAGGTCGCCCAGCGCCATGGCCTTCATGTTGTTGGCGGCCTGGTAGTTGCGCACGCCGTCCCACCCGGTGACCTTCGCCTTTACCTGGTCGTCCCACGACCAGGTGCCGGGCTCCGATTTAACCAGCCAATACGCCATATTCGCGGACCTCTTACGGAAGGACTTTCTTGAAGGGCTTGATGGTGACGCTCTCGAACAGGCCGGCCTTGGCGTAGGGATCGCCGGTGGCGAAGGCCTCGGCGGCGGCGCGGTCGGCGACGGCGATCACCAGCACGCTGCCGGTCATCGCCTGGCCGTCTTCGGTGGTGGTCGGGCCGGCGAGGACGATCTTGTCCAGGTTGCTCTTCAGGTAGTCGAGGTGGGCGGGGCGGTTCTCGGTCCGCAGGTGACCGTGGTCGGTCTTGTCGACACAGGTGAGGACGAAGTTCATCGGCGGCACTCCCAGAAAGCAACGATAAAGCAACGATAACGCGGTTGTTCGAATTGGCATCCGCCCGCTTGGGCGGGCGCCACTATGCCGAAAAGCCCTCGGCCTTGAAAGGCCGGCCCAGCAGTCCGGCGATGGTTTCCTCCAGGTCGGCACCCCGGTTCACCACCGCGTCGCCCGCCGCGCAGATCGGCATCTCGACCGTCAGTCCTGCGGCCATCGCCAGGGTCGCGGCGGCGGAATAACGCCCCTCCACCACTCCGCGGCTGGCGGCGCTGGCGGCTTCGACGCTCTCGCCGCGGCCCAGGGCGACGCCGAAGCTGTAGTTGCGCGACTGGGTGGCGGTGCAGGTCAGGGTCAGGTCGCCCAGCCCGGCGAGGCCCATCAGGGTCTCCGCCTTGCCGCCGCGCGCCAGCACCAGGCGCGACATCTCGGCCAGGCCGCGGGTGATCAGGGCGGCGCGGGCGTTGTCGCCCAGTTGCCGCCCGGCGACGATGCCGCAGGCGATGGCCAGCACGTTCTTCACCGCGCCGGCGATCTCGGCCCCCAGCGGATCGTCGGAAAGGTAGGGCCGGAAGCTGCGGCTGCCCAGGGTCACGACCAGGCGCGCGGCCAGGTCCCGGTCACTGCTGGCCAGGGCGACGGCGGTCGGCAGGCCGCGCGCCACCTCGCCAGCGAAGGTCGGCCCCGACAGCACGGCCAGCGGCCGGCCGGGCAGCGTCTCGGCGGCCACCTCGGTCATCAGCTTGCCGCTGCCGGCCTCGATGCCCTTGGCGCAGAGCACCACCGGCACGTCCGGGCCGATGACCGCCGCCAGGTCCTGCGCCACCGGGCGCAGCGCCTGGGCCGGCACCGCCAGCAGGCACAGCCGGACGGCGGCGAGGTCGGCCAGCGTCGCCGTCGCCGTCACCGCCGGGGCCAGGGCGATGCCCGGCAGGTAGGTGGGATTCTCGTGGCGCGCGGCGATCGCCGCCATCAGCTCCGGGGCTCGGCCCCACAGCAGGACGCGGCCGTCGACCTCGCTCTGGGCCCGGCCGCATACGCGGGCCAGCGCGCTGCCCCAGGCGCCGGCGCCCACCACGCCGATGGTGAGGGGGCTATCCGGCACGGCGGGCGGTTGCGTCGGGCCGCAGGCGTTCCAGCGGCCAGCGCGGGCGGGCGGCGAAGTCCAGCGGGTCGGTCAGGCCCAGGGCGAGGCGCTCGGCGCCGGCCCAGGCGATCATCGCCGCGTTGTCGGTGCACAGCGCCGGCGGGGGCGCGGCCAGCCGGCTGCCGGCGGCCGCGGCGACGG
>JBHJIR010000155.1:0-9935 GCA_050043265.1 Kiloniellaceae bacterium
CCCTCCAGCCCCCGGACCCGCCGGCCCCCCCCCTGCCCCTGGCCCGCTCCCTGCAGCACCCCTTCCGCGGCCAGCCGCTTTTTTGATACTGAGACGGCGACCACCGAGATGTCGGTCCACAGGTGCACGTGCTTGCGCTCGGCTTCCAGCCGCAGACGGTGGCCGTGCATCGGCCCGAGCTCGTCGAAGGAAGACAGAATGAACAGGCGGATCGAAGACATATTGCTCTCGCGAGAGTAATTTGATACGAGTGATCGTGTAACGTTGGTCGTACGGGAGCACTATCACATGTTTTTCATTGCCGGAATCACCGGGAAGGTGGGCGGCGCGGCCGCTCGGACGCTGTTGGAAGCCGGCCGGCCGGTCCGTGCGCTGGTTCGCGACCCGCAGAAAGCCTCTGACTGGGCGCGGCGGGGGGTCGAACTCCAACAGGGCGACTTCACCGCCGCCGCCTCGCTCGCCGCGGCCCTGGACGGCGTCGCGGCGGCCTTCCTGATGTTGCCGCCGCTCCTGGCGCCGCAGCCGGGCTTCCCGGAGGCCAAGGCCATGATCGCGAGTTACCGCGCGGCCCTGCACCAGACACCGCCGCCACGGCTGGTGCTGCTGTCCTCCTTCGGGTCGGAGCGGGACAGCGGCCTGGGGCTGATCACCGCGACCCACTTGATGGAACAGGCGCTGAGCGATTTGCCCATGCCGACCGCCGTTATCAGGGCCGGCTGTTTTCTCGACAACTTCGTCTATGAACGGGCCCGCGCGGCCTCCAGCGGACTCTTCGACAGCCTGCTGGCGCCGACGGACCGGTCCGTGCCGATGATCGCCTCCGGGGATATCGGCCGGGAGGGCGCCCGGCTGCTGACCGGGAACTGGAGCGGCAAGAAGATCGTGGAACTCGGCACGCCCTTCAGCCCGGACGAGCTTGCGCGCGCGATGAGTGAAGCGCTGGGGCGCCCGGTCGAGGCGCGGACGTTCCCGCCGGAGGCGCGGCCGGCCCGCCTGGAAGCCATGGGCCTGACCCCTGAGACCAGCGGACCCTACGAGGAAATGTGGGAGGGTGTGAACACCGGGTGGATCGATTTCGGCGCCCCCGGCAGTGAACGGGTCGCCGCCACTACCACGCCGGCCGCGTTCTTCGCGGCGGCGTGGCAGGGCTGAGGCGTCATCCGCTAGGGAAACCGGGCTCGGGTCCCCAGGCTAGTCCAGGGTCAGGACGATCTTGCCGATGTGGTCGGAGCTTTCCATCAGGGCGTGGGCCTTGGCGGCCGCGGCCAGGGGGAAGCTGGCGGCCATCACCGGGGCGTCCTTGCCGGCGTCCAGCAGCGGCCAGACCTTCGTCTTCAGCTCGGCGGCCAGGGCCGCCTTCACCGCCACCGGGCGCGCGCGCAGGGTGGAGCCGGTGATGGTCAGGCGCTTCATCATGACGGCGGCGAAGTTCACCTCCGCCTTGGGGCCACCCAGGAAGGCGATGAAGCTGAGGCGCCCGTCCTCGGCCAGGGCCTTGATGTCGCGGGGGATGTAGTCGCCGCCGACCATGTCGAGGATGACGTCGACGCCCTTGCCGCCGGTGGCTTCCTTCACCGCCTCGACGAAGTCCTCCTCGCGGTAGTTGATGGCGCGGTCGGCGCCCAGTTTCGTGCAGGCCGCGACCTTGTCGGCCGAGCCGGCCGTGGCGAAGACGGTGCTGCCCAGCGCCTTGGCGAGTTGGATCGCCGTGGTGCCGATGCCCGAGGTGCCGCCGTGCACCAGGAAGCTCTCGCCCGGCTTCAGGTCGGAACGCACGAAGACGTTCACCCAGACGGTGAAGAAGGTCTCCGGCAGGGCGGCGGCCTGTTCCATGGTGTAGCCCTTGGGGATCGGCAGGCACTGGGGCGCCGGGGCGACGCAGTACTCGGCATAGCCGCCGCCGGTGACCAGGGCGCAGACCTTCTCGCCGATCTTCAAACCGGAGACGCCGGCGCCCAGCGCGGCGATCTCGCCGGCGATTTCCAGGCCGGGGATGTCGGAGGCGCCCTTGGGCGGCGGATAGCTGCCCTGGCGCTGCAGGCAGTCCGGCCGGTTCACGCCGGCCGCCGCCACCTTGATCAGCACTTCGCCCTCGCCCGGCTGCGGCAGGGGCCGCTCGGCGGGGACCAGAACCTCCGGGCCGCCGGGCTCGCGGATCTCGATGACCTTCATGGTGCTGGGCAGGCCGGCGCTCTGGCTCATGGGTGGGGCTCCTGGATTTCGATTGATCGGACGTCGATGATGGGGGGCGCCCGGGTGGATCGCCTTCTCCCATGGTGTTCCTCCGGGGGGTGTTAGTATAGTGCGGCCCGCCATTGCAAGGGCCTGGCATAGGCCGGGAGCGGTCTGGAAAGCGGCCCGGCCCCCGAGAGCGCCCCCGAGGGCGCCGCCGGGCAAGCCGCTAAGGAAAGGAGGCTCACTCATGGATTTGGACGACCTGGAGCCGCGCAAGCAGAAGCCCAAACCGAAGGACCTCGACGCCCTGGGGGTCGACGAGCTGGAGGAATATCTGGCGAATCTGGAGGCCGAGGCCGAGCGCGTGAAGCAGAAGATCGCGGCCAAGAAGAGTTACCTGAGCGGTGCGGGCTCTCTTTTCAAAAGCTGAGCCCGGCCCGGCTGGCCGCGGTGGGGCGGGCCGCGGCTGGGCGCGCGGTGGCGTCAGGCTGGGCGGCGTCAGGCTGGGCGCCGTCAAGCTGGGTGTGGCGCTGGGCGCCTGCCTGGCGGCGGTGCTGGTGACCCAACTGTGGGCCGAGGACCTGTTCTTCGAGCAGACCCGCACCCGCGCCGCCGCCAAGCTGGACCTCTATGCCAGCAACCTCTCCGGGGCGCTGGGCAAGTACCAGTCGGTGCCCAAGCTGCTGGCGCTGCACGGCGACGTGGCGGACATTTTCGCGGCGCCCGACGATCCCGAGGTCCAGGCCCGTGCCAACCGGCTGACGGTGACGGTGAACCGCCTGACCGGCGCCGAGGACACCTATTTCATGGATGCCGACGGCATGACCTTCGCGGCCAGCAACTGGGACAGCGAGAAGCCCTTCGTCGGCAACAACTTCAGCTTCCGGCCGTATTTCCAGCAGGCCATGCAGGGCCAGCTCGGGCGTTACTTCGCCCTGGGCACCACCTCCGGCAAGCGCGGCTACTACTTCGCCTCGCAGGTATCGCGGGGTGGCGATATCCTGGGCGCGGTGGTGGTGAAGGTCAGTCTGGACGACATCGAACACGCCTGGACCGCCAGCGAGGAAGACGTCATCGTCACCGACCCGCACGGCGTCATCTTCATATCCAGCCAGCCGGACTGGCGCTTCCGCAGCCTGGCGCCGCTCGACGCCGCGGCGCTGCAAGCGATCGGCGAGAACCGGCGTTACGAGTCGGTCGACCTGCGGCCGCTGGACCTGGACCTGCACCGCCGCGGCGACGCCGGGCCGCTGCTGCTGACCGTCGCCGGCGAGGGCGCGCGCGGGGACGCCGCGGCGGGACCGCGCGAGTACATCATGGTCTCCAAGGAAATGCCGGACGCCGGCTGGACCCTCAATGTGCTGGCCTCGACGCGGCTGGCGCGCGCCCAGACGGTCACCGCCATGGTGGTCGCGGCCCTGGCCTCGGCGTTGCCGCTGCTGATCGTCACCGTGATCCTGCAGCGCCGCGCGCGCCTGGTCGACCGCATCGAATACCAGCGCCGCGCCTCGGAGGATCTGGAACGCCGCGTCGAAGCACGCACCGCCGACCTGCGCCGCGCCCAGGACGACCTGGTGCAGGCCGGCAAGCTGGCCGCGCTGGGCCAGATGTCGGCGGCGCTCAGCCACGAATTCAACCAGCCGCTGGCGGCGATCCGCTCCTATGCCGATAACGCCCAGATGCTGATCGAGCGCAGCCGCGTTATCGAGGCGAGCGGCAACCTGCAGCGCATCAAAGAGCTGACCGGCCGCATGGCGGAGAGCAGCAAGCACCTGATGACCTTCGCGCGCAAGCCGCGCCGCGACCTGCGCCCGGTGGTGCTGGCCGAGGTGCTGGACGATACCCTCGACTTCCTGCGCACGCGCCTGGAGCGCGCCGGCGCGACGGTGAGCGTCGACCAGCCGGACCGCGGCCTGACCGTGCAGGCCGGGCGGGTGCGCCTGCAGCACGTCATCCTGAACCTCGTCTCCAACGCGCTGGACGCCACCAAGGACGCGGCGGCGCCGCGCCTGGAGATTGCCGTGCGCGATCTGGGGGAAAAGGTGGTGCTCAGCCTGCGCGACCACGGGCCGGGCATTGCGGCGGAGGAACTGGGGCGCATCTTCGCTCCCTTCTTTACCACCAAGGACGTCGGCGAGGGCCTGGGGCTGGGCCTGTCGATCTCCTACAACATCGTGAAGGATTTCGACGGCGTGCTGCGGGCCGAGAACCATCCCGCCGGCGGCGCCGTCTTCACCATCGAGCTGCCGCTGCTGGCACGCCGCGGCCAGTTGAAGGAGTCGGCGTGACAGACCGGTTCGCCGTCATACCCGGCTGTCATCCCGGGGCTTGTCCCCGGGATCCATTTAAGCGGTTAGGGCAAGGGGGCCCGGCAACAAGTGCCGGGACGACAGCTTTAGATGAGGAAGCGCTGTCATGAGCGACGGCCGGGTGCTTTTCGTCGACGACGAGGAACCGCTGCGCGACGCGGTGAAGCAGGGGCTGGAACTCTGCGGCCACGATGTCACCTGCTACAACACCGCGCGCCAAGTGGAGCCGCAGCTCAGCCGCAACCTCTACGGCGTGCTGGTCAGCGACATCAAGATGCCGGGCATGGACGGGCTCGCTCTGCTGAAGCGCGCGCTGGAGATCGATCCGGCGCTGCCGGTGGTGCTGGTCACCGGCCACGGCGACGTGCCGCTGGCGGTGGAGGCGATGCGTGCCGGGGTCTACGACTTCATCGAAAAGCCCTTCGACATGGCGCATCTGGCGACCGTCGTTGCCCGCGCCCTGGAAAAGCGCCGCCTGGTGCTGGAGAACCGGGCGCTGCGCCAGGAACTGGAGACCGGCAGCGGCCTGGAGGCGCGCCTCGTCGGGCGCTCGGCGGCGATGGAACGGCTGCGCGGCCAGGTCCACGCTCTGGCCGACACCGATGCCGACGTGCTGCTGGTGGGCGAGACCGGCAGCGGCAAGGAAGTGGTCGCCCGCGGGCTGCACGACTTCGGCGGGCGGGCCAAGGGGCCCTTCGTCGCCATCAACTGCGGCGCCGTGCCCGCCGACATCATCGAGAGCGAGCTGTTCGGCCATGTCGCCGGCGCCTTCACCGGCGCCCAGAAGGCGCGCACCGGCAAGCTGGAGTTCGCCGACGGCGGCACCGTGCTGCTGGACGAGATCGAGTCCATGCCGCCCGACCTGCAGGTCAAGCTGCTGCGCGCCATCGAGACGCGCTCCATCGAACGTCTGGGCTCCAACACCGCGGTGCCGCTCGATATCCGCTTCGTCGCCGCCAGCAAGGCCGACCTCGGCGCCGCGTGCCGCGCCGGCAAATTCCGCGAGGATCTCTACTACCGCCTGAACGTCGTCTCGCTGGCGCTCCCGCCGCTGCGCGAACGCCGCGAGGACGTGCCGCTGCTGTTCCACCACCTGGCCCGCGAGGCGCGCGGCCGCTACCGCCGCGAGATCCCGGAGCTGGACGGCGGCCTGCTCGCCGCCCTCATGGCCTACGACTGGCCCGGCAACGTGCGCGAACTGAGGAACGCCGCCGACCGCTTCGTCCTTGGCCTCGGCGAGGTCGTACCGGGCAGTGCGGTTTTTGCCGGTTTGCAGGACTTGGGGCAGGGGCCGCTGTCCGACCGCTTGGACGCAGTGGAGAAGAGCATCCTGGCGGCGGAGCTGCGCCGCCACGGCGGCAGCCTGAAGGCCACTTACGAAGCCCTCGGCATTTCCCGCAAAACCCTCTACGACAAGCTCCAAAACCACGGCCTGAAGCGCGAGGATTTTTTGGAGAGGGAAGAGGGGTAGAGGACGTCTGTCCTTCGAAGGTAGTTTGATGCTGTCTCTAGCGGAACCGAATGCTAGATGAAACACCTCGCGACAAGAAGAACGAGGTCGATATGCGACTCTACTATTTCACGACTGAACGATTCGGGCTCGAAGCGATTCGAGATGGACGATTAAAGCTCGCGCGTATTAATGAACTAAACGATCCATTTGAGTTTCTCAGTTTGGCGCTTTCACGTGAAGATCGACGGATTCTTCGTGGCTTCAAGCAGACTATGGCTGACCAGTACGGCTTGATTTGTTTGAGTCGGGATTGGCAGCACCCTTTGCTCTGGGGGCATTATGCAGATAAGCACAGAGGTGTCGCATTGGGTTTTGATGTAAACGAAGATTCTGGATTCATGCCTGTCGAATATCTTCCTGAGCGATTGACCCTCCGGCAATTTGGGTTGAATGCTCTCAGTGAATTCACGGAAGAAAAAATGATGAAACTTCTGACGATGAAGTTCGTAGCATGGAGCTATGAGGCGGAGTATCGCGCTTTCTGCCGTTTGAAAAAGAAGGATCCGGTATCAGATCTTTATTTTATAGATTTTCATACGAGTTTTAGGCTTTCCGAGGTAATTGTTGGCGAGCGTAGCCCTATAACTAGGAGCCGATTAGATAATGTTCTCGGCTATCGTAAGCGGAAGGTGAAATCTTTTAAAGCGAGGGCAGCGTTTAAGAAATTTGTAGTTGTAGAGAATAAGTTGAAGAGGGCGTGGAGAGATTGATTGGCCGTACCCGGCAGCGCGAGGTTTTATAGTGAGTGAGGAGGGATAGGGGGGTGCCGGCACACTTCGACCGGGAGCAAAGCATTCTCCCTCTCTGATAGTGTATGTCGAAGTCCGTCTTCGGCCGATGTTAGAGAGGGGATACCTTCGTGCAGCAAACCGCCTATACGCCCAGCGATCTGAACGAGGGCTTCGTTATAGCCATTACCATCGAGGCGAAAGAGAATGAGGGCGATACTGTCGCCGCCATTCTGGAAGGTCTCGTTTCCCCGACAATGGCCGAGCCCGGCGTGAAGTTGTTCCTTCCGTATCGATCCCCGACGAACCCGCTGCAGTTCTTTCTCTTCGAGCTCTACAGCGACGAGCAGGCCTGGGCGGATCACCAGGCGACGGCGCATTTCAAGGAAGCGATCGCAGAACTGGTGCCTCGTGCGGCCAAGCGTGAGCGCGTGCCCTACGTACCCTACACCGCGCTGTAGCCTGTCCCGGCTGAGTCATGGCCCGCGGTCAGGACGCTTTGCCGGCCCGGGCTTCGGCTGACCCGGCTTCCACCAGTTTCCTTTGTACCGCTTCGACGCCGGCGAGGAAGACCGTCACCTCGTTTTCGATGGAGAGGTCGCTGTCGGCGGTGGTCGTCAGGTTGTAGATGTAGCGGCGGATGGCGCGGTAGAAGAAGCTGCCGTGGAGCCCCCAGGCGAGTTCGAGTTCCTGGGCGCCGATGGGCACGTCCTGCGGCGTCGGCAGGCCGTGGGCGTGGCGCAGTTCGGTGCAGACCGGGCGCAGCACCTTGTCCTTGATGCTGCGCAGGTAGCGGTCGTTGATGTCGACGCCCTTCAGGCCCGAGTAGACGAACATGCGGACCCAGACGTAGTCGTAAACCGCGTGCGAGTATTCCTTGTAGAAGCGGCAGAGGCGCTCGGGCAGGGGAATGCCGCGGTCGGTGATCAGGCCTTCCCACGCCGGGTTCCAGCGGCGCACGTAGACCTCCTGGTAGACCCGCTCGATCAGGCTCTCCTTGCTGGGGAAGTAGCGGTAGAGCAGGGGCTGGGTGATGCCGATGCGCTTGGCGAGGTCGCGGGTCTTGCCCTCGAAGCCCTGCTCGGCGAAGAACCGCACGGCCTCGGCGACGATGTGCGCCTCCCGCGCGTCGGGATCCATCCGCTTCTTCCGCGGCGCCTTGGTCTTCGCGCTGTCGAGCAATCCGCTTCCCTTGCTTATGCCTGGGCCTCTGTCGCCATGGGGACGCCATCGGCGTCCCGGTCCGCCGCCGTTCCCTGCGCTGCTTGTTAATTGTTGACAGCTTAATTATCAATCGATAGATATTTAATGATCAAACGATAAATAAAGAGATGCCCTGATAAGGGCGTCCATGGAACAGGGGGAGGATGCGCTTGAAGCCCCGCGCATTCGAATACATCAAGGCGACGTCGCTGCAGGACGTCTTCAGCGTTCTCGACAGGCACGGGGACGAAGCCAAGATTCTGGCCGGCGGCCAGAGCCTGGTGCCGGCGCTGAACATGCGCCTGGCGGCCCCTGAAATCGTCGTCGACGTGAACGCGGTGGAGGCGTTGCGCGGCATCGCCGTGGTCGGCGACAGCCTGCGCATCGGCGCCATGAGCCGCTACGTCGAGATTGCCGCTTCCGAGCTGGTGGCGCGTCACGCGCCGCTCATCGCCTCGGCCATTCCCTTTATCGCCCACGCCGCGATCCGCAACCGCGGCACCTTCGGCGGTTCGCTGTGCAATGCCGATCCGGCCTCGGAACTGCCGGCCTGCGCGCTGGCGCTGCGGGCGGTGTTCAACCTCGCCGGTTCCGCCGGCGAACGGGCGGTCGCGGCGGAAGACTTTTTCCTCGGTACCTACACCACCGCGCTGGAGCCGACCGAGGTTCTCACCTCCGTCGACATTCCCCTGGCGATGGACGGTACCGTCAGCTATTTCGACGAAGTGGCCCGGCGCCGCGGCGACTACGCTATGGCGGGTCTGGCGGCCTGCGCCGAACGGCGCGGCGGCACCCTGGCCGACGTCCGGCTGGTCTTCTTCGCCGTCTCGGACATGCCCCACCTGGCGGCCGGTGCCATGGCGGCGGCGGACGGCCAGGCGGTCGCCGGCCTGGACATCGAGGCGGTCTGCGCCGCCCTGGGGGCCGACTTCACGCCGCAGGAGGATCTCACCACCTCCGCCGCGACCAAGCTGCAACTGATGAAGGTGCTGACGCGGCGGGCGCTGACGGCATTTGCGGGCGGGGAGGCCTAACACCATGGCGGCACCGACGATGGTTACCCTGACGGTCAACGGCGAGCCGGTCAGCCGGGCGGTCGAACCGCGGCTCACCCTGGCCGATTTCCTGCGCGACGCGCTGGGCCTGAAAGGCACCCACGTCGGCTGCGAGCACGGCGTCTGCGGCGCCTGCACCCTGCGCCTGGACGGCGTCATGGTGCGCGGCTGCCTGACGCTGGCCGTGCAGTGCGAGGGCGCGGCGGTGGAGACCATCGAAGGCGTGTCCGAAAGCGGCGCGCTGAAAGACCTGCAGGAAGAGTTCGTGGCGCGCAACGCCCTGCAGTGCGGCTACTGCACTCCGGGCATGCTGATGAGCGCGGCCGAGCTGCTGGACCGCCGCCCGGTGCCGAGCCGCGCGGAGATCCGCGAGCACCTCTCGGGCAACTACTGCCGCTGCACCGGTTATCAGTCCATCGTCGATGCCGTCGAAACGACAGCGCGCAAGCGGGCGGGGGCCGGCCGATGACCGACGGTTCCGGCATGAGCGCCTTCGACAAGCCGAATTCCTATATCGGGCGCAGCGTCCCCCGGCCCAACGCGAAACGCCTGGCGCAGGGGCGCGGCACCTACGTGGACGACATCGAACTGCCGCGCATGCTCCATCTGGCGTTCTGCCGCAGCCCTTACGCCCATGCCGAGATCGTCTCCGTCGACAAGTCCGCGGCGGCGGCGCTGCCGGGCGTCGTGCGCGTCGTCACCATGGAGGACCTGAAGGATCATTGCTCCCCCTGGGTCGGCGTTCTCGACCACCTGAAGGGCATCAAGTCGGCGCCGCAGTGGCCGCTGGCCAACGGCAAGGTGTTCTTCCAGGGCGAACCGGTCGCCGCGGTGGTCGCCCCCAGCCGGGCGATCGCCGGGGCCGCCGTCGGCCTGGTGGAGATCGACTACAAGGACCTCGCGCCCGTCGCCGATCTGGCGCCGGCCCTGGACGCCGATACGCCGGTGGTGC